>JAMLHF010000051.1 GCA_023957275.1 Lentimicrobium sp. | reverse complement strand
AAACCAATCTTGAATGAATAAGATGAGAAGTTGGATCAGCTGGAGTAATCTGGCCATTGTGATCATAATGAGTATTATTGTAACACAGATACTGAGTACGAAATTTTATGAGAAACCTAACAGGATTATACAGAGTGATGTAGGGAATTACTATGCATATCTTCCACTTTACTTTATATTTGATCAGCTCGATTATCGTTTTGATGCAGTGAGTCACCCGATTGTTAAGGATTATATCTATTCCATCCCCGTTGAAAACGGTAACCATATCAATCCATACACAATGGGAATGGCAATGACTTATTCTCCTTTCTTTTTTGCAGTTCATTATCCCCTGAAGTGGATGGGCTATCCCGCAACAGGCTTTTCACAACCTTATCGTATCGCAATCATTCTGGCATGTTTGTTTTATGTGATACTTGCCATGTTTCTGCTACGGAGGGTGCTGATCAAGATATTCAGTGACAAGGTAACGGCTGTTGCCCTTTTGGCGGTGATTTTGGCAACCAATCTGCTTTACTATATTATTTACGAGCCGGGCATGACACATGCCTTTAATTTTTCCTTTGGTGTTTACTTTTTATACCTTACCATGAAGTGGCATGAAAGGCCTGGAATATGGAGTTCTATCGGACTTGGATTGCTGACCGGAATCATTTCGCTGATCCGGCCTACCGATGTGGTGTTTGCCCTGATTTTCATGCTTTGGAAGGTAGACTCATTCCAGGCATTGAAAAACAACGTACTGCTTTTCCTCAATAAGTGGCATCTGATCCTGGCGATAATCTTTTTTACCTTTCTGGTTTGGGTGCCACAGTTTTTATATTGGAAGCATTATACCGGCTTTTATTTTTACAATCCATATAAGGATTTGGGTTTCAGATTCTTTTTCGACAATCCTCAGATTTTTCTTTCGTTTTTCAGCTACCGGAAAGGATGGTTGTTGTACACTCCGCTAATGTTGTTGCTGCTACCCGGCTTTATTGTACTTTATCGGAAATACCGTGCTTATTTCTGGCCTGTTTTTATTTACTTTCTCATCAACCTGTGGATCATTTCATCCTGGTGCCTCACCTGGTACGGAGGAAGCTATGGATTACGCGCGTACATTGCATCCTACAGCATTATGGTTATTCCCCTGGCTGCTGCATTTTCAGGTATTTTCAGACGTAAGGAGATTCTGAGTCTGATTCTGGGGATTTTAATAACCGCTGTGTTTGTTGTTCACAACATGTTTCAGATCAGGCAGTATCTGTCAGGGGCCATTCATTATATATCCATGACCAAAGAGGCTTACTGGGATTCCTTTTTGCGCGAAAATCCCTCGCCCCGGCTGAAATACCTGCTATCATATCCCGATTATGAGAGTGCCAAATTGGGCAAATACCCCACGCCTGTGATCGATCCCCTTTATACCGGGAAACTTTCCAGGGAGGAGATTTTACAAAGGCTAAAACTGGATCTGCTTCAGGAGTATATAAGTGACAGCCTGAAACAGCAGGATTGGACGGCTAAAGCCGCGGAGGAGAACCTCAGCATTGAAACATACCTCGGCAAGCAGGCCGGCATCCGGATGGAAGAGCAGATCAGCGCCGGCATCATTGTTCCCAAAAACTAGTCCGGAGATGTCTGCAACAATCAAAGAATTTCTGGATCAGGTGGTGGCGGGCGGCACCTGTACCGGCTGCGGCCTCTGCGCCGGGCTGGATGCCTCGCAGAAATCCGCTATGCGCGCCACCCCCAAAGGCCCCCGCCCGGTAATCCCCGTTGACCATGAAATTCCGGAACTGATCAGGCAGTGTTGCGCCGGTCACCGGATCGACTATCCCGGACTCTACCGGCAGCACTTTGGCAGGTTACCCGAAAGCTGGCTTACCGGAATTATCTCAGAAGTTTATACGGGATACTGTACGAATGAAACCATACGGAGAAACAGTTCGTCGGGCGGCGTGCTCACGGCAGTACTTTGTTACCTGCTAGAATCGGGCGAAATAGATGCCGCGGTGGTGGTTACCCAGGGCATTCCGGAGCCTGAAAAAGCTTCGGTGGTGATTGCCTCAACAACTGCCGAAATTCAGGCGGCTTCCCAATCGGTGTATGTGCCGGTTTCAACCCTTGATATCCTGAACAGGCTGGATCCGCAAAAACGCTATGCCATCACCTGCCTGCCCGAACAGTCGGCGGCCCTCAGGGTTTTGCAGCAGCAGGGACATGCAAACGCGCTGAGCATCAAGTATATTCTGGGGCCATACACAGGCACCGCCATCTATCCGGCTGCCATTGAAACCTTTCAGCGCATCAACGGAGTGAAGAAAAATGATGCGGTCACTTCGCTGAAGTGGAGGGCGGGGGAGTGGCCCGGCTATCTCGAGATCATTACCCGCTCGGGCAAAGTGCTGCAATCGCCCAAGGTCTATTACAACTTCCTGATTCCTTTTTTTGTGACGAATGCCAGCCTGCAGAGCATGGATTTTGCCAATGAGTTTGCCGATCTGGCGGTGGGCGATGCCTGGTCGCCCGAGTTTGAATCGCAGGGGCAGGGATTTTCGGTAGTGGTAAGCCGCAACGAAAAAATGACGGCCCTGCTCAGAGATCTGCAGCAAAAAGGGATTTTGTCACTGCGGCCGGAGCCCCTGGAAGCCGCATCTTCCATGCACGGCCATATGATCGACTTTAAAAAACGGGGCAGTTACATCCGCAACTGTATGCGGCGAATGTTCGGCCGAAGGGCGCCGGATTTCGGATACAAACCTGCTAGCGTCGGTATGAAAAGAATCATGGTTGAATTGGTAATTTCAGCTATATTCGTGCTGGGCAAAACCCGGCTGCTCAGGTTAATGCTTTACCTGCTGCCCGAAAGGATTATCGGACCAATTTTCAATACGCTGAGGCTTAAATGGAAGAAGGTTTCACGGAAAACCAAGCGGCAGGGGCTGGAGTCCTATGCGGTCGTAATTACGGAAAAACAACCATGATCGATTTTAACCCACTGATTGGAAGGATATACCCACGGATTCTCACGCAACTGAACCGCGATCCCCACACGGAGCACTACGGCAGTTTCGACCGCAACTGGTGGCATTATAAGATCAGGGATTTTTCTTCCATCATCCTGCAGCAGGGAGGTTTCTTTCTGGCGATGGCGGCGCAACTGCCCGCTTACCGTGAGGTATCGGACCAACTGAAAGAGTACGCCCGTGCTTCCGCCGGCTTCTGGGCCGCGAGGGCTGGCCGCAGGGGCGCTTTCGAGGAGTATTACCCGTGGGAGGACGGTTATCCGCCGCTTGCTTTCTCCACCCTGGCCGTTTCCGGGATAATTTTATCGCTGAAGCCGGATACCGCTCCGTTCCGCAACGCACTGAAGAAGGCCGCCCGCAAGCTGCAGCAGCGGTTCGAGGCAAAAGCAGCCAACCAGCAGATTGCCGGACTTGCTGCACTGGCCGCGCTCAGGAAAATTGATCCTGATCTTGTTGATAAGAATACATTTGAGCGCCTGACGAAACAGACCCTTGCCCTGCAGTCGGACGAAGGCTGGTTTACCGAATACGACGGACCTGACCTCGGCTACCTTTCCGTTTCGCTCGACTGCCTCTGGGATCTTTACGATTATACCGGCGACCGGCGTTTTGCGGATTCAGCAACAAATGCTTTCAGGTTTCTGGCCACCCTGGTCATCCATAATCAGGGGGCCATCGGCATGCACAATGCGCGGAATACCGATTACATCGTGCCTTACGGCATCAGCCGCTTTCTGTCTGCCGGAAATCCGGAGGACGCCCTCCTCGCCAGTCAGGTAATGGAGGTGCTTTATGCAGATACGGAAAATCCCGGCCATTTCTTTCAGGCGGTGGACGACCGTTACTGGAGCCACTACATCGGACATTCGGTGGTGCGGGCGCAGCGGGAACTCGACCGCGCCGGGCTGAAGGATCCGGTGGCGCCCGCAAAGCCTTCAGCTGATGCGCTGCTCCCCGAATGCGGAACCGCGCTTCAGACCGTGGATGGTCACCGGATCATGGTCAGCTGCCTCAAGGGCGGTATCCTGAGTATCCGCAAAGGAGAAAAACATTTGAATGATTTTGGCTGGATCATCTTCAACGGAAAGAAACAGTTTGTGACCCACTGGTGGAGCCTCTCCAACCGTTTTTCGGGCATCCCCGGAGCGCTGGAAATCTCGGGAAACCCGGTGCTGTTCAGAGAAAATACCAGCACCCCGCTGAAACATTTCGTCCTGAGGGTGGTAAGTTTCTTTTCGGGGCACAAAATCATCTCCATCCTGAAGGATCTGCTGATTTTCAGAAAAAGTGATCCCAGCTACAGTTTTATCAGAAAAGTGCAGGTAATGCCTGGCAGCGTGATTATTACTGATACAATTTCGGGGCTGAAGGGCGGTGAAACGGTGGTGAAGGCGCCCCGTTTCTCGAAACGCCATGTAGCCAGCGCCGATTCTTTTCACCGCGAAGACCTTGAAATGATCAGGGGATACGAACCCCGCACGGAAATCAGCCGCAATCAGGGAGTATTTACCGCTACCACCGTTATTGACCTTGTTACATAACTGCAACATGGGAAAAATCAGGCTTTCTGACAGATTCCGCAACCTGCTGGTGCAGCTGATCAAGTTCGGCATGGCCGGGCTGCCTTCTTTTCTGGTGGCTATCCCGCTCAACTGGCTGCTGGTGGAACAGGCCGGACTTTCGAAACCGTTGGCGTACATGATCACCTTGTTTTTTCAGGTGACCGTGAATTTCATCCTGCTGAGGATTTTTGTCTTCAAAGGCAGCAGCGGAGAGCCGGTTATCAAAACCTATTTCAAATTCCTCTGGGGGATTGCCTTCTTCCGTTTGCTCGACTGGGGTCTGTACACGATTCTTGTGGAGCACACAAAAATATACTACCTGCTCGTTCAGATTGGAAATGTTGTTATATTTTCGCTGGCGAAGTTTTTCTATAGTAAAAAAATCATGGAGAATTAGCCGTTATGAAACTCATCATACAAATCCCCTGCTTTAATGAGGCGAAAACCCTGCCCGGCGTAATCCGCGACCTGCCACGATCATTGCCCGGTATCAGTCAGATAGAATACCTGGTGATTGACGACGGCAGCTCCGACAACACGGTGGCGGTGGCCCACGAGCTGAAAGTGCACCATGTACTGCAGCTTGGCAGCAACCGCGGACTGGCATTCGCCTTTTCGCAGGGGATCCGCTATGCCCTGGATCAGGGGGCGGATATCGTGGTGAATACCGACGGCGACAATCAGTATGCAGGGGAGGACATCGGAGTGCTGGTGCAGCCGGTTGCAGAGGGGAAGGCGGATATTGTGGTGGGGTGCCGCCCCATCAAGGCGCACAAGGAGTTCAGCCCGGCAAAAAAGCTGCTTCAGCTGATGGGCAGCTGGATTATGCGCAAGATCTCGAAAACGGATGTAAAAGACGCCCCTTCGGGCTTCAGGGCCTTTTCGCGCGAAGCCTGCCTCAGGATGTTTATTTACTCACGGTTCTCATATACCATGGAAACGCTGATACAGGCGGGGAATTCCAACCTCAGGGTGCAGTCGGTGGATATCAGGGTCAATCCCAAAACCCGGGAGTCGAGGCTTTTCAGGAATATTTTCGAACATATTTATAAATCGGCCGATACCATTATCCGGATGTTTATCCTCTACCGCCCCGGGCGCTTTTTCCTATGGATAGGCAACATTTTCAACCTTGCCGCCGCCGTGCTGGGCGGCCGGTTTATTTACCTGCAGTGGATTACCGATCATCCCGACAAAAGCCGTACTTATATCCCCTCCCTTATCCTGCTGGCCATACTGGCCTTCTGGGGCGTGATGTCGTACATGATAGGAATCCTTGGTGAACTGTTGAAATTTATAAGGAAACAAAACGAGGAAATCCTGGCCAACCAACGCCGCGATCAAACCGGGAAAAGTTGAAATGCCGCGTGAATGGCCGGGCCGGATCACCGGTGTAAAAACAGATGGTTAGAAATTTAACTGGATTTTTTATGATGATGAACAACGAGCAAGAGCAACCAGATAAAGACGCAACCCTGAAAAAAGTCCTTGGTTTGTTTGAAAGGATATTGATTTATATTCTCATCCTTATGATGGTGGGGGTACTGGTGCTGGCAGCCATTGAACTGGGATATTATCTGGTAAACAGTATCATTAAGTCCGATTTTATGCTGATCGACCTGGACGCCCTGATGGACCTGTTCGGTCTTTTCCTCCTGGTTCTGATCGGCATTGAACTGCTCGACACCATCAAGATTTATCTGCGCGACAATGTCGTGCACGTGGAAGTGGTGGTGCTGGTAGCCATCATTGCCCTGGCCAGAAAGGTAGTAATTCTTAAGGTTGAGGAGCTTTCGGGAGAGTTGATTCTGGGCATTGCCGCATTGATTGTGGCCCTGGGTGTCACTTATTTCCTGATAAAGAAGTCAGGATTGATGGCTTGCAGAATGAACGAGAAAAGCCGGGATGATTAAGTCCTGATGCAAACCGGAGTCAGGCCCGTGTGCCGTTCCAGCCAGGGGAAAAGTGACAAAGGATACCCGACGCCGCCCCCGAAAGCCCTTGCCCGATTACTGAATAATCAGTTTTTCTGTCCAGAATGCGTTGTTCCCGTGAAAATTCAGGAAGTACATACCGCTTTTCAGGTCCCGGGTGCTGATTTGCTCCGATGCCTGGCGGATGATTCCTGATTTTACCTCTTTACCGGATGCATCTATCATTTTGTAGGTGTCAAACCGGTTGAGATCCCCTTCAGTACAGGTAAAATGCACATAGCCCGACGCAGGATTGGGGCTGATGCGGAAGCCCGGCGCTGAATCAATGTTTCGGGAGGAAACCAGCGTACCGGCGCAGTCGGGCAGCAGCGTGAATTCAAGCTGGCCCTGATTGTTCAGCACGCCCCGCCAGCAGCTGCCGTCGGGCGATTTCATGATGATGCCGCGGTTGATGTCCTCGATAAAAATATCGCCGTCTTTCACCTGCAGTTTCGCTACCGGTTCGCCGCTGCCAATGCCTACATTGCCGCTATTGCTCAGGAAAAGGTTGAAATTGATCCGTTCGTCGGTGAGTTGCGAAACCGGATTGAAGAAATTCAGCCCGCCGGCGCTGAAAACATTGTCATATTCAATGCCCCATTTGCCGTGCCTGTGCGTATTGGTGACATTGTCTGAGAATAAGATCGCCCCGTTTTTTGAGGTGGGATTAAAGGCGGGCGAATAACTCTGATTGAAACTTTTGCAAAGCAGGATATTTCCACCCTGCAACTGTAGTTTCTGCACAGGCATGCCGGGATCATACATATTGCCAAGCTGAACCTGAAATGCAGAAAGCGTCAAATATCCTGTTACATAATTGGTGCCGTTGTATTGTTCTATCCTGGGAATATATTTCATAAAATCGCTGGTTGTGCCGGATGGATTCAATACAAACCCGTTCAGCTGCGTGAAGCCCGGCAGGCTTAAAAACATAACTAATGCGAGGATAAACCCTGCTTTCTGAAATTTTGATTTCATGATTTAATAATTTAGTGATAAGATTGTTTGGTGTCTGTGTAACGCGTTGATTGTCAAAATTTAATGTATTTAATGCTTGTCGGTTTGTGATTAATTTTCCTTTGATCCCGCTCAACGCATTTCAACGCCTGATCCGGAGACGGTCTATATTTATTGAAAAATGTAATCTGTTTCAATTAATCCTGCTGCGTAACCATTGCGTACAGGTCGATTCAGGTCTTTTTTAACTGATGTTTTATGGGCGCTCAATTATAATGGTTAAAAGCAGACGATTCATGCATGAATATCATATACAAATGTTGCAAAAATTCTTTTTCAACCAACAAGCAGTTTTTAACTTTTACGGGAGTTTTGCTCAGGCCTTTTCATCCGGTTGTCTTATCCGTTTATCCTTACCTTTGCAAATCAAAGATTAGAATCATGACCAAACTAAGTGTAAATATCAATAAAATTGCCACTTTGCGCAATGCCCGGGGCGGCAATCTGCCGGATGTGCTGAAGGCAGCCATGGACTGTGAACGCTTCGGTGCGCAGGGAATTACCGTGCACCCCCGGCCCGATGAGCGCCATATCCGCTACCAGGATGCGCGTGATCTGAAACCGTTGGTAAAAACGGAGTTCAACATCGAAGGCAATCCGGAGCCGCGTTTCATCGACCTGGTGCTTGAGGTAAAGCCGCATCAGGTGACGCTGGTGCCCGACGCCCACGACGCGATTACCTCAAATCAGGGTTGGGATACCGTAAAATACCGTAACCATCTCACGGATATCGTCCGGACTTTTCATCAGCATGGGATCCGTACCTCCATTTTTGTGGATCCCGATCCGCGCATGGCCGAAGCCGCCGCCTATACCGGTACCGACCGGGTGGAGCTGTACACCGAGGCTTACGCCGCCGGCTACCTGAAAAACCGTGAAGCCGCCATAGCGCCCTTTGCCGCGGCCGCCGAAGCCGCCACCAAAGCGGGCCTCGGGCTGAACGCCGGTCACGATCTGAACCTTGACAACCTCCGGTATTTTGTGCAGACCATTCCGGGCATCCTCGAAGTCTCCATCGGCCACGCGCTGATCGCCGACGCTCTTTATTACGGACTGGAAACCACCATACAACTCTACCTTCGTGAACTGAAACCCTGGCTTCCGGTATAGGTTTTGTAAATATCCAAGCAAGTACTGTCATGAAACTTTTTTACCGCCATTACGGAGAGGGACAACCGCTGATCATTCTTCACGGCATTTTCGGTATTTCCGACAACTGGGTAACCCTGGGGAAGCGGCTTGCCGAAAAGTTTTCGGTGTATATCCCCGATCAGCGCAACCACGGGCAATCACCTCACAGCGTGACGTTTAACTATTATGCCCTGGCCGACGATCTGCATGAATTTATCCGGGAACACAAACTGGAGAAGCCCATGATCATAGGCCATTCCATGGGCGGTAAAGTAGCCATGACTTATGCCCTGGAGCATCCCGAAATGGTTGAGAAACTGGTGGTGGTCGACATCAGCCCGCGCAAATATCCCGGCCGCAACGTGCATTTCGATATGATCAGCGCCATGATGGCGGTGAACTTTGATGCGGTGCATTCGCGCGAGGAGGTGGAGCAGCTGCTCGAAACCAGCATCCCCAACAAGCGCATCCGCCTGTTTGTGATGAAAAACCTTTACCGCAAGACCCGGACCACCTTCGATTGGCGGCTGAACCTCGAAGCCCTGAGCGCAAACATGGATTTTGTGTTTGAAGGAGTGGAGAGCTCCGACGTGTATGAAGGGCCCACCTTATTTATCCGCGGAGGGCGGTCAGATTATATAGTGGAGGAAGATACACCCCTGATTATGAAGTTGTTTCCCAGTGCCCGGATTCAGACCATCGAAAAGGCCTCACACTGGGTGCATGCCGACGCCCCTACAGAACTCTGCAGGCTTTTCAGCCTGTTCCTTGGCAAAGAGTGCATTGCCCCTGGGTTTGAGGATTAAAGCTGGCGGAATTTTGGCCATAGAAAAACCGGAGAAGGTGTCCTCTCCGGTTTTTTTATGATTTTATGGGTTATTCTGTACTGTTCCCGGTCAATGCCGGATTTTCCTCTTTTTACGGAGTCAGCTTCCGGTTGAATCACCAGCGCTTATTCACCGTCTGCATCATACCTGATAACATCCAGGCTGGAGACGGCAGCGTCAATTTCAAGGTCAATCTTTTTGGCCGCGCTTTCATAGTTCTCGGTACGGTAGAGGCCGTTGCGGATTTTTTTGAATCCCGGGAAGTTGCGGCTGGTAAGGGCGGTTTCGGTTTTCAGCTCGGCGCCCACCGATTCGGGCAGCCTTACATCAATGGAGGCGGCGCCTGCATCTATGCTCACCGAGGTGTAGTCGTTCAGATCGCCCAGCTTGAGTTCAATGGACGAAGCACCTCCGTCAAGGTCAAGATGACCGACTTTATAATCGCTCAGGTCAAAATCAATGCTTGCAGCGCCGATATCGAAGTCAAAATCCCATACCGGTTGCGTATGCAAACCCAGTTTTACCCGGTTGCCCTTGTTTTTAAACCTGATATTGGATTCATTGATTTTCAGCTCAATAAACATTTTGCTGCTGTCGTTGCGGGAGGTCATGCTGTAATTTCCCACTGTCCCCTGTTTGAAAAAAGTCAGCAGTTTGTCTGAAGGGGCAGTGTCGTTCAGCCTGAAATCTCCGGCGGCAGCTTCTAGTTTTAATTCAACCCTGCTGATGGCGGAATCAAACTCCTGATAAAGTTCCTGGGTTTGTTCACTGTCATCCCAGTTTCTGTCATCACGCCAACTGTGCCTGTATTCGCGATCGGAATCACGCCATCCGAAACTGTAATAACCTGTCCTGTCGTAACGGTTTACCAGAAACACGGATATGGCAATGGCCAGCACGGAGAAGATCAGTTTCAGGTAATCTTTCACCGGGATCAGCGAGATGCCCCAGAGGATCAGGATCAAAGGCCATAATCTCCAGATGGTCAGCCAATCAAAGTAGATCATCCCTATGTTCTTCAGGATGAATAGGGTGCCGATGATTACAAGGATAACACCCCAGAATATTTTGCGGTAGCTCATGGTTTATGGATTAAAAGGTTTGCGGATTGTTTTCGTTTTTTTCATCAGCAGGACCTGATGCTTCGTTTTTATTGCCTTTTTTCGGCAGGTTGCCGACAATCAGCACCAGCCCGATGGCAATCAGGATTACGGGCCACAGGTCGCCGAAGTCAATTCTGGGGACAAAGCGCTCGATCAGAAAAATGGAACCGATAAAAATCAGCACTACACCGCCGATCAGGCTTCCTTCCACTTTTTTGCGCTGCTGCATTTCCGGGGTTGCGTCAGCCGCCTGATAATAAGGTTGAGCGGGTCTGCCTTGTTCAAAACCTTCGTATGTTTCGCCGATTCCGGTATCCGACCCGGCCGGGGCGGGATTGGGAGGTGCTGCGCCGGAATAGAAGCTCGTATACTGATTCCTCTCCGGCAGGATAATCCAGAGAATCAGGTAAAGCAACACCCCGCTGCCGCCGAAGATTACCAGCAGAACAAAAATAAGCCTTACGATAGTGGGATCCATGCCGAAGAAATCGGCCAGACCGCCGGCCACCCCACCGATGACCCTTCCGTGAACGGAGCGGTATAATCTTGTGTCTGACATAACTTGTTTTTTATTTTCGATGGTTTGACGCAGTACCTCCGTAAAGGTTACACCGTTTTATTCTTCGGCTTCCCTTCTTTTGCGAGCCACCCGCCTTGCCGTGAGGATGCTGAGTTCATAGAGGCCGTAGAGCGGAATACACACCAGTATCTGGCTGATGATGTCGGGCGGGGTAATGATGGCAGAAATGGTGAGCAGGATTACCAGCATGTATTTGCGGTTTCGGGCGAGGAACTCAGGCGTGATGATGCCAACTTTGGTCAGGAAATAGACAAAAACCGGCAATTCGAAAACCACACCCAGCGAAAAAGTAACCGAGACTACCGTGCTGATATACGACGACAAAGCGATCTGGTTGTTGATGGAATCGCTCACCTGGTAAGTGCCGAAGAAGTTGAGGGTAAGTGGTACTATCAGAAAATAGCTGAAGAGGATCCCCAGCATAAAGAGCAGCGACATTACCCAAACCGCTCCGCGGGAATGGCGGCGTTCATTTTCGTAAAGCGCGGGTTTGATAAACCGCCAGATCTCCCAGACTACATAAGGTGCAGCAGCAATCAGCCCTGCAAACATGCTGATATACATGTGGGTGGTGAACTGCCCCGAAAGGTTGATGTTGATGATCTGAAGGTTGAGATTGTCGAGGCAAAGGGAAGGAACATTGGCCCAGGCGGCCAGTTTGCAGAGCAGGCGGTTGGTGATGAATTCCGGCTCCTTCGGCGCCAGGATCAGTGTGTCGAAAATAAACTCCCGGTTGATAAAAGCGGCAATGCCCAACACGATGATGGCAAGGGCTGATCTGAACAAATGGCCGCGCAAAGCATCCAGATGCCCCCAGAACGACATTTCCCCGGCGGGTTCAGGATCTGCTGCTTTTTTCTTGCTCGAAACAGGCTCAGGCATTCAGGATATTTGATTGATGCGTCAAAAATACGCAATCTCAGTGAGCTATCCCAACACATTATTGCGGTGGGTGATCAGTTGACGGTTGAGCGGTGCATGGTCTGTGGGATTTGATTTTCTGCAAATAACTAAGCAGAAGGAATCCCGTTTGTTTTCAGTTTTTGAAGCAGTTCTCCGGCGTCAGTCAGCGCCTGTTTCACCGAAAGGCCGGGATGCCTGATCAGCTGCATGGCTCCCGGCATGCGCGAAATCATAAAAGGAAGGGCCGCAAAGGCCATGGTTACCGCCAAATATGGTCCTTTCATACCTCTTTTTGTCAGGAAACCATGCACTACCGGATTCCTGATTTCGATGCTGATGGCCGAAAAGGCGGTGATCACCACGATTGCCCTGAGCGTCATCGCGATGCCGGCCATAAATCCCTCCCGGCTGATGCAGATCCACCGGTCGCAGTCAACCTCCCAGAACAATGCCGCAAAAACTGTAATGATGAGAAATTGCAGCCAGAGTACCGGTTTTCCGAATCTTCTGAAAACCTGTTGGTATCGCCGGCTTATCAGCAGACACCAGATTGCCACCGCTGCCAACCCGGTTGCTATTCCCGTCTGCCCGGTAAGTATGATAAACGCCGGTATCGCGCACAGGTGCAACAATAGCAGCGTGAGCGAAAAACGATGTCCGGTGGCGCCAAATGGTTGTTCTGCGGATTGAATGGTTGCCGGAAACTGATTTGTCTGCAGGTTTTTTTCCGGAACCGGAACTGACAGTCCCAGAATGCCGGCAGCCAGTCCTGCTGCAATATAAACGCCTGCCAGCGCGGCAAGCAGCTTCCAGGGATCGGGATTTTCAACGCCGAACTGACGGGCGGCAAAGCGGTATATGTTCAGGTATACTTCAATCAGGCTGAATCCGTAGAGGATCAGTATGCTTGCTATTTTATGGATAATCGCACTGCTTACCCCAAGCACCCCGCCGGTGATATAGCCGGCTTTGTTGGTTCCCAGCAGCCTTACCGATAATTCAAGCAGCATTGCTTCGGTCAGGATACCGATCATCGGCCCCAGTATCAGTGAACTCGGGGAGATGGATTTCATCAGGGCGCAAATCAGGCCGGCTCGCCAGATCAATCCACGCTCAGGCCACAACCGGTGAAAGGCAATCATCAGCACCATCCCGGTAACGGCCAGCATGCTCCCGGCAAAAGGAATGCGCATATTATGCAGGAAACTGCCGATGATGATCTCGAAGGAGGCCCATAAGCCCCCCGCGACGGCCGCCTTAATCCATACTTCATCCGGAAGGGATTCTTCCCTGTAATTGGCTGCTGCGATAACGGCTTGAACAGGCATATGGTTGGCTCAGGAAAAACAAAGTTAAGAAACCGGCGGTATTTTCGTTGCCGGTTTTTCCGAAACTGAGCATCCGTCTCGCCATAACCGGAGTAATTCATTTAATGATGGGATGATTATCAGGCCACGGAAACACGAAGACTCAAAATAGCACTGAAATATTTATAAGAGAATTTTTTCGCCGAAATATTTAGCAGATTAGTTATAACTTACATCAATAATCCAATGTGAAGAATCCCGATTCTGAAGCTTTTAAGAATAACTATTCAGTTTTTTATTTCAATAAGCTTTTCCCCTGCGTAAAGCACTTGTATTAATTGTTGCCGGTGTTTGATTTTACAGATAAATGATTTTTAATGAGCACATTAAGTCATTGGATATCTTGATTCCAAAACTTATTATCATCGGTTGGAATCTTTGCTTTACGATGTGGTTTTCCCCTTTCTCCTTTTACCCCGGTTATGAGTGAAGGGAATTAAACAATCTTCCATGGGCAAAATGGGAAACAGATTCTTTATATTTTTAGCATGTAGCTGCATCTATTATCAGCAACCGTTTTTTTTCAGGTTTTTCAGGAAAAAGAAAAAATTTGGTGTATTTCCGTGTTTTTGAGCTTTGGTGGCAAAATCCTTTTGAAAAGATGCAACGTTAATACCGGCACATCAATTAAAGAAATTATCCGGAACCGGTAATTCTGAGGGCATCCTGAAGGTTTTGTCAAAGCCGGCCGATGTCTTTTTACGCTTTCTTCTCCGTTGCCATGATGGCATTCATCACATTGTTTAATGCAGTTCCGGCCTCAAAAATGCCTGCAGGGGCAAGGTTCCAGCGCTCAACCACGGCTTCAGCAAGTCTGGTCCTGACGGTGACGATGACCAGTCTATGGCGGGCTTCGTCAAATAAACCGGGGAGGATGGCCGCCCAGCCGCCGTTTTCCATTTCTGCGGGGCCGATCTCATCGAGTATCAGCACCTCGGGTTTCTTTGCAATGGCTCCGGCAAGCCATTGCTTTCCCAAATCAAATGCCAGGGGATTAAACCAGAACCTCCTGAACCTGATCCATCCTTCGCGGGGCGCGCTTTCGCAGAGGGTCACGGTTTTGCCATCCGGAATAAATTCAAGGTCAAAGCCTGAACGCTGGTTGTCTTCCCACTTTCCGTGCGCGAGGATTCCGCCGCAGGTCTTCCCCCTCTTAGCCAGGGATGTGCTTAGGGCTTTGAGCAGCGAGGTTTTGCCGCTCCCCTGTTCACCGGTGATGATGAACAATCCCTGCATCAGCCTTTCTCTTTTTCGGGGAAGAAAAGGCAGCTGTCGCCGTAACTAAGGAACCTGTAGCCGTGTTCAAGGGCGAACATGTAGGCTTTTTTCCATCCTTCACCGATAAAGGCGGCTACCAGCAGCAAGAGGGTGCTCCGGGGCTGGTGAAAGTTGGTTACCAGGGCATCGCACATCCTGAAGCGGTAGCCGGGAGCGATCATAATCCGGGTGAAACCGCTGATGGAGTTCATCCGCCTGGCGGTGAGATAATCGTAGATGGCCTGCAGGGCTTCAGCCGGAGGGATGCTGGTTTTCGTCCGGTAAGGTTCCCATTGGTCGATAAAGAACTCCTCCCCGGGATCTTTCCCGTTGATCAGCTGAACCCCCAGCCAGTAAAGGCTTTCGAGCGAGCGCATCGATGTGGTTCCCACGGGGATGATGCTGCCTCCGTTGTGTTGCAGCAGCCTGAGGATGCTCTGCCGTTCGATGATCAGCTCTTCTTCGTGCATGG
The DNA here is from genome assembly GCA_023957275.1 of Lentimicrobium sp. Taxonomy (GTDB): domain Bacteria; phylum Bacteroidota; class Bacteroidia; order Bacteroidales; family Lentimicrobiaceae; genus Lentimicrobium. The sequence goes on along the minus strand of JAMLHF010000051.1, from coordinate 16,442 downwards.
CATGATGACGGGCGTCCTCCACCGAAACGGGTTTGAAAGTGCCGGCGCCGACGTGCAGGGTGAGGTATTCGAAGCTGCAGTGCCGCGATTCAAGCTTTTCGAGAACAGCCGGGGTGAAGTGAAGTCCGGCCGTAGGCGCCGCCACCGAGCCGTTGAATTCCGCATAGATGGTCTGATACCTTTCCGTATCGCTCTCCACCGGTTCCCGGTTCAGGTAGGGGGGGAGAGGGACTTTGCCGGCAAACTCCAGCACCTGCTCGAAAGGCATCTCCGGCTTGTCCCAGCCGAAGGTGATCTCAAAGGCATCTCCGGCCATCTCCCCCTTGCGGGCACTGAGTGTTACCTCATCCATTCCGGTGTTAACGGTCATTTCAAGGGAACCTGATTTCCAGCGTTTGGCATTCCCCACCAGGCATTTCCAGGTGGTAATGCCGCCGGTCTGCCCGTATCCGCCGAGGGGTTGCAGGCAGAAGATTTCGATGCGGGAACCGCTGGCTTTGCGGAAGATAAGCCTGGCCCTGATCACCCGCGTATTGTTGAAAACAAAGAGGCTTTTTTCAGGGATATGCTGATCCAGCATAGAAAACGTAGAATCGGCCGGTGTGCCGTCGCGGAATACCAATAGCCGGGTGGCATCCCGCTGTTCAAGCGGGAAACGGGCGATCCGTTCGTCGGGGAGGGGGTAGTCGTAGTCGTTTATATTGATATATTCAGGCAGCATGTTATGGGGTGGCGGAATCTTTTGCACGGCTGCGAAATTAGTAAAAAAGGGCATTGGGATGTTGATTGGATTGAAGGGCAGATACCACGTGGATATGTCCATTTACATTACCTCTAATCTAATATCGCGGTGCGCTGCACCTGATAATATTTTTCTGCATGTCAATCTAACAATATCACGGTGCTCCGCACCTTATAATCTGTTTATTGTATGGAATCCTCTAATTTAATATCGCGGTGCGCTGCACCTGATAATATTTTTCTGCATGTCAATCTAACAATATCACAGTGCTCCGCACCTTATAATCTGTTTATTGTATGGAATCCTAGTAATGTTCCGGTGCGCTGCACCTGATAATCTGTTTAATGTCTGGAATCCTAATCATGTCGCAGTGCTACGCACTCCGCACCTATGGATCGTTTTATTACCTGATGGTAATATTCCGGTGCGCTGCACCTGATAATCTGTTTAATGTCTGGAATCCTGGTAATGTTCCGGTGCGCTGCACCTGATAATTTGTTTATTTGTGGAATCCTGGAAATATCGTGGTGCGCTGCACCTTGAGATGGTTGAATTTGTTACCAATTTTCCGGTCCCTGATTTACGCCGGAATATGCAGGTGCAGCGCACCGGAATATTCATAGACCGGAAATTCCCGGGAAATTAAAAGGTGCAGCGCACCGTAATATTCTTATATTTGTAGTAAGATAGTATTTATATTCCGATAGACATATATCCTATGGCCAATACGTATACACAATTTTATGTTCATCTTGTTTTTTCACCAAAGAATAGAAGTGCCCTGATAGATAAGAGTTGGAAAGATAGCCTGGAGAAATACATTACCGGTATAGTTCAGCAAAACGGACACAAGATGATGGCCATCAGCTGTATGCCCGATCATGTTCATATTTTCATCGGTTACAATGTCAACCAGCTGATTCCGGTTTTGGTAGAGAATATAAAAACGTCGAGCAATGCGTGGATAAAAGAGAACAGGTTCTCAAAGTATAAATTTGAATGGCAGCGCGGCTATGGCGCGTTTTCCCATTCGCGTTCACAAGTTGATAATGTTGTGAAATATGTGATGAATCAGGAGGAACACCACCGGAAAAAACATTTCAGAAGTGAATATCTGGAGATTCTCATGAAGAATGAGGTTAATTACAAGGATGAGTATCTTTTTGAGTTTTTCGATGATTCAAACAATTGGGATTAGGTCCCGGTGCGCTGCACCTGGTAATTTTTTCTGCACATCATTCTAGCAATATCACGGTGCGCTGCACCTTATATTATATAGATGCGCTGCATGTCAGGAATGCCCCGGTGCGCTGCACCTGGTAATTTTTTCTGCATGTCAATCTACCAATATCACGGTGCGCTGCACCTGGTAATTTTTTCTGCATGTCAATCTAACAATATCACGGTGCTCCGCACCTCTGATTTTTTTACTTCCCGTTAAACACCTATGCAATAATCGATTAAAATGATTTGCCCAACCCCGTTGTTAAAAAATTATAAATTTTCTTTATTGAAAACTTTTAAACCAAAAAAGTTTTCTAGTTTTGCAGTCCGAAAAATCTCTGACCAATGGAAGCAAGGGAAAAAATTCTGGATAAAGCGATTGAGTTATTCCTGAACCTCGGTATCAGGAATGTAACCATGGATAGTATTGCCGCCGAGTCCGGTGTTTCGAAGCGTACGATCTACGAGTTATTCAAAGATAAGGATGATCTGGTGGTACAATCGCTGCGCGAAATGATTATCCGGCACAACCAGGATATGCTGGGCATTATCTCCGAAGCGGGCAATGTGATTGAAGCCATTTTTATGATCATGAAAATGGAGGCGCAGCGGCGGGGTTCCTTTGCCAGGGTGTTTGCCGAGGACATCAAGAAATATTTCCCCGTGGTAAATGCCTCGCTCTATTCATGCAAGAAAAGCCTGAAGGAGTTTTCGGCATCGTTCACCCTCCTCGAAAAAGGCATACGCGAAGGCATCTTCCGCAAGGAGATGCGGCTCGACCTGGTGGATAACTTCCTGCACGAACTGATCGGCCTGATGCATAATAGCGACCGGCTCAGGATGCTGCAGCCGACCGGAGAGGAAGTGCTTTCGAATATCTTCCTGCCTTACTTCAGGGGGATCTGTACCCCCGAAGGTGTAATTCTGATGGACAAATACACGGAAAATATCAACGATTATTTAGAAATATGATGAAAACAACGCTTATCTCCCTGCTATTGTTATTCGGCACTTCCGGTTTTCTCGGGGCGCAGCAGACACTCACGCTCGACCTGGCCGGGGCCAGGAAAACGGCGCTCGAGTACAACAAGACCATTGCCAACGCCGATCTGGCCACCCTGAAGGCCTCCGCCGCCGTGCGCGAAGCCATCGCCAACGGGCTGCCCCAGCTGAGCGCCGCCGTGGATTACTCCAACGCCCTGGGCGCCAAAATCTCCATCCGCTTCGCGGAAGGGATGCCCCCCAGTGAGATCGACATCAAGCCACAGAGCAACTTCAACCTGAACCTTACCCAGCTGATCTTCAGCGGCAACTACATCGTCGGGGTGCAAACGGCGAAACTCTACCAGAGCATGGCCGGCATCAGTAAGGAGAAGTCCGAACTGGATATCATCGCCCAGGTGACCGACGCCTACCAGCTGGTGCTGATCTCGGAAGAGCTGCTCAGGCTGTTGGAGCAAAACCAGACAAACCTGGAAGGGCTGTACGAAAAAACCGCCGCCCTCGAAACCTTCGGGATTATCGAGAAAACGGATGTGGATCAGCTTTCGGTGCAGGTAAACACCCTGAAGAACGCGGTGAAATCGTCGGAACGCCAGCTCGAAATGGCCACCAATATGCTGCGCCTGCTGCTGGGCGTGCCGGTGGATACCCAGCTGGAGCTGACCGACCGCCTCGACCAGATGCTCTCGGAAGCCGAAGCCCTGCCCCTGGCGGAATCCTTCAGGGTTGAAGATCAGGTCGATTTCAGGCTGCTGAATCAGCAGGAACTGGTAAGCCGCAAGATGATCGATATGCAGCGGGCCAACGCCCTGCCGACCATCTCGGGATACTACCGCTATACCTACAAACTGCTGAAGCCCGACTTCGACATGACCCCCGCCAATATGGTGGGCCTGCAGATGAACATCCCGATTTTCTCGAGCGGGGTGCGCATGGCCCAGGTGAAACAGGCGCGCATCGACCTGGAAACCACGCAGAACAATAAAAGCCTGCTCAGCGACCAGTTGAAAATTCAGGAAAAACAGCTGCGCTTCAACTACAACAGCGCGCTGGAGACTTACCTCAACCAGAAAAACAATGTGGAGGTCTCGCGGCGGGTGTACGCCAGTCTGAAGCTGAAATATGAGCAGGGCATTATCTCGGGCCTCGACCTGATTACGGCAGACAACAACTACCTGAAAGCCGAAACCGACTATATCTCCGCCATGATGCAGGTGTTGCAGTCGGGGGTGCAATTACAAAAACTTTACGGAAAACTGGATTAAGAAATATTTAAGTCTATCTAACATGAATACAACATTTAAAATTGGTCTTGCACTATTGTCTGTCACTGCGCTGGCATGTTCTTCAGGCAAAACGGAAAAAAGCGCGCAGCAGGATGCCGCTTCCGAAAAGGTAGAGGTGGTAAGGGTAGCGGAGCTGCAGGTGCAGCAGGTAGCCCGTTCGGTTGAATATTCTTCCACCCTGCTGGCTTACGAGGAGATTCACATGGCGCCGGCTTCCCCGGGCCGCATCGAAAACATCGCGGTGGAAGTCGGCGCCCGGGTAAGCAAAGGCGACCTGCTGGTGCAGATGGACCGCACCCAGCTGCATCAGGCCGAAGTACAGCTCCGGACGCTGGAAACCGATTTCAAACGCTTCGACACCCTGCGCAAGGTGGGCAGCGTGGCCCAGCAGCAATACGACCAGATGAAGTCGCAGCTCGACATCGCCCGCAGCAATGTGGCCTTCCTGCAGGAAAATACCCGCCTAAGGGCGCCCTTCAGCGGGGTAATCTCGGGCAAGTACTTCGAGCCGGGAGAGATGTATTCGGGCGCGCCCGTGGCCCCCATCGGCAAAGCCGCCATCGTTTCGCTGGTGCAGATCGACCGCCTCAAAACCCTGGTGCCGGTCTCCGAAAAGTACTTCCCCATGATCCGCAAAGGCATGGAGGTGAACATAGGCGTGGACATCTATCCCGGCGAGACTTTCAAAGGGAGGGTCTTCAATATCTATCCCACCATTGACGCGGCCAGCCGCACCTTCAACATCGAAGTGGCGGTGGATAACCCCGGTGGCAAACTGCGCCCCGGCATGTTCAGCCGTGTGACGCTCGACCTCGACCGCGAGGAGGCCCTGCTGATCCCCGCCATCGCCGTACTGAAGATGCAGGGTTCGAACGACCGCTACCTCTTTATTGAAAAGGACAATGTGGCCAAACGCATCCCCGTGGTCATCGGCAAACGTTACAACGAGCTGGTGGAAGTGGAATCGGAACAGCTGAAGAAGGGCGACCTGGTAGTGGTAAGCGGACAGGCCCGCCTGCTCGACGGCATGAAGGTAAAGGTGGAGGGAAATTAATTTCCGTTGTTAAATCTGTAAAAGATAAGCTGTTATGAGTATATATAAAACTGCGGTAAACAAGCCCATCTCCACTTTCATGATCTTTACGGTCGTGATCGTGATGGGCCTGTATTCGCTCAGCAGAATCCCCGTTGACCTCTATCCCGAGATCGACCCGCCCTTCCTGTCGGTGATGACCACCTACGCGGGCGCCAACGCGGCCGATATCGAGACCAACATCACCAAAAAGATGGAGGATGCGCTTAATACGGTGGACAAGGTAAAAGAGGTGACTTCCACCTCATCGGATAACCTCTCGGTGATCACCATTGAATTCAGCTGGGGGGCCAACCTCGACGAAGCCACCAACGAGGTGCGCGACGTGCTCGACCGCCTCTACGACCAGCTGCCCGACGGCGCCGACCGCCCCATTATCTTCAAGTTCAACACCAATATGATGCCCATCGTTTTCTACGCGGTCACCGCAAAGGAAAGCTACCCGGGCATAGAAAAACTGCTGGAGGAGAAGATCATCAACCCCCTGAACCGTATCGACGGCGTGGGATCCGTTTCCATGATGGGCGCCCCCAAACGCATCGTTTACGTGGATGCCGACCCCAAACGCCTCGACGCCTATAACCTCACCATCGAGCAGATCGGCAACATCATCGCCGCCGAAAACCTCAATATGCCTTCGGGCAACGTGAAGATGGGCGAGATGGACTACCAGCTGCGCATACAGGGCGAATTCAGCGACAGCCGCCAGCTCAGCAGCCTGGTGGTGGGCAACGCCAACGGGGTGCCGGTTTACCTGCGCGACGTGGCCACCGTGCGCGACTCCCTCAAGGATGTCTCCCTCGACGAGAAAATCAACGGACAGACCGGCCTCCGCCTGTTTGCCATGAAACAGTCGGGCGCCAACACCGTTAAGGTGGCCAGGGATATCCGCAACAGCCTGGAACAACTCAAGAAAACCCTGCCTCCCGATGTGGAGATCAACCTGATTATAGATACCTCCCAGTTTATCGAAGGATCCATCCGCAATCTCTCCGAAACGCTTATGTGGGCGTTTATCTTCGTAGCCCTGGTGGTGCTTGTCTTCCTCGGGCGCTGGCGTGCAACCTTTATCATCGTCCTGACCATCCCGATCTCGCTCATTGTCTCGTTTATCTACCTCTTCATCACCGGCAATTCGGTGAACGTGATCTCGCTGGCCTCGCTCTCCATAGCAATCGGGATGGTGGTGGACGACGCCATCGTGGTGCTCGAAAACATCACCCGCCACATCGAACGCGGCAGCAGTCCGCGCGAAGCGGCGATCTACGCCACCAACGAAGTGTGGCTTTCGGTAATCATCACCACCCTGGTGGTGGTGGCCGTATTCTTCCCGCTTACCCTGGTGGGCGGCTTGACCGGCGTGATGTTCAACCAGCTGGGATGGATCGTCACCATCACCATCGTTACCTCCACCCTGGCCGCCATCACCCTTACCCCCATGATGTCGGCACGTATGCTGAGGCTGCGTGAGAAGAAATCCAAACCCAAAAAATTCAGCTTCGAGCGCCTGATAGAACCCCTGTTTGTGCGCCTCGACGATATCTACGAAAAAACCCTGCGCTGGGCCCTGCACCACAAAACCGTTGTGATGCTGGGCGCCCTGGCCATCTTTGTGGTTTCCATCGTACTTTCCCGCTTTATCGGCACCGACTTTATGCCGCAGACCGACGAGTCGCGCATTACGATGGCCATCGAACTGCAGACCGGTACCCGTGTGGAAGAGACCATGAAGACCACCCGCAAAGTAGAGCAGATGATCAGGGAGCGTTATCCTGAAGTGATGATTATGGCTTCCTCTTCCGGCTCCGACGACGAAGGCAGCATGTTCTCCCTCTTCAGCACCACCGGATCAAACATCATCAACATTATGATGCGGCTGCAGGATGTGGATAAACGTACCCGCAATGTGTGGGAGATCGCCGGTGATATGCGTCAGCAACTGGCCGGGTACCCCGAGATCGTCACCGCTTCGGTTTCCACCTCGGGCGGCGGTATGGGCATGGGCGGCGAAAGCAAGGTAGATATTGAAATCTATGGTTATGACTTCAATACCACCAACGCCCTGGCCCAGGAGATCCGGAACAGGGTGAGCGCCATGTCATCGGCCACCGAAGTTACCGTGAGCCGCAAAAACGACAAGCCCGAGCTGCAGGTGGTGCTCGACAAGGAGAAACTGGCCCTGCACGGACTCAGCAGCGCCACCGTTTCGGCCATGGTGCGCAACCGCATCTACGGAATGACCGCCTCGCAGTACAAGGAAGAAGGAGAGGAGTATGATATCCGCGTCAGGCTTTCGGAAAACTACCGCAGTTCCATCTCCGACCTTGAAGAGCTCTCCATCGTAAGCCCCATGGGCAAACGGATCAAGCTGAAGGAGATCGGCACCATCACCGAGTACTGGGGGCCGCCCGCCATACAGCATAAGCGCAAGGAGCGCATCGTCACCGTTTCGGTGAAACCCAACAACGTGGCCCTGGGCGACCTGGCCAACCAGATCAAGGCCGAAATCGGCAAGGTGCAGGTGCCCCAGGATGTGCTGATACAGGTAGGCGGATCGTACGAAGACCAGCAGGAGTCGTTTATGGACCTCGGCCTGCTGATGGTGCTCAGCCTGATCCTGGTATTTATCGTGATGGCCTCGCAGTTTGAGTCGTTCACCATGCCGTTTATCATTATGTTCTCCATCCCGTTTGCCTTTACCGGGGTGATCTTCGCCCTGCTGCTCACCAACACCACCCTGAGCCTGGTGGCCGCCCTGGGCGCGGTGCTGCTGATCGGGATTGTGGTGAAAAACGGCATCGTGCTGGTGGACTTCACCAACCTGATGCGCGACCGCGATATGCGGCTCTACGACGCCATCGTGGTGTCGGGCCGTTCGCGTCTGCGCCCCGTGCTGATGACCGCCCTCACCACCATTCTCGGTATGCTGCCGCTGGCGCTGAGCACCGGCGAAGGCTCCGAAATATGGCGGCCGATGGGCATCACCGTGATCGGCGGACTGGTATTCTCCACCATCGTAACCATGGTGATTGTGCCGGTGATGTACGGCGTGCTGGCCCGCAGCGGCGAACGCGACAAAGTGAAGAAAGTAAGAAAGAAATTCCAGAACCTGGACTAAACGTACAACCATGAAAGCAGTATTTATCGTCTTTAACCAGGCGCATACCGAACGCGTTGAATATATCCTCGACCAGCTGGGCATCCGTGGATTTACCTGGTGGAGCCAGGTGAACGGCCGCGGCTCGAAAACCGGCGAACCCCGCATGGGCACCCATACCTGGCCCGAAATGAACTCGGCCCTGATGACCGTGGTCAGCCCCGGCGAGGTGGAACCCCTGCTCGAAAAGGTGAAGAAAATCGATCAGATCAACGAAGAGGTGGGTATCCGCGCCTTTGTGTGGGACATTGTGCAAAGCCTCTGAACCACCCGCCAATCTTAATAGTTACCGCCCCCGCATGGCTTTGCTGTGCGGGGGTGGGTTTTTGGGGGGGATTACTTGGGAAGGTTTAATCCGGTAAAATCATTTTGCTCTTTGAGTTGTATTTGGAGAGTGATAGGAAGTTAAGGTTAGTATAGCTTTTGGTGAATGGAAAATAAATAACCAATAATTTCAAAGATTTTAATTCCATCATTTTCAATTATTAAGTTGTTAAAACAAATATTTTCTTTGCCTTTGTTAGTATCATGAAGTATATCTTTTTCGATTTCTATGAGCAAATTTGCTTACTATTATGTTAATTTGCATAGTCATCCTAGAAAAACTGCAAAAAACGCTGCTTTTATGGCATTAAATATTCAATTTCTTGAAAATGAAATAATAGATCAATATCTTTACGATGAGCATTTAACGAGGCCTTGGATAATTGGCTTTAGCGGTGGCAAAGATTCTACAATGCTTCTCCAGGTTGTTTGGAATGCCTTAAAACGCATTGAACCTGCTTTACTTACTAGACAAATCTACGTGGTATGCAATGATACCTTAGTTGAAAATCCAAGAATCGTAAAATTCATCAACAGAACACTAAAAAAGATTCAAGAAGAAGCAAATTTAAATGGTTTCCCAATCCTTGTAGCACAGACTACACCAAGGCTTGACGATACTTTCTGGGTTCGACTAATTGGGCTTGGGTATCCTGCACCAAATCGATTTTATAGATGGTGTACTGAAAGATTGAAGATAAACCCAACCACAAAACTAATAACAGAAAAGATCAGTGAAAATGGCGCAGCGATACTTTTGTTGGGCACCCGAAGTGATGAGAGTTCTAATAGAGCTAAATCTTTAAAACGATTTGAAATAAGGGGCGTCCGATTAAGAAAACATCAGTTGCCTAATGCGCATGTATATGCACCCTTAAAAGATGTAACAACAAATGAACTATGGCAGTATTTAAATCAAGTCCCTCCTCCATGGGGTGGAAGCCATAAGGAATTAGTGACTTTGTATAGAAATGCAAATTCTGGAGATTGTCCTTTGGTAATTGATACATCAACTCCAAGTTGTGGCCACAGTAGATTTGGTTGCTGGACCTGTACCGTTGTTAACAAAGATAAATCAATGGAAGGGTTGATTGAAAATGGAGAAGAATGGATGCAACCACTGGCTGACATTAGGAATTTTTTAATTGAAACTCGGGACAATCCAGAGATTTGGAGAGAAAAGAAACGTAGAAATGGTGACATTTCTGAGAATTTATGGGGGCCTTACAAATTTGAGACAAGGGTTGAGATACTGCGCAGAATCCTTCTTGCACAAAAAGAAATTCGGAAAACTGAGGGCATCGATCTTATCACGCATCAAGAAATGGTATTAATACAATATCATTGGTTTAGAGATTGTTTTTTCAAAACAAAAGTTTCAGATATTTATAACCAAATTTTTAAAGTTCAATTTGATATGAGTAAACAGGAAGAAAAATTCCAGCAAGAATCGGAGCTTTTAAAAAAGTCATGCACCACAGAGCCAAAGGATGTTGCTTTCATTCAAGATTTACTTGCCTTGCAAAAGACAAAAACTTTGATGATCAGAAAGAGAGGCTTGCAATCTGATATAGAGAATCGACTTGATCAGTATATTGATGAATTAAAGGAAAACTAATTAGCAATGACAATAAAGCAAATCGAGTTATATAATTTTCGCATATACAAAGATCTAAATGTCATAGATCTTAAAACTGAATCTGAAAAGAATATTTTCATTATTAGCGGAAAGAATGGTTTTGGTAAGACAACATTCTTGATGTCAATGGTTTGGTGTTTATATGGGAGAAATATGCAAGAGGTTGATGATCTTTATAAGAAAGAGATCTCTGACCAAGGAGGCTATAGTAAATATATTGCCAACTCGCTAAATAGACTTTCTAAAGCAGAAGAGAACTATAATTTTCATGTTTCGATCACCTTTACTAATGTTAATATACCTGAGGTGCCATGTAGTGAAATTATTGTAAAGCGAAGTTATAATGCAAAAACAAGCATTTCTGAGGATATTGAAATTCTAATCGATGGTTATCCAAGTGAACTGGCAAAAGAGGTTGGCCATGAAATTTTCATTCGTGAATTTATTATGCCTATCGAGATTGCCAAGTTTTTCTTTTTTGATGCAGAGAAAATTGTTAATCTCGCTGAAGTGAATACAGCAGAACAAAGAAGGAACCTGAGCAGGGCCTATTCTGAGGTATTAGGAATAAAGAAATATGAGGATATTAAGAATGAGTTAGAAAGTCTTCAGCTTAAACTTAGGCAGGAATCTGCAAGTGCTTCAGAGAAGGGTCAATTGAAACTCTTTCAAGCTGAAGTTGAAAGCTGGGAAGGCAGAATCGAAGAGAACAATAAGAAAATTAGAGAATTGAAGGAGAAAAGGGATGAAAAGAATAAGGAGTCAAGAGACATTCAAGAAAAATTAATTAAAGCTGGTAGCTTGATTTCAGTTGAGGAATTGCAGCAGTTGAGAATTCAAGAGGATAATTTAACACACAAACAAAATGATCTTCAAAACGAACTAAAGGAGTCATATGACATCATTCCTTTTGCTATAGCAGGTGAGAACTTTCTTAATGTTTGTATTCAGCTTGAAAATGAAGCGAACTATAAATCAGCGCAATACAAGGATGAAAATGTAAATGATGTAACAAATAAAATACTTACCGATTTACTTAACACACCGAAGCCTGAGAAGCTAGCTATAGATCATCAGGTACATGAGTTTTATGCGAACACATTTAAAAGCTTAATACGTAAGCATTTTTTCGCAGATACTCCTAAACTTCCAGAAGATTTTAAAGTTATACATGAGTTCTCTGACTCAGAAAGAAATGAATTGTTAGCAGTTCTGAGTAATATAAGACTTTCATTTCGAGAATCTTTTAAACGGATTAATGGTGATTTCAACCAGACGAAGAATGAATTGAACTCAATTAAAAGAAAAATTAAAGATGCGGAAGCAAATCAAGAAGATCCGATTATTGCAGAATTTAGGAAGCTTAAAGATGAACTTGATAAGGAAGTAATTCGCATTGAAGACACAATAAGTTCATTAGATCGTGAAATTGGGAATTTTACCAATGAGAAAACCCAAAAAGGTAAACAAATTGAAGCTCTTTCACGGAAATTAAAAGTGACAGAGAACAATATCGAGAAAGACAGGATTTTAGCAAGGAATATATCAAATCTTAAAGATTTCATTGCTGAGTTTAAAAAGAAAAAGAAGGAATCTTTAGAAACTCAAATTTTAAACGGGTTGAATACCTTGCTACATAAAAAGGGATTTATTAAAAAGGTAGAAGTTGAAATTATTGGAGACGATATAGACATTATTCTCAAAAATGCCCGTGGAGAAGAGATCAAAAAAGAATCATTAAGTAAAGGGGAACAGCAAATGTATGCGACAGCACTTCTCAGGGGTTTAGTTGAGGAGAGTGATATTCAATTCCCTGTATTTATTGATTCACCGATGCAAAAGTTCGATGAACAGCACGCTGAAAATATTGTTCGATATTTTTATCCCAACATTTCTGATCAAGTTGTTATTTTCCCATTGATAAATAAAGAATTGACAGTAAGGGAATTTACTATACTTTCAAAGAGTATTGCTCAAACTTATCTTATTAATAATCTTAATGAGGATAAGAGTGAATTCCTTGCATTGGAGCCAAACCTGTTTTTTACCACCTATAATAAAATGTATAACAATGTTGATTAACATTAGAACTTCAGAAGCCAATAAACCCGTTGTACAAGATCTTACTCGACGATTGAACCTTGGAACTGAAAATATTATTTCAAGGATTGCTTTTGCTTATTCGATCTCGAAGGGAGTAAAACTGAACCTTGAAGTTGATTTATTTGATAGTAAGGGAAAAGAGTATAAGGACGACATATTATTTGGCAAATATCGGGACTATTACATCGCGATGATATGTCAGCATTATAACCTATACAAGTCGGATAAAGATATTGGGAAATATATAAAGATGCATATTGATCATGGTCTCTTATTAATGAATAAGCTTTTTGAAGAGAATAAGAATTATTCTGGATTAGATTTCTTACTTGAGAATATTGAACGGGGAATTGAAAAGCTGGAGGAGAATGATGTTACAATGGATGCCATAATATTTGATGAGCAAACTAGACGTAGCAGGGTTGCAAATAAAGATTACTTTTCTGATCCAATTAAAATACGCGTAGGGCAAACATTTGATGGTGAAGATATTTATTTTCGGTTCAACGATACGTCAATACATAATAACGCTCACATTGCTGTAGCTGGAAATTCTGGGACAGGGAAAACGTATTTTGCAAATAGTATTTTAAAGCAGATCGTTAAAGAAACTAATGGAGAAGTGAACTTTATTTTCCTTGACTTTAAAGGAATTAGTGAAGAAGATGAAAAGAAAAATAGTGATTTCTTCACTAAAACAAATACTGAATTAATCAAAGCTCCTTATAAACCCTTCCCAATAAATCCACTATCATTTATTGATAATGTAAATGAGAAAAATAAGATTATGGGAATTAGTAAATTTGTTGATATAATAACTAGTTATAGTAATATTGGCAAAAATCAACAGCAAACCCTTAAGGACGCTACCCGTGAAGTTTTTGGTTCAATGAAAGGTGGACAATATCCTTCATTCAAGCAGATTTACGATACTGTAATAGATATTGAAGGAGAAAAGGCAAGCACACTAAAGGAAATTCTTCAAAGCCTAAGTGAACTAGATTTGTTCGAAACTCAAGCAGATTTGAAGAATAGTTTCCTGAATCGCAATTACTATTTAAGCTTAAGTGGTGATTTACCAAGAAATGTTCGATTTACATCCGTGTTTTTAATAATTAATTATATTTACAACACATTTATGAACATGGATAACGCCCCAATAGAAGGCGATTATCAAGGTATGAGGTACGTTTTCTTAATAGATGAAGCGCATACTATCTTTAAAGAAAAGAAAAGTCAGGATCTTCTTGAAAAGATACTTAGGGAGATAAGATCGAAGGGCGTTTCAGTAGTTCTTTTGTCACAGGGAATTGAAGAGTTTAACCAGCCTTCATTTGATTTTAGCAGTATGTGTGAAACAGCATTTTTGTTTGACATCAAGGATAAGACTAATCTTAAGATGATGCAAAAGTTTTTGGGTATTGGCGATAAGGATGGGCAGAAACTTAAGAATAGTATGGAGAAAATTGAGAAATATCAACTCGTAAGTAATTTAAAGGAATATAAAGTCGCGGAACTTTTTAAAGCATAAATAAATGGCAAGTCTTTACGCACCCACTATTTCGAATGAGCAACTTCTGGCTTCATTTAATTTGAGGCACAAGAAAATAAATTTAGATTATCAATATATGTCAAGTTTCCCTTATGATAATATTAAATTGTTGAGCAATATTAATTGGACCACTATCAGTTTTACAAAACATGATGTTGACAGATTAAATAATGTACAAGGGATTTATATGTTTACGTTTAATCCATATGCATTTTCAATGTCAAATAGGGTTTCAGATATTATTCTTTATATTGGTCAAGCAACCGATCTAAAAGTCAGATTAAATAAATATTTTTATTATCCGAATTCAAAAAAGGCTTCTGACCAAGAAAGAAGATTTATGGTTCTTTTCTTCTCAAATTTTCTTAAAGTACATTTTTTTGAGACTATAACATATAGTCAATCAGATCTAGACTCTTTAGAGTATGGATTAATAGATTCAATTCTTCCTCCTTTCAATTTAAAGTTTCATTCAGAGTTCGCACAAGCCTACCGCAGAATTTTAAATTAGTATCAATGGCAACAACACTCTTAATACCTGCCTTATTTGCTACATATCAGCATTGGCCATTCTATCAAATTGTTATGAATGTTGAAGATGTAGTAAAAAATATGGGCACAAACGAAAATCCTAATTTTCGTTTTAAAACAACCGACGAGGTAGAAGTAATCTATTCCCAAAAAGGCATCAATAACCTATTACAAAGGGTTCTTGATTCTAGAAGACTCGAGCCGATTAGAAAATTTATTAATGACCAACCCGATGCTTACATAAATAATCTGACTGTAGCTATTTATGGAGGTGACCCTCAGTGGATTCCACTGGAAGCGAGGAGAAGTTCTCTTAATGAAACTTTTGAAGAAGATTTTTTTGAACAGATTATAAATACATTTGGAATAATTAAATTGAATGGAGATGAAACATTATTTGTTTTAGATGGCCAGCATAGGCTTAAAGCACTTAGAATTGCCTATGAAAAGAATAATGAAATTGGGAAAAATCAAATTTCACTTACATTAATAACTCATATTGATACTGAAGAAGGGAAAAAAAGAACTAGACGATTGTTTTCAATCATAAATAGATATGCAAAGCCAGTTTCATTAGGTGAAAATATTCTACTTGATGAAGATGACCTTTCAGCAATTTTAGTAAGGATGTTTATTAATGAATACCCGTTGTTTGAAGGGAAAGAATTAATAGCACTTAATAAAACAGCTGATATTCAATTGCCAAGAGACAAGTCAAAATTTTCTTCTGTAATTGCACTATGGTCAATTAATGAATTATTGATTGACCCCAAAAAGGTCTATCCGAAGTATTTTGGGCCTAAGAAAAATTTGGTTCGTGTACGTCCTTGCGATATAGTGATTGAGGAGTACAGAACACTTATTTTTGAATTCTGGGATTTATTCTTCTTGTGCTTTCCAAATGCAAAAGCTTTTGTTAATAATGTAGATGAAAACTTGAGAAATAACGGAGGGCCACTTTCCCTAAGACCTGTTGGACAGCAAATTTTTTGCGAGTATTACACCAAGATGAAATCGTTAAATCGTTTGGATGAAATAAGCATTATCAAACATATTCCTGATGACATTTCAAATGAGTTTTGGCATAATATTCTATATGACCCAATTGGGAAAAGGATTGTAGGTAGTAAATCATTCATTAGAGATTATATTTATTATCATTTGAATTTACCACTTACCGAAAACCAAAGCTCATCCCTTTTAGAAAATTATAGAAAATGTCAGCAAAATATTAATGTTGTTTTGCCTGATAAAATCATTAACCAATTATGAAAAAAAGAACTATTCGTGAAGCAGCTATTGAAGCATTGAAAAAATCTGGCAAGCCTCTTATAGTGAGAGATATTTACAATTATATAATTGCTCATGACCTATATCGATTTAATGCAGAAGACCCTGAACACATAGTTAAGGTTTTATTAAGAAGGCATTGTGAGGGGCTTGATTTCCCATCTGCAAGTCAAAAGAAGTATTTTAGAATACTCTTGGATGGAACTTATTGGATTAATGATACCCCTGTCCCGGGTCAAACCACTACCTCATTAAAAGCTGAAGTTTTAGTAAAAAGGGAATCAAATACGTTAAAAATGGTTGTTGCTGAATTAAAAGCAATTCATTTGAAGCATATAGAAACGTTTAAAAAGCAATTGTTAAGCCAGATAAAAGGTAACTAATCAGTTTGCCAAAAACACTACGTTATTAACAATTTCGGTGCTTTATAAACGGGTTGAAAGTGATTGTTGGCTGACGAATTGGAAATTCAACGTTTACTAACAAAAAGCTGCTGTGC
>JAMLHF010000050.1 GCA_023957275.1 Lentimicrobium sp. | reverse complement strand
CATCAGTGCCTCCTCAACTGAAGGCAACTGGTCGCGCACCGTGAGGGTTCAGGCATTCCGCCCGGTTATCAGTATCAGCGGGCTTGAAGTTTTTGACGGGAATAACGGGATTCTTGAACCCGGTGAAAATGCCCTGCTCAGGATCAACCTTTTCAACACGGGGGGCGCAAAACTTTTGAATGCCTCAGCCAGCCTTTCTTCCTGGGACCCCTACATTATCATCAGCGGAACAACCCAGACCAAAGACACCCTGCAACCACAGGAGGAGTGGCAGACAACTTTTATGGCTGCACTGGATGCTGCCACACCCCTGAACTATGTGGTACAGGTAAACCTGAATGTAACTGGTTACCATCAGTTTGACTTCCTTCAGACCATTCCCCTGCTTACCGGATTTATTGCCGAGGATTTTGAGAGCGGGAATTTTGAAAGTTTCGACTGGGAAACCGGCGGAAGTGCCAACTGGTTTATTGAAGATGGCAATGCCTATGAAGGAAACCACAACGCCCGTTCAGGCCCGATTACCGATAACCAGACCTCCAGCCTGTGGTTAAACTGGAACGTTGCCTTTGCCGATTCCGTTTCTTTTTGGTTTAAGGTTTCCTCAGAAGCCAATTATGATTTTCTGAGGTTTTTCAGCGATTCGGAAGAACTCGGCAAGTGGGCCGGGAACTGGGACTGGACTTACGCGGGAAAGTACGTACCTGCAGGTGAGCAGGTGTTTTCGTGGCGATATACCAAAGATTACAGTGTCTCCAACGGCGAAGACTGCGCCAGGATTGACTACATTATGCTGCCCGTTTATGCGGTACCAACAGGAATTCCGGGTCAGGTCATTCCCGTTTCAGCATTCTCGGTTTACCCCAACCCCGCGCAGCGCGACCTGAAAATAACCTGGACTCTGACGGAAACCAGTCCGGTTACGGTGGTGATTACCGATTTGCAGGGAAGAATCTTTTACCACAATGATTACACATTTCCTTTAAATCCAGGCACATACCAGTTAGAACCTGCATTTGACGGCTCCGGGCCCGGCAGTTACCTGATCGTGCTTAAAACCAATAAGGGAACACTGGTAAAAAAACTGATCAGAACAGGTCAATAGATGATTTCAGGATTGACAACCGAAGAAACCATTAAATTTGCCTGATATTATTCATCAGATGAGTAAAACCAAAAAATCTGACGGCTACAGCCTGAAAAGCTTTATGTTTTTCCTGCTGATGCTGCTTATTACAGCACCGGCAATTCAGGCAAGATTCGGGCTGTTTCCCGAAAAACCGCTTTCAGGCGCCTTTATGGATGCCGGGAAACCGTCATTCAATGATTTTTCACGCGCCGGCTGGCTGAACGGCTCTTTTCAGGAAACGTTTAATGCACGCCTTGAACATCATATCGGTTTCAGAAGCGATCTTGTAAGACTTAATAACCAGGCGGATTTCCTGTTTTTCCGTCAGGCCAATGCCGAAGGAGTGATCATAGGCCGGAATAACGAACTTTTCGAGGAAGATTACCTTAGGGAAGTAACCGGCCTCTATTATGTTGGCGACAGTGTTTGGATAAAAAAAGCGCGGCAGCTCAGGGCCGTTCAGGATACCCTTGCCAGGCTGGGTAAAACCCTGGTTGTAATCTTTGAGCCGGGGAAAGGAAGTTTTCATACCGACCTATGGCCCCGTAAATACAGAAATCTGCCTGAGAAAACATCAAACTACAGCATGCTGCTGACGCGACTAGAAGCATCCGGGGTTAACGTGCTGGATCTTAACAGGTATTTCATCGACATCAAAGAAAAAACAGTCAATCCGTTATTTCCGAAATGCGGTACTCACTGGAGTTATTACGGTGCAGCGCTGGCCGCTGATACTACATTGAAATACCTGCGAAAAATCAGCGGAAAACCGGTCCCTGAACTTATTATCCGGAAAACTGTTGAGCTGGACACCATACGCCACCCCGATTATGACATCGGCCTGGCCATGAACCTCCTGTTCAGGATTCCACAGCCCGGACTGGTCTATCCCGTACTGGAATTTGCCGGTGCCGGCGGCGAAACCAAACCCAATGCCCTGATTGTCGGAGACAGTTTCTATTTCAACTGGCTGAATGACCAGATTACACCCAATGCCTTCAGTAATTGCGATTTCTGGTACTATAACAAAAGCATTACCCGGTGCGATTATGTGCAGGATGGGGTGGCTGCCGACCGGAATTTCAGAGATGAAATTTTGCAGCGCGATTTCATTCTGATAATGATTACCGAAAGATTTCATCATGCCTTTGCCTGGAATTTTGATGAACAGCTTTACGACCTGTTTTATCCCGGTTACCGGGATCCCGTGGAGGTATTCAGTAACCAGATCAGAACTTACGGGGATGGTTTCAAACGGATGTATGAAGAAAGCCTTGCATTGAATATGAGCCTGGAGAAAAGGATTTACAAAGAAGCAAACTATCTTTTTTATAAAGACCATCTCAGCGCTCCGGAGAAGTATTCAGACAAACGCGACCTGATAAGGCTCCTTGAAATGGGAATACGCGGAACCCCTGACTGGATGGAGGAAATCAAGCGGAAAGCAAAAGAAAACGGCATCAGTGAAGATGAACAGATCAGCAGGGATGCTGCCTGGATGTATGAAGACAAGTACGGAAAAAAATAAACATCCGTACATTCCCCGGACCGGGAATGTCTGATCACAGAAATGCAGAAAGAACACGACAGAAAATCACCGGAATATCCGGTTATCAGCCTGTTCCCGAAGCCAGCCCACAGAACTTAAAACATTGCAGACGGTAACTTGTTAATGAATTAATCCAGCAGATTATACGCTCATGAAATTCCTCTATACCATTTTGATTTTTCTGGCCATTGGATGCAACGCCAATGCGCAAACCACTGAAGCGGAACGCGAACCGGGACAGCTGCTGATACAGCTGAAGCAGGGGAGTGATCATCAACTGCTCTCCGGATTAATGAATACTTTCAGCCCGGCAGGAATAACCATCGAAAAGCAGCTTTCACGCAGAATGAATATCTGGCTGCTTGGTTTTGACGAGACGTTTGCTGATGCCGGCAAGCTGCTTGACGATATCCGCAAGCATCCGTCGGTAAACATTGCTCAATTCAACCACAAGGTTTCCGAACGTGAGCTGATCCCGAACGACCCGTCATTTTCGGCAATGTGGGCTTTGAAAAATACCGGTCAGATGAGCGGTACGCCCGGGGCCGACATCAGGGCAAGCTATGCATGGGAACTAACCACCAGTGGATTAACCCTGCCAGGAGATACCATTGTAATCGCTATGGTTGATGGCGGTGTTGACCTTGGCCACAGCGATCTGCGTTTGTGGAAAAACAGGCTTGAAATCCCCTACAATGGCATCGATGATGACGGAAACGGATATATCGACGATTATAACGGCTGGAATGCCTATGGCAACAATGGCAATGTGTCGCAAAGCGATCATGGTACGCATGTAGCCGGGATATCCGCCGCCAAAGGGAATAACAGCCTCGGGGTAACCGGGGTAGCGTTCAACACCTATTTGATGCCCGTTTCAGGTTCCGGCTCAAACGAAGCGGTTGCCGTAGCTTCGTATGATTATATATTCACCATGCGGAAGATTTATGATGAAACCAACGGTACTGCAGGTGCTTTTGTGGTGGTTACCAATTCTTCATTTGGCATAGATGGGGGCAATCCGGCCAATTATCCGCTCTGGGGGGCGATTTATGACTCCCTGGGTTCTGCCGGTATTCTTAATGTGGCCTCTACCGCCAACCGCGGCTGGGATGTTGACATCAACGGGGATATTCCCACAGCCATGACGAACGAATCCATTGTTGCAGTGACGAACAGTACCAATACCGATGACCTGAACTCACAGGCCGCATGGGGCGCCAACAGCATCGACCTGGCAGCCCCGGGAACCAATATATATTCTACCCGGAATGGTGACAGTTACGGGTACAAATCAGGCACATCCATGTCGTCGCCTCATGTTTCCGGAGCCATCGCACTGATGTATGCTGCTGCCGATGCGGCCACAATCGAGGAATACAAAAGCGACCCGGTGCTGATTTCCTCAAAATTCAAAAGATACCTGATTGCTTCTGTTGATACCATACCTTCACTCGTTGGCAGTACCGTGAGCGGGGGGCGGCTAAACCTGCTGAGTGCGCTGCAAATGGTGCTGGATCCACCTGCAATATCTGCCGATCCGGCTTTTATCTCACTGTTAACCGCCCCGGAAACAATTACAGATATTGATATCATGCTTTCAGCAACCGGTTGTGAAACCGACTCTTTTACAATCTCTACCCCGGCATCAACTCACTGGCTTTCCATCGGCACCACAGAAGGCATTCTGCGCGGAAGTCAACCCGAATCCATCACACTGACCATCAATCCCAACGGACTGGCGGATGATAACTATTATTCTTCCATCACCATTCAGGACTATTTCCTGAACGAGCTGGTTATTCCTGTTGAAATAAAAGTCAGGACCGGGGTAAATACCGGCCGCCTGGAGAGTAACAAACCACATCTCTCGGCTTCACCAAACCCGTTCGACACTGAAACCCGAATATCATTTTCTCTTGAATCTGCCACCAAAACAGTTATAGATGTATTTGACCTGAGCGGCCGGAAAAAGATAACCCTGACCGATGCAATCATGAATCCCGGGATACATACATTAACATGGAAACCTGTGCTTGCGCCCGGTGTTTATATACTGAAACTGACTACCGGTGAGAAAGCGGAATCTATAAAGCTTGTATTGCAATAGTTATTCACGGGCATTGATCCGTGAAGGACTCCCCGCCGGCATGACGGCTGCTTTTCAGAACAGGAGAATATGATTAGGAATACTATCCGGTGACGGGGGCCCCTGATCAGCCGGTAACAGTTCTGCCTGGTAAGGTTCTTAAGGCCTTATTCCCGCGATTTGTTCATTATCGTCTCCCCTTCACCAGTATTCTGGGCTCCAGCATATCCATCATGGCATATTTTACCCCTTCACGGCCAAGCCCTGAATCCTTGATGCCGCCGTAAGGCATGTGATCAACGCGGAATGTCGGCACATCGTTGATGATGACTCCGCCGACTTCCAGATTTGCGAAGGCTTCATCCATTTCACTGAGGTCATTGGTAAAAACACCGGCCTGAAGACCGAAACGGGTATTATTGATACGTTCAACCGCTTCGGAAAAGCTATCGAAAGGCTCAAGGGTAACCACCGGGCCGAATACTTCATGGCTGCATACCCTCATATCATCGTGTGTATTGGTTAAGACGGTAGGCGAAAACAAGCTTCCCTGCCGGCGACCTCCGCACACAAGGCGGGCGCCTCCGGCCAGGGCTTCGTTTACCCATTGCTCCACCCGTATGGCATTGCCCTCGTCAATCATACTGCTGAACTCTGTTTCAGGCAAAGCCGGATCACCCGACCTGATCTGGTTTACCAACGAGGCAAAACGGTAGCTGAATTCGTAAAACAGTTCCTTATGCACAAAAATGCGCTGGGTATGGATGCAAACCTGTCCAGCATATGAAAAAGCACCACTCAGGCATTTTTCGAGGGCCGGCTTCAAAGCGGCGCTTTTGCTCACTATCACGCCGGCATTACCTCCAAGCTCAAGTACTACCTTTTTCTTTCCGGCCTCCGCCTTCATTTTCCATCCCACTTCTGGTGAACCGGTAAATGACAGCAGCGCAATACGCGGATCGGTAACCAACCTGTTTCCTGTACCGCGGTCCATGGGAAGAATTGAAACCGCACCTTCCGGAAGACCGGCCTCGCTGAGAATCTTCGCCAACAGCAATGTACTGAGCGGCGTGGTAGAAGAAGGTTTAAGTATAATCGGACAACCGGCAGCAATAGCCGGTGCCAGCTTATGCACGGCCAGGTTTAAGGGAAAATTGAAGGGTGCTATGCCGGCGATAATCCCAACCGGAAAATACCTGACAATGCCTTCCTTTGAATCTCCCGGTTTTGTCCAGTCCAGGCTGAGGTATTCGCCGGGCAACCGTTTTGCTTCTTCAGCGGCGACCGTAAAAGTCTGTATGGAACGATCCGTCTCGCCCAGGGCATAACGCAGGGGCTTGCCTGATTCAGCGCAGATCATGCCTGCAAATTCTTCACGTCGCTCAGTCAGCCGGTTGCGGATGTGCATCAGTACTTCATAACGTTTCCATGAAGGCAGTTCTCGCATGGGCATCAGAGCTGAACGGGCAGCAATGATTGCATCTTCCAGCTCCTTTTCACCGGCAAGATAGGTTGTATCAATAAGGCTTCCGTTATAGGGATTTATTACCATGAGCGTTTTAGTGGTTTTTACGAACCGGCCGGCTAAAAAAATGTCCATAATCAGGTATTATTACTTTAAGTTAGATTCAAAGTTGACTGAAGAATAACAGGGCAAATGCTTCCGCTTTACTGAAATTTTCTCAGAATGATCACCTGTCCGGGTGCAGGATAACGGATCAGTTTTGAAAAGTCCGCTTTCCAGAAGTCTAGATCCAGTAAACGATTGTTTCTATCACGGGTAAGGGTGATAATTACTTCAACCTGATCCGAATCGGTATACTCTACCTGAATAAGGTCGCCGGCATACTGATCGGGATCGCTCCCGGCCAGGTTAATGCTGCCCATAATCCCGCCTTCATACTCATAAACTTCCCCGGCAACAGGATAAATCTGATCATTAAAACCGCACTCCGAGAGCAAAAAGAGAATCAAAGCCTTTTCCTCTTCCCTTATTTTCCTGGTTTTATACATATTCCCCGTTTTGTGTTGAACTTGTCCCCGTGATAATTAAATAGCCCGGCTCTTAAAAAGGTTCAGCATTATAACCGACCGGAAAGCAAATTTAACAAACTTTGCTTTGCTCTTCGTCCTGACCTTAATATGCTAGAATAAACGGTCAGATGCCTGAGAAAATACAATCCTTTATCCAAGATAAGCCGGAATATGATTCAAAATAAATCCTGATTTCACCCCTTCCGTTTCCCCGGGCTAATAAGCAGACTGCCCTGGCATTTACTCTTTTGATCTTATGATTATTATAAACTCAGAAATTTACAGATGATATTTACATTGGATGGAGAATTCCTCCGATATAAACAACTAATTTTGCAACCTTCTGTTTTACCGCAAGCCTGATGAATAGAATTTATACAACCTGCAATCACTGACAAAATATTTATGCCCGAGAGAAAACCCTGGCTTCCCTGGTTAATACTAATAATACTTGCCCTTGTCTGGGGAAGTTCCTTCATCCTGATCAAGCGTGGACTTGAGAGTTTCAGCCCGGGAGAAGTAGGTGCACTGAGGGTGGTAATCACCTGGCTGTTCCTGGTACCATTCGCAGCAAAAAGACTTAAAAGCATCGCGCTGAACCAGTGGAGGGTCTTACTGGCAGTAGGATTGGTTGGCAGTCTGATCCCAGCTTTTCTGTTCGCGGCAGCCCAGCGGGGGATTGACAGTTCGCTGGCAGGAATTCTCAACTCGCTTACGCCGCTGTTTACGTTGATTGTAAGTATTGTTTTCTTTAAAAACAGACCGAAATGGTTCAACGTTACAGGGGTAATTATCGGGCTGGCCGGAGCGATCGGACTGGTTAGCGTAAGTGGCACCGGCAATTTCACTGTCAATATGGGTTTTGCCATCCTGGTTATCATTGCTGCAATCTGTTATGCAGTCAATGTAAATATAGTGAAGGCTTTTCTTCAGGGAGTTGATCCGGTGGCCATCACGGCTTTATCTTTTTTCACCGTCGGCCCCATGGCGGCAATCTATCTTTTTGGGTTCACCCCTTTTTCATCAGGAGTGGAAAGCAACCCGGATACATGGAAAGGACTGGGTTATATTGCCATACTGGCCATTGCCGGCACCGGCCTGGCCCTGATGCTGTTTAACAGGTTGATACAGATGAGCAGCGCGGTGTTTGCCTCTTCGGTCACTTATTTTATTCCCGTCATAGCACTGATATGGGGGATAGCCGATGGCGAAAAATTCCGTCCGGGATTCCTTTTTTGGGTAATGCTCGTGATTACAGGCGTTTTGCTGGTAAATACCAGCAGCCTGACCAACAACCGTATTGTACGGTTTATTGCGGGTGTTATAAAATTTTAGCATTAAATCATTTGGAATTAGAAAATTATTCCTATTTTTGCACCCCCGATAATCAGGGGAACCTTAACCTATTAAACAATTCACAATGTACGCAATCGTAGAAATCGCCGGCCAGCAACACAAAGTGGTAAAAGACCAGGTGATCTTCGTGCATCGTCTTGAGGGTGAAGAAGGCTCGACCGTTGAACTGAACAACGTAATGTTGGTTGACAACGACGGAGCTGTTACCATCGGACAGCCGACGGTTACCGGCGCTGTCGTTACGGCTAAAATCCTGTCGCATTTACGTGGCGATAAGGTGATCGTCTTCAAAAAGAAGAGGAGAAAAGGTTATCAGAAATCAAACGGCCACAGGCAGTACCTTACCCGGCTGCAGATCGATGCCATCACCGCCTGAGAAGGCTGTATCAAAACCATTGTATAACCGCTAAAAACGAAAAGATATGGCTCATAAAAAAGGTGCCGGTAGTTCGCAGAACGGTAGGGAATCACACAGCAAACGCCTCGGCGTTAAGATTTATGGTGGACAGGCTGCACAAGCCGGCAACATCATTATCCGCCAGCGTGGCACGGTTCACAACCCCGGCCTGAATGTAGGCATGGGCAAGGACCACACGCTGTTTGCCCTCGTAGATGGTGTCGTTGAATTCCGCCGCAGGAAAAACGACAAATCCTACGTTTCCGTTCTCCCCATCAAGGATGCTGAATAATCTGTAAATCAGATAATACTGGCAAAAAAATAGCAACTCCCGGTCATTGGCCGGGAGTTTTTTATTTTCCAACCACAATAATCCGCTAAAATTAAGAATCACGCAAAGACGCAACGTATTGATTTTTAATTATTTACAAATCTTTTAGCTTAAATATCTCCTCCTTAAGTGGTAAAAGGTGATTTTTTAGAATTGCCCAAACCATTGATGAATCAACAGAATCATAGGAATGAATAATCCGGTTGCGCATACCGAATTATTCTACGGGCACTATCCAGATTTTATTTTCCGGAAATATTTTGTCTTACTTATTAACAGCCCCCCAATTATTCCAAGCTATCTTTCGACTGCACTTTGAGTCTTCAAATCATTCGGGTAATCTGAATAGGTTAATATATCAGTGGCGAAATCTTCTATTAACCCAATGGCCAGTAAAGTATCAGACAAATACTTCCTGCCTTGCTCCGTCATAGATGAGAATTTTAGTATTTTCAATGCTTTTCTTTAGATAAGGATTACGGAGTGATGATTCCGTCAGAAGATCCACTTTTCTTTAATAAAACCTTTAAGGTTGTCCCTTAAATACAGCAACTTTGCCCTCCTTCAACCAAGATAATAAAATTATTGTGTTTAATTATCATTGTGTTACGAAATCAAACCTTGATTTTTGTATATTTACCGGACAACAGTGATTGTTTTTGTAAAATGTTGATATATATTTGTATATAGGAATTTCAAATATTTCTATGATGGTTCTTGATTTTTATGAAATGTAATAGATTGCGATGATTAAGGTTTAATGATACAAATATGGGAAGTGTTTCATGAATAAATCAACACATTATGTTAAAATTCTCTTTTTTGTTCTACTTTCTGCTCTTCTCTGCTAAAATTGCAACCTGTCAGCTTCAGATAGGCTGGCAGCAATCGTATGGAGGTTCTGAGGATGAAGAATCTTGTGATATGATAAAACTTGATGATGGCTATATGATTATAGGATCTACATTATCTTCTGATGGGCCGGTATCATTTAATCATGGTAGTTATGACATTTGGATTATAAGAATAGATGATACAGGTAATATTATATGGGAGAAAACACTTGGTGGAAGCAGCGTGGATTATGCCTGGAGTGCTTTTCAAGCTTCTGACACTTCAGGAATTTTTATTCTTGGATATAGTTCTTCTATTGATGGTGATATTATAAACGATCCTTATCCGGGAATTGGCAACAACTGGATGGTTAAAATTTCACAGGAAGGTGACATACTCTGGAGTAAAAAGTTTGGAACACCCAACGGAATGATGTACCAGAAATCTGCATTTCCAACACCCGATGGAGGATATATACTTGGAGCTATGGCTTCTGAGTCAGGTGGTTGTGTAACCAACCACTTTGGTTATGAAGATGCATGGATTTCCAAATTTGATAAAACCGGCGAAATAGAATGGGATTTGACTGTTGGATCCTCTGATTTTGAAGCAATCAATGCTATTATTCCAACACCTGATGGTGGCTATATTGCAGCTATGAACGGGTATTCGAATGACAGCACCGGCAATATTGAATGCAATTCAACAAATTACAGTTCCGATGCAATTGTATGCAAGATCAACAGTCAGGGTATGATAGAATGGCAACATTGTTATGGAGGCAGCCAAAAAGATTTACTCTTTTCTATTGCTCCGGTAGCGGATGGGTATGTGGTTGCAGGCCTGACATTTTCATATGATGGAGATTTGGAAAATGCGGGTAATCATGGAAGCAGTGATTGGGCTGACTGCTGGGTTTTTAAAATAGACCTGGTTGGTAATATAATCTGGTCAAAATGCTATGGTGGATCTGAAGGTGAGGGAGCATTTTCAATAAAACAAGCTCCAGATGGCAATTTACTTGTTTTTTGTGAATCGACATCAAAAGATGGTGATGTCATAGGGAATAATACCTATTGGCAATATGAATCTTCTATTTGGATTTTTAAGATAACCCCCTCAGGACAAATGCTTTGGCAGCAATCTATTGGAGGAATACTTTCTGAGCATTTCAAGGGCGTAACTCAATTTGATGCTAACAGATATGCAATTTCGGCAATGATGGATTTCAGTCCGTCATTCGATGTTAATTGTAGTAACTTTATTCCTGAAACTGGTTATAACTTCTGGCAATTCGTAGTTACAGACCTTACTGACCCAACAGTAGTAAACACCGTAAATGTCTCAAAATATGAAGATTTAAATGTTTCTCCAAATCCCGCAACAAATCATGTTACGTTCAGCAAATCAGAAAATCAAAGCCAAACGACGAGTTGCATGATTCAAATTTTTGATATCAACGGCAGAATCGTACTTTCCCAGCAATTTTTATTCAGCGACGGCACTATTGATGTAAGTTTTCTTACTGGCGGTGTCTATATCCTGCGTTACGTTGCAAACAAAGAAGTAATACTGAAAAAAATATTAATTTTATAAATATAAAATCCATGAAGACTTTTTATCGGTTAGCTTACTTATTATTTGTTTTTATAAATCCCTTTTTTTTACTTGCTCAATATAGTGGAGGCAATGGTACAACAGATTCTCCTTATCTTATTTCCAATCTGGATGATTTGCAAATGCTCTCTGACTCAACACACCATTGGAATCGGTATTTCAAATTGACACAGGATATTGATGCAAGTCCAACCCGAACATGGTTCCAGGGAAAAGGCTTTAGTCCGATAGGAAATTTGGGTATTCCATTTCAGGGAGGATTTGATGGGAATAATCATTCCATAAGTAATCTGTTCATTAACAGGAATCTTGATTCTGATGTTGGATTATTCAGTTCCATAAAATCAGGATATATTCGCGATTTAACCCTGGTCAACTCTTATACAAATGGCTATTCAAAACTTGGTTCTCTGGTTGGTTATATGGGAAGTTATGATAATGAAATTCCAGAAGTAAATGGCATCGTTTTAATAGGGTGTAAAGTTAACGGGAGGGAAATGGTTGGTGGTTTGGTGGGGCATTTGTTAAGAGGAAGAATTGAAGATTGCAGCTGCAGTGATACGGTTGTTGCAGACTGGGGTCGTGCAGGTGGTCTTGTGGGATTTATTCAGCAGGATAATGATTCATGGGTGAGAAGATGCAGCGTAAATACAGTCCTTTCAGGAAAATATAGTGTAGGAGGTTTGGCAGGATATAGCAATGTTTCTATAATTGATTGTCATGTGAAATTCAGGATCGAACGCATTCAAAGTGCTTTGCATAAATATGGGGGCTTTGTTGGTGAAAACTACTCCGATATTAGCCGTTCTTCTGCTGAAGGGATAATCGTTACTGTGGGTTCAGAAAATATAAATGTTGGTGGTTTTGTTGGACTCAATTCAGGATTAATATGGGACTGCCACTCCAACGTTAATATCAGTTCAGATCAAGGTGATCGTATAGGTGGTTTCGTTGGAGTAAACAATAATGAAATTTTAAAGTGCTATTCTTACGGTAGCGTTAAGGGAGATACTGAAGTAGGTGGTTTTGCCGGCATAACAACCGGAGGCTCATTAATAACCGATTCATACTCAGCTTGTACTACTCAAGGTAACAATTCCGTTGGTGGTTTCCTGGGTGAAAACAGCTACTTTGCCAATTGTTCAAATTGTTATTCCTCTGGTATTATAAATAGTAGTGGATGGTTTTCAGGCGGTTTTATTGGTCTGAATAGAAGTACAGCTTACATTTCATCTTGTTTTTACGATTCTGAAACCAGTGAAATGACCATTGGAACAGGAATGGATCACAATGGACAAAACCAGGATCCTTTTCGGTTAGTTACTTCTGCATTTAGTAATATGGCAACTTTTCAGGATCAGGGTTGGCTTTTTGGCAACACTCACCAGGAGCCCTGGCGCATTGGGAAGGCACCTGATGGCCAAATCAGACCAGTTTTGCATAATCACTCTTACCTTGTTACTTTTCAGGCTGATACCGGAGGAATTATTGAACCAGTCCAAAATGTCATGCAATGGGTTGTGATTGGGAATAACTCGAATAGTGTTACTGCCACTCCTATATCTAATTATATATTTTATGGTTGGTATTCTTTAAACGGTGATAGTATTACTACTAATAATCCGCTGACCGTCAATGATATTCGTCAGGATAGTGTTCTCATCGCTAAATTCATCTATTATAATGATATCCGTGAAATCCCTTTTACATCCTTTTCCGTTTTTCCAAATCCGGCAATAGATAAGGTAATCATTCAATGGGATGGAAATCCGCGGCATATCGAACGTCATATTTTTCTCTGTGACTTGTCGGGAAAAGAAATGTTCAAAACTAAAACTTTTGAACCATCAATAGAAATTAATACTTCATTTCTCGTTCCCGGCATCTATATCCTGACAGTTAAAAGTAGTGAATCATTCTCTTCGAAAAAGCTTGTGATTTTAAAAGACAATTTTTAACTAGGGTCTGCTGAAAAACTCAGACGTTTTACATCAACATTAACGTCAGCCATGTGCTTACAATTTATCTGAGGATTACATAAGCATATAGGCAAACATGCTGGCGGCATGATCTTTCCGGTCCAAAATCAATTGCTTCAAACTGCATCAGCATTGCTGAAAAACTCATAGCCAATCTACCAGGCAAGGATAGGGCACCCAACCCGGCCAGTTTGACCAGGTTGAGCACCAAAAATATGCTCGCAATCCACGTTTCGCTTGTTCCCTTCAGCCTTGCCCTGATGCGATTTAACCCGTAACCGGTTTTGGCTTGTCCGAACTTGCCTTCGATTGGATTCCTTTCTCCCGGACTTACGTGAATTGACACTGCCGAAGGCCTGCCAAGCGGCTTGGCTAATAGTTTAATTTGCTTTTCCTTCAGAGCTGCTCTGTTTGAACGATTGCAATATATTTGATCTGCCAGCACTTCTTTAGGATAAAATCCAAATCTTTTCCTGTATCGTTCGATGTAATCCATCATGTGACTTCCTTCATTGAACGCTTCCCAGCTAAGCTCATCCAGAAATGAGATTCCATCGATTAGCGATACATGAATCTTAGCCCCAAACTCAACTTTTGCATGGCTCTTGCCCCTTACAATTGGTCTTACGTGGGGCTGGTGAATGCTTACAATCCTGTTTTCAATACTGTGGCTGTGGTTGTCGTACATCTGCTTCTACTGTTCGAAAAGCGTATTGATTACCAACAAATACTTGTGATCTTTGGGCTCAAGCGGAATTTGACCGTAGCTGTCCAGCATAGTGTTTACCGAACGTAAATTGCGTGCAAGAAACCTCAGCTGACTACCAACAGCTTTGCGAATAACCTTTTTTGACTTGTTTATCTTCTGTGCAGTTTGCAAGTATCTTTTTCGGGCTACCTGTCGATAGGTCCTTGGCTTTTTTATATGAAGTTGTGGATCATACAACTTGTCTATGAGTTGTTCCGTCTTCTTCCTTGCATCTGAGAGCAGATCAAGGTCTGTCGGGTGTGCTATCACAGCCCGGCATAGTCTGTGACTACGTCGATAGAATCATCATTGTAATATCTACTCCTCCCTCAATCCTTTCACCTTAGGCACACCGGCCACAAAATCTTTCAGGTAGTAGGGTTCAAAATAGGCGGTATCTTCAAACAAACCCTTCCTGAACTTCTCATATGCCAGCGGAGCCACGTACCGCGCCGAAACACTGAATTGCTCAAGGTAATGCACATTCGGGTGCAGCAGCACCTGCCGGCACTTTCCGGCGCCATCACCGGCAAGGCAGATGACATGCTGTTCGCGGAAAGCGGCAAAACTTCCGGCTTCAATGATTTCGGCCTGTATCTCCCTGACTTTTTTCCCTTGTGCATCGAAAAGGGCCGTATACACTTCCATCCGTCTGGCGTCAATCATCGGTGCATATAACAAAGGCAATGAAGTGTTTTCATCAGCCATGCGGGCCATGCCATACGCCATCGCTTCCAGTGTATCCACTGCAATCAATGGTTTATCCAGGGCATAGCACAAACCTTTGGCCGTTGAAACCCCGATGCGGAGGCCGGTGTATGATCCAGGTCCCCTGCTGACGGCAACGGCATCCAGATCACCAGGTTTTAGTCCGGACTCTTTCAGCAATTCATTGATAAAAACCGTAACCACCTGTGAATGTGAGTTCTTTTCCGTGGTTTCCCTGATGCCCAGTACATCCGGGCCGTCAGACAATGCCAGGCTGCAGACGGGGGTCGCAGTTTCAATGCTTAAGATAAATGCCATAGGGGTCTAAACGATTATTTCTTCTTCTCAAACAGCGCGGATTTGTCAACCACCTTCACTCTATCTCCGTCTTTCAGCGTTCTCGAAACTGCGCGGTAAGGACCGGTAATGACTTCATCTGCTTCAGTAAGCCCTTCAACAATACGGATAAAAGAATTATCCTGAATGCCGGTTTTCACCTTTTGCAGTTCAGCCGCGCCTTCCTTTATAACAAAGACATACTCCTGCGCGGGTTCAGCAGACTTGTTACTGACAACTTCTTCCGTATTCCGCTCCGGCGGGCCTTTGGTTTCTTTTTTTACCGTGTCCTGTCGGGTGGTGACGGCCTGAATCGGCACGGTAAGCACGTTGAAAGCCGATTCCGTCTGGATATCGACCGTTGCCGACATGCCGGGCCTGAAGGGAGAAGCCGTGGGTTGTCCCTTTACTTTCAGGTCGCTGTAAGATTCAGGGAGCATCCGGATTTTTACATCAAAGTTGGTTACCTGGTCTGCGCTAAGTCCGGTGACATTGGCCGATGTGGCTATCTGGGTGATGATGCCTTTGAACTTACGGTTCAGGTAGGAATCTACCTCGACAAGGGCCGTATCATTAATGGCAACGCGGACAATATCATTCTCATTCACACTAACAATCACTTCCATTACCGCCAGGTTGGCAATTCTGAGGATCTCCGTCCCGGAAGAGAACTGCGAAGCTCCGGCAACGCGCTCCCCTTTTTCAACATTCAGTTTAGAAACGGTACCGGATACCGGCGCATAAATGGATGTTTTATAGAGGTTCTCGCCCGCTTCCTTTACCGAAGCCTCGGCGCTCTTCACCGAATACTCGGCTGCTTTTACGCTCTCTTCTGCAGCGGTAACTTCGGCTTTGGCAACTTCGAAAGCCGACTTGGCCGCATCGAATTCTGAAGCGGAGATCGCATTCTCCTTAAACAAGCGGTCGCTGCGTTCGAAACTGGCCCTGGCATTGATAAACTGTGCCTGCACCTGCGCCACCCGGGCCCGGGTATTGGCCAGGTTGGCCTTCTGGGTGTTCAGCCCGGCAAGCATACGGTCATAGTTGGATGCGTAAATCTTTGGATCTATGCGCGCCAGCAGCGTGCCAGCTTCAACTTCATCCCCTTCTTTTACAAACAACTCTACCACCTCGCCGCTTACATCGGGTGAGATCTTCACCTCCACTTCCGGCTGAATTTTGCCATTGGCCGAAACAGTCTCGGTAATTGATCGCAAGGCGGCCTTTTCAGCCGTTACCTCAATCAGGTTCTTTTCACCCAGCCAGCCCTGTTTCCGGGCTAAAGCCAAAAACACAATAATAATTGCTGCTAATACAATTCCAATCCTGATCATTCTTTTCTTATTCATCATCCGGCTGATTTTGATTGCATAAAATTAATCACTTTACCATTCATAATTGAAATTCAACAAATATTTGATACAGAATTGAAGAAGCCCTGTCTGCAACACGGGAAAAACCGGCGTTTCAGACAGCCCGGAATATGGAGGTTCCTTTCTGTTACTTACCTGATATTGGCCGGTTTAACATACTGATGATACCGCTTTCCTTTTATTTGATACAATCATCGCTGAAATTGTGGAAAGGAAACTTTGAATCATCTGATCTTCAAAACAAAAACCGCCCGGAATCCTCCGGACGGAAAATATTAAAAACATGGACATTCTTTACTTTCTCAATGTCAGTGGTTTGCCCATGTAGAAATCAAGCACCGTAGTTTTGAAAATAAAGTCAAACTTACTTTGCAGCACCTCCGATTCGGCATTGGCCATATCTTTCTTGGCATTGTTGTAATCCACCGAATTCATCACCCCTACGCTGAACTTCTGTTCAGCATAACGGAAGGACTCCTGAGTGGCATGCAGTTTCTTTTCGGATGCATGATAGTTTTTCAATGAGGCTCTGGCATCTGCCCATGCCTGTTGTATGGTTTTTCTTAAGGCCATCCGCTGCAGCTCCAGATCGAGGCGCGAATTTTCAAGGGCAATCTTTGACTTGCTCACCATAGTACGGGTTTGCCAGCCGTTAAAAATGGGCAGTGTCAGGTACAAGCCAATTGTCTGGTTGTTGTTGTCCCTGATCTGGTCGCCCCAGGATGTGGTTTTGTAGGTAAAATCCGAATTAAACGCGTAAACGTCCAGGTCTTCACCTCCGGTATTACGGGCAAACCCAATCAGTGCAGGATCTGCCGGGATTACCTGATCCACTTCCTGTCTGGCTCCCGAATAACCTGTTCCCCAGCTTCCGCTGAGTGCCAGAGAAGGATAGAAAGTTCCGCGTGCACGCGACAGCTGCTTTTCAGAACTTTGCAAACGGTATTCTGCTGCCTTGATTTCAGGCATACCGGCAACTGCATGACTATAAATCTGATCAGGGCTTCCGGTGAGTCCAGGATCCCCTTCAATTGAAAGAACGGGGATTTCAATATCAAAGCCATCGGTCGAAGGCAGGTCGAGCAATTGTGCGAGTGTAAGCAGGGAAACTTCCAGGCTGTTTTCGGCACTCACCAGGCTTGACTCTTCCCCTGCAAGCTGTGCCTCTACGACAAACAAATCCCCTGCAGCCATTGTACCTGCATCTACCAGTTTCTGCATGCGTGCCACCTGCTGACGGGTTATATCCAGCTGGTTTGAACGGATCTGCACCAGTTCCTTGTAAAACAATACCTGAAGGTAAAATGTGGCAATATTGATGGAGATGTCGTTCATAAACTTCTCTGCATCTTTCTCACTGGCCAGCAGGTTCAGCTGATTCTGCCTGATCAGGTTCATTTTCTGGAAACCGTTGAACAGGGTCACTCCGCTCTGAAGATAAAAGTTGTTCGACTGCACCCGGCTCGTCGCAAACTGATTGGTATAGCGGTCAATGGTCTGACCATAGTTGTAGGCATGCGAGGCATTTCCGGTAAT
Source organism: Lentimicrobium sp. (assembly GCA_023957275.1). Lineage (GTDB taxonomy): Bacteria > Bacteroidota > Bacteroidia > Bacteroidales > Lentimicrobiaceae > Lentimicrobium. The sequence goes on along the minus strand of JAMLHF010000050.1, from coordinate 14,795 downwards.
CCCCGGCAACAGGTCGAGTTTAGATTGCAAAACATCTGCTTTGGCACTTTCGACCAGCAACATCGACTGCTTCACCTGCAGGTTGTTGGTCAGGGCATGATCAATGCATTGCTCCAGGGTCCATACCTGCTGTGCGGTCACCCCACCGGAAATCATTCCGGTAATCAGGAGAAATAAAATGGTTTTTCTTATCATTTTGAAACAATTAGCTATCCGTAATATGCGGAGTTTAATAAAAAAGCCTGGCAATAATTTCACCACACAATAATTAAAGATCGTGCCATGAAAATATCACCCTGATTTATAGTAACTTGAAAATTCATTCTTTTCAATTGCTGTTCGGTTTCGCTCAGTATCAGGTTCAATAATGAACACAATTACCGGGTAATTATGGTGAACAAACATCATAATGTAAACTTTGGTCAAATTTATGCGATAGGTTGTTTACATTGAGTTAAATTTACAAAAATTTGCAAACCGGCGGTTTTCATTTTCATCCGGCCGACACAAACTTTACAAATATGATGAGGAAATCCCTGCAATTCTTTCTTCTGGCTGCTTTGACGCTTTACCTGTGCATAGGGTTACACGCTAAAGCACAAAAGATGGGTCCAACCGCAATGAATGACACGGCGGATGTGGTCAGTTATGCGATCAATTTAACCGTTGTCAACCTTTTATCACAGCAAATTCAGGGAATGACTGAAGTCAGTTTTACCACCCCGCTGAGCAGCATCAGCCATCTGCCGCTGACTTTAAAGCAGTTGCAGGTTGACTCGGTAAAGTCGGAAAATGATGAGCTTCTGAACTTTTCCCATATTGCTGACAACCTGCGCATACAGCTTAATCAGCCCTTATCAGCCGGCGATACCAACATGGTAAGGATTTATTATCAGGGAGTTCCATTCCATGAATCATGGGGGGGCTTTCATTTTTCCGGTTCATACGCGTTTAATCTTGGTGTTGGTTTTGAATCCATTCCACATAACCTTGGGAAAGCCTGGTTCCCCTGTAATGACAACTTTACCGACCGGGCCTTTTACGAATACCGGATCAGGGTGGAGAACGACAAGCTTGCCGTTTGCGGGGGGCTCCTCCGGTCGGTATCTACCATGTGCGACGGCACCAAGGAGTTCTATTGGAAATCGGACCGCAGCCTGCCCACCTACCTGGCTTCTGTGGCGGTGGGGCCTTATGTGATGCTTACGGATACATTCCCGGGAACGGAACAGAATGTGCCCATCACCTGGTTTGTCCGGCCTCAGGATACTGCCCGGGTTAACGGAAGTTTTCAGAACCTGAAAGAGATTGCTCATATTTATGAAACCTGCTTCGGGCCTTATCCCTTTCAACGGATCGGTTTCACCGGAACAGCCCTGGGAGCCATGGAGCATGCCGAAAACATTGCCTATCCGAATGGCAGCATCAACGGCGGCCTTTCCGACGAATGGCTTTATGCCCACGAGTTGTCGCACATGTGGTTTGGCAATAAGGTTACCTGTGCTTCGGATGCCGATATGTGGCTGAACGAAGGCTGGGCGCGCTGGTGCGAAACACTTTACCGGGAACACCTTTACGGTGAATCCACAGCACGCGACAACATGCGCAGCCTCGCCCGCGAAGTGCTACGCTATGCCCACATCAGCGAAGGGGGTTACCTGCCCCTCTCCCCCATGCCTTCCAACCTGACTTACGGAACCCATGTTTACGACAAGGGCGGTATGGTTACCCACGCCCTGAGGGGCTACCTGGGCGACAGCCTTTTCTTTAACGGAGTCAGGGCTTATCTGGATGAATATGCCTATCAGCCGGCCAGCTCATACGACCTGCGCGATTTCCTCAGCCAGTATACCGGCACCGATCTGACCGGGTTTTTCGATTTTCATGTTTTCGGCCCGGGATACAACCACGTTTCCGTGGATTCATTTCATGTAACACCGGCAGGCGGCCATTTTGATGTGGAGGTTTTTGTAAGGCAGAAACTTAAGGGCGCTGAACTGCCGGCCGATAACTGCCGCAGCGAGCTTGCATTTATGAGCAATGACCGCATCGTGGAAACGCGCACCATCACCTTTTCGGGATGGCAGGGATCTTCCGTATTTCAGCTTCCGTTTGAACCGGCTCTCGTAATGGCCGACCTTTACGAAAGAAACGGCGATGCCACCACCGATAACTACCAGACCATCCGGGCCACGGGCCTTTTCGACTTCCCTGACACCTATTTCAAAATGGATGTCATCAATCCGGGCGATTCTGCCTTTGTCAGGGTTACCCACCACTGGGTAGCCCCCGACGGCTTGCTGGAGCCCCGACCCGGGCTGACCCTGAGCGATTACCGCTACTGGAGTGTAGAAGGCATATTCCCGGAAGGATTTCAGGCAACAGGACGCTTCACCTACAACCGGGGCAACGCACTGGACAATAATCTTATTACTTCATCGGCCGATTCCCTGGTAATTCTTTTCCGGCCGGGCGCCGGCCAGGAATGGCAATCCGTTCCGTTCAACCGGCAGGGGCCCTGGCAACTGGGCATAATCTATGTGCCAAACCTCCTCCCCGGGGAGTACACCCTGGCCGTTTGGGATGAACTCTTTGTAAATGCCGGATCACAAGAGCCGGGTAATACTTCCTTTTTGAAAATTGCACCCAACCCGGCAACATATATGACTGAAATAATTCTGGCAAAACCGGAAGCGGGAAGGCTCACCATACACGATTCCACCGGAAGGGTAATATATTTCAGGGAAGTTTCCACCGGAGATAAATCAATACGGATGAACACTTCAGGATTCAGCAATGGCAGTTATCTGGTAAATTTTGTTTCTGCACAGGGGAAGAAATACGTCGCAAGACTGATAATAGCCAGGTAGCCCGCCTGTCCGGAGAAAACAGTAAGCAGGATGCGATAGACAGATCAATCATGAAAAACGACTGAATATGGATGCCACTACCTATGCATATAACCTCAGGGCACTTTTTCAGGAGAAGGCCAATCCGTTGCATGCCCCGGCAATGGAAAAATATATGCTCAATCAGTTTCGTTTCTTCGGGATTCCTTCGCCTGAGCGAAAACTGCTGACCAGGGATTTTAAACAACAATACGGCCTGCCGGCTCCAATACGATTCAATGAAACAGTCAGGATGATCTGGGAAATGGAAGAAAGGGAGCTGCAATATGCCATCATGGAAATCATTTCCTCTAAACAATGTCTGAAAAATCCGGAGCGTATCCATCTGTTCGAGGAAATGATCGTCAACCGCTCGTGGTGGGATACGGTGGATTACATTGCCAGCAACCTGGTGGGCCCCTGGATGTCGCTATATCCTGAGAGGACTGCGGAGTTCACGGAATCATGGCTGAATTCAGGCAACCTCTGGCTGCAGCGCACCGTGCTGCTTTTCCAGCTGAAGTATCGCGACAAAACCGATGAGCAGCTTCTTTTCAAAGCAATCCGGCAGTTGACCGGATCCCGTGAATTCTTTATCCGTAAGGCCATCGGCTGGGCTTTGCGTGAATACTCGAAAACCAGGCCCGGAAGCGTAATCCGTTTTGTGGAAGCCACTGCCCTGTCGCCCCTCAGCAGGCGCGAAGCCATGAAAGTCATCCTGAAAAACAAAACCCATGAATGAAATAGCTGCCACTACCTGGTGGCTCCAGATGAACTCGCCATCATTAGCTTTGCCGGACAAAGCCCTTCCGAAAAGTTGCAAAGTAATGCAGGCTGTTAAACCGGTACGTTCATTTTATCTCTATTTATATACTTCGGTGGGTCGTCCTTACCAATGGTACAACCGCCTGATGTGCCCGGCCGATGAGCTTCAGCAAATGCTCGATAATCCGGCAAACAACATCTGGGTATTGTATTATGATGGAGTTCCGGCAGGCTTTGCAGAATTTGACCTCTCGTCAGAAAAGGAAACAGAACTGGTTTACTTCGGACTTACCTGCGAGTTTACAGGCAAAGGTCTAGGCATGCCTTTTCTTCAATGGTGTATAGGCAAGGCATGGGAAAGACCGATAAATCGCCTGTGGCTGCACACCTGCAACCTCGACCACCCGTCAGCCCTCGGACTTTATCAAAAGGCCGGCTTCGAAATTTACGATCAGGATACCATTATGCAGCAGAAACCGGATCCGGAAGATGATCCTTACCTTTTGCTGCCCTGGTAATTGTTTGTCCAACCCTTGAGAGGAATCACTATTTTTGCCCCGGTAATCCCCTTTCACCATGGAATCAAAAATCGCGAGGCTGATTTCCTATATCCTGCATCCCCTGCTGATGCCAACTTATGCTTTGCTGCTGCTCTTTAATCAGAACACCTACTACGTGCTGGTTCTTCCTGATAAACTGAAATGGGCACTTACCGGGTTGATTTTTGGCAATACATTTATTCTGCCCACAGTGATTATCTGGCTGATGCTTCAGAAAGGAATTATCAGCAGCCTGCAGATTCCCGAAAGAAAAGAAAGGACTTTCCCGTTTGTGATTGCCGCAATTTCGTTTTTCGCAACCTATTTCATGCTGAGCAACATGGGACTGCCGTCGGTTTTCCTGCTTTTTCTGCTGGGGGGATCGATATTGGTAGTTATTGCCGCAATCATTAATTTTTTCTGGAAGATCAGTATTCACATGATGGGCATCGGAGGACTGGCGGGTGGATTTGCCGGGCTGATGTTCACCCATCACCTGAACGCACCGCTGCTGATCATTCTTCTGATCATATTGGGTGGAATTACCGGGTTTGCCCGCCTGAAACTCGACACCCACAACGAAGCCCAGGTTTATACAGGCTATGTTGCGGGTGCATTGATCATGTCAGGAATCTTTATCCTGCTCTGAATCAGAAAGGTCGCATGGAAATTCCGACAGATACCGGATAAATCTCAGGTCCTGTATTTTCTTCAAATATTTTCGAAAGGGAATAGAAAGCAGTAAGATTTATCCATTTGTAACCAATCTGAAAACTCGGGCCAAAACGCCATGTCTGCAGGTTGGGAAGCTGACTTACCTTTATCTTCGTTTTGCTGCCATCCGCCGGATCGTCACCTTTGTATTTGGTATGGGCGTTGATGAGCATGCCAACCTTGATCCCCACAGCAACTTTAAATCCGCCTTCCGTTTTAAACCGGAGTTCAGCCGGCACGTCCAGATAGGTAAGGCTCAACTTGCTTTTTTTATAATCCTGGTTTTCAGGTATAGCCTGGAAGAATGAAACACCGGATGTATCCTGAAGGGTGGCATCACTGAACAGGTTATGCATACCAAGCCCGAGACCAATGGCAAAAGCAAAATTTGACTCCTTCACGGGAAAAGTATGCATGCCGTAGATACTGACGCCCGGATTAATTGTACGGAACTTGATCCCGTCAGGGGCATCCATGACAAAATCGTTGAAAACGTCAATGCCGGTTGCAAACTTATCAGAAAAAAGACTCTCTGATGGTTTTTGGGCAATCAGGACAGCAGTTAATGTAAAAAATGAAATTACGAACAGAAATAACTTTTTCATCTGAAGAAATTTAAGTTTAAACAGCTTGAAATCACCGGGATTGTTATAGAACGGCATGAAAAAAAAGTCTGCCTGCGCCACAAAGATAAAGAAAACCCGTCGTTTTTGCTATAAACACGGCTAATAATAAAATTCAGGTGAACATACTTATTGATTACTATACACTTAGCCTGCAAAAAGAAATCATGTCATTATGGCCCGGCAATCAGGCCAGAACCTGCCGGAATAACCGACCCCTGAAAACCATGAAGGCTGCCTGATAATCCGGGCAGCCTTCATGGTAATAAACTAAGTAGTTTGGATGGGTCTAAAAGCATAACCATGACATCATAAAACTGGATCTTTGTTTAACCGGCAACCGGATGGTTCGTCCTGTCACCTATAATTTCACTATGGTTTTCTAATACCCAGGCGTCAAGCATTTCACATTCTTCCGGGGTGAGCCATCGCCTGTGTTTTTTAAGTTCTTTCAGGAAAAGTTCCTTATCAAAACTTACCCTGTTCAATATTTCTTTGAGGTAGTCCTGCATAGAATAGCAACAAACATCATCCAGTGCCTGCAAATATGCATCAGAAAAATGTTCAGAAGCGGACAAATTATCAAGCGCCCGGTTTTTTTTATCAAGCGCACCGGTTTTACTGATATTCGTAGTAAAACCGGAAAGTATTCTCCGGTATTCATCAGCCATTGGCAATAAAAAACGCTGCAGCTGAAGGGATCAAAAAAAAGAACATGGCAAAAACGGGAAATCCCTTTTCGCCATGTTAAAATTCAAGCAGGCTGATCAACCGGGAGTCCGGTCATTGCAGACGCTTTCGGAGTTCTTCGGTCTGCTTTTCGAATCCGGGTTTACCCAGCAGGGCGAACATATTTTTCTTGTAGGCTTCAACGCCGGGCTGATCAAAAGGATTTACATCCAGCAGATATCCCGAAAGGGCGCAGGCGAATTCATAGAAATACAACAATTGACCCAGGGTATGCTCATTGATCTGCGGCAGGCTGATGACGATGTTGGGAACCTGACCGTCGACGTGAGCCAGCAGGGTGCCGAGTTCCGCCTGGCGGTTGACCTCATGCAGACGCTTTCCGGCCACAAAGTTTAGCCCGTCGGCGTCGTCGGTTTCAGCCGGAACTGTTAAATCGCGTTTGGGCTTTTCGATGCTGAGTACCGTTTCGAAAATAATCCGGAGACCTTCCTGAACATACTGACCCATGGAGTGAAGATCGGTGGTAAAACTAACGCCCGCCGGGAAAATGCCCCGGTTTTGCTTGCCTTCGCTTTCGCCGTAAAGCTGTTTCCACCATTCCGTAATATAAATCAGCGACGGCTGATAGTTTACCATAATTTCCACCGGCTTTCCGGAGGCATACATCGCGTTGCGCGCCGCTGCATAGAGAAAAGCCGGATTTTCGTCCATGGTTTTGGCGGTGGTTACCAGTTGCTTCATTGCACGGGCGCCTTCCACAAAACGGCGGATATCGAAACCGGCTACGGCAATGGGAAGCAGGCCCACAGGTGTAAGCACCGAATACCTTCCTCCGACATCATCCGGGACAACATACGTTTTATACCCTTCGGCGTCGGCCAGGTTTTTTAAAGCGCCCCTTGATTTATCAGTAATTGCAATTATCCTCCGGCATGCCTCATCTTTACCATACTTCTGCTCCAGATGCCTGCGCAAAACCCTGAATGCAATGGCAGGTTCGGTGGTGGTACCCGATTTTGAGATCACGGTCATGGCATAGTCATACCTGTCAAGCACATCCATCAGATCAGCCAGGTAGTCTTCCGAAATATTGTTGCCGGCATAGACGATCAGAGGCGCTTTCCGTTCCTGCTTTGTCAGCAGTCCGGCAAAGTTGTGGTGAAGCGCTTCGATCACCGCGCGGGCACCGAGGTAGGATCCGCCGATGCCAACCACTACATAAATGTCGGCCATCGCAGCTATTTCACGGGCATCCTGCATAATGGAGCCAAGCATTGCTTCATCTGTTTCGTCAGGAAGGGTAATCCATCCGAGAAAATCATTGCCTTTCCCGGTTTTGTTTAACAGTGTTTCCTGATGCAACACCAGCTGTTGTTGATAAGAATAGATTGCCGCTTTGCTGACAAAGCCTTCGAGTTTATCGGTATTTATCTTCAGATCAACCATATTTCAAAAAGGTTTGGAAAAAGTTTTGGCAAAGATACGTCAGACTAAATTAAAAAAGTGCAGACCTGTGGGGAGACTGCACTTTTTAACACAACACACTTGGTAGCATTTACACACACAAAACACACCAAAACAAAACACAATAGGGTCAGAACACTACTGTTGTATTTTTCACAAAGCAAAATTACAATATCAGCTCCGGGCGGAATGTTAACGAAATGCAACAAACGTTAAAAGTTGTTAATGCACTGAGGTTTATGCCCTCAGCCCGCTTACCTTTGCCATATGAATAAACGTCACATCATACTGATTACGGCACTGGTAGGGGTAGCACTTATCATACTGACGGGTATACAGACCTACTGGATACGCAGTGCGGTGAAGCTGCGCGAAGCCGGGTTTCAGCGCAGCGTGGCCGAAGCCATGGGAGATGTGATGAGCCGGCTGGAGAAAGCTGAAATGAGCCGGCAGATGAAGAAAAACAAAGAATACAATAACCTGCTCAGGGCAATTGATTCACTCGATTATCTTATTTTTCAGGAAACGGGCAGGATGCCTGACGATGAACAGGCCGGCGGCTCGTTTAACTACCAGCGCCAACAGGAATGGGGAGAAGTTTTTGAGGATAATCAATGGAAACTGGTTAAGAAATCTGACTCAGCGCGCATAAATTTCCCGGGATCCGATTCCATGCCCATTGTCCGTTCCGATCTGAGCGAAAGGGCCAGGCAACTGAACCGGAAGAAAGCTTTCCTGCTTAACCAGGTGTTTGATGAGATGTTCAACTCTCCTTTTACCCCTAACATCGAAAGCAGGGTTACCAAGGGTCAGCTCGACACCCTTATCAACATGGCGCTTAAAGCAAAAGGGATCAATGCAGAATACGAGTTCGGGGTTTTCAGCGAAGGCAGAAATATCATGGTACTTGAGAAAAACGCATCATTCCGGAAGACTTTGATGGATGAAGGGTTATTCTTCCCGATGTTTGCAGGAAACGGATACCCTACCGGAGACTATCTGCTGATCCACTTCCCCAAACAAACCCGTTACCTGGTGCTGCAGATGAGCGGTATGCTGATGATCTCCGGCGGATTGATGCTGCTGATCGTGATCGCTTTTGCCGTCGTGATCATTGCCATTTTCCGGCAGAAGAAACTCTCGGAAATGAAGAATGATTTTATCAATAACATGACCCATGAGTTCAAAACCCCCATTTCAACAGTATCGCTGGCCTGTGAGGTGCTGAACGACCCCGATGTCCCGAAAACAGAAGACCTGCTGCACTCCTACATCGACATCATCAGTCAGGAAAACAAACGGCTGGGCGTGCTGGCTGAAAAAATCCTGCAGACAGCCATCCTTGAAAAAGGACAGCTCAATCTCCGCAAAGAAAGAACGGACCTCCACGAAGTGATCTCCGACATTGTCCGCAAGATCGCCATACAGGTGCAGATCCGCGACGGAAGCATTACCCCCTTGCTGAATGCACAAAACCCGGTAATACTGGCCGACAGGGTGCATGTGACCAATATGATCAACAACCTGCTTGACAATGCCAATAAATATACCCCTAAAAAACCGCTGATTACCATCGCAACCGAAAACAGGAACAACGGTTTGCTGATCAGCATTACCGACAATGGCACAGGCATCAGTAAAGCAAATCAGAAAAAAATATTCGATAAACTCTACCGTGTGCCAACCGGCGATGTGCATAACGTAAAAGGTTTTGGTCTCGGGCTGAGTTATGTTAAATTTATTGTCGAAAAACATGAAGGCGAAGTGAGTGTTGAAAGTGAACCCGGAAAAGGCTCAACCTTCCGGGTATGGCTGCCTTCGGGTGAAAAATAAAGGGATAAGATCCCCTGAAATCTGTTATTAAAGTGTAAAGCTATGGAAAAGGAAAAAACAAGGATTTTGCTGGCTGAGGATGACCGTAACCTGGGCAATATCCTCAAATCATACCTGGATGCCAAAGGTTATTCCACCCGACTGGTAGTAAACGGACAGGAGGCCTTTGAGCTTTTTTCGAAAGAGCAGTTTGATTTCTGTATTGTAGATGTGATGATGCCGGTAAAGGATGGTTTTACCCTTGCCCGTGAAATCAGGCAGGTTGACCGTAATATCCCGATCCTTTTCCTTACGGCAAAATCCCTCGAAGAAGATAAACTGAAAGGGTTTCAGGCCGGGGCTGACGATTACCTCACCAAGCCCTTCAGCATGGAAGAACTGCTGCTGCGCATCGAAGCCATTCTCAGGCGTGCCGGTTACAGCACCCAGGGGGGCAAAATCTTCGGCATCGGCTCCTTTACCCTTGACTACAACAGGCAGATACTTACCCGCGACGGGCAGGAACACCGGCTTACCTCGAAGGAAAATGAACTGCTCAGGCTTTTGTGCGAAAACATCAATGAAGTGCTTGACCGGAGTTATGCGCTGAACAAGATATGGCAGGACGACAGCTATTTCAACGCCAGAAGCATGGATGTTTATATTGCCAAATTACGCAAATACCTGAAGGGCGACGACAACGTTGAACTGATCAATGTTCACGGAATCGGATTCAAGCTCGTTGTTAAAGACTAACAACGGCTGCCCGGGTTCAGGCATTTTTCCGCATGAATTCTTCCGCTTTTTCTACCATATGGCGCGTTCCGACAAAAAATGGCACGCGCTGATGCAGACTTTCGGGCTGTATATCGAGGATGCGTTCATACCCGGTTGAGGCTTTGCCTCCCGCCTGCTCAGCCAGAAATGCAATGGGATTGCATTCATAGAGCAGCCTCAGTTTTCCGTTGGGATTCTTCAAAGTACCGGGGTAAATGTATATGCCGCCCCGGATCAGGTTCCGGTGAAAATCGGAGACCAGTGAACCGATGTAACGTGTGGTATAAGGCCGGAGTGTAGCCGGGTCATCCTGCTGGCAGAATTTGATGTATTGCTTGACCCCCTCATGAAAATAAATGTAATTTGCCTCGTTGATGGAATATATATTCCCTCCTTCAGGGATGGTCATTTCGGGATGCGAAAGCAGGAAAAGGCCTACCGACGGGTCCAGCGTAAAGCCATTCACGCCATGCCCGGTGGTATAAACCAACATGGTGGATGAGCCGTAAATAATATATCCGGCCGCAATCTGCCGGTTGCCGGGTTGCAGAAGATCCTCAACGGTTCCGGGCCCCGATTCGCTTTTGCGCCGGTAAATGGAAAAGATGGTACCTATGGGCACATTTACCTCGATGTTGGACGAACCATCAAGCGGATCCATGGCCACAACGTACTTCCCTTTCTGCGAAAAGGCATTGTCGTAAGTATACAACTCATCATTCTCCTCGGAGGCTACGGCACAAACCATTCCTCCGTGCCTCATGGCCGTAAGAAAGCAATCATTGGCAAACACATCCAGTTTCTTCTGATCCTCGCCCTGTACATTCTGCTGCCCGAAATATCCGTTGATATCGGCCAGTCCGGCCTTGTTGACTTCCCGGTTCACCAGCTTGGCGGCTATGCCGATGTCGTTGAGTAAACGGGTAAATTCACCGGTAGCGAAGGGGAAATCAGCCTGCTTTTCGGAAATAAACTGAATAAGGGTCTTCATTTTATGATGTGTTTGTGACTTAAACCAAAAAATTCCGGGAATCCGTCTGTAAATCGTCAGGCCGGTTCATATCCGGGCGAAAGTTAAGAAGAATCGCTGATTAAACATGACTAATTTCGCTGCCTGCAAACCTTCGTTCATCATATGTTTTTCATTCATCCTCACAAATTAAGTACTTTTGCGTCATCAAACCTTGGTGTATGAAAGTATTCAAATTTGGCGGTGCATCCGTAAAAGATGCTGCTTCAGTCAAAAATGTCAGGGAGATTCTTTCTCATTACAACGGAGAAAGGCTGTGTGTTGTCCTGTCAGCAATGGGTAAAACGACCAACGCCCTTGAAGCGGTGGCGGATGCCTGGATAAAACAGGATATGGCAGCCATTACCCTGCTTAATGAAATTGAAACATTTCATATGGATATTTCAAAAGAGCTCAACGGTGCAGGTTCCAAGCAGCTTAAGCTGATTATCCGTGAAATCAGGCAACTGCTGCAGTCGGCTCCTCCGGCCCTTTACGATGCCGCCTACGACCTGGTGGTTTCAAACGGAGAGCTGATGTCGACCGCCATCGTAAGCGACTATCTCAATCTCAGCGGATTGACCAACCAGGAACTCGACGCCCGCAAGGTGCTGATTACCAACGAGGCCTACCGCAATGCCCGGGTGAGCTGGGAAGAAACTTCCGGGAAAATCCGTGCAGCCTTCGATGAATCCAACCCTGAGCAGTTTGCCCAGGTTACCATCACCCAGGGATTCATCGGCAGCAGTGCCAACGGCCACCCGGTAACCCTCGGCAGGGAAGGTTCCGACTTCAGCGCGGCCATCTTTGCCTACGCCCTCGATGCCGGTGAAATGATTATCTGGAAGGATGTGCCCGGTGTACTGAATGCCGACCCCCGCCACTTCGACGACACCGTGCTGCTCGACCGCATCTCCTACCGCGACGCCATCGAGCTGGCGTATTTCGGGGCTTCGGTCATACATCCGAAAACCATACAGCCGCTGCAGAACAAGAATATTCCGCTATACGTGAAGTCCTTTGAAAAACCGGAGGAAAAAGGAACCCTGATCCACAGTTTCGAAGATCAGCCGCTGAATACTCCCTGCTATATCGTTAAAAAAGAACAGGTGCTGGTCTCCGTCTCACCCAACGACTTTTCATTTATCGCTGAAGACGGGCTGCACACCATTTTCGGACTGCTTTCGCACATGGGCATCCGCATCAACCTGATGCAGAATTCAGCCATCAGTTTTTCCATCTGTATCGACGACCATCCCGACAAGCTGAACCGGCTCTTCAAGGCCCTCAGCGGCGATTTTCGGGTGAAGTACAACCGCGGACTTGAACTGATTACCATACGTTACTACAACAAAAAGATCACCGATAAAATCGTGAACAAGCGCCCGGTGCTGCTGGAGCAGAAAAGCCGGCTTACGGTGCAGCTGGTGGTTGAATCCCAAAAATCAAAATAAAAAAAGCCGCAGGTTTCCGTATTGCCAATCTGAGGCACCCTGCTGGTCCAAAAGCAGAATGCCAGGTTTCCCGGACTTTTTAAACTCTTTCCGGAAATTTCTGATTTAAAATTTAAATGACCGGACAGGAGGACCCCAGCTTCCCGGCTGTATAAAGATACCAGTGATTTTTTGTGTTTCCGTGTTTTGGTGGCCTGCGAATACCTGACCTTTGATAAACCCCGGCTTCTGCCTGAATTCCGCATACCGTTGAATATTACCGGCAAATTCCTATTTTTGCGCATCACTCAAATTTTCAGGCATGAACAGCACCCCTGCAAACAAATCGGGTTTCAAGTCCTTCCCGCGTAATTTCTGGACAGCCATCGTGATGGAGTTTTTCGAAAGAGGCTCTTACTACGGTGTGATGTCGGTACTTTCGGTTTACCTCGTCACTTCGGTGGGCGATGGCGGACTGGGTTTCAGCAAGGAAGGCGTGGGGGTAATCAAAAGCACCATTACGCCGCTGCTGTACCTGCTGCCCATACTTTCGGGGGCGCTGGCCGACCGCTTCGGTTACCGCCGTACGCTGATGATGGCCTTTACGGTGATGAGCGCCGGTTACTTTTTTACCAGCCTCTCCTCCTCCTACGTTCTTGTATTTATGAGCCTTATCCTGATGGCCATCGGGGCCGGGTTCTTCAAACCGGTGATTTCGGGGACCATCGCCCGAGTAACCGACGAAAGCAATTCAGGCCTGGGATTCGGCATCTTTTACTGGTCGATCAACCTGGGGGCATTTATTTTCCCGCTTATTCTGGTACCTTTCCTGAAAGGGATAGGATGGAATTATATTTTCATTATGGCTGCCGTGGGTACGGGCTCCATGCTGCTGCTCAACCTGTTCGTTTACAAAGAGCCGCCCCGCCCGGCCAATACCAAGCCCCTCGCGGAAGTGCTGAAAGGCATTCTGCTGGTGCTGAAGGATTATCGCTTTGTGCTGATGATCGTGATATACAGCGGTTTCTGGATTCTCTATTTCCAGATGTTCGATACCATACTCTGGTACCTGACCGATTACATGGACATGACACCGGTAAACAATGCCATCAACAGTTTTCTGGGGCTGTTTGTCAGCAACCCCTCCTGGAAGTTTGAAGCCGAGCATGTAACGGTGGTCAATGCGGGGGCCATCATCGCGTTGCAGCTACTGGTCTCTTCCATTGTAAAGAAAACCCCCGCCCTGCCCACCATGATCACGGGAATCGCGCTGGGGACGCTGGGAATGGGCATACTGGCCATCAGTACCTATGCCTGGGTATTTGTTGCCGGACTGATTATATTTTCCATCGGCGAGATGACCGCCCACCCGAAATTTATCTCCTACATCGGACTGATTGCCCCGCCCGACAAAAAGGCGCTTTACCTGGGCTACTCTTTCCTTTACGGAGTCATCGGCAGCGGCATTGGCGGCATACTCGGCGCCACGCTTTATGTGAAATTTGTCGACGGTATGGGACGCCCCGGGCTGCTGTGGTTTATCTTCAGTATGATAGGCGTCGCCACCATTATCGGGCTGCTGTTGTATAACCGCTACCTGAAGCCCAGGCAATAGACCTCAACTTTTCTGACAGAAGCTGTCGCAGAAAGTCAACCCTTCAAGGGATCAGGCGGCAAACAACAATCCGGAACCATCACCGGCACACTGAATTAGAGGTATTATGTTGTTTCCCAGGCAATTTCAAAAAGAATTACCGGAAATCTTATACTGTAATTCACGCTGATTCGTTTTACAAATCAGATTATTAGTACCTTTGGAATATGAAGAAGTACAATCGGATTATCCGCATAAGCGCATCTAAAAGATTTGGCAAACCCTGCATCAGGGATACCCGTATCAGTGTGTCTGACGTACTCGGATGGCTGGGATCAGGCATGTCATTCGAAGACATTCTGGCCGATTACCCTGAGTTGACGAAGGAAGACATCAGGGCATGCTTACTGTTTGCTTCCGACAGGGAGCGTAAACTTCAGGTTTCGGAATGAAGCTATTGTTGGATCAGAACATTTCTTTCAGGATA
>JAMLHF010000005.1 GCA_023957275.1 Lentimicrobium sp. | reverse complement strand
TGCAAGTGTAATTGATGCCGCCCGTGCCCGTTCTGTGGTATTATCAGCCGGGGCAAAAACGATTGTTATGGACAGTGCAACAATGACTATTGCACGACAGTTAACAGATCCCCTGTTTGAAATAAAACTGGAAAATGAGGCTTTCAGCGACAATCCGGATATGGAATTTGACGGGGTTTCCTTGACTGCTAGCACCATCGGAACGATCGTAACTATGTCCAGGGAATTGGCCGCTGACTCCCCAAATGCAGCAGTTGCAATTGAGAACGCCATTGTCAAAGCTCTGGCCGTGAAGCTGGATCAGCTTGCATTAATGGGTACAGGGATCAATGAACCAACCGGTCTAAATGCTACTGTTGGAGTTCAGGAAGTTGATTTACTCGGAACCTCAAGCGTTGATTATACCGTTTTAATTGATCTTTGGACAAAACTGGCACTTGCAAACCATGACACAACTGCATTCCTGCTGAACCCCCGTGATATCGGGAACCTTGCAAAAATGCGTAATGATTTGGGAATGAATTACATTGCCCCCGATCTGATTTCAGGAATTAAGAGATTGCACACCACCAGCATTCCGGCCAATCTTGGAACCGGAACGGATGAAAGTATTGCTTTTGCAGGTGATTTCTCAAAACTGTTGTGGGGAGTCCGTCAGGGTATGCAGCTTGAAGTAAGCACCACCAGCGGTGATACATTCAAAAAGCATCAGGTAATTATAAAATGTACCTGGCGGGGTGATTTCGCCCTTGAACAGCCCGCAGCATTTGCAAAGGCTGTAAATATTGCCAATTATCCTGTTGAATCAGCAGGTTAAAAAATAGTCCGGCAGACAGGCGCAGGCGGTTTTACGCTTTTCCATTGCGTGTTTTTCCGCCTGTTGCCTTTCTTAAATTTTTCCTCTTAAATTGGGTTTAGGTGGATTTTGGTTGGTAAGGGGTTAGCTTAACTGATAACCCCTTATTTTTTTTAAATAGGTACATATGGCTAAGAGATTTTTCTTTAATCAGTACACAAGTGCAATTTCAAATGCATGTTATACCGTTGAATTTCATGATACTGATTTCACCGGGGATGCTATTGAAATAGATGGTTATTTCAAATTAAGGTATGATGAGGGTCCGGTAGGGCAATATCTTGATGCTGTAATACCTTCAGTTGCGGATATTTCTGTAAACGTGCGTGAAATCGACACAGTTTTTGAGGAATTTATATCAACCATTGTTACTTTACGAGAGGATCAGATTATTGTTAAGATTCTCAGGAATGATACTCAGATATGGAAAGGGCAATTGATTAATTCATTGCTGGAAATTCCTGACGAATATTATACCTATCAAATAAATCTTAATGCGGTTTGCGGCCTTTCAAGACTTAAAAACATTACGTATGATAATTATGGCGTTAAGTATGAAGGTAGGGCAACAATATTACAGCATGTGATCAATTGCATTAGCAAAATCAATTATCAATCAACTTGGGTGCATGACTTGCCGATTATTAAAATCAGTTATTTTACATGGATAGAATTGAACTTAGATAAGCCTCAATGCGGTTTAGAACATATTGATCTTGGTTATGACTGTTTTCAGGAATATGATGATTTTGGGGTTATTAATTCTAATAGTGCATGGGATGTACTATTTAAAATTTGCACCCAGTTTCATTACCGGATATTTATGGCCGGGGACTGTTTTATCATGCAGCATGTCAACGATCTAAACGGGATCTATTTTTATACATACGGCGCAGATTATGAATTACTATCAAGTAATAACGTTGATCTAAGATTATATTTTGATACTGAACGGACAGATGGAACTTTCAGGTTTTACCCGCCTTGTAAGAAAATGTCTTTAATATACAGCTATAAACAAGGTTTAGGCGGGTCAAACATTCTGCCGCCAAACTATACTGAAGGTAGTTACATAGCTATTGAAAATTTGCTTGGCGGTAGTGGTGAAGTATTACAAGTTGGGTTCAATATAAAAGTTATTCTTGATGATTTTTATGCTTCTGCCCCCAACGGATTAATTACGCTGGTTTACATGCGGTTTAAGTTAAAACTGAAGGTAGGCAGCTATTATCTGTCAGGCATAACCACGCCCGACACAAATACATTAGCCTGGACAACAACGGAATCATTTTTCTATTTTGTACCAAACAATTATTTCACGATGGGAGATACAACGCTTATTTTTGTTGTAAGTACAAATCTTCCACCGGCACCAGAATCAGGAAACGGGAATTTTGGAATATGGTTTGATGATCTATGTCTTGTTGATGGGACAACAACAAACACTTATACAGGTTCCGCAACCGTGAGCCTTTATAATGTTTCATTGATTCATTTACTTGAAACAGCCAGCGAAGTCAACGGACAAATCAAATATTCAGCACTGAACACAACAAACGGTTCTTCTGTTATTGGCAGCGGAACAGTTGAAGAACTTGAAGTAACAACCATCGGAGATGGTCCCAGGGCTTTTTCATCAGGCAGGTTAAGGGTTTATGATTCATTTACGGAATTATGGAAAAACAGCGAAGATTGGAAACATGATTCAAGTGGTGCCGTTTGGATGGATATTAATAAGCTCAGATTGCAGGAAACCATATCAATGAAGCGAAATGCAATAAGAGCCTTTGATTTCGCTTACATGGGTTTTTTGGAGTTTTGGCAATACCCTCAATATAAAAATGAACGGTTAATGATATTGGGCTATGAACTCGATCCGGATTTAGAACAGGTATCATTAAGCACGGTATTTTATGACATTGACCGGGCAAATATTGTTTTAAACGAAGCACTTGACGCCCCCACGTCAAACGATCAGGGTTCCGGGGGATCTTCAAGCGGGAGTACATCATCAAGCCTATGGAAGCGCACAGGTGAAACAGTAAGCCCTATTCATGAAGATGATTCTGTTGATAATTGGGGAATTTATAAATTATCCGGATATGAATTATTTTTGGAACCGCTAAAATCAGAGAATTCAGGTAAACTAAATGAAATTCTGATTGGTCAGGGTGATAATGTTTCACCGGTTTGGGTTTCAAAAAATACGTTTTTACAGGACATTGTAAGATGTATATTCAAACAGACAGCCTCTAAAACTATTTCAAATACATCAGTTGAAAATTCATTATTTACAACTGGAACAGGAACACGAACAATCCCAGCTGACAGCCTTGTTGTTGGCAATACGATCCGGATTAGATTACAAGGCTACATTAGCACACCAGCAAGCACGCAAAACGCTACATTTAAAGTTTTGTTTGGTACTACAACATTAGTTTCTATTACTGGCGCATTGTTCAACTCTTTGAGTGATGCAGTACTTATTGTTGATTTGATGGCGACCGTCAGAACAATTGGCGAAACAGGTACCATCATGCCTGCCGGTTTTATTCACATTGAAATCAGATCAGCAGGCTATTCCGCAATGATAAGACTTCAGACATTAACAGCAATAACAGTTGACACTTCGAAAGATAATGATATTGAACTTACTTTCACATGGCAGAATGAAAATGCCGGGAATTCAGTAACATCAAATCTGGCTGTAATTGAACTGTTATAAATATTTTTTGCGCTACCTATTACACGCCCTTTATTACCTAAATATTTGATTTATAGTATGGTTGCAAATACCAGCGGGATCACAAAACAGCCCGGCTTTCGCCGGGTTTTTTATTTTCAGCAATACCCTCATAGTTTCCAGCTGCGCTTTTCTGATTTATCTTTGCAGCATTCGCCGTGCTTTCAAGAACCAATCAACTGACATGAGAACCATCAGTACAGAAACAAATCTGGCAGATGCCATTCTGCAAAACCACAACCTGCTCAGGGTTATCGGAAGATTTGATATTCAACCCGGATTTGGGGATGTCACCGTTGGCGAGATCTGCCACAAAAAAGACATTGACCCGGTATTCATGGTTGTAATCCTCAATTCATTTCTTGATGAAAGCTATTTCCCGGCGCATGATCTCACCGGATTTTCATTGAAACAACTGGTCAGATACCTTCAGAAAACCCATGACTATTACCTGAACCATCAGATCCCCTATATTCAGGAGTTAATCGACCGGTTGTGCTCCGGCCAGCAACCCGAAAACCCCGGCCTTAAAGTTGTAAACAGGTTTTTTGCCGCCTACTGCAGGGAACTGAACGACCACATCATGCGTGAGGAAAAGGTCACCTTCCCCTATGTACTTGGTATCGAAAACCGCTTCAACCATCCGGAAGAATCCGAAACGGGGATTCCTGACTATACCATTCAGCATTATGAAACCGAGCATGACAATGTTGAAGAGAAACTGAATGACCTCAAAAACATCATGATAAAATACCTTCCGCAGCCTTTTGACTTTGACCTGGTCAACCGGATTACAGCGGAACTTTACTGGCTGGAGAAAGATCTGAATGAACATTCCCGAATCGAGGACAAGATCATGATTCCAAAAGTAAGGATGATGGAGACTGAATTGAAACTGAACCGGCGTTAAACCAGAGATTATGAAACGAACCGGTTTAATGATCCTTTCCCAATCGCATATAATCAGGCTTGGTCTGAGACAATGCCTTACCGATCTTAATCTGCCCGTAAAGATATTCCTTGCTGCCGATCTGACAACCGCAACCGACCTCTATGAAAACAATGATATTCAGTTGATTATTGCAGGAGAAGAATTCAGCGACGATGCTGGTTTTCATCAGCTGGTAACATCAGGTAAACCTGAGGGGATTTTCCTTTTTTCGGAGAACCACCTGCCGGGGAATGAGCAGAATCTTTCACTTTTCATGACTCCTGTTGAACTTGCAGCAAAGATTAAGATGATGCTGCAAACCGGAAAAGAAAACGAAAACATGTCAACTCCGGAAAAAGAGCTCAGCAAACGCGAAAAAGAAGTAGTAAGGCTGCTGGCTCTCGGCGCAAGCAACAAGGATATCGCTGAAAAACTGAACCTGAGCCTGCATACCGCGCTGACACACAGAAAGAACATCATCAGAAAACTGGGAATTAAAACTGCTGCTGGACTCACTGTATTTGCCATCCTGAACGGCATGATTACACTGGAAGAAGCAAATCTGTGATTTTTAAGCATACGGCTTTTGCAGCCTGACTTCTATTTGGTACATTTGCTACTTTCAAATAAACAAGCAGGAAAATTCTTTACTCTATGAAAATCACTATAGTTGGAACAGGTTATGTCGGTCTTGTTACCGGAACCTGCTTCTCTGAAGTAGGCATCAATGTTGTGTGTGTTGACATTGATCAGAAAAAAATCGACAATCTGAAAAAAGGCATCTCCCCGATTTACGAACCAGGGTTGGATGAAATGATTGCCAGGAATACCGAGAAAGGCAGGTTACATTTCTCAACCGATCTGCCCAGTTGTGTGAATGATTCTGACGTAATCTTTATCGCTGTGGGAACCCCGCCGGATGAAGATGGCAGTGCAGATCTGAAATATGTGCTGGATGTTGCCAGAACCATTGGCCAGCACATGAATCAACATATCACGGTGGTAACGAAAAGCACCGTACCCGTTGGCACTGCTGCAAAAGTACGGGCCGCAGTTCAGGAAGAGCTTGACAGGCGTGAACTTGGCATCTTTTTCGATGTCGCTTCCAATCCCGAATTTCTCAAGGAAGGCGACGCCATCAATGATTTTATGAAACCCGACCGGATTGTTGTAGGGGTTGAATCGGAAAAAGCGCAGGAAATCATGGCCCGGCTGTATAAACCGTTTACACTTAACGGGCACCCGGTTATATTTATGGATGTCCCTTCTGCAGAAATGACAAAATATGCGGCAAACGCCATGCTTGCAACCAAGATCAGCTTTATGAATGACATCGCTAACCTTTGTGAAATCATGGGTGCCGATGTAAATATGGTCCGCAAAGGCATTGGCAGTGATACAAGGATCGGCAACAAATTTATATACCCGGGCATTGGCTATGGAGGTTCCTGCTTTCCAAAAGACGTAAAAGCACTGATAAAGACCGCTGACACGGTTGGATACTCCATGCGGATACTGAAAGCGGTGGAAGCCGTGAACGATGATCAGAAGTCATTGTTATTCAACAAATTCATGAGCTTTTTCACAGGCGATGTCAGGGGTAAAACCGTTGCAATCTGGGGCCTGTCATTCAAGCCACAAACTGACGATATGCGTGAAGCCCCCTCGCTGGTCATAATCGACCACCTGCTGAAACAAGGGTGCAGGGTAAAAGCATACGATCCGGTGGCTATGCATGAGTCTAAAAGAAGGATCGGTGAAGTGATAGAATACTGCAAAGACCCTTATGAAGCAGCAATAGACTCGGATGCTTTGTTCCTGCTGACAGAATGGACTGAGTTCAGATACCCGAACTGGGTAGTGATCAGGAAATTAATGAAAAACCCGGTAATCTTTGATGGTCGTAATATCTATGATGCTGCCGAATTGAAGTCACTCGACTTTTCATACTTCTGCGTCGGAGTTAATACAGAAAAGCCGTAATTCCGGTTTAATAATTCTTAGTCAGGCGATAAAATTCATCAGATGAGAAAGAAAATCCTGGTAACAGGCGGCGCCGGATTCCTGGGGTCACATTTATGCGAAAGGTTGCTGAATGAAGGCAATGAAGTAGTTTGCCTTGACAACTATTTCACAGGACAGAAGTCAAATGTTGTCCATTTGCTTGATAATCCATATTTCGAACTGGTAAGGCATGATGTCACCATGCCCTTTTACATTGAAGTGGATGAAATATACAATCTGGCCTGTCCCGCTTCACCCATTCATTACCAGTTCAACCCCATTAAAACGGTTAAAACCTCCGTGATGGGCGCCATCAATATGCTGGGGCTGGCTAAGCGCATTAAGGCCAAAATCCTGCAGGCCTCAACCAGCGAAGTTTATGGGGATCCGCAGATACATCCTCAAACCGAAAGTTACTGGGGACATGTTAATCCCATCGGTGAGCGTGCCTGTTACGACGAAGGAAAAAGGGCCGCAGAGACCCTTTTCGTGAACTATCACAAGCAAAACAATGTCAGGATTAAAATCATGCGGATTTTCAACACTTACGGTCCCCGCATGCACCCCAACGACGGCAGGGTGGTTTCCAATTTCATAGTTCAGGCGCTTAAAGGAGAAGAAATAACCCTTTACGGAGATGGACAACAGTCCCGAAGTTTCTGCTACTATTCAGATCTTATTGACGGCATGATCCGGCTGATGAACACCGGCGATGAATTTACCGGACCGGTGAATGTCGGGAATCCTAACGAGTTTACCATACGGGAGTTGGCAGAGAAAGTAATACATCTCACCGGGTCAAAATCAAAAATTATCACCCGGCCTCTGCCCAGCGATGATCCGCTCCAGCGACAGCCCGACATCACCCTTGCCCGCCAAAAACTGAACTGGGAGCCAAAAATTCAGCTTGACGAAGGGTTGAAGCATACGATAGAATATTTCAAAACCATTATCAAATAAGAATAAATGAAGATACTGGTTACCGGGAGCAAAGGACAGTTGGGCAATGAGTTGCAGTTGATGGCTGCGAACCTGCCTGAACATGAATTTATATTTACCGATTACCAGGAGTTAGACATAACCAGCCACGATCTGGTTAATCGCTTTGTTCAGGAGACCCGTCCCGACCGGATCATCAATTGTGCGGCATACACTTCCGTTGACAAAGCAGAAACGGAGCCTGAGGCGGCGTACCGGCTAAATGCCGGCGGGCCGGGTTACCTGGCCGCGGCTGCTGCAAGCCATGGCGCAAGAATGATACATATTTCATCCGATTATGTTTTCAATGGCCGGAATTATAAACCTTACCTGGAGACGGATGCGGTTGAACCTGCAGGCGTCTATGCCAAAAGCAAGGCCCTGGGTGAAAACAATGTAATGAATGCTGCACCCGGTTCAATCATTATAAGAACATCGTGGCTTTATTCAGCTCATGGTCAGAATTTTGTAAAAACCATTCTCCGGGTTGGCAAGGAAAAGGGATTGCTGAAAGTTGTCGCTGACCAGATCGGATCACCTACCTGGGCATACGATCTGGCAAATGCCATACTTAACCTAATCGACAAAAATGCGGATGGCGGCATTTACCATTTCTCCAATGAAGGGGCTTGCAGTTGGTATGATTTTGCAAAAACCATTGTCGAACTCTCAGGAATTCACTGCAAAGTCATCCCTACCAGCACCGCCGGATACCCACTGCCTGCTCCCCGTCCCTATTATAGTGTGCTTGACAAAAGCAAATATGCCGCAATCACGCACTGCGCTGTCCCCTGGTGGTACGAAAGCCTTAAAAAATGCCTAGCTTTGCTGAATGAACAGGGCTGAACTCAACAAACTGCATACCCGGATATTTGAAGCAGCATCAGAAGTCTACTCCGAACTCGGTCAGGGGCTTGATGTTCAGATTTATCATACCTGTTTCCTTCATGAACTCAGATTGCAAGGCCTGTTGTTCAAACGGGATGTTGCGTTTCCCGTTTACTACAAGGACATCAAAACAAGTAAAGAAATAATTGTTGATATACTTGTTGAAAATCAAGCGATTGTAGAAATCCAGTCGGAACGGGAGATTTCACTGCTGCAACTGCATTCATTGCAATCAAAGCTGAAAATTTCAGGTAAAAGAATGGGAATAATTATTACTTTTAACGCTCCGGGAGTCATTGAGGGTTACCGGAAAGTAATGAACAATTTATAGAGAAATCAGGTTAGAGCAAACTGATTAAAGCACTGAAAAATCTGACATATTATGACAATAAAGGAAGTAGACCCGAAGATTATCGGAAAAGCAAAAGTCTGGCTTGAAGAAAATTACGACGCCGACACCAGAAAAGCGGTAAAGGAGATGATGGACAATGATCCGGCCGAGCTTGTTGAATGTTTTTATCGTGATCTTGAATTTGGTACCGGCGGTTTACGCGGTATCATGGGTGTGGGAACCAACCGCATGAACAAATACACGGTTGGTGCTGCAACTCAGGGCCTGGCCAATTACCTGAAAAAGGCATTGATAAATGAAAGTGAAATCAGGGCAGCCATAGCGTATGACTCGCGTAACAACAGCGGACTTTTTGCCGGAATTTCAGCGGAAGTGCTGGCAGCCAATGGCATAAAGGTATTTCTTTTTGATTCGCTCCGGCCCACGCCCGAGCTTTCATTTGCCGTCCGTTATCTTAAGTGCCATACAGGCATTGTTGTTACGGCCTCGCACAACCCTAAAGAATATAATGGCTATAAAGTCTACTGGAGTGATGGCGGACAACTGGTACCTCCTCATGATAAGAATGTGATTGCCGAAGTGCAAAAGATTGAGTCAGTCGGAGATATAAAATTTTCGGGCCATCCTGAAAATATTGTTAACATTGGCGAAGACATTGACAAGGAATACATCAGCACACTTGTTTCCTTATCAATTTCACCCGATGTAATCAAACGGCAAAGCGATATGAAAATCGTTTACACGCCGATACATGGAACAGGTTATAAGCTTGTTCCGGAAGCATTGAAAGCATTTGGCTTTACAAACATTCAAACGGTAAAGGAACAGCTTACGCCTGACGGAAATTTTCCAACAGTTGTATCCCCGAATCCTGAAGAAAAAGCCGCACTCGAGCTTGCATTGAAACTGGCTAAAAAAGTAAATGCTGACCTGATTCTTGCCACGGATCCTGACGGTGACCGCGTTGGTGTCGGAGTAAAAGATAACAATGACAACTACATACTTCTCAATGGAAATCAATCCGCATCACTGCTGATTTATTACCTGATCCGTCAGTGGAAGATCAAAGGAAAACTTACCGGAAAAGAGTTTATCGCGAAAACCATCGTGACATCCGAATTACTGAAGGACATTGCGATTAGTCATGGGGTTGAATCATACGATGTGCTTACCGGTTTCAAATACATCGCTGAAATCATCCGTAAGTTTGAAGGTCAGAAAAAGTTTATAGGAGGCGGAGAGGAAAGTTACGGCTACCTTGTCGGTGATTTTGTGCGTGACAAAGACGCGGTTGCGGCCTGCGCCCTGCTTGCAGAAACAGCCGCCTGGGCTCGGAATATGGGCATGTCGATGTATGAGATGCTTATCAATATTTATCAGGAATATGGCTTTTATCTCGAAGACCTGATTTCGATCACTAAAAAAGGCAAGTCAGGGGCGGAAGAGATTCAGGCAATGATGGATGGATACCGGAATTCGCCGCCCCGTGAAATCAACAGCATTCCCGTTGAGGTAATCAAAGATTACAAACTTCAGAAGGAATTCAACCTCATTACCGGTGATGAAAAACCCATTGATCTCCCCAAATCAGATGTACTTCAGTTTTTCCTGAAGGGAGGCAGCAAAATTACGGTGCGTCCTTCAGGCACTGAGCCAAAGATCAAGTTTTACTTTGGAGTTAAGGGGCAATTGCCCGACAAATCACAGTTTGACAAAGTCAATGCCGGCATGCGGGCACAGCTCGAAGAGATGATTGCAGCCATGAAACTCCGATGATCTCATTGGATTTGGATAAAATTAAAGGCGACCTTTGAGATCGCCTTTAATTTTATCCACAAGGATCAGCTTTTAGCAACCCAGGGTTGCCACCATTACAGCCTTGATGGTATGCAATCTGTTTTCAGCCTCATCAAAAACCACCGACATTGGTGATTCGAACACATCTTCACTTACTTCCATTGCTTCCAGTCCATACTTCTGGAATACATCCTCACCAATAACTGTTTCACGATTGTGGAATGCAGGCAGACAGTGCAGGAATTTCACGTTGGGATTACCAGTCTTTTTAACAACATCCATATTCACCTGATAAGGGCTCAACAGTTTAATACGCTCAGCCCAGACTTCGGCTGGTTCGCCCATAGATACCCATACATCGGTATAAAGGAAGTCAACGCCTTTCACACCTTCTTCAACTGACTCGGTCAGGGTGATACTGGCGCCGGTTTCCTTTGCAATCTCGCGACAGGTAGCTACCAGTTTTTCATCAGGCCAGCATGCTTTAGGGGCTGCTGCCCTGAAATCCATGCCCATTTTTGCTGCGCCCACCATCAGGGAATTGCCCATATTATTCCGGGCGTCGCCCAGGTAGCAGAAGGCAACCTGATGCAAAGGCTTATCGGAGTGTTCCATCATTGTCAGGAAGTCCGCCAGTATCTGAGTAGGATGGAATTCGGTAGTTAACCCGTTCCAAACAGGGACACCTGCATACTTGCCTAACTCCTCAACAATATGCTGACCATAGCCACGGTACTCAATACCATCATACATCCGCCCCAGCACACGGGCAGTATCTTTCATGGACTCTTTTTTACCCATCTGAGATCCTGAGGGGCCGAGGTAAGTAACATGAGCTCCCTGATCAAGGGCGGCAACTTCAAACGCACAGCGGGTGCGGGTCGAATCTTTTTCGAAAAGAAGTACAATATTCTTTCCTTTCAGACGCTGTTGCTCAGTTCCGGCATATTTTGCCTTCTTGAGATCAACAGATAATTGTAGTAAATGCTTAATTTCCTGAGGAGTAAAATCCAAAAGTTTCAGGAAGTTCCTGTTTCTGAGATTAAATGCCATAATAGAATTGTTTTAATGGTTTTTCAAATTGATTAAACAATAACAATGCGGGTTCCGCCATTATCGATACCGAGTTTATCGGCGCTTGTAATGATGGCATCCTTGCCGCTTCCCTCCACAAAGGTTATAGCAGCCCTGATTTTGGGCGCCATACTGCCTTCTGCAAACTGCCCCTCTTCAAGATAGCGTTTGGCTTCGGCAATCGTCATGCGGTCGAGCTCTTTCTGCTGCGGAGTATTGAAATTAATACAGACTTTGGGAACATCCGTCAGAATAAAAAACTTATCAGCCCTGATGTGCACTGCAAGCAGGGACGAAGCAAGATCCTTGTCAATTACGGCATCAATTCCCTGTAATTTATTTTCTTCAACATAAAATGCAGGAATACCGCCTCCCCCAACTGCAATGACGATCTGACCGGCACGTGCCAGTGATTCTATCGACTTCTGATTGCTGATCACCAAAGGCTTGGGACTGGCAACAACTTTACGGTAGCCCCTGCCACGAGGATCGGCCGCAAATTTGGCTCCGGTTTCTTCTGCGATCCTTTCAGATTCTTCTTTTGTGTAGTACGGACCTACAGGTTTGGTCGGATTATTAAACGCAGGGTCGTCCTTATCAACCAGCACCTGGGTTATAATGGAAATAATGTCCCTGTCCAGATCATTGGCCATCATTACATTTCGCAACTGCTGCTCAATAATATAACCTATGAAACCCTGTGAATACGCCACAGCGATATCCAGGGGCATATCCGGCAACCCATACAATTTATGTCCTGCAGTATTGGCAAGCAGTATGTTTCCCACCTGGGGACCGTTACCATGGGTAATCACAAGATTATAATTTGACCTTATCAGCGTGAGCAGTCGCTCAGCCGTTTCGTACACATTTGTCTCCTGATCATCAATTGTTCCCTTCTGGTCACTCCTGAGCAACGCATTGCCTCCCAGGGCCACAACAGCTAATTTCTTCATAAGATTATGGTTAGTTAATTTTGGAG
Organism: Lentimicrobium sp.; assembly: GCA_023957275.1. Lineage (GTDB taxonomy): Bacteria > Bacteroidota > Bacteroidia > Bacteroidales > Lentimicrobiaceae > Lentimicrobium. The sequence continues at coordinate 107,629 of JAMLHF010000005.1, read as the reverse complement.
CAAAAGTAAATACTTTTTGATGATTGGCAAGCCCCTGAATTTTATCTAAAGTTAACTAAATTAAATCGTTAAATCTAGATATCTTCCAGAAGCGATTATGATGACCAGCTTCCCTTGCAGCGGATAATTACAATAAAACAGAGATGCCGGCAACCTGCTGCGCGTTAAACCAATCCGTAACTTTGCAAAATGAAAACCGGCAATAAATCCCTGATGTTCGCACTGATGGCAGTCCTCTTCTGGTCTACCATCGGTTCAGCTTTCAAGCTGACACTGAATTACCTGAACTTTGTCCAGGTATTGCTTTTTGCCAGCTTTGTCGCCGTGATTTTCCTTGCGCTGACCCTGACCATAAGCGGAAAAATGAGAAATATCGTCAACGCCGGTCCAGGGAATATCGGAATGTCTGCCATTATGGGGTTTCTAAATCCTTTTGCCTATTACCTCATACTTCTGAAAGCCTACTCCATTCTTCAGGCCCAGGAGGCAGTAGTATTAAACTATATCTGGCCAATGATTCTGGTGTTACTGTCCATTCCATTCCTCCGTCAGAAGATTTCACCGATCAGTTTTCTGGCGCTACTGATCAGTTTTTCAGGAATATTTGTAATTGCTACCGAAGGGCGGATATTGACAATGCGTTTCTCACATCCTGCCGGGGTGGCACTTGCTTTGGTCAGCGCATTTTTCTGGGCATCTTACTGGCTGCTCAATCTGAAGGATAAGCGTGAGGAGACCGAAAAACTGTTCATGAACTTCGCGTTTGGATTCCTTTATATTCTTATTTACGCCATCTCAACCAGCAACCTCGTTCTGCCGGGTATAAAAGGTGTAACCGGTGTTGTTTATATCGGTTTGTTTGAAATGGGAATTACATTTGTGCTATGGCTGAAAGCGCTGAAATACGCCGAAAACACAGCAAGGGTGAGCAACCTCGTATACCTCTCCCCTTTTCTTTCACTGATTTTTGTTTCGGTATTTGTCGGTGAAAAGATTCTGATCTCTACAATAGCAGGCCTCATCCTGATTATAGGAGGAATATTGATTCAGCACTTCAGTGGAAAAACCGCGAAAGTTATCTAGAGATACCTGCTGATTGTTCTCAGCAATTCTGATGGCCTGATGGGTTTCGAAAGATAATCATCGCAGCCTGCGGCTTTGCTTTTTTCCTTCTCTCCCTTCATTGCATAAGCAGTTTGTGCAATAACGGGCAAATCCGGCCTTATTTTTTTTAACTCTAAGGTAACCATGTATCCGTCCATCCCGTCAAGCTGGACATCCATCAGGACTATATCAATTTTCGCATCTCCTGAGACTAGTTTCAATGCATCTTCGCCTGATTTTGCCCACAGAATTTCAGCGCCGGACTTACGGAGTGTGGCAGCCAGAAACTGATAATTCGACTCAACATCCTCAACTATCAATATCGTTCTTTCCTTCCAAAGCCCCTGCGTCGCCGCGATGTTATCAACAATAACTTTCTCCATTACCGGAAATCTCCTTTCAAAAAAATACCGGACTGCAATTCGGTTTCTGTATTCATATATAAGGAATCACAAAAGAAATACAGAAATAATCTATATCCATTCGCAAAGTTACAACAATTTATCCGGAATAATTATATGCAAAAATGATGGATTAAATATATCATTTGATAAAAGGCACTCAAAACAGCATTCGTTCACGGCACATCGGAAACTTAACCGGATCAGCCATCGTTGAAACAGACAGGCACACTGTTCAAATGCCTATCTTTGCAGCAATGAAGAATAACAGAATTGCATTTCAGACATTTGGCTGCAAGCTTAATTTTGCTGAAACTTCGGCCATTGCAAGAAAATTTACCGCATCAGGTTACGAAATCGTCAATTTCAGCGAGGAAGCCGATTATTACGTAATCCATTCCTGCACGGTTACTTCGCAGGCTGAAAAGAAGACCAGGGCCGCTATCAGGCAGGCCTCAAGAAAAAATCCCGAAGCATCGGTGGCTGTGATTGGCTGCTATTCCCAGCTAAGGCCGGAAGAAATTCATAAAATCAACGGGGTGGATATTATTCTGGGCAACAGTGACAAATACCGGCTCCCCGAATATATTGCCGGTCTGAGGAAGTATAAAGCAGAAAGAAATCCGGCACCTTCCATGCCAACTGACTTTGAACCGGGCTTTTCCATGGGAGACCGTACCCGTTCATTTTTCAAGGTTCAGGATGGCTGCGACTATTTTTGCACCTATTGCGCCATTCCTTTTGCCCGTGGCCGGAGCCGCAGCGCGACCATTGCTTCCACGCTTCAGGTAGCTCAGCAGATAGCTTCCTCCGAAGTAAAGGAGATTGTGCTTACCGGGGTCAATATCGGTGATTTCGGCAGACGGAACGGCGAAAATTTCACTGAGCTTCTGAAAGCACTCGGACAACTTGAGGGCATAGAAAGAATCAGAATCTCGTCCGTGGAACCGGAATTGCTGAAAGATGAAATCATCACGCTGGTCGCCCAAAACCGACGGTTTATGCCCCACTTCCACATACCGCTGCAATCGGGCACCGACCGTATTCTTGAGCTGATGAAGCGGAAGTACAAGCGTGAAGTATTTGCTGACCGGGTCAACACCATTAAAATGATGATGCCCGATGCCTGTATCGCGGCGGATGTCATCACCGGATTTCCGGGTGAAACGGAGGAGGATTTCAGGCAAACCGTGGATTTTATCGAAAGCCTTCCGGTATCGTATCTGCACGTATTCACCTACTCAAAGCGACCTGGTACCAGGGCCGCATTGCTGGAAGAACAGGTTCCTGAAGCCATCAAACAGGAACGCAGCCGGCTGCTGCATCAGCTCTCCGAAAGGAAAAAGGAGTTATTCTATAACGAAAACAGGGGCAGTCATCAGTTGGTCCTGTGGGAATCAAGTATGCATAAGGGATTTATGAACGGCTTTACCGGAAATTATATCCATTGCAAGAAACCATTTGATAAAAATTCAGTTAATCAGATTGAAAGCGTCACCCTGCTCGAACCGGACAAGGATGGCATGTTCACGGTAAAAGTCAACGACCAGCTATGAAAACAACAGATTACCAAGCATTATGCAATGGCGTATGCGATATTGCCCGGGAAGCCGGGAATTACATTCTGCAACAGCTCAACAATATAACTCATACTGAAATCGAGCAGAAAGGGCATCACAATTATGTGACTTATGTAGATAAATCGGCAGAAGAACTGATTGTAAACCGCCTTAAAGACCTGCTGCCCGGTTCGGGATTTATTACCGAGGAAAACACCGCCGGCCATGATCAGCAGTTGTTCAGATGGGTAATTGATCCGCTCGACGGAACCACCAATTTTATTCATAAAGTCCCCGTCTTCTGCGTCAGCATCGCGCTGATGGAAGGCGATACAGTAGTGGTGGGAGTGGTTTATGAAATCAACCTGGAGGAGTGTTTTTATGCCTGGAAAGGTGGCAAAGCCATGCTCAACGGCAAAGAAATCAGTGTTTCTCCGGTAAAAGACTTCGACAACAGCCTGCTGGCCACAGGCTTCCCTTATTATGATTACGGCCGGCTTGATGATTATGTAACGGTCTTCAAGCACTTTATGCAACATACAGCCGGTTTGCGCCGGTTAGGTTCAGCAGCTGCGGATCTGGCTTATGTTGCCTGCGGCAGATTCGAAGGCTTCTATGAATACGGACTGAATTCGTGGGATGTAGCTGCAGGCAGTTTTATAGTAGAGATGGCCGGAGGCGTGGTAACCGATTTCACCGGCGGCAGCAACCACCTCTTCGGAAGGGAACTGATTGCAGGCAATCCATATGCACATCCTGAAATGAAGAAGGTAATCGGGAAATATTTCGGTCACATCTGAACTGAAAATCATTTGCTGAAAAAACACCTGATATTCACCAATATACTATTATCTTCGCATTAATTAACAACGCCTCACTGATATGATAAAGAAGTCTGTAAATATAATCATGCTGGCATTATTCCTGCTGAATCTGGCAGGATTGCGCGCCCAGAGCCTGAATGACAGCAGCAATCCATCCGGATTGATTTATAAATTCGACATCAAGCAGGAGATTGCCCCGCCGGTGTGGCATAACACCAAAAAAGCATTTCGGGAGGCAAAAGAACTGAATGCCGATATCATCCTGATACACATGAACACCTACGGGGGGATGGTTGAAACGGCAGACAGCATCAGAACCGCCATTCTTCAGTCGAAAATCCCGGTATGGGTCTTTATTGACAATAATGCCGCATCGGCGGGGGCACTGATCTCGATCGCCTGCGACAGCATTTACATGCGTTCCGGCGCCAACATAGGTGCTGCCACTGTTGTGGACCAGACCGGCAAACCCATGCCTGACAAGTATCAGTCATACATGCGTTCTACCATGCGTTCTACCGCTGAAGCAACCGGACGCGACCCAGACATCGCCCAGGGCATGGTTGATCCAAGGGTTTACATCGAAGGCGTTACCGATACCGGCCAGGTCATCACCTTTACAACCACTGAAGCCATCCGCTACAAATTCTGCAACGCCCAGGCCGAAAGCATTGAGGAAATTCTGAGAATAACCGGCAAACAGGATTTTAAAGTGGTGGAACAACAACTATCCGCAACGGATAAAATCATCGGCTTTCTGACAAAGCCTGTGATCAGCGGTCTGCTGATTATGATCATCATCGGAGGCATCTATTTTGAACTGCAGACCCCTGGCATCGGATTCCCGCTGGCAGCAGCTGCTGTAGCTGCAATGCTGTATTTTGCCCCTCTCTATATTGAAGGCCTGGCCGCCAACTGGGAGATCCTTGTTTTCATCATCGGGCTGATATTGCTGATGGTAGAGTTGTTTGCCATACCCGGTTTCGGTGTGGCCGGCATTTCGGGCATTATCCTTATAGTAACCGGCCTCACCCTGAGTATGATCGACAACATTGGCTTTGATTTTACCGGAGTAAGGCTGAACGGGTTTATCCAGGCATTCTTCATCGTGATCATCGCCTCATTCTTCTCCCTGATCGGGTCCTTCTTTCTTACCCGGAAACTCTTCGGCGGGCACACCATGTTCGGCGATCTGGCACTGCTCACTACCCAGCAGACCACCGAAGGTTACGTTTCGGCAGATGCGCATTATATGGAAATGAAAGGCAAAACAGGCACCGCCTTTACCATGCTCAGACCGGCCGGTAAAATAGACATTGAAGGACAGATATTTGATGCCGTGGCCGAAGCAGGTTTCATTGAGAAAGGCGAAGCGATCCGCGTCGTGAAATACGAAAATGCACAGCTGATCGTACGAAAAGCCTGATAACGAATTATCGGAATTTTTAAACAATCAAAACAACCTGAAATGGAGAATAAAGCCATCAGCCTGATAACAGGCGATATTACCGCGTTGCAGGTTGACGCGATTGTAAATGCAGCCAACAACAGTCTGCTGGGCGGTGGCGGGGTGGATGGCGCCATTCACCGGGCTGCAGGACCAAAACTGCTCGATGCCTGCCGCGCCATCGGGGGCTGCCCTACCGGAGAAGCCAGGATTACGCCGGGATTTAACCTGCCCGCACGCTGCGTTATCCACACCGTAGGACCTGTGTGGCGGGGTGGTAACCACAACGAAGAAGCCTTGCTGCATGCCTGTTACACTCAAAGCCTGAAACTGGGTTTAGAAAATCAATGCTTCACCATTGCTTTCCCGAATATCAGTACTGGTATTTACGGCTTTCCCAGACAGCGCGCCGCCGAAATTGCCATCGGTGCCGTTCAGGATTTCATCAGTACCAATCCTGCCCGGATAAAAGTAATTTTCGTCTGCTTTGACAATGAAAACTTCAGGATATACCGGCAGTTACTGGGTAATTGATAAAGTCAGGTTAATTAAGGTATTGCTGATATTTAATCTGCAGCGGAAGCATTGACTATGCACTTATAACATGCTGGTTCGGTAAAAATCTGTCGAAGTAACTCAACGCTTTTACGACATGCACCCCCTGCATCCGGCAACTTAATTATTTTTCGGTCCAAATATTACAGCAATATGCCGTTCCGGGAAGAATAAAGGTTTTCGGTATTTTTCATCCGGATTCGGGTTTGCAGACTCCTGAAAAGACCTAAGGAAAAAATATGGTCATTTCAACCTGCGATAGGTAATGGCATCCGAAACCGTCAGTGATTGCCATTGCAGCTTCGGATAACCCTGCAGGAAATTCCGGGAGCGCTGACCGATGTGCCCGGAATAATAGTCCATAGAAGTATAATAATGATGATCAGGAAAATTGATGCGGTTTACCGAATCAATCTGAATGAGGGTTTCCGCATCGAGTCTGAGCACCGGTAAAGTACTGCTGTCGAGGTGCATCATGAAATCAGTATGGAAAAATGCCTTTCCGGCATGTTTCACATTGTGCCGGGCAATCACCATATCCCAGTTGAACAATCCGGTAAAGATAATTACCGCGTAGGCCATCAGGCTGTTTTGCACCAGCAGATACTGCAGCGTTTTTTTATGTCTGAGCTTCAACAATACCGTAATAATGCCGAAGACGACGAGAATCAGGAACGCAAACACCCAGATCCGCTTAAAGGCCAGGTTGAAATAATGAATGTACCAGAAATTCCTGACAGCTACCGAAATTGCAAGTATTATATTCTGATACAGCCAGATACGGGAAAGCACGAGCAACAACCGGTTTTTGGAATAGAAGTTCAGGTTGCCCCTGAATAACCATACTACAATGACAATGGAGATCAGTATGGATACGATCAGCAGCCAGGTGCCTTCGTGTACAAATTGCTTCAGGTAACCTCCGTCCCATTCAAAAAACAACCAGACATGCCGGATATCAAGCACGTTCATCAGCGCCAGCGCCAGGTTGAGCAATATCAGAAGGATAATGCCTGAGCGGTATTCATTTTTCAATGCATTGAAACCGCCGGAAAATGGTTTGCGCCTGCGGATAAGCCGGTCGGTTTCTTCTTCCCTGAAAACCCTGAAAATATTATTGAAGGTGCCAAAGAAATAGAACAGGTATAACGCAAATCCCACTATCGTTAACCAGAAAAAACCAGGTGAAATCCAACGAAAGATTTTTTGCATCAGGTCACTGAATCCCTGAAGAAAGTTACCGGTAAACTTGTTGAAAAACGGGCTTGCAGCGGAGTAAATCAGCATAAACAGCGCAAAGACAATCAGGGGTAACAGCCACATGGCCCCTTTCCTGAATACCCGGCCTGTGCCGGATTTACCACCGGGTTCAGCGGTGATGGCCCTGAGCCACTCCCGGGGCCCTGTCAGCATTGCCGAAGGCAGTGCAATCATCGCATTTAGCGGCACCACCATCGCGGGATATGCAGCCACTGCACAAAGCACCATCAATGAAAGAATATTGCCTGCCAGCGCCACCCCCTCTCCGTAAACCGCCACCATGATGCTGCTGATGCCTGCGCCGGCCAGGAAAATTAAATGAAACCGGTTACCCGGACTCAGACGCCTGGTCCGGATCAGCAGGCTTATCAGCAATGCATTGAATATCAAAATATTTACCCCGGCTTGCTGCCTGTGAAACAGATAGGCAAATATAAGTGCGAATGCCAGTGGAAACAGTAGAAATGACTTTTTCATCCGGAAACGGAATTGAGTGGCACAGTATGTAAAACAGTCATAGCATCCGGTTACGGAAATGGCTGCAACATATTTACTTTTCCTCAATAACGATGAACAGGTCAGAATATTATTCAGGCATTGCCTGAAGCATAAAAATACTGAACTCTCAATTTAAATATCAGGGCGGATCAACGTTAAGCGGATATCCGGATCCTGCAACAAGGTGTCGGCAACGGAGGGGGTGAGCTCAGGCAGTAACCCGCTTAAGGATGAGCCGTCATTGATCAGAAAGACAATGTGCCTGCGGTCCTCAAGCAATTCGCGAATACGCTGCTGCGGAATCGCTTCAGGGGAGCTGCCCTCCAGCAGAATTAACTGATCACGGCCTTTTCCCGACTGCAGTCCGAGATAAAAAGTATTCTCCCATCCGGCAAAGTCAACCACCAGCAAATCGTCAGGCGAAAGCGCAGGGATTAAATTTCGTGAAAACTGAACGATCCGCTGGTCTTTCAGTCTTGGCAGGGGCTTTACGCCTCCTATGGTGTACAGCATCGACAGGGCAATGGTTATCAGGCCGAACAGAAACATTTTTCTGATTTTGCTGCGGTTCAGCACTGAGAACCAGGGGGCTGCAAACGGTATGGAAAGCAACACGGGGGTCATGGAAAACCGTTGATGAAGCAACAGTTTCCCGCTTACCGAATTGTAGATCATTACCAGCAGAAAAATGGCAAAAGGTAACATCCAACGGGCTTCGTGGCGGTTGAAATTCTCCCTGCCCGGCATCCTGATCATTTGACGCGCCACGATCCAGGCAAGCGGCGGGCCAAATGCAATCAGCCAGGAGAAGGGGAAAAACCAGATTCTGCGTAACATCGCTTCAAAATCAACCTGTTTGTTGGTGCCCATTACATCAAGCGTCCACCGGCTGTTGGCTGAAATGCTGTACATGGCATCGCCGGTTGCAAGGTAATTCTGTATCATCCAGGTTAACGGGAAAACCGAAGCGGCCAATCCAAAAACCAGCGCCTGCTTCCGGCGTCCATGAATCAGTATCAGCAGGCCGAAGAGGGCAATCAGCAGCCAGGCTTCATACCTGAAGCCGGATGCCAGGGTCAGAAAGAAGCCGGCCAATACAAAATCCTTCCACTTCAGGTTCCGGAGCGCCAGCGACAATTGGTTCATTGTCAGCGCGATAAAAAACAGCGCGGGCGTTTCGGCCATCACCAGGAAACTGTAACGGAAAACCACCGGGCTGATGGCAAAAAAGAAGGTGACCGCCACCGCCCCGTTGTGGCTGAATTCCCGCCGGGTAAAATAATAAAGGGGAAAAAGCGTCAGAACGGAAAACAAAATATTGACCAGAACGGGCGCCGCATCCCGGCTCTGGAACAACATTATAACCAGGCCGTTAAGGTAATAATGAAAGGGAGCCCATACACCCGTAACAATCCAATGGGGATCTGCGGCCCAGGCTTCGGAGGTAAGGATGCGGCTGACCGCATCGGCATCAACCTGCTGTGAAAACGGATACAAGGCCAGTTTAACCGCCAGCGCAATGGCTGCAACCAGCCATACGGAGTATCCCGGGAAGTCAGTTGATGTTTGCGATTTCTCTTGCACCAGCGTGAATGCTAAAATTCGTTTCAGCAACAAATATAAGCCGTTCTTTAAGTACGACAGAGTATAAACATGAAATTTCAGCAATTGAACGGACTGCCTGCAGTTTATTTTTTCGCAGTGCAACCTGGCATAGCTTGTGCTTTCTATATTATACAAAAAAAACGAAGCCATCTGACCTCGTTTTTTGAGCGGAAAACGGGATTCGAACCCGCGACCCTCAGCTTGGGAAGCTGATGCTCTACCGACTGAGCTACTTCCGCATTGTTATTATTATACCCTCAGCTTGAGATCTCGTCACTGGTGACGAGACTACCGACTGAGCTACTTCCGCATTGTTATTATTATACCCTCAGCTTGAGATCTCGTCACTGGTGACGAGACTACCGACTGAGCTACTTCCGCATTGTTATTATTTATACCCTCAGCTTGAGATCTCGTCATTGGTGACGAGACTACCGACTGAGCTACTTCCGCATTGTTATTATTATACCCTCAGCTTGAGATCTCGTCATTGGTGACGAGACTACCGACTGAGCTACTTCCGCGATTGGAATTTCATTGCAAAAATAATAAAACTTGATGTTTATAAAGACAGCGGCTATGAAAAAATTATCGGGCAGGCCATTTCAGTTTGTACAGCAAGTTTTTTCCGTATTTTTAACGCTAAATTTTAAAACCGTCTTTATGAGTAAAAAGCCGCACCTCAGTTTCTGGCAGATATGGAATATGAGTTTTGGATTTCTGGGGATACAATTCGGATTTGCCCTGCAGAATGCCAATGTAAGCCGGATTTTTGAAACCCTGGGCGCCAAGGTGGATGAAATACCCATCCTCTGGATTGCCGCCCCGGTTACCGGACTCATTATGCAACCCATTATCGGCCATCTGAGCGATAATACATGGAACCGCTGGGGCAGAAGACGGCCGTTCTTTATGGTTGGAGCCATACTGGCATCCATTGCGTTGATCATTATGCCCAACTCCCCCACCCTCTGGGTTGCCGCCGGCATGCTCTGGATTATGGATGCTTCCATCAACATTTCCATGGAGCCTTTCAGGGCCTTTGTTGGTGACATGCTCCCTTCGGAACAGCGTACCAAAGGCTTTGCCATGCAGAGTTTCTTTATCGGTACCGGGGCTGTTGTGGCTTCTGCCCTGCCCTACATCCTGACTAACTGGTTCGGCATTGCCAATACTGCGCCCGAAGGCAAAATACCACCTTCCGTGCAATACTCCTTCTACCTGGGAGCATTTGCCTTTTTTGCCGCCGTTCTATGGACCGTTTTGCGGACAAAGGAATACTCTCCCGAAGAACTGAAAGCGCACGCTGAAGCAGAAGGATTGGTCACCGGAGAAACCCCCGGAGAGGAAATCTCAGAACCGGGTAAGGTCAGCCGCGTATTCCTCAACCGGAGCATCCTCTGGATAAGTGTAGGGCTGGTTCTTTCGTACATTATATACCACTTCGGCTTCCACCCCGAACTTTATATTTTTTCAGCCGGCCTTGGCGTTTATGGCCTGATGATGCTGATCTCGGGATTGATCATCCGCAGCGGAAACCTTAAAAACGGCATTGCCGTGGTGATGCACGACCTCTACCGCATGCCGAAAACAATGGCTCAACTCGCGGTAGTCCAGTTTTTTTCGTGGTTCGCGCTTTTCGCGATGTGGATATACACCACCGCCGCCGTAACCAAGCATATCTATGGCACTACCGATCCCACATCCGAACTTTTCAACAAGGGCGCCGACTGGGTAGGCATCTGCTTCGCCGTATATAACGGATTTGCCGCCGCCGTGGCTTTCCTCCTTCCGGTCATCGCCAAACGCACTTCACGGAAGTTCACACACATGTTGGCACTGGTCGCCGGCGGACTGGGGCTGATCTCAATCTATTTTATCAAAGATCCGAATCTGCTGCTGGTTTCCATGGTGGGCGTCGGATTTGCCTGGGCAAGCATCTTATCCATGCCTTACGCCATCCTTGCGGGCGCACTTCCGGCCAACAAAATGGGAACGTATATGGGCATTTTCAACTTCTTTATCGTTATCCCGCAAATACTGGCGGCCAGTATACTGGGCTTCTTTACCCGGGACCTGTTCGGCGGTGAAGCCGTTTACGCCATTGTACTCGGCGGTATTTCCATGTTTATTGCAGCGGCAACCGTAATGTTTGTTAAAGACGAACACTGAAGACCATGATGACCAACCAACGATCAGGCGGCATATTGCTGCATCCCACCTCGCTCCCGAATGAATATGGCATCGGTACCTTTGGTGAAGAAGCTTATCATTTTGTTGACTTCCTGGAAAGAGCGCATCAGAACCTCTGGCAGGTGTTGCCCCTTGGCCCGACAGGTCCGGGCGACTCCCCCTATCAGAGCTATTCCGCCTATGCATTGAACCCGGTATTGATTGACCTTCAACATTTTGTCAATAAGGGGTTAATCGGCCAAAATGATCTTTCAGCAGCCAAACGAAGAAACAACGGCAGGGTTGATTATGCGTTTGTGAACAGCTCACGCGAGCAGATTTTCACTAAAGCCTACCGGGCGTTTTGCGAGGCGGCGCCGGATGCCGACAGAAATGCTTTCAACGACTTTAAAGAGAAGCACAGTCACTGGCTTGACGACTATGCCCTGTTTATGGCCATCAAAGAAAGCCTGGGGGGAATTCCCTGGTATGAATGGCCCGATGACCTGAGACTCAGAAAGCAGCCGGCACTCGACAAAACCAGACAGGAACTGGAAGAGCGGGCAGGATACCACAGATTTCTGCAGTTTGTTGCCAACTGCCAATGGATGAAGCTCAAATCTTACGCCAACGAAAAAAACATTCAGATTATCGGCGATATTCCGCTTTACGTTTCATTCGACAGCAGTGACGCCTGGGCTAACCCGGAGGTATTTTTGCTGGACGGGGACCTGAATCCGGAAATGGTGGCCGGCGTCCCCCCCGATTTTTTCAGTGAAACCGGTCAGTTGTGGGGCAATGTTCTCTTTAAATGGGATTATCTGAAAGCAACCGGTTTCGACTGGTGGATCAAACGGGTAGCCCATAACCTGGAACTGGCAGATATCATTCGCATCGATCACTTCAGGGGGCTTGTGGCATTCTGGGCCATCCCCTTCGGCGCCGAAACAGCCATCGACGGGCAATGGATCGAAGCGCCGGCGGTTGAGCTATTCGAGGCCCTTGACAAAAAACTGGGAAAACTCCCCATCATTGCCGAAGACCTGGGAGTAATCACGCCCGATGTTGACGAGGTACGGTTACAATTTAACCTTCCGGGGATGAAAATCCTGCAGTTTGCTTTCGATAAAAGCAAGGCCAACCCATACCTGCCGCATTTCTATCCGCAAAACAGCGTGGTATATACCGGTACGCACGACAATGATACGGTGGTTGGCTGGTACGAAAGCCTTGACGCGGAAGACAAACTAAAACTGCATCAATACCTTGGAAGTATTGGTACCGGTATCCACTGGCAGATGATCCGGCTGGCATGGGCTTCGGTATCGGATATTGCGGTGGTTCCGCTTCAGGATGTGCTGGGATTGGGAACAAACGGAAGAATGAATGTACCGGGCACCCTGTCAGGTAACTGGCAATGGCGGTTCCTTGACGGACAACTGCTCAGAGAACATGAGATTACCCTCCGGAATCTGAGCACGCTGTATAACCGCACAAACAGGGTTACGGAAGAAGAAATCCCCGATCCTGACAACCATCAGTAAATTCCATCAATAAGCAGCCTGCCATTCCTGTTCCTTTTAAAAAATGGCAGGCTGTTTTTTTTTGCACTTTTAGCGGGCCGGAACGACCTGATATTCCTTATTGATAAAAATATCTGCTTTTTCGCGTAACGATTGTACAACCTGGTGCTCACGTTCCAGCACCTGCATACGGTATTCGTTCTGAGGCTCCTTTCCCCTTACTACCTGGGCTTTTTTAGTCTCATGATAGGTCAGTTCGATAAAAATTCCAAGATCAACGCCCTCTGTATGAATGGCATATAATCCGTCAACGATGATCATTTCGATACCCTTAAAATCGGTGGTAAGATGATCTACCTGCTCGGTAACGAGATCGATGCAGGGCATGGTTGAAACCCTGTCATTTTTGAAATCATCGATATTCCGGTATATGGTATCCCAGTCGTACTCCCCAAGTCCTACAGCCGTTCCGATCCCGTGCTTTTTACGCCATTCGGTACGCTCAAGGGGATGGATGCGGTAATAGTTATCAATGTGAATGGGTTTGCAAAAGATACCCTCTTTCCTGAGCATTTTGGCAATCACATGCGATAACTCTGTTTTTCCTGACCCTGATTCTCCGGAAATGGCAATGATATACTTATTTTTCCGGTTTTCCAGAATCTTTGGAAGAATGGCTTTGGCGGCATTCTCATGCTTTTCTCCGATCAGTAATACATCTCCTAACATAACAGTCTTTTTTAAAATTACTTAATAATGATAGATCTCGCTGGCCGTATCAAAATCGAGGTAAAAATCGGCCAGCGGCTTGAGCGACTGAACCACCTGATGTTCGCGTTCGAGGATCTGCATCCTGAATTCATCCAGCTCCTCTTTCCCCGACATTTTCTGCTCCTCTATCGTGTCCCGGTAGGTTTGTTCAATAAATACTTTCAGGTTGGCTTCCTCAATTTTCACGGAATACAATCCTTCGATGATCAGCACCTCTATTCCGGCAAAATTAGTGGTTAACTGATCAATCTGTCCGGTAAACAAATCGACACACGGCAGGGTGGTCAGCTTGTTTTCTTTAAACCCGGCCAGGGTCCGGCTCACAACTTCCCAGTCGTACTCATCATAGCCCACACTCTCCAATCCATGCCGTTTACGCCATTCTGTGCGTTCGAGCGGAGGAATTTTGTAATAATTGTCCATGTGAAGCAACTTCACCCTTACTCCTTCTCTCTTCAAAAGTTTTCCCAGCATGTGGGCTACTTCGCATTTACCGGTTTCCACTTCCCCTGAAATGGTAATGATATATTTGCCGGATTTTTCAGCCATCACCTTTTCAAGGATGGTTCTGGCAGCAAATTCATGCTTTTTGTTCAACTGTAAAATGTCATTCAGCATCTTGATTATTTTTTTAATTCAGTTAGTTACGCCCCCTTACTTCAAATCAACTTTAAGAACCTGACCGCCGGTAAGGGAATACACGGATCCATTTATCTCGATTTTAACTTCGTCAGATTTGATTTTGTTTGCAACAACCTCTACCGACACTGTATTCACCTTAATTTTCAGTGAGTTACCCTGAAATTCAAATCCAAAAGCAATGGATGTCCAGGCTTCCGGCAGGTTTGGATTTATTCTGATCCGGTCACCCCTCAGGTTCAGACCAGCATAGGCATGCATGGCAATAAGAATGGTGCCCGCCATAACACCCAGATGGATACCTTCGGCGGTTGTCCCGCCCTGAATATCGTTATAGTCGCTGCTGAGCGCATCCTGATACAACTCCCAGCTGAGCCGGCGGTCGCCGCTCATATTGGCCAGCAGGGCATGAACCACCCGGCTCAGGGTAGAGCCATGTGACGTACGGGCGAGGTAATAATCCAGGTTCTTTTTCAGGTAGCCGGGGTTTACAGAATACCCCAACTCCTCGAGGATCAGGCTTACTTCCGATTCGTCCAGATTATAGAAAGTCATCAGGGTATCAGCCTGTTTGGCAACCTTAAACTCATCGGCCGACTTCCCTTCCGCTTTCAGAATGCGGTCCAGCCGGTAGATATTACCGTATTTCTGACGGTAATAGTTCCAGTCAAGTTCTTTAAGTCCGAAGTAGCCGTCGTATTGCGAAATAATACCTTCGGGAGAAATAACGATATTCAGCTTCCTGGAAATCCGTTTCCATGCCTCAAGCTCACGATCGTCAAGGCCAAGTCCGGCTTTTACAGCGTCAGCATGATCTCCGGCAAGTGCGAGTATTTCAAAGGCTTTATCAACGGCCCATACTACCATAATGTTGGTATATGCATTGTCGGTCAGCCCTCCTTCAGTTGAACCGTGGTATTGCTCATGAAACTCATCGGGCCCCATCACGCCGGATATGGAATAACGGCCGGTTACAAGATTCAGCCGAGCCTTATCCATCCAGAACCGGCAGATATCCAGAAACATCTCCGCCCCGTAATTTTTAAGAAACTCCAGATCCCCTGTAGTATGATAGTACTCCCAGACATTATAGGCAATAGCCAGTGAGACATGGCGCTGCAGCGAACTGTAATCATCCCCCCACTCACCCGATAACGGATTCAGATGAACCACCTGCGTTTCTTCCCTGCCGTCACTTCCGCTTTGCCAGGGAAACATGGCCCCTTTATAGCCATGCTGAGCAGCATATTCACGCGCTTTCGGCAAACGATTGTAACGGTACATCAATGTAGCCCTGGCTGTTTCAGGCAAATGCATATTGTAGAAGGGCAGTATGAACAACTCATCCCAGAAAATATGTCCCCGGTAAGCTTCGCCATGCAGTCCCCTCGCCGTATAACTTGCGTCGATGCGCGCATTGTGAGGGGATGCTGACACCATAAGATGATACAGGTGAAGCCGTATCAGTTTCTGATCCATACGGCTGCCTTCAACCACAACATCTGTCTTTTCCCATAATTCCCGCCAGGCCATGCTGCTTCGGGCCATAACATGGTCAAACCCGGGATTCACTGCAACGGCAGCCTTAGCTTCAGCCAACGGGTCATTAACATCGTCATGTTTGGAAGTGAATATGGCCACATATTTGTCAAGCATTACAGGTGTTCCCTGATCCGCGCCGACCTCATATTCAAGAAATGCGCTGCTCCTGCCCTTAAATTGCCTGCCGGAAACCTTCACCGGAGTTCCGTTAACAAAAACATTATGGCATGCAGCTTCCGCCACCTTTATGGCTGATTGCACGGTTTCGACGCATACCCAGAGTGTATCTCCCCCGATACCTTCGGTAACAGGTTTCAGATGCTGCTGGTTCAATTGCTTGTAACGTTCAACATTGCTATTGATAATATCGCCGTCAATTCCAGTCCTGATGGTAATCTTACCACTATAATTCAACGGAGTGACCTGATACTGAAGAGATGCGACATGAGGATCAGCCATGCTGGCAATGCGCTTTGAAACGATCTCTGAAACCTTTCCATCCGCATCCCTGACAATAAGTTTTCTGGTAAAAACACCCGTCCTGAAATCGAGGTGCTTATGAAAATCAAGGAATTCCGTACGGTTGAAATCAAACCATTCTCCGTCGTTGATGCGAAATGTAACAGGCAGCCAGTTGGGAACATTCACAAAATCTTCATTTTCGATCATCCGGTCGCCAACTTTTGATGAAAGCCGGTTATAGAGACCCGCGATGTAAGTACCCGGATTATTCACCTGATTCGAAGTAGTTTCTTCCATGGCCCCCCTGGTGCCGAAGTAGCCGTTGCCCACCGTAAGCAGGGCTTCGCGTGTGCGCTCTTTACCCGGTTCATAGGCATGGTAGGATACCGACCATTTGTCATCCTCAAGTCCGTGGAGAAACCAGTCATTTATACTGTCAATGGTGACCGCTTCCAGGTCTTCAACCACCACATCCGCCCCGTTACGTCTTAACTCAACAGCATTTTCCTCACGTGCAACACCGATTACCAGGCCAAAATCGCCTTTCTGACCTGCCTGCACCCCCGAAACGGCATCTTCGACAATCACCGTCCGGCCATAGGAGACGCCCAGATTATCCGCGGCAGTGGTAAAAATATCCGGTTCAGGCTTGCCTTTCAGCTTCAACTCAGCCGAAACAACTCCGTCAACACGGGTTTCAAAGAGATGCAACAGCCCGGCTGCTTCAAGTACCGGAGCACAATTCTTACTTGATGAGGCAACGCCCACCCTGATTCCCGATGATTTCAGTTCATTGATAAGCCTGACGGTACTTTCATACACGCCCACACCGTCGCGCTTCAGTATTTCATTGAATGCATAATCCTTACGGTTACCCAGCCCGCAAACGGTTTCCATATCATGGGTATCCGAAGGGTCCCCGAAAGGAATGTCTATGCCCCTGGAGGCCAGAAAATCCTGAACTCCCTTATATCTTGGCTTACCGTCTACAAAGGGAAGATAATCGCCTGCATGGGTAAATTCCCGGAATGTTTCGCCCTTTTTCGATTCCCTTTCTTTCAGATAATCGTCAAACATTTTTTTCCATGCCGAACTGTGTACCAGCGCAGTTTTTGTAATCACTCCATCCAGATCAAAAATCACGGCATCAAAATGTCTGTTTTTCATAGTCTGCTGATTATGTGTAAGTTTAAAATTTAACAAACCAGTGCAAAGATAAGGATTATCAGTACTCTATTCATCCTGATAGTATATTATCCTGCAGCGTTTGGCTCCCTGCTGCATCAGCCCCCGAATAATAACGCTTCCGGATTTTATATCATAAAAAGTCACTATGCGGAATTTGCTGAAAATCTTTGCAAAAATCCATGAGATTCACTATATTTGAGGGAGCATCATAAACTCAATTTTCAGAAGCCCCTGCATTAACCTGCCCATTTACCAAGGAGCAGTATCAGAAGGAGATAATGATTAATACTATGATCACTTTTAAAGAAATCTGAACTTATTAACTGCTATACTCACCCTTCACTTACCATCTAAATCTGTAATGTTTTTTGATAGAAGTTGATCTTTAAAGCTCCTGCAGTATGAACATCAAATCCAATAACCGGATAATCAAGGTCCTTCTGTGGGTCTCACTTGCCATGAATGCCTTCATGCTGCTGGTGATTGCAAATCATTTTGAAAAGAAAGGCGGGATAAACTATCTCAGGATGAGATTCAATCACCAATCATACAGTACAAACTCATATATAAGCTTTTATTACAAAATGAAGACCGGCACATTCAGGGAAATGCCCGCCGATTCAAACGCAATTATCATTTTAGGCAACAGCATTGCCGATTACTGCGACTGGGCTGAAATGCTTTCAAATCCATTGATAAAAAACCGGGGAATAGGAGGAGATGATATTATAGGAATATACAACAGGGTGGATCAGGTAACAGATGCCTCACCCTCAAAAATTATATTTATGCTGGATCCCAAGGATCTTGTTTTTGAAAGGCCAATTGACACTATTTCGTCATACTATGAACAGATTATCAGATCCATCCGGAATAAATGCCCTGATGCAGGAATACTATGCATGAGTATGATCCCCGCAAACAATACCTTAATAAGCAATGATTCTATTGCCGGAATAAATGAAAGAATCAGGATTATTGCCGGGGAAAATAATGCTGAATTCATTGATGTTTATCACACACTCTGTAAACGGACGAATAAGCTTGACAGCCTTTATTCATTTGATGGAGAGCACCTTAACGGCAAAGGTTATAAACTGCTATCCGGGGTGATCAGGCAGTTTATTGACGGTCAGGAAATTACACTCCCGGCAAATTGATCTTAGAAATGATTATCAACTAAAAAGCCCGCCGGAAATCCGGCAGGCTTTCACCATAATCCCATAAGATAATTTATGGAACCAAAACTGCGTCAATCACGTGGATCACACCATTGGAGCCCTGAACATCGGTGGCGATAACATTCACCGAACCATTGATATTGACACCCATATTGCTTACGTTAACATTCAGATTGCTTCCGTCTTTAAGGGTGGGCACACTGCCGCTGGACACCTGGTTAGAACGCACATTGCCCGGAACTACGTGATAGAGAAGAATGGGCGTGAGTTGCTCGGCTGTAAGTGCATCGATTCCGGAGACGCCGAGAGCAGTAAAGAGTGCATTAAAAGCATCATTGGTGGGTGCGAAAACCGTAAACGGACCGGTTCCACTGAGTGCTTCCACAAGCCCGGCCTTGACAACGGCCTGCACCAGAATGCTGAAATTTGAATTATTGATTGCATGGTTTACAACATTTGCAGGCAGAATCACCTTGTCTATGGCGTGAATCACACCGTTTGACGCCATTACATCTGCAATGATCACCTTGCTGCCGTCAACCATAACGCCGCTGCCTTTTTCCACAAACACCTGAACACCGGACTGAGCGGGATCGGTTGCATTCAGTGTTGAAACATATCCGGTAGAGATATCCGAAGATTTGATATTACCGGCAACTACGTGATTGAGAAGAATCGGTGTAAGGGTCGCTGCATCCAGATCGGCAATGCCGCTTACGCCCAACTGGGCAAATAAAGCGTTGAAAGCATCATTGGTAGGAGCAAACACCGTAAAGGGACCGTCGCCCTGCAACGCGCTGACAAGGTTGGCTTTGGAGACCGCTTCAACAAGGATGGAAAAGCGGGCATCCGAAACAGCCACCTCAACAATATCTTTTGGCATTTCTGCCGGAGGTGCAGGATTATCATCGTCTTTAGAGCAGGAAGCAAATAATGTTACAGCCGCAATGGCTAAAACCGCAAAGCGAAATTTTAAGAAGTTTGTTTTCATGATATCAGGTTTTGTTTAAGTTTTCAATTAATTTGTTAGACGATAATTAAACCCGTCTGCGTAAATAATGTTTAATGTTTTTTATATTTTCTTAAACACTTTATTTCGCCTTGAGTCTTATAGTATTGTTTTACAGGTTGTTAATCTGATATTACGCTGTTGAAAATTTAAGATTTTTAACAAATTTTTAACAAATTGCATTTCCGGAGTGAGTCAAATCTTCATATTGATACCAGAATTTACATCAATACGGTAAAAATACGGTTTGATCATCGCTGCCTGTAACCCTTTTACAACTATGAATAAACTACCTTTGCATAAAATGAAGGACTATTTCCCTGTAAATTGCTGAAAAATGAAAAGATTTTCTTCTCTTCTTATTCTGATCACCGCCTGCACATACCTTTACGGACAACCATTATTTCCTGCCGATGGCGAAGTATATATCAAATCAACGGTCCCGCGGATCGATGTGCTGATCCATCCCGACACCCTGACCTGGATTTATGACAATGTGGAGTCGGATCACGAATTCAGGGCGGTTTTCGTTTTTGACAACGGCAATGTACACGACACCATCCGCGACATCGGGTTCAGACTCAGGGGCAACACCTCAAGGTATTCACAAAAGAAATCTTTTAAAATTTCCTTCAACACCTTTATATCCGGAAGAAAATATTACGGCGTTGAAAAACTGAACCTGAACGGGGAGCATAATGACCCTTCGGTGAGCAGGGCGGGCATTTACTGGGATATCCTCAGGCAAAGTTCGCTGGCGGGTCCGCGGTACAACCATGTTCAGGTATACATCAACGGCAACTACCACGGGCTTTATATAAATGTTGAGCACATCGATGAAGAATTTGCAAAAACATGGTTTGGCAATAATGACGGTAACCTATACAAATGCCTTTATCCGGCGGACCTGACCTACCGCGGGGCTAACCCCGACCTTTACAAGTTTGAATCAGGAGGTCGAAGGGCCTATGAACTTAAAATCAATGAAGAGGCGGATGATTACAGCGACCTGGCGCACTTTATTGATGTACTCAACAACACATCTCTCCAACAACTTCCGTGTGCCCTCGAAAAAGTCTTTAATGTGCAGGATTACCTCAAAGTAGCGGCTGTAGATATAATTACCGGTAACTGGGACGGGTATATCTACAATAAAAACAATTTTTACCTTTATCACAACACGGCCACCGGGCTGTTTGAATACATCCCTTACGATGTGGACAATACTTTCGGCATCGATTGGTTCGGGATTGAATGGGCTACAAGAAATATATACAATTGGGCGCATCCTTCCGAACCTCGTCCTCTTTTTACGCGCCTGATGCAGGTACCGGATTACAAAGCACAATTCACTTATTACCTGAAGCAGGCCATTCAGCAGGTCACTTCACGGCAGGACTTCCTCGACAACCTGTTTGTAATCCGCGACCGGCTGCAGCCCTTTGTGGCAACCGACCCCTATTATCCGCTGGACTATGGATACACGATTGCATCGTTCAACCAATCATTTGAAGCAGGAACCGGTGCGCATGTGCCTATCGGGCTGCTGCCATACCTGCAGACAAGAAACACCTCAGCACTGGACCAGGCGTTGAATTTGAACGCCCCGCCCATGATCAGATATATCCGGCACAATGCGCCCCTCCCCTTTCAGGAATGCAGGATCCTTGCCTTTGCGGAAGACGAAAACCTGAATTCTGTGACGCTCGAGTACAGGATAAATGGTGGCGACTGGCAGCAAAAGACCATGACTGAAAACGGACTGATCAATAAAACCACATCCGGCGGCGGAACGTTCATCGCTACACTCAGCGGGATGGATGCCAGCACATTGCTGGAGTTCAGAATAAGAGCGACTGACAACAATCAGGTTACCGTTTCCCGGCCCTGCGATGCCGTTGAGTACACCATTCCGGCACTCAACCCGCTAATGCTCTATATCAATGAGTTTATGGCCAGCAACAGCTCGACCATCGCAGATGAATACGGTGAGTACGACGACTGGATTGAGATCTATAACGCCGGCGGTCAGCCGGTGTGGCTGGGTGACAAGTACCTGAGTGACAACCTGGACAACCCGGTAAAATGGGCATTCCCCGATACCACCATCGCGGCCGGCGGCTACCTCCTTATATGGGCCGATGGTCAGCCAGCTCAAGGAAGCATGCACACCCCCTATAAACTTGATAAAGACAATGAAGAGATCGGAATTTTCGACAATGAAGCGTCCGGATTTGCGCTCATCGATGGCATTACATACACCAATCAGTCAACCAACATATCCATGGGCAGGGTGACCGATGGTGCATCGGAATGGAAGTTTTTTGACCATCCGACACCCGGAAGCACCAACAGCATGGTAGGCATCCATGAAATTCATATACCCGGACTAATTATTTTTCCGAATCCTAACAACACAGGTAGCCTATACCTGACAGAAGCACTGGACATTTCCGTTTACGATCTGTGTGGCAGAGAAGTAATTCCATCCGTTACAAGCCGCAGTATAAATATCAGCAGTCTTAAACCGGGCATTTATCTTGTAAAAAGCGCCACCGGTGGCATTGCCAAACTGTTGGTAAATTAACCCGGGGCGCAACGGAACACCAAAAAATGCAAATGCCTGAACTGCCGCGAACGGTCATTCAGGCATTTGTTTTAATGGGCTCTTCTCTCCCGGCATCAATCGCCGAAACAGATTCCGATGCCACGGGCGGTTTTCATCAGCGCGGTATCAGAATCCACAAGATTAGGCTTCTGAATCGCTTCTTTCAGTGTAACGGAAGTGATGTAGGGATGACGGTACGAAACCATACGGCCGAATTCACCGGCTAGCACAAGCTCAAAAGCTTTAACCCCATATTGGGTAGCCAGCACCCGGTCGTAGGCAATGGGAACGCCGCCCCTTTGCAGGTGACCAAGCACGGTTGTGCGAATGCTGTGCTCACAACCGGCGGCTTTCAATTCCTCTTCAAACCGGAACCCAACTCCACCCAGTTTTACATTGGCATAGCCAACTTCCTGGCTTTTTTCGGCTACAAGATCCCCTTTGATGTTGCGCGCACCTTCTGCAATCACAATATTTACAAAACCGCGGCCTTTATCGAAACGTTTCTCAATCCGTTCCATTACTTTTTCGATATCGTAGGGAAACTCAGGCAGCAGGCATATCTCAGCGCCACCGGCCACTGCAGCGTTCAACGCGATCCAGCCGGCGTTGCGGCCCATCACTTCCAGAATCTGCACGCGGTTATGGCTGGCAGCAGTGGTAACCAGTTTATCAACCGCTTCAGTTGCAATCTGAATCGCAGTCTGAAAACCGAAGGTTGCATCAGTGGCAGACAGGTCATTGTCGATGGTCTTGGGCACTCCGATGATATTCAGCCCTTTTTCAAATAAAGCCTGCGAAATCCGCTGAGATCCGTCACCGCCGATATTGATCACCGCGTCAATTCCTAGGTACTGAATCTTTCTGATCATCTCGTCGGAGCGGTCGACGGCAATGAATGAACCGTCTTTCTGCTTAACGGGCCAGGCAAAAGGACCTCCCTTGTTGGTAGTTTGTATGATGGTGCCACCCTGGTAGTGAATTCCGGAAACGGCTTTTTCGTCAAGCACAACAATTTCAGTAGGTTCACGCAGAATACCATTGAAGGCTTCAATACTACCCACAACTTCCCAGTCTTTTTCGCGGGCGGCTCGCTTTACGATGGCGCGGATTACCGCATTTAGTCCCGGACAGTCGCCGCCACCGGTAAGTACCATTACTCTGTTCATGTAGTTTCTTCTTTAAAATGAATAACTTAGGTCTTCAGTGTCTCACTTCTGAAAAACGCTGCAAAGATACAAAAATTAATATATGAGGAAGTCCCTGACCCATGCAACGCATACCGGAGAAAAAAAGCAGACAACATTGCTCTTTTTCTTAATTTCGCCGTTTATTCCTTTGACCATGGAAAAGAAAAAGAGAATTGCCCTGGTAGCGCACGATAACCGCAAACAGGATCTTATAGAATGGGTAGAATACAATGCCGTTACCCTGCTTCAGCACAAAATTATCTGTACAGGAACTACCGGAAAGCTTATTGAGCAGCAGCTTAAGTCGGCCCTCGACAGTGAAAAATTCGGCAGTTTTGAAGTAATTAAGCTGAAATCAGGCCCCCTGGGCGGAGATCAGCAACTTGGCGCAATGATCGTCGATGGTGAGATTGACCTTATGATTTTCTTCTGGGATCCGATGCAACCTCAGCCGCATGATGTAGATGTGAAAGCATTGTTGCGGATCACTGTGTTATACAATATCCCTACCGCCTGTAACCGGTCAACCGCGGATTTTATCATTTCATCTCACCTTTTCAATGAGGAATACAGGCAAAAGGTAAAAGACTACAGCACATATATTAACCGCGAAGTAAAAATGTAATGGCAGAGAGTAATGCTGTAATCTTCGATATGGACGGGGTACTGGTTGACAATTTCCGGTATCACCTGATGGCCTGGGAGAAATTCTGTGCGCGCCATAACAAAAGCATCACTGCCGATGATTTCCGTGAAAATGTTTTTGGCGGATCAAATACAGATCACCTGAACTATATTTTTAAGAAAGAGTTACCTGCCGCAAAAATCGCCGTATATGCAGCTGAAAAAGAACTGATATACCGGTATCTTTACAGGGACAATGTGCAACCATTGCCAGGACTGAAGGACTTGCTTCATGACCTGAAAGCCTCCGGAGTCCCTATGGCCATAGCCACATCAGCAGAAAGGGCCAATGTTGACTTTATTCTGGCGGAAACCGGAATACAGGAATTTTTCACGGCGATTGCCGATGCTTCCATGGTGAGCCGGGGCAAACCGGATCCGGAAGTTTTTCTGAAGGCGGCTTCGATGCTCGATGCTGCGCCGGCTGACTGCCTGGTTTTTGAAGACACGCTGAAAGGAATTGATGCCGCCCTGCACGCGAAAATGAAAGTTATTGGCGTGGCGACAACACATCACAAGGCGGAACTCACAGAAGCCCATAAAGTCATCAGCGATTTTACTGAAATTGACGTTAATACAATCATGGAATTATTCAAATAACACTTCAAATCAAATTTCATTCAGATGAACACACCAAGAAAAGCCATACTGTTGGCTGCGGGCTTAATGGCATTTATGCTGGCAGGCGCCCAAAACCGAATCGACTTCACGGAGTATGATCTGGGTAACGGCCTGCATGTTATCCTTCACAAGGACAATTCCACTCCTATTGTTGCCGTAACCATTTCCTATCATGTGGGTTCGAAAAACGAAGATCCGGAGCGTACCGGCTTTGCCCATTTCTTCGAACACCTGATGTTTGAAGGAAGCGAGAACATCGGCAGGAGTGAATTCGACAAAATTGCCATGAATGCAGGGGCAAGCCTGAATGCAAATACCAGCTTCGACAGAACTTTTTATTACCTGCTGCTCCCCTCAAATCAACTTGAACTCGGCCTCTGGATGGAATCAGAGAGGCTGCTTCACCTGCGCATCGACAGCATCGGTGTCGAAACCCAGCGCAGCGTTGTGAAGGAAGAACGCAAACAGTCGTACGACAACCGCCCTTACGGCACCCTGATGGAAAAAACTTTCAGTGCCGCTTTTAAAGAACATCCTTACCGCTGGATGCCCATCGGATCGGCTGAATCCATCAATAACGCCACCCTTGAAGAATTTATGGAATTCCATTCTATATTTTATGTCCCCAACAATGCCACCCTCTCCATTGCCGGTGATATTGATGTGGAGTCAACGAAAGAACTTGTTCAGAAATATTTCGGTGACATTCCCAGGGGAACAAAGGAAATTTACCGGCCAGACATCGTGGAACCTGCTAAAACAGCAGAAGTACGCGATACCGTTTACGACAACATTCAGTTGCCGGCGGTAGTTCAGGCCTATCACATCCCTGCAAAGGGGACTCCTGACTATTATGCATTAAGTATGCTTACCACGCTGCTGAGCGATGGTGAAAGCTCCCGTATGACCAAATCGATTGTTGACAAACAGCAGAAAGCCATGTTTGTCGGAGCCTTTCCCTTTGCCCTGGAAGATCCGGGTCTGTTCCTGGTATTCGGTATTGTAAATTCAGGTGTTGCTCCCGACGACTTTGAAAATGCCATCAATGAAGAGATTGCCAAAACTCAGCAGGAAGAGCTCAGCGACCGCGAATTTGAAAAACTGCGCAACAAGATTGAAAATGATTTTATCAGCCGGAATTCTACCATGGCTGGTATAGCTGAAAGTCTTTCAGACTATCACATGTATTACGGTGACGCCAACCTGATCAATACAGAGATTGACCGCTATATGGCAGTGACTAAAGCCGATATCAAAAGGGTTGCCAACCAATACCTTACAAAGGAAAACAGGGTTGTACTCTATTATTTACCAAAACAAACCCTGTAATCAATAAGGAGGAAATACAATGAAAAAACTGACGATAATTGCCATAGCCGTTGCTTTTGCAGCAATACCCCAGTTCCTGAGTGGCCAGCAGGTTAAAACCAGAAAAGCATCTGCTGAAAAGGAAAAGCTTGACAGAAGTGTAAGACCACAACCCGCTCCGGCCCCGGTTATCAATATTGGTAAATACGAAAGCTTTGAACTGGACAATGGTTTGAAGGTGTTTGTTGTTGAGAATCATAAAATTCCGAGAGTATCCTACTCCCTGATTCTTGATTACAATCCGGTTCCTGAAGGCAACATGGCAGGCATGGCAGATTTTACCGGACAAATGTTACGAACCGGCACCACCAACCTGACAAAGGATGAACTGGATGAAGCCATCGACTTTATAGGCGCTAGCCTGAGCACTTCCTCTACCGGAATCTATGCTTCTGCCCTCAAAAAGCACAACGATCAATTGCTGACGCTGATGGCAGATGTCCTGATGAATCCTTCCTTTAAAGAAGAGGAACTTGCCAAGCTGAAGACCCAGGCCATTTCGGGACTGAAAGCGCAGGAAAATGATCCGGAAGCAATCAGCGACAGGATCAGCAAGCAATTGGTTTACGGTGCAGCCCACCCTTACGGGGAATCTATGACTGAAAAATCAGTTGAAAACATCAGTGTAGACCACTGCCGGTCTTTTTATCAGGCATTTTTCAGACCCAATATCGGGTATATGGCCATTGTCGGTGACATCACCAAGGCCGAGGCAATGGAACTTATGCAGAAATATTTGGGCAATTGGGAAAAAGCGGAAGTGATGCAATTTGTACCTGAAACACCCGCTCCTCCGGCATCTACCGTTGTCGCCATTGTCGACCGTCCCGATGCAGTTCAGACAGCCCTGAGAATCGGCTATCCGGTTGAGCTGCAACCCGGCTCGGAGGACGCCATCAAGGCCCGCGTCATGAACACCATCCTGGGAGGCGGAACCTTCAGACTGTTCAACAACCTGCGTGAAGACAAGGCATACACATACGGAGCTTATTCTCAGCTTAATGCAGATAAACTTACCGGCAGGTTCAATGTCAATACGGAAATCAGAAATTCTGTCACCGACAGCGCCATCCATGAAGTATTCCATGAAATGCGCCGCATTCGTGAAGAACTGGTACCAGAAGATGAGCTCAGCCTTGTGAAAAACTACCTGAACGGCAATTTTGCCCTTTCTCTTGAACGCCCCCAGACTGTTGCGAATTTTGCAATCAGCACTGCCCGTTACGACCTTCCGGCAGATTATTATGCCAACTACATGAAAAATCTTGCAGCTGTCACGGCTGAGGATATCCGGAATGTGGCCGGAAAATATATCAAACCCGAAAACACTGTAATCCTTGCAGTCGGTAAAGCTGCAGAGATAGCGCCCAAACTGGATAAATTTACAAATGGCAAAGCCATTCAATACTATGATTTCAACGGCAAGGAATACGATCCGAACACCAGGGTAAAGCCAGCACCGGAAGGCGTAACCGCCGAAACCGTGCTGAAGTCATACATCAGCGCAATTGGCGGAGAAAAAGCCATGAATAAGATCAAGGACATGACCATGATGGCCAGCACCACCATGCAGGGTATGACCATCGGATTTGATTTCTACCGCAAATCACCCAACAAGTATATGATGAAGGTTGGAGCCGGTGAAATGGTCTTCCAGAAAATGGTATTTGACGGGACTACTGCAAAACTGGTTTCACCAATGGGCGGTGAAAGCAAGGTGCTCGAGGGCGATGAACTTGAAGATATGAAAGTGGAAGCCGAGTTGAATCAGGAACTGCATTACGGCAGACTCGGAGTCACGTTAGCCCTCGAAGGAATTGAAGAAATTGACGGTACAGAAGCCTATCGCCTCATGCTTACCTATCCTTCAGGAAAACAGTCAACCCAGTATTTCGATGTCAAATCAGGATTAAAAATTAAAGAACTCAGCGAACAGGGGACTGCCACCTTTGGCGATTACCGCGAAGTGAACGGTGTAAAATTCCCCTTTGCCATCAGTCAGCAGATGGGTCCGCAAACAATCGACCTTAAAGTACTCAGCATCAAAATCAATTCAAAACTGAAAGACGACCTCTTCAGTATTAATTAGAGCAATAGCACGCCATCTGAAAAAAGCCGTTTCTGACCAGGAATGGCTTTTTTCAGTTTTACGGCTTCAGAGCGGATCGCAGGTTGACACAGAAGGACCATTTCAGTTGAAAAGTCAGCATGATGACCAATTCCCGGGGATGAACATAATAATTATCTTTGCAGATAAACCTGAGATTAAGAAACCAACATTCAGATCCATGAGAATCAGCAAGTCAATCCTTTTCATTATTCTGGGTTTATCCCAGATAAGCATACTCACGTCCTGTAAACAGGCAAAAGAATCCGGAGCTTCAGGCAACGAACCGGGGCAGGTGAAGCAACCGGAATGGAGTAAAAACCTGAGTATTTACGAAGTAAATATAAGGCAGTTTTCTCCTGAAGGTACCTTTGCCGCCGTTGAGGCCCAGTTGCCCCGGCTTAAGGAACTTGGCACAGATATCCTCTGGCTGATGCCCATTCACCCAATCGGAGAACTTAACCGCAAAGGCACCCTCGGCAGCTATTATTCCATCAAAGACTATTACGGGGTAAATCCTGAATTCGGCACACCGGAAGACTTTAAGCAGCTGGTAAAAAAAGCCCACGAAGCAGAAATGTATGTGATTATCGACTGGGTTGCCAACCATTCATCCTGGGACAATCCCCTGGTAACCGAAAACCCGGAGTATTATAAAAAGGACTCGGTTGGCAATATGATTTCGCCTTACGATTGGACCGATGTTGTAGCTTTCAATTACGAATTCAACGAAACCAGCGGCTACATGCTCGAAGCCATGAAATACTGGGTGAAGGAGTTTGATATTGACGGATACCGCTGTGATGTTGCAGAGCTTGTTCCGGCAACTTTCTGGGACAATGCCAGGAAGGAGCTTGACAAAATCAAACCGGTGTTTATGCTGGCTGAGGGGGAAAAACCATGGCTGCATACCGCTTTCGACATGACGTACGGATGGGAATTCCATAACATCAAAAACAGGATTGCCAAAGGCGAAGCCAATGCAAACGATATTGAAACCTATCTGAAGAAAAATGACACCCTTTATCCTGAGGGAGCCTACCGTATGTATTTTATTACGAATCATGACGAAAACTCATGGAACGGAACCGAATTTGAAAGGCTGGGCGAGGGCGTTGAGGCTTTATATGTGCTTACCGCCACCGTACCCGGAATGCCACTGGTATATACAGGGCAGGAAGCCGGTGTTGACAAGCGGCTGGAGTTTTTCGAAAAAGATCCTGTTGAATGGGGCAATTACAGCATGACCGGATTTTACAAAACCATCCTGAACCTGAAAAAGACAAACCCTGCCCTGTACAACGGCCCCTGGGGCGGAAACTGGCTCAGGATCAACACGAACGCGGATGAGAAAGTATTTGCATTTATCCGGGAAAAGGATGACCATAAAGTTTTTGTAGTACTGAATCTCAGTCCGGAACCTGTATCATTCACCTACAGCGGTAAAGCGCATAAAGGAAAATATACCGAACTGTTTACTGGCGAAGAAGTCAGATTCAGAAAAGATGAATCGGCAGAACTTCCGGCCTGGGGCTATAAGGTCTATTACAGATAAGCGCGATCCCGGAGAATTTCACCCTCAGGCAGTTTCAAACCTGTTCTGGAAAACGAATGATATATGAAGAAAACAATACTCACACTGACGTTATTTACATTGCTTATGAGTCAGGCATTTTCACAGGGTTCACTCAGCAGGAGCCTGGGCAATCTCACCACCTTCAGCAGAGAAGAGCAAAGACTGATACTGAACACCGATTTCGGAAAGGCTGAACTAACTGTGTATGAAGCAGGTATCATAAGAATAAGAATTGTGAAGGACGAATTCAGGAAGGACTTCTCATACGCGGTAGTTGCTGTTCCGGGGAAAGCCGGTTATACGCTGGAGGAAACACAGGACCGGCTTGTCGTGCGTACGGAGGCGCTGCGGCTCGACGTCAGCCGCAATCCCGTACGCTTCAGTTTTTACACCCCCGACGGCAGGATGCTGAATGCTGACGACCCGGCTTTCGGAACATCATGGATAGGCACTGAAGTCACCACCTACAAACAATTGATTGATGGGGAGCGCTTCACAGGCCTGGGCGAAAAAACCGGTAACCTCGATCGCCGGGGTTCGGCTTACGACAACTGGAACACCGACAATCCCAGGTACGGCCCCAATGATGATCCCCTTTATGTTACTATACCTTTTTACATCGGTACGCACGACAGCCTGGTTTACGGGATATTTATGGACAACAGCCACCGCAGCCGTTTTAACTTCGGCGCCAGCAACGACCGTTTCAGTTCATTCAGCGCCGACGACGGCGAAATGGATTATTATTTTATGCATGCCCCTTCAGTTGCCGGAATCCTTAAGCAATACACCCATCTCACCGGCCGGATGACCATGCCGCCACTGTGGGCACTGGGATACCAGCAATGCCGCTGGAGTTATTTCCCTGATACGGAAGTATTGAACACCGCGCAGAACTTCCGCGACCGCAGGATTCCGCTCGATGTGATCTACCTCGACATCCATCACATGGACGCGTACAAGATCTTCACCTGGCATCCCGACCGCTTCAGCAATCCGGCAAAACTACTTTCTGATCTGAAAGCAATGGGCATTCATACCACGCTGATCGTGGATCCCGGCATCAAGGTTGAAAAAGGTTATGAAGCTTATGAAGACGGACTTCAAAAGGATATGTTTGCCAAATATCCCGACGGAGCCGTTTACACCGCCCAGGTTTGGCCAGGATGGTGCCACTTCCCCGATTTCACCAAACCTGCCGCCCGCGCCTGGTGGGGCGAAAAGTTCAGGGGGCTGGTAAACGACGGCGTTACAGGCTTCTGGAACGATATGAATGAAATCGCTTCCTGGGGCAACGGCTACACCCCGCACCTTGTGGAGTTCGACTGGGAAGGCAGGAAGACCTCGTACCGTGAAGCTAAAAATGTATATGGTCTGCTGATGTCGAAAAGTACTTACGAAGGCACCCGCAAGCTGATGAACGACCACCGGCCGCTGATACTTACCCGGGCCGGCTACTCGGGATTGCAGCGCTATACCGCCCTGTGGACAGGCGACAACCAGGCAACCGACGAGCATATGATGCTGGGATGCAGGCTGGTAAACAGCATCGGCCTCAGCGGAGTGGCCTTTACCGGCGTTGACGTGGGCGGCTTCAGCAAAGACGCCTCCCCCGCCCTTTTTGCCCGCTGGATTGGCATCGGGGCATTCAGCCCGTTTTTCAGGAGCCATACCCATTACGATACCCGCCAGGCGGAACCATGGGCATACGGAGAAGTGGTTGAAAACATCTCGCGCAATTACATCAGTCTGCGCTACAAACTTCTACCATACCTGTACAGTAATTTCAGAGAAGCTGTTCTTTCAGGCATGCCGGTTGCCCGGAGCCTGTCCATCGACTACACTTTCGATAATAAAATTTACCAGACTGAATATCAGAACCAGTACCTTTTCGGCCCTTTTATCCTGGTAGCGCCCGTTGAAAGCACCCGCGACCTGGTCAGGGTATACCTTCCGGAAGGCGAATGGTACGACCTGCACACGGGAAAAAGGCTTGAAGGCAACAACGAAATCATTGCAGAAGCCCCCCTGTACCGGCTGCCATTGTATGCAAAAGGTGGCGCTGTTATCCCCATGCAGCGGTCAGTACTAAGTACAGCCGAAAATCCGGGCAGTACGCTCTTCCTGCATGTTTTTAACGGAAATACCGTCAATTCATTTACCTACTATGAAGACGACGGTGAAACTTATGCATACGAAAACGGAAACAATTACAGCCGCCTGATCCGCTTTGACCCGCAACGCCGCGAAATTGTCCTGGAAGCAGCAGAAGGAAACTTCAGCAGTAAATTCAGCGAGGTGGAACTTATTCTGCATGGCTTTGCAGATGGGACTAAACTCTGGCTGGATGGCAAAAACCTGAAGCTAACATCGCACCTGACCGATCTTTTCAACGCGCTCGAACCGGGAGACCCCCAATATCTCGAATCTCCGCATAAGCCCCTGCCGACGATTAAAGCGGAATTCAGCCTGAAAAACAGCAGAATCGTCATCGGCTGGGAGTAATAAACTTTCAGAAACAATTAAAGATCAAAGCCTTAATATTGACTTAAGGCTTTGATCTTTGTTTTACAGGTATGAAAATTCAGCGCTAAATCCGGGTATCAGCTTTTCATATTAACTTATGAAGGATCAGCGCCGGCCGGATTACAACAATCTTAAGGTACAGCAGCTGCAACAATTTAAACTGTTGTTTTAAAAATCCTGGCGGGCGGCCAGTTTCAGAGAACCCCACTTCTCGAGTGCAGCCTGCAATTCATATATCTTGATTGGTTTTGACATATAATCCACCATTCCGGCTGCAAGGCATTTTTCCCGGTCGCCCAGCATTGCATTGGCGGTGATGGCAATAATATGGGGCTGTTTTTCGGGTGGATATATTTCCCTGATCCTGATTGTCGCCTCAATACCGTTCATTTCAGGCATCTGAAGGTCCATCAGGATAATATCATATTCCTTCTCATTCATTATTTTCAGCACCTCAGCCCCGTTGAGCACTGCATCTACCTTGTAGCCCATAAGGTTGAGCAGGGAAATGGCCAGTTTCTGATTCACCAGATTATCCTCAGCAACCAAAATGCGCAATGGAAGCCGCTGGCTCATGTTTACATCAATCTGGTTGGTTTGAGGTTCTGCCATTTTTCTTCTTTTTTCTATATCAGTCATAATGTGCAACACCTCATCAAACAAGCCCTTAATCCTGACAGGTTTTAAAAGCCTGGCATCGAAAAGACCGGCTGAATGCTGCTCGTGATCGCCTGACGAAGATAATAAAATCAGCGGAAGTTTCTCATACCTGCCCATTCTTCTAATTTTCCTTGCCAGTTGAACACCATCCATCGCTGGCATCTGGTAATCAAGAACCGCAATGTGAAATGCGCTTTCATTTTCGAGCACTGCCAATGCAGCCTGTCCCGAATCAGCGATAAATGGCTTCATTCCCCAGCTTTCAAAATGCAATTTAAGAATCTGGCAATTCGTCTGATTGTCATCAACGATCAGCACTCTGCGATCCTTCAGCTGCACAACATTACCTTTTACCCTCAGCCTGGGCTTTGCCACCTGGGAAGTTTTTGCTTTTATGGTAAAATAGAAATCCGAGCCTTTCCCTGGTTCACTTTCCGCCCATATTTCACCGCCCATAAGGTTTACCAGACGCTTCGAAATAGCCAGGCCCAGCCCGGTGCCTCCGTATTTCCGCGTGGTAGAGCTGTCAGCCTGAACAAATGCTTCAAAAAGCTGCGCTATTTTATCAGGATCAATGCCTATACCGGTATCCTTGACCTGAAATTTCAGTTCAACTTCATCTGCTGATTGTCCCAATAGCTGAACAGATATAAAAATCTCACCGCTACTGGTGAATTTAATGGCATTGCTTACCAGGTTCAACAAAATCTGCCGCAATCTATGTAAATCACCCTTCAGTACTGCAGGAACATCATGCTCTATAAAGTAAAGCAGATCAAGTTGCTTCTCAATGGCTTTATATGCCAGCAGATCGAGGGTATCCTCAATACATGCCTGTAATTCAAAAGGTTCACTTTCAAGTTCCATTCTGCCTGAATCAATTTTTGTCAGGTCGAGAATATCGTTAATAATTGATATCAGATTCTCACCGGAAGCCTGGATATTTTCGGCGTAATCACGTTGAACTGCTGTCAAGCCGGTATTCAACAACAAATTCGTCATCCCGATCACTCCATTCAACGGAGTTCTGATCTCATGACTCATCATCGCAAGGAAATCAGACTTTATACGATTCGCTGACTCAGCCTCCTGTTTAGCCTGTGTAAGCTCCGCAAGGGCAAGCGTATAATCAGTGATGTCATGAATCACAGCCATGGAGGCTTTAGATCCTCCATAGCGAATTGATTTGATATCAAACTCGCAGATCAGCTTTTTACCTTCAGCCGTAATCAGCTCGGCAATAAAGTTCCACCTTCCGGCCCGCTTATCCTTATTCACGAGTTCGTACTCTTCAACACGTTCACGGTCATTTTCCGAAAACAAAGAAAAATAATCCCTTCTGTAAAGTTCCTCTCTGGGATAACCCAGCATTTTCACCGAAACTTCATTGATATACAATATCTTACGATCCCTGAATATACAAATGATATCTCTTGTATTGTCAATAATGGCCAGAAACTTTTCCTCATTTTCGATAAGGCTGTTAATCTGTGCCATACGCGCAGTCATATCGTAAATTCTCAGGCAATAACCAAGGTGGGTGTGTACATCGTCAAACACATCGTAAACAAAGGCATCCGCATACATCAGGCTTCCATCACTTCGGCGCACCCTGAATTCGCTGCGGTCGGTGCAGTTATCAAACAGGCAGTTAAGTTTGTGCTCATCTTCATCAGGGATAAACTCTCTGAAAACTCTACCCATCAGATAATCAGGTTGATAACCCAAAAGATGAATCACCGGCCCCTCCAGTGAATTGATGATTCCATTATGATCAATACAAATCAGTAATGTATTGCCATTTGCCTGCCGTGGCTGTTTAATTAATTTTCTGATTCCCATACTTCAGGTTCCGACCTTGCTGGTTCAATTTATTTCATCCGGTAATCTGCCTGATACAGTTTTATCTTTCAATGCAAAGCTATAGAGATTTCTGTTCTGAATTTACGCAGACGTTAAATACACATCAAACTCCCCGCCAGTATTTTATACAATTCATTATCATAGATTTATAAACAATGTCTATAAACCTACATCCCATTTCAGGACATATTTTCCGTCTTCGGGACAATTTTTTACCATCGGGATGGGAATATTCACCGGCATTGACCGATTGAATGAGGATTTTCCTACTTTAGCATTTCAAACGAATAAATCCAGAAGATGAAAAATTTCCGATTGTTCATGTCTGCATTTTTAATGGCGGGCATGACTTTTACAGGCCTTGCACAGGAAAGATTTACGGCAGAAACCATGTGGAAACTGGGCCGCTTAAGCGATGTTCAGCTCGCCCCTCAGGGCGGAAGCTTTATATACGGTGTTACCTGGTACGATGCGGCAACCAACAAAGGCAACCGTGATATCTACAAACTTGACCCCAATGCAGAGTCGCCGCGGCGGTTGACCGAATTCGCCGGCAGTGAATTCAATGCCGTTTGGCGTCCGGATGGAAAAAAAATCGGGTTTCTTTCGGCCGAGTCAGGTTCTGTCCAATTATGGGAAATGGGACCTCACGGGGAGAGCAAAGAACAGATTACCAATATAGAAGGAGGCATCAGTGGCTTTTTGTACTCGCCAGATATGCAATATATTGCCTATGCAAAAGATGTGAAAATCGAGCAGGATGTTCACGACAGGTATCCCGACCTCCCCCTCGCCGATGCATTGATATACGACGATCTCATGTACCGGCACTGGGACAGCTGGCACGACTACGCATACAGTCATATTTTTATCGCGCCATACAATAACGGCAAACCCGGAGAAGGGAAAGATATCATGCCGGGAGAGCCCTGGGACAGCCCGATGACTCCTTTCGGAGGAATGGAACAGATTGCCTGGTCGCCCGACGGCAAAGCGCTGGCATACACCTGCAAAAAACTCAAAGGCAGGGATTATGCGGTCAGCACAAACAGTGACATTTACCTTTACGACCTTGCTTCAGAAACCACAGAAAACCTGAGTGAAAGCAATCCGGGATACGACCAGGATCCGGCGTTTTCGCCCGATGGCACCAGACTGGTCTGGCGCAGTATGGCTACACCCGGCTTTGAAGCCGACAAAGACCGCATTATGATGGTTGAATTTAACCCGAAAGCACTTGAGAAACTAAAAAAAGACCTGAAGCCCAAAGCAGGACAGGCAGTAAGCATCAAAAGCCGCGTTTATACGGACCTTTCCGAAGGGTTTGACCAAAGTTCATCGCAGTTCAGTTTCAGTGCCGACGGAAAATACCTCTACTTCATCAGCGGGATTCATGCCACCTATCAGGTTTACAAAATGGAACTCGCTTCAAAAAAGATTACCCGGCTAACCAGCGGAGATCACGACATACAATCTTATGCCATAGATGGCAACGACCTGATTATTACAAAAATGCGTCATGACCTTCCCACTGAGGTCTTCAGGGTCAGGCCCGACGGCAGTGAGGAGCAACTGACCTTCACCAACCGCCAGATTCTGAAAAATGTGAAGCTCGGTAAATCGGAAAAACGCTGGATCACTACCACCGACGGCAAGAAAATGCTCGTATGGGTTATTTTACCTCCCGGTTTTGATCCGGATAAAAAATATCCTGCCCTGCTCTATTGCCAGGGCGGACCACAAAGCGCTGTAAGCCAGTTCTTTTCATACCGTTGGAATTTCCAGATGATGGCTGCCAACGATTATGTGGTGGTAGCGCCTAACCGCCGGGGCCTGCCTACTTTCGGACAGGAGTGGAATGATCAGATCAGCGGCGATTACGGCGGACAAAATATGAAGGACTACCTTACAGCCATTGACTCCGTTGCCGCAGAGCCCTGGGTTGACGAAAACAGGCTTGGCGCAGTGGGCGCAAGTTATGGCGGATTCTCCGTATACTGGCTTGCAGGTAACCACAACAAGCGCTTTAAAACTTTTATCTCGCATTGCGGAATCTTCAATTTTGAAAGCATGTACCTTGAAACCGAGGAAATGTTCTTTGTGAATTTCGACTACAAGGGCGCCTTCTATGACAATCCCCGCCCGAAGAGCTATGACTTTTCACCGCACAACTTTGTGGGCAACTGGGACACACCCATGCTGGTAGTACATGGCGGATATGACTTCCGGATTCCTTATACACAAGGCATGCAGGCATTCAATGCCAATCAGCTGCAGGGCATCCCCAGTCGCTTTCTGTTCTTCCCCAATGAGACGCACTTTGTGCTTAAACCTCAAAATTCAATCCTCTGGCAAAGAGAATTCTTCAATTGGCTCGACACCTATCTGAAGTAACGGCCATTGACATTAATAGTTAATCTTCAAACTGCGCATAGCCGGAACCCTGACAGGAATCCGGCCATGTTCAGTTAATCCTGTAATTTCCCCGGGAACTATTGAACTTTCAGGATAAATCAGCAACTTCAAATCACCACGAAATTAACCAGAACCATGGCCAATCCATTGGAAAACATAATTTCACGGTGATTATCCGCCCTGATTCGCGCAATTTCAAAATACAATTAAAACAACCGGTATGAAGCCGAGCCATACTTATCACAGATTTCCGTTATCACGCATTGCCACTTTCGACGTGATGTCAGCAGGAAAAAAAAAGCATCATGTCAGTGCCCTGCTGGAGTTTGATGTAAGCGAAGGCCGGAAAAGGCTCAGGGAAATCAGAAAAGCGGGCAGCACGGTATCCTTTAATGCATGGATACTCAAATCTATCGGTATCACCCTTGCAAAGCACGGCAAAGCGGCTTCATTTCGGGCTGGCAGGCGCAGGATCATCAGTTTTGATGACATCAATATCTCAATGCTTGTAGAAAAAGTAATTGACGGCGAAAAAGTTCCGATTCCGTTGCTGATTCAAAAAGTAAACGGGAAATCATTAGCTGAGATTACCCGGGATATTGAAGATGCCAAAAATCAGCAATTGTCAGGGAACGATATCCTGCTTCACCGGAAACGAAGTCTGACCGAAGGCATCTATTACCGTTTACCGGGATTTCTCAGACGGCTGGTGTGGCAGACTATACTGAACCGTCCCTTTTCCGCCTTCAGCAAAATGGGCAATGTTTCCGTAACTTCTCTCGGCATGACAGGAAAAATCAGCGGTTGGTTTATTCCCGTTTCGGTTCATCCTGTTACGTTTGGTATTGGTTCCGTAATTCAAAAAGCAGTGGTAGTGAACAATGAAGTGGTTATCCGTGATATGCTTAATGTCACTGTTTTGCTTGATCATGATGTAATTGACGGTGGTCCTATGGTCAGATTTATAAATGACCTGGCAAAATCGGTTGAACAGGCCGAAGCGCTTCGCAACACACAAACAAATACCACATCAGTAAATGATTTAACCGTTTGAAAAATGCCTGCAAACCAGCTCGAATGAGCACCTTACAAAGATATTTTGTCAGCAATTAAACTTTAATCTCACGATCTTTGTTATATTTCTCAATTTGTCATGTTTATGCGTAACAAAACCATCAAATCTCTTTTACTACTTTCACTTTTCACATTCCTGGGTTTTACCGCCTGCATGCAGACCCGTCAGACAGCGGGTTCACACAATTTTCCATTTCAGGAGGAGCGCTTTAAAGAACTGAAATTTGACGACCGGAACCTGGGATATATGCACCTGCACCGGAACGACTCCTTCCCCACCCTTTTTTTTCTTCACGGATCGCCCAGCGACATGACTGTGTACAATACTTATTATCAGGACACAAGTCTTGCAGGATGGGCTAATATCATCGCAGCTGACAGACCCGGCTATGGATTATCGGATGCCGGAAAATCAGAAGTGTCAGTGCGAAAGCAGGCCAGGGCGATGTGGAAAATTCTCGAAAAAGAAGGTTTTCCATCTCCGCTTTACATTATCGGATCTTCATACGGCGGAACCGTTGCGGCCAAGATGGCCATGCAAAAGCCCGGAAAGGTCGACGGGGTGGTTCTCGTATCCGCTTCGCTCGCTCCTGGTCTGGAAACCACTTACGACATCAGTTATCTGATCAGGCACAGGTTTTTCCGCAGGATACTTCCGCCCAAAATCATGGTTGCCAATGATGAAAAACTTTCACATTACGAATCGCTTGCCGAAATGCTGCCCCTCTGGCCTGAAATCAAGGCTCCCGTGATCATGTTCCAGGGAACAAGAGACAGACTGATCCTTCCGGAAAATGTGAAATTTGCCAGGGAAAGACTGATCAACTCACCTTACGTAGAATATCATATGCTTGAAAATGAACGTCATTTTCTGCAGATTAAGTACAAAGATCTTATTTTAGAACGACTCCGGTTGCTGGCTGGCAAAAAGCAGCGATCCAAAGGCAATATGGCTGAGTACAATGAATAACCATTTACCCATAACCCGCTTGCGTCTGGCATACCAATATACACCATATTACTGTGCTTGCAGGGCATGCACGTATTAAAACAAGTGCTTAGCCCTGACTTTTTCCGATGGTTATCATTTTCCTTCCAAAATCACAGATTCCCCATATTTGAATCCGGTTATCCCTTTGACAATAAATAGGCCGGCATCATCAGCCTGTTGTATTTCATACATTCGGAGCCATACCGGAATTAATCAGAATGAACCTAACACGAAAACATTCCCGGTTTCTTTTGGTTATATTCATAAATTCAACTGATCAGCAAATCCTGAAAGTTTATCCAGACTGTTATGAAAAACATTGTATTTGCATTATTGCTGTCGCTCCTGACGGGAGCCGTTTTTGCACAATCCGAAACCGTGAAAACAGAGGTTATCGCCACTGAACTGGCTCCGGGTATTTACCGCCTGTTTGTCGACAACCGCGTTTCAGTAGCTTTACAGACCGGACCTGATGGATTACTGCTGATTGACGCCGCCTACGACAGAACTGCAGCGGAAGTAAAAGAAGCTCTAAGAGAATTATCAGACAAGGAAATCCGGTTTCTCATCAACACCCACCTGCACGGCGATCACACAGGCGGCAATGCCGTCCTGGGAAAAGGGGCGCACATCATCGCGCATCCTACCGTAAAAGAATATCTGAGCAAGGATCAGGTAAGGGGCGAAACAACCTTACCGGCGCCACCGGTTCACGCCCGGCCCGATATCACTATAAAAGGCGCCATGACGCTTGATTTCAATAATGAAACCATTGAAATTACGCACCTGCCGGGCGGGCATACCGGAGGAGATCTGCTGGTTTACTTCCCGGCAGCAGGGGTACTGGTAGTCGGAGATCTGCTTTTTGCCGGCTATTTTCCTTATGTTGATGTTTCCAATGGAGGAAACCCATTGACATACCTGAAGAATGTCGACTGGATCCTCAATAATTTTCCTGACAATACAATCTTTTCGGGCGGACATGGACCTGTTTTCTCTAAAACCGAATATAAAAACTGGCTCAACAACCTCAGCGAGACACTGGAAGTATTGCAAAAAGCCAGGTCGCAGGGAATGGATGCAGAACAGATGAAATCGGCCGGGCTGCTGAACAAATGGGCATCGTTCGGGTCTTTCTTCATTACCGAAGATCGCTGGATTGATACGCTGTATCCCTTTTTACAGCAATAACAACTCCTTGCTTCTTTATCCGGACCCTGGTCTTAGCCTGCACCGGAAGAAAAGCATATCATTTTATCAGATTGTTCCGGTGAGTCTTTCAAAAATCCTTATATTTACCTTGTCCAACCGAACAACATCGGAACCATTACTTTCAATAAGAGCGGAACGGGAAGAAAAACATTTCTTCCATCGTATTTGGCATCACCATTGAAGATAATCTTCCCTTCTTCTGATGTGCTGACTTAAGCCATGTTACCATTGGGAGCGAAGGACCGGAGCTGATCAAAAGACGGATCGTTTAGGACGGAAAAGAAAAAATCCCGGCAACGGAGATCAACCTCAGATGCCGGTAAGTTACAGATACCGGAACTTGTCATACAGAAAGTGGTTGAGCCGGTCATCTTCTCCTGCCATAGACAGAACAAACTGATTTCAGGCACAAAACAACAATTGGGTATGAAAAATATAACCGTTAAACAGATCATCAATATCAGCGTGATTATCATCCTGCTGATCTTCTCATTTCAGAACCTGGACAGCGTGAAAGTAAAACTGTTGTTTTTCGCATTTGAATTACCGCTGGTTATACTGATCGCAATTGTGTTCTTCGTGGGCTATTTTACGGCCCGGGTCTTTCATCACAAAAAGGGAAAGACCCCGTAAGAATAGTCTTACTGTTTCCTGGCATCAGCATTGAATTTTGGCACAACTTTTGGTGCTTCATCTCTGGCATTCAGTTAATTGACGGACAGATTAAATTGGAGCACCATGAAAAAATCAGCATTTCTGTTGCTGCTTGTATTGACAGGCTGGGCATGTTCGCAGCAGAAAGAAATTACAGGCCGGCAGCCGGCCTCCGGCAGCCCCGCCATCGACACTTCCGGGTATGAGATCACCATCATTGATCCTGATTTTGAGCGCTGGTACCGGCTCAGGTTTTCCCCTTCATTTGACCGGAGCAATGATTACTACCGGACCATGAATAACATCGGCGTAAACAACTGGAATGATTACTTCATGCGCGGCCGTTACAACCGGATTATCGGCTCCTATATCAACTGGAATCCCACCACCGATTATGGCATTGAGATCAATCGCAGGTTGTACTGGTATTTCGTCTATTACGAAGAAACATTCCGGATTCGTCTGTTGCGGTAAATCTGCTAATCCATAAGGGTTTGCAGTTTCCCGGATATGCACCCGATTACTTCTTCCGCAGCGGGGCGGCTCCACACCATTTCCTTATCTTTCCGGAACCAGGTAAGCTGACGCCGGGCATACCGGCGGGTATTGGTTTTAATTTTTTCCACGGCGACTTCAAGGGTACAATTACCATCAAAATATTGAAAAAGTTCCTTGTATCCGACCGTATTCAGTGCATTCAAAGCGCGTTTGGGGTATAAC
Organism: Lentimicrobium sp.; assembly: GCA_023957275.1. GTDB lineage: Bacteria > Bacteroidota > Bacteroidia > Bacteroidales > Lentimicrobiaceae > Lentimicrobium. The sequence continues at coordinate 65,620 of JAMLHF010000005.1, read as the reverse complement.
GACCCGGCCTCTTCCAACAACCCGGCCTTCATCATTGCTTCCACCCTGGCATTGATCCGGTTATGCAGTTCCTCACGGGGCAGATCCAGGCAGATCTTAACGGTACTGAAAGGACGATCGGCAAGGTTGCGCTTCCTGAATGATGAGAATGGTTTCCCTGTTGTAAGGCTGACTTCCAGCGCCCGCAGGATTCTGTTTGGGTTGGCAGGGTCAACCTGCCCATAATAAGCCGGATCAGACTGACGCAGCAGCGCCCTGAGCGAAGCCAAACCTTCCCTTTCCAGTTTGTCGCGCAGATCCGCCCTGATCTTCGGATCACTGTCAGGCAATTCATCAAAGCCATCACAAACAGCCTGAATGTACAAACCCGAACCACCGGTAAGCAGCACAAACCTGTTCTCCAGGAATAGCCGCTGCAGCAGATCCAGCGCTTCTTTTTCATAACGCGAAACATCATAGGCATCCTGAACGGAAAGATGGCCTACAAAATGATGCTTAACCGCCGATAGTTGTTCCGCTGACGGGGCCGCAGCGCCTATTTTCAGTTCGCGATAGAACTGCCTGGAATCAGCCGAAACAATCTCACAACCAAAATGGCGTGCGACGGCAATGGCCACATCCGTTTTACCAACTGCGGTGGGGCCGGCAATCACAATAAGACAAGAAGGCGGTAAAACGGGCATCAGTTAAAGTCGATATCCTGACCAAAAGTAGGCTCCGGAAGATCATCATCCTCATTGTCAAGGACATCGTCGAATTCGCTCAAAAGGGCAATTTCATCTTCGCCATCGGCTTCCAAAGGGGGAATGGGGACTACAGCAGAAATAAACTTGCCGGTACTTTTCACACATACGGGATATTCCGCTGTTTTATCCGCATCAAGGATCCGCATCAGTTCAATATAGAAAGTTTTGGGATTCAGGAAGTCATACTCATATAACAACCGCTGATGCGGGTCATCAATGATATCCTTAATGCGAACCTTGTCCATTTCGGCAATAGGAATACGTCCGGGCTTCGGCCCTCTGCGTTCATCTTCATATTCTTCCTCCTGCTGCGAGATGGCATCATCCTGCATGTTTATAAGGGTGATCTCTTTCTTTTTCCGCCAGTTGCGGTCACAAACAAAAAATGATGCGAGTTCGTTGCCGCTGAGTTCCACCGATTGCTTGATAATCTGGTGAAAGTCAGCAAAAGACTGTGAAGCAAGTATATCGAAGTCCCTGAGGAAGTCTTCCTGATCTTCGTGAAGCATTCTGAACCTATAGGCGTGCATTATTGCAGAATTTTAAAATTGAGTGTTGTTTACCGAGGTTAAAATTAATTGATTGAAACAAAAAATCCAAATTTCAGGTGTTATCTTTTGCAGGAATTAAACCAAGGCGTTTGCCTTCCTCCAGCATAAAATCATAGGCCTTATCATATTCATTTTCGAGTACACCATCAAGTATTGCTTCCCTGATGGCTGTTTTTATCAGGCCCACCTCCCTGCCGGGGTTTAAATTAAAAGCCTTCATAATCATCTCCCCCGAAATTGGCGGTTGCCAGTTGCGCAGGCGGTCCTTTTCTTCAATCTCGCGTAATTTATTCCTTACAATTGCAAAGTTTTTGAGGAAACGCAGGACCTTTTCCCTGTTTTTTGAAGTAATATCAGCCTCGCAGAGGGTCATAAGATCATCAATGTCGTCACCAGCTTCAAAAAGCAGTCTTCTCACGGCCGAGTCGGTAACTTCTTCCTCAGTAAGGCCGATGGGCCTCAGATGCAGCGCTACCAGCTTTTGCACATATTTCATCTTCTCATTCAACGGGAGCCTGAGTTGCCGGAATATCTGGGGAACCATCCGCGCCCCCCTGGCATCGTGACCATGGAATGTCCATCCCTGCTCAGGCACAAAACGGCGCGTGGGCGGTTTTCCTATATCATGAAGCAATGCCGCCCATCGCAGCCAAAGATTATCTGTGTTGGGTGCAATGCGGTCGAGCACTTCCAGGGTATGATGAAAATTATCCTTATGGCCTTTGCCATCAACGGTTTCAGCGCCTTTCAATGCAACAAACTGCGGAAATATCAGTGTGAGCAAGCCGCATTCATCAAGTAAACGAAATCCGTCTGACGGCTTCACAGTCATGATGATCTTGTTGAGTTCTTCACTGATGCGTTCTCCGGAGATAATGGAAATGCGCTCCCTGTTGTCTGATATGGCTTTAAACGTTTCGGGGTGGATGGTAAATTTCAGCTGGGCGGCAAAACGGATGGCACGCATCATGCGCAGCGGATCATCCGAAAAAGTTATTCCGGGGTCAAGCGGTGTACGGATAATCCCGGCTTCCAGGTCGGAAAGGCCGTTAAACGGATCGATCAGTTCCCCGAAATTCTCATGGTTGAGGCTGATCGCCAATGCATTTATGGTAAAGTCGCGTCTTCGCTGATCGTCCTCCAATGTTCCGGGAAGCACATCCGGTTTCCGTGAATCAGGATGATATGATTCCCTGCGGGCCCCGACAAATTCCAGCTGCATCTCATCAAGATGAAACATGGCTGTTCCGAAATTCCGGAAAACGCTAACCGGGTGATGCCCCCTGAAGGCATGGGCCACTTTGCCGGCCAGCGCAATACCATCGCCTACCGTAACAAAATCAATATCTTTAGAAGCTCTTTTAAGAAAAATATCCCTGACATACCCGCCGATTACATAGGCGGGCACACCCAATTCAGCAGCAGCTCCGGCTACAGCCTTAAAAACAGGATGCTCAAGGTAAGATGACAGGTTCATTTCAGGAATTTATCCGGCTTCAGCCCGCAAATTTACGAAAGTATCCCAAATTATAAGGTCAGGCAAAACATCTGCCCTTCCGGAAACATACCGGAATGGTGAAGAATCCGAAAATACTAAACTGGTTAAGACCTTCCGGCTTAAAGTCTTAAGCAGAGTTCCGTTGTTAATTTGAGCTTTCGAATCTCCTGACAGGAAACAAAACCTGACTCACCCGTAAAAAATGTACTTCAATTGTCAGATAGCCAATCCATAAAACGAACATTACCCTGTAATATACTATGATGATAATTGAAAAAATCAGGCAGAAAGTCAAAATCCGGCATACCCGGGCATCAGTCAGGCATTGATTAAGAGGCTTTTAACCAGTATATGACATGTATAGATTATTAAATATACATGCAAGAAATCAGCTTAAAATTATTTCTATGTATTACTTGCCATTTTAGTTTTGTTCCATATTTTTGACACGTTGATCGGAACCAAATCACAACTAAAAATTATAAGAAATGGCAAAAAGAACTATTGTAACCTTGCCTGGTGATGGCATTGGAAAAGTTGTACTCGAAGAAACCATCAGGGTGCTTGAAGCCGCGGGATTTGACGCAGAGTATGTTCATGGCGACATAGGCTGGGAATTCTGGTGCAAAGAAGGCAATCCCTTGCCCGACCGCACCATTGAGCTTCTGAAAAAGCACAAAATTGCCCTCTTCGGAGCCATCACTTCAAAACCCAAGGACAAGGCCGCGGCAGAGCTCGCTCCCGAACTTCAGGGCAAAGGTTTTACTTATTACAGTCCGATCGTAAGCATGCGCCAGAAGTTCGACCTTGATATCTGTATGCGCCCCTGCCAGACGTTGCCGGGTAACCCGCTCAACTTTATCCGCCGCGGCAAGGATGGCAATCCGGAAGAACCGGTGGTGGATGTGATGATTTTCCGTCAGAATACCGAAGGTCTTTACGGCGGAGTAGAATGGACCAATCCGGGCGACCAGGTATATGACGCATTGATGACCCATCCGAAATTCAAAGATAATTTCGCCTGGTGTCCCCGTCCCGAGCTGGCAGTATCCACCCGCATCTTCACAAAAAAATACACTTCACGTATTGTGAAAGCGGCTTTCGAATATGCCAAAAAACGCGGTTTCGATAAAATTACTGTGTGCGAAAAGCCAAACGTAATCCGCGAAACCTCTGGCATGATGCTTAAGATAGCTCAGGAGATGAGCAAGGCCGAATACCCGGGCATCAGGGTAGAAGATGTGAATATCGATGCCATGATGATGTGGCTGACCAAAAATCCCGAGAATTATAACGTAATTGTGGCCGGTAATATGTTCGGCGATATTGTATCCGATGCCTTTGCCGGTCTGATCGGGGGTCTCGGGTTCGCTACCAGCGCCCAGTTCAATCCCGAAAACGGAATCGGCGTATTTGAGCCGACCCATGGATCCGCACCTAAATATGCTGATTACGAAACCAGCATTGTAAACCCGGTTGCCATGATACTTTCGGCCGTAATGATGCTTGAGCACCTGAATGAAGATGAAACTGCCGGCCGCATCCGCAAGGCTGTAATGGAAGTGGTTGCTGAAGGTGAAGTGCGGGCATACGATATGCTCAAGCTCCGCGGAACGCCGGATGTTGTAAATCAGGGAGCTGCTTCAACCCGTCAGATGGCTGACGCTATCATTGCAAAACTGAAGTAAACGACGACTGAAATTAATTCACTGATACTCCCCTTTGTTTTATAAAGGCAAAGGGGAGTTTATTCATAAAAAAAAGAAACAGCTATGACCCCTGAGATCAACCCTGAATTTATCAAACAGGCGCAGGAACTTTGGCCCGAACTGGAATGGATCAAAGATGCCGCGCTGCGTGAAACCACCACCAATACCTGGGCGCTGGCGCTTCAGAAAAGTGTGCTCACCCCGGCCGACCTGAACAGCATTCCGTTCACCCTTCTGGCCGGGCCTGATCTGAAGGTTACCTTTATGGATCACAAACGCGCGGTGGTTCATATCGCCAAAGATTGCGGAAACCAGATGAACCTTTTCTTCAGAAATGACCTGCCGGTAGATATGGATGTGCTGATCGCAGGCGCCATCCTGGCAGACGTTGGAAAACTGCTTGAGTATGAAATGAAAGACGGAAAATCGGTTCAGGGCAGTTATGGAAAATACCTCCGCCATCCCTTTTCAGGCGTTTCACTGGCCGAAATGTGCGGCGTACCGGCAGCAGTTTGTCATATCATCGCCACCCATGCCGGCGAAGGAAACATGGTAAAACGTTCCGTGGAAGCCTATGTGGTTCATCATGCCGATTTTATGACTTTCGAACCCTTCCGTGAACGATTAAAAATCTGAAAAACAATAAGCATCATGACAATTATTGAAAAAATCCTGGCCAGTCATTCGGATCAGGAAACCGTAAAACCGGGAGATATCATTGACGTGTTTATCGATACCCGGGCCGCACGTGACTTCGGCGGCGCCAATGTGGTAAAAAACCTGCTTGACAACGGCCTTTCGGTTGCAGATCCCAGACATACCGTTTTCACCTTCGATTGCAACCCCGGCGGTTCCGACCAGAAATATGCGGCCAATCAGCAGTTCTGCCGAATGTATGCCAGGCAGCACGATATCCCTGTTTATGATGTAGATGCAGGCATCGGAACCCATCTCGCCATCGACAAGGGATTTGTCTTTCCGGGATCAACCTTTGTTTCCACCGACTCCCATGCAAATATTATGGGAGCAATCGGTGCTTTCGGACAAGGAATGGGCGATCAGGACATTGCCGCTGCCTGGGCCAAAGGGGCTGTTTGGTTTAAGGTTCCTGAATCGGTGAAACTCAACCTGAACGGGAAACTCCCTGCCAATGTCACTGCAAAGGATATTGTGCTCAATCTGCTGTCGGTCTTCGGGGCAAACAAACTGCTGGGATACAGCGTGGAAGTTTATGGGGATGCCGTTGAAGCGCTGACCCTTGATGAAAGGATTACCATTTCGTCCATGGCCACGGAGATGGGCGCCATCATCATTCTGTTTACACCCAACGAAAAAGTACTTGACGCCTTGCAGACATTGACCGGCAAGCGCTATACCCCGGTTGTGGCCGACGGTGATGCTGTTTATACCAAAACTTTTGATATCGACATCAGCAGGTTTGTACCCATGGTGGCCAATCCCGGCCATCCCCACGACAATGCCCCGCTGGAATCGGTAATGAAAAAGAAAATCGATTCCGCTTTTATCGGAAGCTGTACCAACGGACGTATTGAGGACCTCAGGATTACCGCGGAAATCCTGAAAGGCCGTAAAGTTGCACCCGGCGTTGTCCTTAAAATTGTCCCTTCAACCGACGAAATCTGGCAACAGGCGCTGAATGAGGGGTTGATCAAAATCTTCAAGGATGCCGGGGCGCTGGTTTCTAACGCAGGTTGCGCAGGTTGCGCAGCCGGGCAGGTCGGGCAGAACGGACCGGAAGAGGTGACCATCAGCACCGGAAACCGGAATTTTGCAGGTAAGCAGGGCAAAGGATATGTATACCTTGCATCCCCGGCAACAGTGGCTGCATCAGCAGTGGCAGGATACATCACCGACCCGATGAATATCCCGGAGCAACCTGCCGTATTCACCAAAACCGAGGGCGCCACACAAACGACCGTTAAAGAAAAAAAGGTCCCCGCAGAGGTAAAAACCACTGTTGAAGGCCGTGTCTGGGTTATCCGTAAAGACGATATCGATACTGATATGATCTTCCACAACCGCTACCTGGCCATTACCGACATAAATGAAATGGGTCAGTACACTTTCGACAATCTGAAAGGTTATGAGGATTTTGCCAAAAAGGCGCGGCCCGGGGATATCGTGGTTACTACCAAAAACTTCGGAGCCGGAAGTTCACGCCAGCAGGCAGTTGACTGTTTTAAGGCGCTGGGTGTTCAGTGTATCATTGCTGAATCATACGGAGCCATCTATGAAAGAAACGCCATCAATGCCGCCCTTCCGATTCTTACCTATGCAGAAGGGATGCTCGAAGAAACCTCAATGGAAACAGGTGATGTAATCCGTGTTAACTTCACCACCGGCGATCTCACCAATTTGAGTAAAGGCAAGTCCACCCGCATCAATAAATTTTATGATGCACAGTTGCAGATATACAAAAACGGCGGCCTGCTGTAAACAGTGCTTGTTAAAACGTCATTGGCCGGTTCATTACGGACCGGCCTTTTTTTTCAATAAAAGGTGTGGCTTTCGCAGCCAAATATTTAATTTCACCGGCAGAAATCATACGGATTCGTCAACCTGCGGTTTAAATGGTCATAACCCGTTTCCAGTCCGGTACTGATTTTGCCTGAATCAAATAATCTGTTAATCTTTCGGGATGTTAAAATAGCTGAAATCAAATGGATGGTTCTTAGAACATTTCCTGCTTTTTATGTAAGACTATCATTCAATACAGATTTTTTCACCACTAAGTGACCAGATAATACAATGTACACACACCTTTTTTTCGACCTTGACGGTACTTTGATCGACTCGAAACCCGGCATTTTCAGATCGGTTTTACACACACTCATGGAAATGGGGATTCCCGCTCCCTGCAGCGAAGAGGAGTTGAATCCATTCATCGGTCCGCCCTTGCGGCAGTCTTTCAAAACTTTATTTGGCTTCAGCGACCATAAAGCAGAAGAAGCCACAGCGATTTACCGTGAATTTTACGGGCGCGAAGGAATGAATTTATTTACAGTATACCCGGGCATCCCCGGTGCGCTTGAAAAGCTTGTATCCATGGGACTGAGCGTGAGCCTGGTGACCTCAAAAGCCGGGATATACGCGTCAAAGATTGTGGAAAAAGCAGGCTTGAGCAGATTCCTTGAAATGGTTTCGGGCTGCGAAATCAACGGCAATCGCAGCGACAAGGCGGAACTGATCACCTACACCCTTCAGAAACACGGCATACTGCCCGGAAAAGAGATAATAATGATCGGCGACCGTTACCATGATATCAGAGGTGCAAAACTGACAGGTATCTCCTCCGCCGGGGTTTTATATGGATACGGTTCGCGGGGAGAGATTGAGGCCGAAAATCCTGACCTGATCATCCCATCTCCCGCTGAACTCGTGGATTTGCTGACAGGCATTGCAGAATAGTGTTCAAAAATGTTTCATGATTTTCCTGCCCTTAAAAGCATATCTTATTGATTAAATCTTATATTTGTCCGTCCAATCTTTGGAATCCTTTATGCATTAGCATGAATTGACTGCTGAAATTTCATTTCAATCAATTTTTCATTCACTAAATTTTCATTCAAAAATGAAGAGAATCTTTACCCTTGCGCTGGCATTGTTAACATTGGCAGTTTCTGCCAACCCGGTTGACAAAAAAACAGCTGAGCAGGTAGCAGTGAACTACTATGTTCATAATGCTCCGGCTTCAATTACTGATTATTCGGTAAGCGGAACCCTTGAAAATGCCACTGACGGCATCACCACCATCTACACCTTTACTTTCACTTCAGGAGGTTTTGTGATGGTAGCAGCCGACGATGCATCTATTCCCGTTCTGGGCTATTCGCACAGCGGAACCCTTGATGCAGAAGTCTACAATCCGGCTGCACAGGCATGGATTGAAAATTACAGCCGCGAGATTGCAACCCTTGCGACTTCACGTATGGACAATTCTGCCACCCGCCCCGTTTGGGACAATATCCTGAATAATAACATGGAGCGTGAAATTATGGATGTAACACCGCTGGTTACCACCACCTGGGATCAGGGATGCTATTATAACGCGCTTTGTCCGGTTGAGCCGGGCGCCGGATTCGGCTCCTGCGGCAGGGCATGGACAGGCTGCGTTGCCACTACCATGTCGGTGTTGATGAAATACCACAATTTCCCGACCTCGGGAATTGGATATCACAGTTATATGCATCCTACCTATGGCATACAGTCAGCTGACTTTGGAGCTGCTACCTACAATTATGCTGCGATGCCAAACAATGTAACTACGGCCAACGCTGCAGTTGCAACCCTTATGTATCATGCGGGGGTATCGGTAAATATGCAGTATGGTGCCGATGGTTCAGGAGCCTTCAGCGAAGACGTTCCTTTCGCATTGGTCAACTATTTTAACTTCGCACCCACTGCCGAGCTAAAAAGCAAAACTGATTATCCGCTGATGGCTGACTGGTACACCCTGCTCCGCACAGAACTTGATGCCGCCCGTCCTGTTTATTATGCAGGATCGAGCACCGCCAGCGGCGGCCACGCATGGATCTGCGACGGCTATCGCATGAGCGATAACAAATTCCACTTCAACTGGGGATGGTCGGGATCCTACAATGGTTATTTTGCCATCGGATCACTGAATCCCGGGGGCAATAACTTCAATGACGACAACAGGGCTATTATTGGCGTAATGCCGGGCGACAACCCCGTTGGCTGGATCATCCAGAACAGCGGTTTCGTGAGTCCGTCGCGTGGTATTAATTATATTCATGCTGTAAATGAGAACGTGGCATGGGCAGCTGCTTATGACGGTTCGGGCACCGGATCAACCATCAATGAATTTACCAGAACCACCGACGGTGGTGCAACCTGGACAACGGGCCAGATAATGGGAGGTACCACCTATGGCATCGGAAACATCTGCGGCATAAGTGATAACGTTGCATATGTAGCGCTCTACAATGGCACTGGCAACCAGAACAACACCTGCGGTATTTATAAAACCACCAACGGAGGAACTACCTGGACTCAGCTTCCAGGCGCTTTGCAGGGTTCTGCTTCTTTTGCAAACAACGTATATTTCTGGAATGAGCAGGAAGGTATGTGCCACGGAGACGTAAAAGACGGTTATTTTGAAATTTACACCACCAGCAACGGCGGATCTACCTGGGAAAGAGTACCTGCTGCCAATATTACCAACGGCACTCCGATTTCAGGTGAAGGCGGATGGACATCATGTATTGAAGTTACCGGCAATACCGTGTTGTTCGGTACCAACAAGGGAAGAGTTTTCATCTCTGACGACAAAGGACTTACCTGGAGGGTTTCAAATGCAAATATTACTGCGGCAGCCAATGGTGGTATCAATGTGATTGCTTTCAAAGACCCCATGAATGGCATTGTGGCTCAGACTACCGCCCCTGTTCAGGTTCGCCGTACCAGTGATGGCGGTGATACCTGGGAAAACATCACCCCGGCCGGCGCTTTCCTTACCAATGACATTAACTTTGTTCCTGGCACAGAAAATACCTATGTTTCAACCGGAGCAGCTACCGGAGCAACAGGCATTTCCTATAGTCATGATGGCGGATCTACCTGGACACTTTTCGGCGGAACCGGAAGCAAACAATTCCTTGCAGCTGACTTCTTCAGCAGCACCGTAGGTTATGCAGGCGGTTTCAACGAAAACCAATACAATGGTGGCATGTACCGCATGATCGGCGATCTTGCCGCCGGAGCCACCGGTCCCCAGATTGCCGTAAGCCCGATGGAAATCAATGCAACCCTGCAACCGGACGCCCAGGCAACCGAAACACTGACCATTACCAACAACGGTGATGAAGACCTCACCTGGAGCATTGCCATTGATCCCGGTACAGCAAGCTGGCTGAGCGTTGCTGAAACCTCAGGTACCACCGCCGCCGGCACAAGCACCGAGGTTACCGTAACAATGGATGCAACCGGACTTGCTGCAGATACCTACAATGCAACCCTGGTAATCACCAACAACAGTACAACCGCTACGGTAAATGTACCGGTTCATATGATTGTCTCTTCCGGAATGCCCCTCGATCCTCCTACCGATCTGCAGGCTGCCGTAAGCGGAAACGATGTTCACCTTACCTGGAACGCTCCGGGTGGCGGAACAGGTACCATCGAAGAACTGATTTATGACAATGAACTGCCTACCGGCGCCTATAGTTATGTTGGTTATGCCATGTCAACCCACATGTCGCCCCAGGGCCCATGTCAGGTTCTTAAACTGAAGTATTACGTTACTTTAGAAGGTGGCGATGGCGCCTTTGATGCAGAAGTTTACGGATGGGAAGGCTCTGCCCCATCTACCACAATGCTCTACAGCGAATCTGCCAATGCCCTTGAAGAAGGCTGGATGGAAATAGATATAACCGCTGCCAACCTGATGGTTACCGGTGACTTTGTGGTTGGATTTGGCTCACTCAACGAAACAACCTTCGTTGGATATGATGAAGCCCTGAACAATGGCCGCTCATGGGACTATGATCACGCCGGCACCTGGGAAGCATGGACTGAGGCTTATCTGATCCGTGCCGTTGTACAGTATACTGATGGAAAAATCCGCGAGCTCAGTGCAACGCCTGCTACATTCAACCCTGCGCTGAAAGGTGCTCTTGAATTGTCAGCACGTACCAATGGCTACACCATCAATAATCAGTTGCCTATTCCCGCCCGCAACCACGCTTCACGCGAACTGTTGGGTTATAATGTGTACCGCGACGGCGCAATGATCAACACCGCCACCGTTACTGAACTTTTCTATGACGACAATGACCTGGAGCCGGGCACTTATGAATATCATGTCAGGGCACTTTACGCCGAAGGTGAATCGGAAAACTCAAATGCTGCAGTTGCGGTTATTGAAGGCGGAAGCACCACCGGTATTATTCTGGATTTTGAAGATCTGGAAGATTTCTCTCTCACTTTCGGCGAATGGACCGCAGTTGACGGAGATGGTGGCAACACCTACGGATTTGAAGGCATCACTTTCCCCCACACGGGAGAACCCATGTCATACATTGCATTTAATCCTGCTCAAACCACACCTGTTGTGACAGATATGGAGCCACACGGCGGACTGCGTTTCGGAGCCTGCTTTGCCTCTGTTCCGCCTGCAGTGAATGACGACTGGATGATTTCGCCGAAAATTATGCTTGGCGAAGATCCTGCACTTGCTTTCTGGGTTAAATCCTATACTGATCAGTATGGACTTGAGACCTATAATATCAAGGTTTCAACCACCGATATGAACCCGGGCAGTTTCACCACCCTTGCAGGCCCCATTGATGCACCGGCTGATGCATGGACATTTGTAAGCTATGATCTTGCCGCTTATGAAGGTCAGGAGGTTTATGTCGCCATCCAGTGCGTATCGAACGACCGCTTTGTATTTATGATCGATGACGTGGAGATTACCTTTACCACAGGCATCAGCAAGCCCGAGGCTGCTTCATTCAGCGTGTATCCGAATCCTTCAAACGGAATACTGAATATCACCGGCGACAGCAGGATCGAAAACATCAGACTGGTGAATTTTGCCGGTCAGGTGGTTTATGAATCTGCTGTAAATGCCAACGAATTCCGTTTCGAAACTACCGGACTTGCGCAAGGCCTTTACCTGCTGAACATCAATACTGAAAAGGGAATCGTTACCCGTAAGGTAAGTATCAGATAAACAAGGTTTTATCAAATTCAAAAAACTGCGCCGGACTTCCGGTGCAGTTTTTTTTTATTCAGAATAGGGGTAAAAGCGTTTTCAGTTGTCTTATAAATGAGTAAATTCCTGTTACTGACATGTTTATTGTCGGTTAAGGATAACCCATCCCTCCTCAATCCCTGATTAAATGGCTGTTTTCGTCCCTGAAGCAGCCATTTTTACTTAATGTATATCCGTTTGGTATATTTATAAATTTCCGTCAATAAATTTTGGATAATCCGTATCCGGTGCGACTCCGGAATGGCTTTACGGCTGAATCCAATTATACGGTAAGAACGCTCACAAAAAAATCCCCCACCAGAAATGATGAGGGATATTAACGCTGAAAGCATTCTGTGTTTATCAATTGCCTGAAGGCAGTATTTACATTCTGTCGGGGACGTCAATGCCCAGCAGTTTCATCCCGTTACGGATCACCTGAGCGGTCAATAATGAAAGGGCCAGTCTGAGTTGCCTGCTGCCGGCATCTTCCTCCTTCAGGATGGTAAATTCATGATAAAACTGATTATACTCCTTTGCCACATCAAACATATAATTGGCCACCACCGATGGGCTGAGTTCTGCGCCTGCCTGTTGGACAGCCATAGGGAACTGACTCAGGAGTATAATCAGGTCAGCCTCCTTTTGGTTCAGATTGGCCTGGCCTTCGAATATAACCTGAGTAGCTGCCTTGCGAAGCACAGACCTGATTCTGGCATGGGTATACTGGATAAATGGGCCGGTATTCCCGTTGAAGTCAATACTCTCCCTGGGATTGAAAGTCATATTTTTCCGGGGATCCACTTTAAGGATAAAGTATTTAAGTGCTCCCAGGCCCACCATGCGGTAGAGTGATTCGGCCTCCTCGCTTTCAAAATCTTCTATTTTCCCAAGTTCCTCGGTCATGGCCCGCGCAGTGGCAATCATTTCATCCATCAGGTCATCGGCATCTACCACCGTACCTTCGCGCGACTTCATTTTGCCTTCCGGCAACTCAACCATGCCATAGGAAAGATGGTAAATCCCGTCAGCCCAGGGACGGCCAAGTTTTTTCAGAATCAGTTTCAATACTTCAAAATGATAATTCTGCTCATTCCCTACCACATAAATCAGTTTACCGGCACCATAATCATCCGCCCTGAGCTGGGCTGTACCCAGGTCCTGGGTCATATATACCGAAGTGCCGTCGCTGCGCAGCAACAGTTTTTCATCAAGCCCTTCATCGTTAAGGTTAATCCAAACTGATCCGTCATCTTTTCTGAACAGCACGCCTTTATCCAGTCCTTCGTCAACGATCTTTTTGCCCAGCAAATAAGTTTCGGATTCATAGTATATTCTGTCAAAATCAATGCCGAGTCTTTTATAGGTAACGTCAAAACCATCGTAAACCCATCCGTTCATTGTTTTCCACAATGCCAGTGTTTCTTCGTCACGGGCTTCCCATTTCACCAGCATCTCCCTGGCCTGAAGCATCAACTGCGATTTTCCTGCCGCTTCTTCTGCCGATAATCCGCCTGCCATCAAATCCTCCAGTTCGTTTTTATAATGCTTGTCAAAAAGCACATAATAGTCGCCCACCAGTTTATCACCCTTTTTTCCCGATGATTCCGGGGTTTCTCCATTACCGAACAACTTCCAGGCAAGCATTGATTTACAGATATGGATGCCACGGTCATTTACCAGATTAACTTTGCGGACAACCCGTCCATTCGCTTTAAGCAACTCCGAAACTGAAAAGCCAAGCAGGTTATTTCTGATATGACCGAGGTGAAGCGGCTTATTGGTATTGGGTGAAGAAAACTCAACAACAACCGGTTTGCCGGAAACGGAGGGCTGAATGCCAAAATTCCCTTTATCAAAATTATTCTGAAGAAAATCGAGCCAGTATCCAGCCCTGATCCGGATATTGAGATAGCCTTTTACCACGCCGAAACTAACCGCCTCTGGCATAATACGAAGAATTTCGTCACCCAGCATAGCGGCCGTTGCTTCAGGCGATTTCCGCGAAATCCTGAGCAGGGGAAACACCACCAGTGAAAAATCGCCCTGATGGCGAAACGCCGGAGCAGTGCGTTGAACGGCGAGTTGTGAGGGATCAATTTCCACGTTAAACAGGGTAGAAACGGCAGTCAGGGCATGCGTAGTTAAAATTTTCTCAATCATAAAACCGGAGTAAAAAAGTGCAGCAAATTTAAGTTTTTTTTCAACACCCCCTTTTCAGGGTTCAACGCACTGTTTATCATTTATTTAAATAATAAATATCAATTTAACGAATAAAAGATTTCAGGCATATGGGGATAAAAATAATGTTGCAACTTCTTTGCTTTGAATCTTAAACAATTATATTTGCAGCGGTTTTTTTGCGGCAGGTTGCCGGTAAAGGTTCTTAAAGCAGACGCCAGTCTGCCCGGGCCCGTAAAAGAGCTGAAATACGCTACAGAGCTGAATTTCACTCAATCACAATACAAAAACCAATACCCATGAAAAAAAATGTAATCATCATCGGAGCTGCCGGAAGGGACTTCCACAACTTCAACACTTACTTCCGCGGAAACGCAAACTACAATGTTGTAGCATTTACCGCTGCCCAGATTCCCGATATTGACGGCCGCAAGTACCCCAAAGAACTTGCCGGTGAAGATCTTTACCCGGCCGGTATTCCCATTCACGCCGAAGAAGACCTCCCCAGGCTGATCAAAGAGCTGAAAGTGGACGACTGTGTCTTCTCATACAGTGACGTCCCTTATCCCAGAGTTATGAATCTTAGCGCCGTTGTGAATGCAGCAGGCGCTAATTTTTTACTGCTAGGTCCCCGGGATACCATGGTTTCCAGTACCAAGCCCCTGATTGCCGTGGGCGCTACCCGCACAGGCTGCGGAAAAAGCCAGACCAGCCGCCGCATCATCGAAATCCTGATGGAAAAAGGACTTAAGGTGGTGGCCGTTCGTCATCCAATGCCATACGGCGACCTGAATGCACAGAAGGTTCAGCGTTTTGCCACCGTGGAAGACCTGAAAAAACACAAATGCACCATCGAGGAGATGGAAGAGTATGAACCGCATGTAGTTCGCGGCAATGTAATTTATGCCGGGGTTGATTATGAGGCCATTCTTCGCGAAGCTGAGAAAGACCCCAGTGGTTGCGACGTTATCCTTTGGGATGGCGGAAACAATGACTTTCCATTCTACAAACCCGACCTGATGATCGGTGTTGCCGACCCCCTCCGCCCGGGTGCTGAAGTCAGCTACTATCCTGGTGAAGTGGTTGCAAGAATGTCGGATGTTATTGTGATCAACAAGATTGACTCAGCCAGCCTCGAAAACATCAACGCTGTCCGTGCCAACCTTGCAAAGGTTAATCCCGGTGCCATCATTGTTGACGGCGCATCACCCCTTACGGTTGATAAACCCGAGCTGATCCGCGGCAAGAAGGTCCTGGTTGTTGAAGATGGCCCAACCCTTACCCACGGTGAAATGAAGATCGGAGCCGGCGTGGTTGCCGCCCTGAAACACGGCGCAGGCGAACTGGTTGATCCCCGCCCCTACACGGTTGGTAAACTGAGTGAGACTTTCCGGATATACCCCAATATCGGAACCCTGCTTCCGGCAATGGGTTATGGCGAAGAACAGGTTCGCGACCTTGAGAAAACCATCGAAAATACGCCCTGTGACGCGGTTGTGATCGCCACCCCGATCGACCTGAGCAGAATCGTGAAGATCAACAAGCCCACTGTCAAAGTCGGCTATGACCTGCAGGAGATCGGAACCCCCAATCTTACCGGCATCCTTGATGAGTTTGTCAAAAAATACAATCTTGTGAAATAATTCTCAGCCCCGTTTATCGGGGCTTTTTTTTTACCGTTTATCAACAAACCAACCGAAGCAAAACAGTCTTATTTATTTTTGTAAACCGAAAACCAAAACCCGATCAGATACATGAAAAACCGGAGTCTAGTATCCATCACAGATTATACCAAAGAAGAATACATCAGGATTCTTAACCTGGCCGAAGAGTTTGAAAAAAATCCTACCCAGCGGATTCTGGAAGATTTTGTGGTAGCAACGCTGTTTTTCGAACCTTCCACCAGAACCCGTCTGAGTTTCGAAAGCGCGGCATCCCGGCTTGGGGCCAAAGTAATCGGATTTTCTGATGCATCCAATTCAAGTGTTTCTAAAGGTGAATCGCTCAAGGACACCATACTCACCGTCAGCAACTACAGCGACATCATCGTGATGCGGCATCCGCGCGAAGGAAGCGCCCGTTTTGCCAGTGAAGTATCAACCGTTCCCATTATCAATGCCGGAGACGGCGGAAATCAGCACCCTACCCAATGTCTGCTGGATCTTTACTCCATCAGAAAGACCCAGGGGAAACTCGATGGCCTGAATGTTGCTTTTGTCGGCGACCTGAAATATGGCCGTACCGTGCATTCCAATGTTATGGCCCTGTGCAATTTCAACACCACTTTCCACCTGGTATCGCCGCTCGAACTTAAGCTGCCCAGCTATGTGAAGATGCACATCAAGAGCAACAACCTGAATTACCACCAGTACACCGATCTGTC
This sequence comes from Lentimicrobium sp., assembly GCA_023957275.1. GTDB lineage: Bacteria > Bacteroidota > Bacteroidia > Bacteroidales > Lentimicrobiaceae > Lentimicrobium. The sequence continues at coordinate 48,814 of JAMLHF010000005.1, read as the reverse complement.
GGAAGTAATGCCTGTCGCCGATATCATTTATATGACCCGGATTCAGAAAGAAAGGTTTTCAGACCCGATTGAGTATGAAAAAGTTAAAAACGCCTATATTCTGACGGCCAATATGCTTTCCGGCTGCAAGGAAAACATGCGCGTACTTCATCCGCTGCCAAGAGTCAATGAAATCACCGAAGATGTGGATGCGACCAAACAGGCATACTACTTTCAGCAGGCGCTTAACGGGGTTTACGTTCGCCAGGCGCTGCTTGCTTCAATTCTCGGTGTTAAATAGGTGTATCAAAAGAAATCTCAGAACAATGGAAAACGAAAATATCAGAAAAGAGCTGGTTGTTTCAGCCATAGAAAACGGGTCGGTCATCGATCACATCCCCGCTAAAAGTGTTTTCAGGGTCGTAAAAATGCTGAACCTTGAAGATACCGATACACAGGTGACGGTGGGGTTCAATCTCGAAAGCCGCAAGTATGGCAGAAAAGGCATCATCAAGGTCAGCAACAAGTACTTCGAAAACGAAGAAGTTAACAAGATTGCCCTGGTAGCGCCGACTGCCACGCTGATTGTTATCAAAGATTACAAAGTGACTGAAAAGCGCAATGTTAAAATCCCTGACGAAATCAGCAAGATTGTGAAATGCGTTAACCCGAACTGCATCACCAATCATCAGCAGGTAGCCACCCGTTTCACGGTAATCGACAAAGAAGACCTGAAACTGCAATGCCATTACTGCGAAAAGATTACCGGTAAGAATAACATCGACATTATATAATTTTCACGAAAACTTAACCCGCTGCTCCGTGATCGGGGGCAGCGGATTTTGTTTCCAAAGCAAAGGAGTTATGAATAAAGTATTGTTTATCAGCAGCATGGTCATTTCATCTCTGGCCATAAGTGCAGTGGCACAAACACCCCACAAAGGGGTTTTCAGAATCTATGAACCCGGGTATTTCCAGAATACCATCCTGAAAGGTGTGGAAAATTTTGAGAGTAAGAAGGATGCCGGAAAGCAGAAACCAACCTTCAGGCTTGACCCGTCGGGGCTTCAGATTCCTGCTGATAAATCGCTTTTTACGACAGCCTGGCATATTGAGCCGGTTTCACAGGGAAACACCAATACCTGCTGGAGCTTTTCTGCCATTTCGATGCTGGAGTCTGAGATTTACCGGCTTACACGTCAGGAAATCAAATTATCCGAGATGTTCATTGCTTACCACGAGTATCTGGAAAGGGCAAGACTTTTTGTAGAGAGCCGTGGGGAAATATATATCGGCGAAGGCTCTGAAATGAATGCGGTAATCAGGGTAATGAACAAGGAAGGTATACTTCCGTGGTCGGCCTATTCAGGACTTAAACCTGGCCAGAAATTTCACTCTCATGATAAACTGTTTGAGGAAGTCAGGGCATATCTGAACGGAGTAAAAGCCGCGAATGCCTGGGATAAAGAAACAGTGGTTGCGACCGTAAAAAGCATACTTGATCACTACATAGGCACGCCTCCCGAAACGGTCACGATAAACGGCAAGGCATATTCGCCCCGGCAATATCTGAAAGAAGTGGTGCGTATTAATCCTGCCGATTACGTGGATGTTCTGTCCATTATGCAACAACCATACTGGCGGCAGGTAGAATTTGAAGTACCCGACAACTGGTGGCATGACAGGAGCTATTACAATGTTCCGCTTGATGATTTCATGAAAGTCCTGAAAAAGGCCCTGAAACAAGGCTATACGGTTTCACTGGCAGGAGATGTTTCAGAAGCGGGATTCATGGCCCGGGAAGCCAATGCAGCCATGGTCCCTGAATTTGATATCCCTTCCGTTGCCATTGATGAAAATGCGCGGCAGTTCCGTTTCAGCAACGGCACCACCACCGATGACCATGGAATGCATGTTACCGGCTTTTACGAAAAAGACGGGGCTACCTGGTTTCTTCTGAAGGATTCGGGAGCCGGATCTAGAACCGGCGGGCCGGAAAACAACCGTAATTTCGGATACTACTTCTTTCATGAAGACTATGTAAAACTCAAAATGATGACCTTCCTGGTTCACCGGGATGCCATAAAGGATTTGCTTCCGAAATTCAGCAGGTAACTGACTCTCAGGAATTTTTTATATTTCAGGTTTACAAACAGCGCATCAACCTTGCCCTCTCATATCAGGAAACTTATCAGTGAAGGGGAGCATCAGCAACTCGACTTCAAATTCGGGATTACCGACTCGAAGAAGATTGCGCGCTCCCTGGCGGCCTTCGCCAATACCGACGGTGGACGCTTGTTGCTGGGGGTAAAGGACAATGGCGCCATCGCCGGCGTGAGGTCGGATGAGGAATTTTATATGGTGGAGGCCGGCGCCAGCCTGTATTGCCGCCCTGAGGTTCATTTCGAGATGAAAGAGTGGGAAGAAAACGGAAAAACCGTGCTTGAAATCATTATTCCCAAAAGCAGTGAAGCGCCCCACTCCGCTCCTGACAAAGACGGAATTTACCGGGTATATGTGCGGGTAGACGACCAGAATTTTCCCGCAAACGGCGTCCTTAAAAAAGTGTGGAAAAAGCAGAAAGATCCCAAAGGGGTGTACATAGAATACGGGGTCATCGAACGCACCCTGCTCGCGTACCTCGAAGTGCACCAGAAGATCACCCTTTCGGCTTTCCGCCGCATTTCAGGATATTCCCTGCCCCGTTGCGAACATATCCTCGCGGATTTTATCATACTGAATATCATTAAAATGAACTATTCAGAGTCCGGGGTATTCTATACCCTGAATCCCGATTTCAGGCTTGAATGACCTCGCGGGCAAACTTTCGACTGAAAAAAATAACCGCTATCTTTATCCATCTGAAAATTTTTCATCCGTATGACTATCCTATTAATTGTACTCATTATCCTTGCGGCAGCTAATCTGCTGGTAACCATCCTGCTCAGACAGAACAAATCCGGTATTGCTGAACTGCCCTTTAAATTGGATGCATTAAACACAGGTTTAAGCCGGCTTGAAGGTAACCTGAAAGATGACTTCAGGACCAACCGCGAGGAAAGCGCCGCTTCGGCCCGCGATAACCGCAGCGAGATGAGCAGTTCGCTCAACAGCTTCAAATCTGAAATGACTGAAAACCTGCGGCTCATCACCGAACAAAACCAGAAGGCGCTGGAGATGATCGTACGTACCCTGGACGAAAAGATCGGCAGCCTCATTTCCAAAGTCGACGACAACAACAAAGCCAACCGCGAAACGCTCGTAAACAGTCTGAAAGACTTTACCCTGGAACAACGCGGCAAATTTGACGAGCTGAAAGGCGAACAAAAGGAACTGACTTCCAGAACAGTGGAACAGTTCGAAAAAATTACCGCGAAGGTTGAAGAAAAGCTGAACGCGATCAGTCAGCAGTCGCAAACCGAAGCAAAGCAGATGCGCGAAGCGGTGGAGAAGGTGATCAGGGAATTTCAGGCATCCTTTGATAAAAACGTTGAGTCGTTCAACAACCTGCAGCGCGAAAAATTCGGACAACTGGAGGAAAAACAGCAGAAACTGGTTGAAGGCACTGAAAAGAAGCTGGAAGAAATGCGGCTTACCGTTGACGAAAAGCTGCAGAAAACATTGAGCGAAAGGCTTGGACAATCTTTTGAGCTGGTGGGTAAACAACTGGAGAGTGTGCAGAAAGGTCTGGGAGAAATGCAAACGCTTGCCCAGGATGTCGGCGGCCTGAAGCGCGTACTAAGCAATGTTAAAATGCGCGGCGGATTCGGCGAAGTGCAGCTGGCCATGCTGCTTGAACAGGTACTGGCTCCGGAACAATACGAAGCCAATGTCAGAACCAAAAAAAGCAGCAGCGATGTGGTGGAGTTTGCCATTAAACTGCCGGGCAAAGACGATATTACCGGGCAGGTGTGGCTGCCGGTTGACGCCAAGTTCCCGCGCGAAGCCTATGAACAACTGCAGAATGCCTATGACAATGGTGATGTCATACAGGTGGAAACAGCGCAGAAGATGCTGGAAGGTACCATTAAAAAAATGGCAAAAGACATCAGCGAGAAGTATATTGACCCGCCTGCTACCACCGATTTCGCGATAATGTTTCTGCCTTTCGAAGGCATTTATGCCGAAGTAGTAAGAAAGGCGAGCCTGCTCGAAGAGCTGCAGCGAACCTATAAAGTGATTGTGACCGGGCCAACAACATTGGCAGCCATCCTCAACAGCCTGCAGATGGGCTTCAGAACCCTGGCCATTCAGAAGCGCAGTTCCGAAGTCTGGAAAATTCTTGGCGCCGTCAAGAAAGAGTTTGAAAATTTCGGCGGTATGCTCGAAAAAGCCCAGAAAAATATTCAGACAGCCAGCAACCAGATTGATGAAGTAATGGGCAAACGTACCCGTGCCATTCAGCGAAAACTGAAAGGTGTGGAAGTACTGGGCGAAGCTGAAGCACAACTGTTGCTGCCTGATATGCCTGAAACCGATAACGGTGATGAGGATACCGAAAACTAGCATTGTTACAATCAGCACTGGAATTGCTCACGATTGTTCTCTTCGGGCTGCCTCAACCATATAAATTTATCCCGGTCAAATCGCGTTGCGGCGCATGAAAAACAATGCTGCCAGCTATCCGGTTTGAATCAATCCGGCGCTCAGCATCCTTATCATCAGCCAAACACAGGATAAGCCGGTTAGCCGCCAATAAGGGGGGGGCTGATCTATGCCCGGCTTTTTGACTATCTTTACCATCGTCACATACAGGTATAGGATCACCATCACCCGGCAATCCTGCTGTTAATCACCAACTTAAAATCAGTTGTATGCCTGTTACAGCGAAATCGGGCAGATAAGAAGTGGATTAACATCAAAAAAAATAAAATTTTTCCTTACACTGATTGAACATTTTTCCTTCCAGATTGTATTTATTACAAACAAGTTTTAATTTCAAGATAAAACTGAATCGGAAATGAAAATCATACCGGAAATCATTCAAAAACTCAATGAAGCGGGGCTTAAGATTACGCCGCAGCGGGTTGCCGTGATGCAAACCCTGATGCGACTGAAGAGTCATCCGACAGCGGAAGAGTTGTTTGCAGAGGTTTCCAAAACCATTCCCGGTCTCTCTCCGACAACCATTTACAACACCCTTGACACCTTTGCGGACAAAGGGCTGGTAAAGCGGGTGAAGACCGATATGGATGTAATGCGTTACGACGCCATTACCGAACATCACCATCATCTGTATTGTGCTGTTTCAGACCGTATGGAAGACTATTTTGATCCCGAGCTGGATCAGATTCTGGGCGAATACTTCACGAGAAAAAAAATTGAAGGTTTCAATGTTACCGATATCCGGTTACAGTTGATGGGAGATTTTGAAAATAAACCTAAAAAATCATTATAAAACAATAACGAATTATGAAAAAACTGAACAAGATCGGCCTTGACGAGGCCAAATCAGCCAAACTGATCGAAAAACTCAACGATCTCCTGGCCAATTACCAGGTACTTTATCAGAATGCCCGTGGATTTCACTGGAACATCAAAGGGGAGAAATTCTTTGAGCTGCATGCCAAATTTGAGGAGTTGTACAACGACCTTCAGATTAAAATTGATGAGATAGCCGAGCGGATTCTAACCCTGGGCGGCACCCCCATCCATTCATTTTCGGGATACCTGAAAGTGGCTGAGATCAAACCCGTTGAAAATGAAACCAATGGCCCGAAATGCGTGGGACATATACTGGATGCCTTTACAACCCTGCTTGAGAAGGAACGCGATATTCTCGAAATGTCAGGAGATCTGAACGACGAAGGAACCAATGCCATGGCAAGCGATTACATCCGTGAGAAGGAGAAACTGGTTTGGATGTATTCTGCTTTTATGGCAAAATAATTAACCTAATTATTCATTTAACCAACTTTAATCAACATGAGTGAAGTAAAAAGTTTTCCGCTGATCGGTGACAAAATTCCCGATCTTACAGTACAAACCACCCATGGGGTGAAAAATCTCATCAATGATTACAAAGGCAAATGGCTGGTCCTTTTCAGCCACCCGGCCGACTTTACCCCTGTATGCACCACTGAGTTTGTGGCATTTGCAAAGCGTTACGAGCAATTTAAGGCACTCAATGCCGAATTGCTTGGTCTTTCGATCGACCAGATTTTCTCACACATCAAGTGGGATGAATGGATTGAGGAAAAGCTGAATGTACAGATTCCCTTCCCCATCATTGCCGACTCGACCGGCAACGTTGCCATGGCCATGGGAATGATTCATCCCGGAAAGGCATCGGATACAGTGCGTGCCGTATTCATGATCGATCCCAATTCGGTTATCCGCATTATCCTGTTCTATCCCCAGGAAATCGGCCGCAATATGGATGAAATCCTGCGTGCCCTGAAAGCGCTGCAGACCGCTGATGCCAACAAGGTTGCCATTCCTGCCGGCTGGCCGAATAACGAACTGATCGGCGACCGCGTGATCATCCCACCTGCAAAGGACGTTGAAACAGCCAAAAAACGTCTGAAGGAATACGAATGCTACGACTGGTGGTTCTGCCACAAGAGTCTGTAATGAACTTACCCGGGGAAGGTTACATCCTGTCTAAAAAGGTTAATTGAATTGAACTTTCAGGCCTTCCCCGGGTTATTTACACAAACCTTGAATGGTTTAAAAATCAGCCGCGGAACACAGGTACTCCACGGCTTTTTTTCACAGCCTTTCACAAACCCACGTTCTCTATTTACGGACTTTTCAGGGATGCATTCATGACCAGCTGAAATCCGTAACACGTCAAGAATCTGCCAATTTACTGACTCAACGAACCCCAAGGGCTGTTACCCCGAAAGCGAATTTCATCGGATTTTATTAAAAACAAATCAACAATATGGAAGACAACCCTAAAAATGAAAGCAAATGCCCGGTGACCGGTGCCACGAAGAAGCACAGTGTGGGTGCGGCAGGTACCAAAAACCGCGACTGGTGGCCTAACCAGCTTAAGTTAAATATTCTGCACCAGCATTCAGAGCGGTCAAATCCGATGGGAAAGGATTTTAACTATGCTGAAGAATTCAAAAAACTCGACTACTTCGCGTTGAAGGAAGATCTCCGCAAGCTGATGACCGATTCGCAGGACTGGTGGCCGGCCGATTTCGGTCATTACGGTCCGTTCTTTATCCGCATGGCCTGGCACAGCGCCGGAACTTACCGTATTGGCGACGGCCGCGGAGGCGGTGGACGCGGTCAGCAGCGTTTCGCCCCGCTGAACAGCTGGCCCGACAATGTGAACCTAGACAAAGCGCGCAGGCTGCTTTGGCCCATCAAGCAGAAATACGGCCGGAAGATATCCTGGGCCGACCTGATGATCCTCACCGGAAACGTTGCCCTCGAATCTATGGGATTTAAAACCTTTGGATTTGCCGGCGGGCGTGAAGATGTATGGGAACCGGATGAAGATATTTTCTGGGGTTCTGAAGAGAAGTGGCTTGAAGACAAAGATCGTTACTCGGGAGAGCGTGATCTGGATAACCCGCTGGCAGCCGTTCAGATGGGATTGATCTACGTGAATCCGGAAGGTCCCGGAGGCAATCCCGACCCCCTGGCTGCGGCTAAAGATATCCGCGAAACCTTTGCCCGTATGGCCATGAACGACGAGGAAACCGTGGCCCTGATTGCCGGAGGCCATACCTTTGGTAAGACCCATGGTGCCGGAGATGCCGGACTGATCGGCCCCGAGCCTGAAGCCGCCGGCCTTGAGGAACAGGGATTGGGTTGGAAGAGTAAATTCGGCAAAGGCAAAGCCGGAGATACCATCACCAGCGGAATTGAAGTTACCTGGACAAGCACCCCTACCCGCTGGACGAACAACTTTTTCTGGAACCTTTTCGGATACGACTGGGAACTGACAAAGAGTCCGGCCGGCGCACATCAGTGGAGGCCAAAACATGGTGCCGGGGCCAATTCGGTGCCCGATGCCCATGACCCGGACAAGCGTCATGCTCCTGCAATGCTCACCACCGACCTTTCGCTCCGGTTCGACCCCGCCTATGAAAAAATCTCCAGGCGTTTCTACGAAAATCCGGACGAATTTGCCGATGCATTCGCCCGTGCATGGTTCAAACTGACCCACCGCGATATGGGGCCCCGCTCCCGTTACCTGGGTCCCGAAGTCCCCGCCGAAGAACTTATCTGGCAGGATCCGGTCCCCGCTGTTAACCACCCGCTGATTGACGAAAAGGATGCTGAAAACCTGAAATCAAAAGTTCTGACCTCGGGTTTAACCGTTGCTGAACTGGTTTCCACCGCATGGGCTTCCGCCTCTACCTTCCGCGGTTCCGATAAACGCGGCGGTGCCAATGGCGCCAGGATCAGGCTTGCACCCCAGAAGGACTGGGCGGTAAACAATCCGGCACAGCTTTCAAAAACGCTGGAGAAGCTGACGCAGATACAGCAGGAATTCAACAAGGCCCAGAAAGACGGGAAAAAAGTTTCCATGGCCGACCTGATCGTGCTGGCAGGCTGCGCCGCAGTTGAAAAGGCTGCCAGTGATGCCGGTACAGAAATTAAAGTGCCATTTACACCGGGCCGCACAGATGCCACCCAGGAACAAACCGACACGGAATCATTCAGTGTGCTTGAACCGGTTGCCGATGGCTTCCGCAACTATCTGAAGCATAAGTTCAGCATCCCGGCTGAGGAGCTTCTGATCGACAAAGCGCAACTCCTCACCCTTACTGCTCCGGAAATGTCCGTGCTTATCGGCGGAATGAGGGTACTTGGCGCTAATTATGACAATTCCGACAAAGGTGTATTTACCAAAAACCCCGGCATGCTTACCAACGACTTCTTTGTGAACCTGCTGGATATGAATACTGCCTGGAAACCTGCATCAGACGACCATGAAACCTACGAAGGCGTTGACCGTTCGAACGGCACTGTTAAATGGACAGCCTCCCGCGTTGACCTGATCTTTGGAGCCAATTCCGAACTCAGGGCGCTTGCCGAAGTCTACGGAAGCGCCGATGCACAGGAAAAATTCGTCAGGGATTTTGTGGCCGCCTGGGGAAAAGTAATGAACCTCGACCGTTTTTAACTCGCGTAAGCCGGACTAAAAACGTAAATTGTAATGATGGCAGGAGGTTCATTCGGGCCTCCTGCCCTCTTAATAGATCTATAAAGCCTTCAGTCCGTTGCCTTGTTGCGGAATGCAGATTGTGAAACGGGCTTTTTATCATCTGCCTGCTTGACGGACAGCCGGCTCATATTATTTTTGCATAAATACTACCCTGGACATGAAATATATCGGAGCGCATGTGAGTGCTGCAGGAGGTGTGGAGAACGCACCATTGAACGCGGCAGCCATCGGAGCAAAAGCGTTTGCACTTTTCACAAAAAATCAGCGGCAATGGGTTGCCCCTCCCCTGACGGCTGAAAGCATCGAAAAATTCAAAACCAATCTCGCGATACACAATTATGAACCGTGGCAGGTGCTTCCACATGACAGCTACCTGATAAACCTGGGTCACCCCGGAAAGGCTGAACTGGAAAAATCACGCTCCGCCTTCCTTGACGAGATGCAACGCTGCGAACAACTCGGGCTCGATCGCCTCAACTTTCATCCGGGAAGTCATCTCAACCAGATTACCCCCGAAGAAAGCCTTAAAATCATTGCGGAATCCATCAACATCGTCCTTGACAAAACGCGGGGCGTTATTGCCGTGATTGAAAACACCGCTGGTCAGGGCAGCAATCTTGGCCACCTGTTTGAGCAAATCAGATTTATCATTGATCTTGTTGAGGACAAATCCAGGGTCGGCGTGTGCCTGGATACCTGTCACACCTTCACCGCCGGCTATGACCTGATCACCCCTGAGGGATACGCGGAAACATTCAGCCAGTTCGATGAGATCATCGGATTCGGTTACCTGCGCGGCCTGCACCTGAACGACAGCATGAAACCGCTGGGCAGCCATGTTGACAGGCACGACAACATCGGCAAAGGTTTTCTCGGAACTGAAGTCTTCCGGAGAATAATGAACGACCCCCGTTTTGATGAGATCCCAATCATCCTGGAGACACCCGATGAAGAAAAATGGGCGGAGGAAATCAGCCTGCTTTACAATATGATAAAATAAAATTTTATTGCAGGTTAAAGACATCCGAAGCGCCGGAATATTTTTATATCAGCAAGGATTAGTATAAATAATATTTATATTTGTTAAAGGAATTTTATCCGGGGCCCCTTGCGCCATCCGTCTGCTTTTTCTGTAAGGATAATTTACCGGTATTCATAAGGGGAGTTCTATAATTTAATTCATTGTAAATCAAATGAATATGCTTATATTTGTAGTTCAAAACTAGCGAAAATAAGCAATGCAAAAGCAAATATACAAAACACGAGGTAATAAGGGGCTTTTTGATGAGCAATTCAATAACGAACAACTATCAAGCATGGGTAATCCGTTAGAGGCAATAAGCAAAGTGCTTGATTTTGAAACGTTTAGACCATTGCTTGAGGCTAAGCTTTTAAATAAAGACAAAAAGAACAATGCAGGTGCTAGACCTTTCGATGTTGTGCTGATGTTTAAGATTTTAATACTGCAACGATATTATGGCCTTGGCGACAAACAAGTTGAATACCAAATTATTGACCGGACAAGTTTCAAACGCTTCCTTGGTTTGGAAACAGGGGACAAAGTTCCGGATGAGAAAACGGTTTGGGCATTTCGCGAACAACTTACAAAAGTCGGCCTTGTGGATGAATTGTTTGATCAATTTATCGGGTATTTAGAATCTAGTGGATTGATATTCAATGAAGGACAAATTGTAGATGCAAGTTTTACCATAGCTCCACGCCAGCGCAATACACGAGAAGAGAATCGACAGATAAAAGACGGCCAGGGTAAAGATTTGTGGAATGACAATCTCCATAAGAAAAGGCATAAAGATATTGATGCAAGGTGGACAAAGAAAAATGGAGAAAAATATTATGGCTATAAAAACCATGCAAAGGTAGATTCCAAAAGCAAATTCATCAAAAATTATACAGTTACAGATGCTTCAGTACATGACTCACAGCCTTTAAATGATTTGTTGGAGAAAAGCGACAAAGGACAACCATTATATGCAGACAGTGCTTATACCGGAGAAAAGCAAAAGAAAGTAATAAGAAAGTATCGGCTTAAAAATAAAGTACACGAAAAAGGATATAGAGGAAAACCTTTGACTGATAAGCAAAAAGCTAAAAATAACATAAAATCCAAAACAAGAGCAAGAGTAGAACATGTATTCGGCTTTATGGAACAGAGTATGAACGGACTTACTGTTAAATCTGTAGGAATAATGAGAGCAACAGGAATAATCGGGCTAATAAACCTTACCTACAATATATTTAGATTTGAACAAGTTCAGAGACTGAATTTATGCAAGAGATAACTCCATAATAATTTGATAGTTAGCCAATTAGTTAATTTTTTGCACGAAAAATAAAAATACTTGGAACTTTTGCACGTAAATTGAAATTTTAGTTGTAATATTGGCTTACTTTTTCAGCACAGATTTGAATGGGTTCTATTTTGTGTCTGAGAAAAATAAAAAAATGAATTTTTAGAACCCACCATAAATAATATTTATATTTGTTAAAGGAATTTTATCCGGGGCCCCTTGCGCCATCCGTCTGCTTTTTCTGTAAGGATAATTTACCGGTATTCATAACTTTATCTGATAAATCAACATCTCATGCTCAGACACTTTCCGATATTCGTTTCATTTATGGTGATTTTCGCTAACGGTATTTCCGATAGTATTCATGCGCAAACGAAAACAAACAGCCTTGTTTATTACCTGGAAAATGACGGAATACAGGTAAATGCCGCTGACCGTCACGCTGGTGGAGGCTACCTGCTCTGCGGGGAAGGTTATATGAGTGGATTTATCGCGAAAACAGATGAGAACGGGAATCCTGAATTGGTAAAAGGGATTGCCGATCACATTATTTCAGATATTATTCACGAGGCAGATTCAGGTTTCACCACGGTTGGCTACAGGCAAACAGGCAACAATATTCTGAATCTGATGCGGTGGAACGCTCAGGCAGATACCCTCTGGACCATGAACCTTGAGCTTAACAGGGTATGGTACCCCAGACTAAGAAGATTGGCCAATCAGGACTACCTGATCTCAGCGACAACTATGACGGAAGCCTCGGAACTGGCTCCGCTCCTGCTCAGGGTTAGTCCCCAGGGGGCCCTCCTATGGTCAAAAATTTATGAACCAACTTCAAACGAGCCGGCATACGCTTATTCGGCTGCGGAGCTACCCGATGGCAACCTGCTGATTACCGGATACATAGCCTCACCCGGCAATTACAGGGTACTGCTGATTCAGACAGACGCACAGGGTAATCCACTTTTATCGAGGACATTTACTTTTCAGAATACATACCACAATGCCTGTTATGATGTTGTACAGGGCGAAGAAGGGATTACCCTGCTCTGTGAAACAGATAATGACATTGCACTTATGCGGATCGGATCTGACCTCAATCCGTTATGGGGTAAATCATTCCATTCTTACTTTTATTTATATTTAAACGAATCTAAGGGAAACCTGATCAGAAATACTGACGGTAGTTTACTGCTCTCCGGTTCCAGCGACTGGGGAAATTTTATTAAAACCGATAGTCAGGGGACTCCGGAATATATACTGGATGCCTTCATGTATATGGCTGATGCAGTACCGGCAGATGATGGCGGTACCATGTTGTTCGGAAACGGACCGCTCATAGGGGTAAAGAGTTTTCCCGGTTACTATCCGCAAATCGGGGTTTATCGCTGCGACAGCCTCGGCGAAGGCAGCAGTTGCGTGGGGAAAAGCACGCCCACCTTTGAAGAAGCAGAAATAGACTCCGAAGACATCCAGTTTATAGCCACTCCCGCAGGTATCCTTCAGCAAAATCCGGCAGCAATCTATGAACTGGAATTCCTTTCCGAAGCTGCCTGTGTATCGTTTATCGGCAATGTGCAGAACAATATAACTGAATCCGGGCAGATTCTTGCCTGCCCCAATCCTGCCGACACATGGTTCTCTGTTGATCTGAATCAGGAAATGCACAAAAAGTTTTCACGACTCGAGATATTTTCTTCCGGCGGACAAATTGTCTATAAATCCTTTGATCCGTCAATCGCAGCCGGTGCCATCCCATGCAGCCAATTTCCGGCAGGGATTTACCTGATCAGGGTCATCGCAGGCAACAAAAGCTACACCGGAAAAATCAGCATCCAACATTAATCTCCTGAATTCCAAATATCCAAAAGTATGCAGGTAAAAAGATTACTTATCACGGTCCTGGCAGTAATCCTGACATTACCGGTACTAAGCCAGCAGTTTACCGACCAGCATAATCAATGGAATGTAGCCAACTCAAACGGATGGACGGTAATATCCACCGAAATATACCGCTACTCGGGCGACACCCTTATTCTGGGAAATAATTACCGGAAAATGGTTTATCAGCCGGATTCATCTGTTTCAACAGATTGGTATTATATCGCCGCTGTCAGGGAAGAAAACGGCTATGTTTACGGAGTTTTCAACAGATCTGAGGAGGAGTGCCTGCTGTACGATTTCAACCTTCTGCCGGGCGAATCCGCCTATATTCAAAGTATCTGGTGTACCGGACCCACCCAGGTTACCTGTATCGATACCGCTTCTGTAGAAATCAACGGAACATCCAGAAGAGTCATTTTCTTAAACGACACCTTTGAGGAGCGCTGGACCGAAGGCATTGGCAGCCATTTCGGACCATTGTACGCCAGCCTTTACATGTGTGTTACGGATATATATCATCATTTACTGTGCTATTATAATGACAATCAACTGCTTTATATGGACCCCGGTGCCATTTCGTGTTACGAAACCAATGTCGGTGTGCAACAAGGAACGTTGCTTCAACAGTTAAAGCTTTGGCCCAATCCGGCTGCATGGCAATTACAGGTTGAATTGCCGCGTATGGTATCCGGTTACGGCGGAGTTTATGAAGTAGTAAATACAACCGGGCAGGTCATCCTCAGCGGAACAACAGGAAATACCCCATTTCTTCATATATACCTGACCTCCTTTCCCGACGGAATTTACCTGTTTCGCTGGGAGTCGCAAAACGGCGGCATTGCATCAAAGTTCATAATCTCACGGCATTGAGATACCATCTGCTGGAAACGGCTGTTTCATTGATCATATTCTGCAACGGAAGCCTGTTTCGTTTAAAACGATAAAGATCCGATGCATTCACTTGCAGAATAAGTATTTCTGTTCCTTTTTACCCGATCATGGCGACCCTTAGCATTGCCATGATCATATAAAATCCTAAAAAACAGTTAATAATAAATTCCCGTTTGGATTTGACATCAGATGATTTTTTTCGTACATTCGAAACTTGAAATATCCGGAAAAAAGCGCTATCGGGTGTCTTTTTGAAAAAGTTGCCGGAATCATTCACTTTCAGGGATTACTTTTTGTTTTTAAAACGATACAGTTTTACCGGAACAACAATTATTCCGGACACAAAAGCGTTTTTTTATAGCGAGACTACCTGATTAAAACGGAAGACTGCTTATTGACCACGCGTAAATAGATGTTTGAAGCGATAAAAGCAATGGAAGAAAAGACGGAAGACATGACTCAGCAAGCCTTGCCTGAAGCCAGAATATTGGTTGCCGAAGACGAGGATTCGAACTACAGGTACGTTGAAAAACTGCTTAAAAAGGCCGGTTTCGACCTGCTGCGCGCCAACAATGGATTTGAAGCGGTTGAATACGCAAAGATCTATGAAGACATTGATCTGATTCTGATGGACATAAAAATGCCGGTGATGAATGGTGTGGAAGCCACCCGCGAGATAAAACTGATCAAACCATCGATACCCATCATCGCCACCACAGCCTTCGCCATCCCGGGCGACCGCGAGGTTTTTCTTAAAGCCGGGTGCGACGACTACATCCCCAAGCCTATCAAACCCGCTATACTGATCGACCTGATCCGCAATTATCTGAAATTCTGAAAGGTTCCGGTATTTAAATTCAAATTTTATACAGCCGGTTTTGGCCGGAGTAACAAACCGGGCATGATAATCAGTACTTTGTAAGGCTAACCGGAATCTCAATCCAGAAGGTAGTTCCGTTTTCCTTGTCGCTTTCGAAATAAACTTTTCCTTTCAGATAATTTGCGGTAAGTATCTTGATGGAATAGGTTCCAATGCCACGATTGGCCCCCTTAGTCGAAAATGAACGCTGAAAAATCTGCAGTTTCACCTCTTCCGGCATTTCTCCCGGATTATTCACCCAGAAGCGGATGTATTTGTCGATAAGCTTAGCTCCTGTTTTTATTACTGAACCCGAAGGAGAAGCTTCGAGGGCATTTTTCACCAGATTAATCAACACGCGCTTGATCAGCTGAGGATCACTTTCGAACCAGGCAGAATGAGAAAAAGGATCAATAAATATCCTTTTATCCATGGCAATCTGATGATATGACAGATAGGTTGCCACGTCATTCAGCAACTGCACAGGTGAACATCTCGTTACATTCAGCTCAAGGTCACCACTTTCGGCCGACATCAGGGCCCGCTGCGAGAGCAATTCTTCAACCAGTTCGTTGCCTGCCTTTTTTGCCCATATTATCGCGGACTTGTATTCCTCCTCATCCTGAGGATTTTCAAGGGCAGTAAGTAATCCGTTCAACCCTGCCGCGGTATTGAGGATATCATGAAAAAACATCCGCTCCAGCATCAGCCTTCGCTTTTTATCGCTGATATCCTTAATGCCCAGCATAATGTATTGCTCCTTGTTGTAGCGGAAAGGACTGGCCTTCACCTCAAGGTCGAGCGACTGCTGCTGACCATCTTCCCCGCCTATGGTTGTAATCCTGCATTCACGGGTGACTGCGGTCCCGGATTGCTGGCACTCAAGAATGGCATTAACAGCCCCGCACATCCTGCATGCCTTTGACGTTCCGCAACCATTTGCTGCAGCAGCAAGATTGGCGCAATGAAAAATCTCACCGGCCCGCAACCCGATCACATCATGCTCATCGGCAACGCTGATCATATTTACAAGGGCATGATTCGCATAAACCACCTGCCGGTTGCTGTCGAGAATCAAGGCTACATCGGGCATGGCTTCAGTGATCATGTTCAACTGAACGTCCGTTGCAAGGGCACGGTAACTTTGTTGTATCGCACTGTCGTCGGACCTGCCGGCCGGTGCAAAATAGGTGTCAGGGTTTAACGGAATATCTTCTTCGCTCATCGATCCTTTATTGGCTTCTTATTTAATCAAAGGCTCAATACAATTCTTCCCATTGAATATCAATGAATTACCAGTACATATTACCGGCATTCAGTCAAACGGCGCACCTGAGGTTCTTCAACTGCAGGACAAAAGTAATTATTTGCTTCCAATTTCAGGAAAGATGATTAATTTAGATGATCGGTAACCTCTGTCATTGCATCGCTTAACAACTTCTGGTTCCGTAAAACAACATTTATCCTATGAATCTGAAAGACATTTTTAACTATGACCTTATCAGTGTCGGGAAATTTTCGATCAACGCCTTCGATCTGTTTATCAGCGTTGTCATCATTATTATTTCCATTTTTCTGTTACGCCTGATCAAAAAATTCTTCAATAACCGGGTGAAAGCCGGAAAGATTGATAAGGGCAGCGCTTTTTCGATCTACAGCATTATAAAATACCTGATTTGGATTATTGTAATCCTGATGATTCTTGAAACGATGGGCGTTAACCTTAACCTGATGCTTGCAGGATCAGCAGCTTTGCTGGTAGGTTTGGGCTTTGGTATCCAACAGATTTTCAATGATCTGGTATCAGGCATTATTCTTCTTTTCGAAGGCAATCTGAAAGTCGGCGATGTAATTCAACTTGAAAATAATATTATTGGAAGGGTCAGGGTGATCGGGCTTAGAACCTCAAAGATAATAACACGTGACGACATCATTATGATCGTTCCGAATTCAAAATTCATCAGCGACCAGGTAATCAACTGGAGCCATGAACAGGGTTCTACCCGGTTTCTGGTTGAAGTGGGTGTAGCTTATGGATCTGACACCGAGCTGGTAACCAGATTATTGCTTGAATGCGCCAACCTGGTTCCGGAAGTTGACCTCAGCCCGGAACCTTTTGTCAGATTCAACGATTTCGGGGATTCCGCACTGATTTTTCAACTGCTCTTCTGGACAAAAGAGACCTTTCGGAGTGAATATATCCGTAGCAAAATCAGGTATGCGATTGACCGTAAATTCAGGGAAAACAATATAACGATCCCTTTCCCTCAGCGTGATGTACACATGATCTCCGATAAAAAATAATGTCAGGTGCGTTATACATATCATTAATATTATGGACGGAAATACCAGAGAATTGATCACCCGGGCATCGGCCCTTCCCTATGCCGAAACATACAAGCCCTGCAACGCAGAAGTTCTTGAAAAACTCATTGACCGATTAATTGCCACCGGACACGGATGGAGTAATGAGATCGCGGAATTCCTGATGATTTCGAACGGTTTTTTCTACAATGGCATCTATGTATATTCTCTCGGTTCGGATGAAACCCCCGATTTCATGGATATGAATGCTGCCAACCTGCAATGGGATATTGCAGTCCGGTTGCCGGGATGCATCCTGTTCGGGCGCTCAGATGAAGAAGTATATGTGTACAATCAGCCGGAAAACAAATTTCAGATCCTTGATCTTACGGGATGGGATGAATATTATGCGTTTGATACTATGAACGGATTGCTGGAATTTGTGCTGGCGGAAAGAAGCTGATCCGGTATGAAAACAATCTTTGTTATGTTTTCAAGAGTAGCGCTCTATTTCCCGAAATCGAACACAATCCTGTTTTTGATGCTGTAGACCTTCCGGGGCATACCGGTAACCGGCCTGTTGTCGGTCAGATGCTCCAGGGCCAGCGAGTAAGAGAGGTTTTTACTGATTTTAAACAACAGGTCAAGATTGTGCGACAAGCGGTAATCCCTGAGATCGTCAATCCGGGGCTGGTAATAGGATGTATTGATTAACGTCAGGTTATCGTTCAATCGTAATGTCAGCGACAGGTAGCTGCTCAGCCTGTGATTGCGTTCAGTTTCAAAGTTTCCGGCAGGCTCTTCATACTCGTACATATATGCCGTTGCAGCGTATATTCTGACGCGGTCAGCTCCGATAATTTTAACACGGGGGCCTGTTCCGGCCAGTCCCCTGAAATCAAGACCCAGTACTTTATTGAACTGCGCCTGGGCAAAAGCCTCGAGGGTAATTGACCGGGTGAGTTTGTAATTGTATCTCAGGTGTTGCATCCCTTTATTGGAAAAATCATCCTCATTGCTTTTGATCAGTTCATAATCCGAAAGGGCCAGATAAAGGCTTCGCAGGGTCTTATACTGCACATGCAGACCAAACCCGGCTTCGGTAAACTGCTTTGTGTTGCTGACCAGGTTAAGCGATAGCTTACCGGTCCCCGACCAGCCAACTGTATCGGTTTTTATTCGTTCGCGTTCAATGTTCAATACCTGGGCATCCGCTGCCAAGGCAGCAAAAACCAAAACCAGTATTAAAACCAGAAATATATTCTTCATCATAGTATGTTTGACGGCAAAGATAAGCCATCCCAATTTTAGCGGGCACAATTTTCACCGGCCTGCATAACATTGCCGGCAACCCATAGCATGTATTTCTATAATATAATAAACGAAATCCGGCGCTGGCCAAAGCCAGTGCCGGATCTGTTAACTATTTAAATATCAATTGTTTATTTTTTGAAGCAATCGCCCCAATTGATATTCCGCATATCCCCCGACCGCTCAAATTCCATATGCATACCAAATGCTGCCGAAAGTGTACAAGGCGTGTGGGTATCGCCGGCAAGGCTGGCATAATCGCGTAAGGCCTGCTTGTATTCAGGGTGAACGCAATGCTCGATGATAGCCTCCATTTTAGCTTTTGGCGACTTCGACCTGAGGTCGGCAATCCCCTGTTCGGTAATGATAACCTGAACCGAGTGCTCGCTGTGATCGGTATGGGAAACCATCGGCACAAATGCGCTGATCTTTCCGCCTTTGGCAACGGAAGGACAACTGAAAATGGAAATATAAGCATTGCGGGTAAAATCGCCTGAACCGCCTATGCCGTTCATCATCTTGCGGCCCATAACATTGGTGCTGTTCACATTGCCAAACAAATCCACTTCGAGGGCCGTGTTCATCGAAACGATACCCAGCCTGCGTGCCACCTCCGGACTGTTTGAAATCTCCTGAGGCCTGAGCACTATGCGTTCATGAAAGAAATCAAGGTTATCATAGACATGCGACAGCATTTCCTGCGATACCGTGAGTGAGCAGCCGGAGGCAAACTTAATCCTCCCTGTTTCCATAAGCTGGATTACACTGTCCTGAATCACTTCGGTGTACATTTCGAAATCAGGAATTCCTTTATGCTCGCCCAAAGCGGCGAGAACGGCATTGGCGATATTTCCCACACCCGACTGCAAGGGAAGAAATGAAGAAGGAATGCGACCCTTCCTGAGCTCATTCGAAAGGAAATCGGCCACATTCATACCAATGCGGTTGGTAACTTCATCGCTGCCGGCAAATCCGCCGACTTCATCCGCATGATTGGTAAGTACCACCCCCGCGATCTTACCGGGATCAACCTTTATTACTTCCGCTCCGGCCCTGTCGGAGGCCCGGTATATGGGAATCTCCCTGCGGTGAGGCGGATCCGCAACTACCAGAAGATCGTGCATGCCGCGCAGGCGTTTGGGATGATATGAATTCAGTTCAATCAGCAGGCGGTCGGCATACTGACAAATGGTAGGTGAAATTCCCACACCGGTTGTCAGCACAATCTCTCCCTGTTCTGTCACATCACAGGCTTCAATGATCCCCCAGTTCATCTTACCCAGAAAACCATAACGGATCGTCTGGCCAACCGTGGACAAGTGAGAATCAAAATAATCGGCTTTTCCGGCATTGATAAGATTTCTGAGGTCAGCATTCGACTGATAGGGTGTACGGAATTTTACCGCCTCCGCCCTTGCAAGCGACCCGTCAAGGGAATCACCGGTAGAAGCGCCGGTAATCACCCCGATTTTAAAAGGCTTGCCCTGCGCATGGGCTGCCTTGGCCTTTTCACCTATGGCTACCGGAATGGATTTCACTGAACCGGCAGGCGTGAACCCACTGAATCCCACCACATCATCATGTCTGATCAGTTCTGCGGCTTCTTCAGCCGTCATAAATCGTAATGCCATCGTTGTCAGATTTTATCAGTAAAAAAATTAACTCAGATACATGATGCCCTGTCAGAAAATTCACGGGAACTGACACCGTTTCCGGAATAGTCTCCATCTTTGCAGGACAAATCCGGCGCAAAATTATCAATTAAAACAGATCCGGAAACGAAAATTCGAAACATGTATTCATGTATTTATCTGAATATAAAACATTTGACAAGATGACGGCACCACATATTTCCCCGGATACCACCTTCAGGGCTTTGGTAACAGAACAAAATGAGGACGGCAGTTTCAGTTCCGCGGTAAGGATTAAGAAAATCGCTGAACTGCCACCGCATGATCTGCTGATCAGGGTCAAGTATTCGGGCCTGAATTATAAGGATGCACTTTCGGCATCGGGCCACAAAGGCATTACGCGCCGATATCCGCACACCCCGGGCATTGACGCTGCAGGCATTGTCGTTGAATCAGGCGGCAGTGAATTTTCAACCGGACAGGAAGTAATCGTAACAGGATATGATCTGGGCATGAACACCGATGGCGGGTTTGCCGGATATATCAGGGTTCCTGCTTCATGGGCAGTAAAAAAACCGGAAAATCTAAGCCTGAAAGAATGCATGATTATCGGAACCTCAGGCTTTACTGCCGCCAGTGCTATTTATGAGTTTATAAACCACGGAATACTTCCTGCTGACGGAAAAATTCTGGTTACAGGAGCCAGTGGCGCGGTCGGGTCAATGGCTGTTGCCATGCTGGCAAAAGCAGGATACCAGGTTATTGCTTCTTCCGGCAAACCGGCGTATGCTGAAAAGTTGAGAGAAATCGGAGCAACGGAAATCATTGGCCGCGATGCCATTGATGACAAATCGGGTAAAGGCCTGCTACCTCCCCGCTGGATCGCCGCACTCGACACTGTAGGCGGAAATACCTTGTCAACCGTGCTGCTCTCCACTGCCGAAAGGGGGTTGGTAGCCAATTGCGGAATGATCGCTTCCAACAAACTGGAAGTGCCTGTATTTCCGTTTATTCTCCGGGCTGTCAGGCTGATCGGGATCGCATCGGCAGAGACTCCGATGAAAAGACGGCTCGAAATCTGGAACCTGATTTCGCAGCATCTGAAACCTGACAATCCCGAAAAATTCAGCAAAACCATAACCCTCGATGAAGTCCCGGCCGAACTCAGCCGCATGCTGAACAGCAGTCAGTCAGGCAAAACAATTGTAGCGTTGGATTAAAGAAATGTAAATATATTTTACACATCAGATGTAATTACCGATTCCGCAAAAGGCATAACACTTCCGGGATTTCAATGTTATCATACTGAATTCATTTACATACAGTTTAAATAATTGTTATAAATCCGGTTACAGGTCAAACACCGATTTTCCGCAAAAAATCTCCTCTTCCGGATAAATCCCCCTTAAGCTGAATAAAAAAATTTATTTACATTTTATTTGACAAATCTGTAAATATTTATTACATTTATTCTAATTTTGCAGCACTAAAAAATCCGACTCATGTCAACTCAATCTCTGCCGGAACCTCAATATGAATACAACAGCAGATTCAGTCTGCTGATCAGTAAAACGCCCCCGGGAGGCAAAATCACATTCACGGATTACACTTTGTTTTTGTTCTCATTTTTAAGGGAGGCCGAACTTCATCCTGTCAGGAATGTCATTATAACTTCGCCGGATTTACCGAAAGAATTCAGCGAAAAGCTGCACATCTGGTTTAACAATTACATTATCCCGCAGTTCAATCACCTTGGAGTGGTTCGTATTGCCATTGTCACCGGGCCCGGGAATAACAGGAATACAAAGCGGCCTGTTTTTTGCGGAATAAAACCTGAAATCGGCCTGTTTTCATCCATGCCGGAGGCAAAAGCCTGGATTACCGGGCTGTTCAATCAATCAGAAACAACGGAGCGACCGGTTTACAGCCGCTTCCATCCTGCCTGCAAATACACCGGTTAAGAATCGTTACCGGTCTTTTTCGGCAAACCGTTGCGACATCAACCCGGTGACCGCAAGCTGCATGGCGTGATACATCAATACCGGCAGCAGCAGCAAACCTGCCGAAGCCAGATTACTGAAAAGCACCTTTGCCATCACACTGCCGTGCATCAATGACTTGGTAGAACCGCAAAACAAGGCGGTAATCAGATCCCCGCGCGAAAGGCCCATCTTTCGGGTCATCAGGTAAATCACCCAGTTTATCAGGGCAAAAAGGGCAAAGAGGGCAAACATCAGCGCAGCGATGACCGGGAGCCCGAATCCTTCGAAAACCCCGCTGCTGAATGAGTTACTGAAGGATGAATAAACAATGGCAAGTATCACACTCTGATCAAAGTAGCGCGTAAAACCCTTGTTTCTTATCGCAAGCTCACCCAGGCGGGGATGAAGAACAACCCCGGCGGCAAGCGGAAGCAGTATCTGGTATGCCAGCCGTGAAAACACCGGAAAAATATCCATACCTCCCCCGCCCGCTCCATGAATGAACAGGCCCATCCATAAGGGTGTAATCAGAATTCCGGCTATACTCGAAAATGTCGCGTTGAAAACGGCACCCGGAATATTCCCGCCGGCCAGCGAAACCATTACCACCGCCGAAGATACCGTTGAAGGCAGGGCTGCCAGAAAAAACACCCCCAACCAAAGGGACTCGTAATCGCCTCCGGTAAAAAACTTTCTGAAAACCAGAATCAACAATGGAAAGATTATAAAAGTAACAGATTGTATTACCAGGTGCAACCTCCAATGGGCCGCGCACTTAATGAGTTGCCTGATACTTAACCTGAGTCCGTAAAGAAAAAAGATTACTGAAATTCCGAATCCTGCGATTACCTTAACGGAGAACGTGCCGCTTTTCAGTCCGGGCCCGGGGAAGAGCCAGCCAAGCAGAATCATCAGCAGCAGCGCCGGTGTAAACCAGTCAATGCCGGAATTTGAAAATTTCAGGGTAAACCACCTCATCGGTTCAGATACATGTTAATCGCTTACCTTACCAAATAAATGCAAACCTACAGGTTAATTTCCGAATCACAAAAGAACCGCTTATCAGCCATAAAACATATTTTGTAAAGCCTGGCCCTGACAACCCTCCTGACTTCATTATTATGATACCATGATAAAGTTTAATTTTGCAAAAAAAACAATGCGCATCGATATCCTCACCATATTCCCTGAAATGTTCCAGGGACCGTTCACCGAATCCATAATAAAGCGGGCTGTGGCCAAAGAGCTTGCTGAAATTCACCTGCATAATATCCGCGATTTTGCCACCAACAAGCACCGCAATGTTGACGACTATGTTTACGGAGGCAGCGCGGGAATGGTTATGATGGTGCAACCCATCGCGGATTGCATTGACAAGCTGAAGTCGGAAAGAAAATATGATGAAATCATTTTTCTCACACCTGACGGCGAGTTGCTTAACCAACGCCTGGCCAACCGGCTGAGCCTGAACGGAAACCTGATTTTTTTATGCGGGCATTACAAGGGCATCGACGAACGGATCAGGGAGCATTACATCACCCTTGAAATCTCTATCGGTGATTATGTATTATCGGGTGGCGAACTGGCGGCGGCCGTCCTGGCCGACAGCATTATCAGGCTCATTCCCGGGGTATTGAGCGATGAAACCTCCGCCCTTTCCGACTCATTCCAGGATGGCCTGCTCAGCCCCCCCGTGTATACCCGTCCGGCCGACTACAAAGGCTGGAAAGTGCCGGAGGTACTACTCTCTGGCAATGAAAAAGAGATTGTTCACTGGAATTATTTAAAGTCACTGGAACGCACCAGGCAAAGAAGGCCCGGTCTGCTCGGAGAATCAGAAGATCATTGATCTTCGCGGCGACCCGGCCTGACTATTTCCACCGCCGCCGTCATACCCGGCAATATATTTCTGCGGATATATACAAGAAACCAGGCCAATACCAGGAAGGTAAATAGAAATCCTGAAATGAGACCTGTATTCAGCGGCAATTGCAGGCCTTCGGGCGCGACAAGTATATAGGTGGAAATAACCGCGGTCATAAATACGGATGGGATCAGCGTTATCAGAAAAGCTTTTCGCTCCTTCACAAGATAAACAGTAATTGCCCATAAAACGATGGTTGCCAGGGTCTGATTCGACCAGGCCATATATCGCCAGATAATGGCAAAGTCAACCCGGGTAATGATAAAGCCGGCAACAAAGAGAGGAATGGTTACCATCAGCCTGTTTCTGACAGGCCCTTGCGCGTATTTCAGAAAATCGGCGACGATCAGCCTGGCGCTTCTGAAGGCCGTATCGCCACTGGTGATGGGCGCTGCCACCACCCCGAGCAGGGCCAGGATACCGCCGGCTTTGCCAAGAAGGGAGTTTGAAATTTCATTCACCACCCAGGCGGCATTGCCTTGATGCGCCGCCATCACGGTATTCAGTTGCCCCGGCCCTCCGAAAAAGGCCATCCCGGCTGCCGCCCATATGAGTGCTACGACACCTTCGGCCACCATAGCGCCATAGAATACCCTGCGGCCGAGTTTCTCATTGGTAATGCACCTGGCCATCAGCGGCGACTGGGTTGAGTGAAAACCGGAAATAGCTCCGCAGGCAATGGTGATAAAAAGCATAGGAAAAACAGGAAACTTCCCCGGCTCGTTGTGCATATTGACAAAGCCAAGCGGAATCGCTTCGGGTATTTTAAATCCACCGGCCAGCAGACCGGCGAAAATACCCACAGCCATAAACAGCAGCGACAACCCGAAAACCGGGTAAATCTTTCCGATGATCTTATCCACTGGCAGCATGGTTGCCAGCACATAGTAAATAAAAATCAGGCTGATCCAGAACGGAAGCCCCAGGGATGCCATGCCATTGAGTATTCCTGCCGGCCCCACCACAAAAACAGCGCCTACCAGCAGCATCAGCAATACCGTGAATACCCGCATAAACTGCCTGAAACCGTTACCCAGGTACAACCCTACAATTTCAGGAATGCTTTTTCCACCATGCCTGACGGACAACATACCGGAAAAATAATCGTGCACCGCGCCTGCAAAAATGCAGCCAAATACGATCCAGAAAAAAGCAACCGGACCCCACATGGCACCGGCAACCGCCCCGAAAATCGGCCCCAGTCCTGCAATATTCAGAAACTGTATCAGAAATATCCTTCCCCATTTCATCGGCACATAATCCACGCCATCCTGCATACTTATCGCCGGGGTGGTTCGTCCTGCATCAGCGCCGAATATCCTTTCGACCAGACTTCCGTAAAGAAAATAACCCGCGATCAATGCGGCAATTGATAATAGAAAGCTAATCATGACTCACCTGAATTTATATCTACTTTAGGGCGATGTAAAAGTATAACCTTTTAATATTTATCGAAATAATCCGGATACTTTTTTTTTGACGCTACAGTGCTTATGGTTGAGTCCCCCGGCCTGGCTTCTTCCGGCTTTTCGGCTAAAGCCGTTAGGTTCGGGGAAGCTGCTTTATCCCCGGGCTGAAGCCCGGAGTAAAGCAAACAGAAATCTCTTACTATTCATCAGAAATCTGATATCCAAATCCGGACTTCTGGTCAATCAGCGTAAGCATAAGTTATCTTTAGCCTGCAATTTCCGAAGATGCTTAATTCCGGTTTATTACCCCCGGCTTGAGCCGGGGGTAATCAGGCGCTGACAAACACGGGGGCTTTAGCCTAAAAGGCGGCGAAAGTTTATTCGCATCCCGGCATAAGTAAATACCGGGAAGTCCGGGGAGGCTGCTTTTTCCCTTTTCAAACAAATTAATAACGAATTACCCAACAGCGAGTCGTGAATAAATTTTAATTGGGCTTGCATATTAAAAATAAATTGCCGTATATTTGCACTCATTTTTGGAAAACGCAACTACTAAATACCTAAGATAATGAGCAAGAACGCATTAGTGAAGTTTGTCGAGGACACCTTCGTTCAGATAAAGGAATTCCCCGTGTTTAAAGCCGGCGATACCGTGACCGTTCACTATAAAATCAAAGAAGGTGATAAGGAGAGGATTCAGCAGTTTCAGGGCGTAGTACTGCAGCGCTCAGGCAGTGGAACCTCTGAAACATTCACCGTTCGTAAAGTTTCGGGCAATACCGGAGTTGAAAGAATTTTCCCCGTTGCATCACCTTTTATCGAAAAAATCGAGGTCAACAAACGTGGTGTTGTGCGCAGGGCCCGCATTTTCTACCTTCGTGAACTCAAGGGTAAGAAAGCCAGAATCAAAGAAAAAAGAGTTTAGCATTGTTTTCATAAGTGTTGGATTAAGTCTGTCCCCCGTGGCAGACTTTTTTTTTGCATCTGAGCCAGGGACATTGCCGGTAAACCTCTCTGTTTTTAAAAGATACAGGTTATCTTTACAGAAGTTTGTCAGGAATAAATGAATCAAACCCGCCGCATATCACCATTTCATCTGCCAAAGGCAACGGCTCCGGTTCACAACCGTATGCTTTTGTATCTGAGCCGGGCACTTATCCTGTTGTTCACCGCCTTATTTCTTCCTTCAATGGCACAGGTGCAGCCCGACACCCTGAAACCCGGTCAGAAAAACAACTCAGTGAACCGGAAAGGAAGTGCCGGCGTTACCGACAGTGCTGCATACCATAGCAGGGCCCGGCAGATTTCCCGTTCCAGGGATTTTTACGGCCGGCTCGAAAAGCGATCCGATACCAGTTATTTTCTGAAAAACCTTTATCCGCTGCTTTTCAGAAAACCACCCTCAGGGCCTTCGGAAGCCATCATTAACCTGCCGTCCAACCTTCCGTTCGCCGGCGAAAAGGGTAAAATTATCCGCCATATCAGTATCCGGAAATATCCGGCTTTCGGACCTTCCTTATTCGACAGCCTCCAGGACAAACAAACCCGCGTGCAGCAGATACTGAACAAGACTCATTTTTACACCCGCGATGCAGTGATCATGCGCTACCTGATGGTTGAAGAGGGAGACGCGCTCGACCCGGTGAGGCTTGCCGACAATGAGAGGGTCGTCCGCGATGCCGCCGTTTTCCAGGATGCGCGCTTCCTGGTTTATGCTACACCCGGCAACGATAGTGTGGATATTGTGTTGCTGGTAAAGGATGTTTTCCCTTTCGGCTTTGACCTGAAGGTGAATGAACCTGACCGAAGCCGGCTGCGCTTTTACAACAGGAACTTTCTGGGGCTGGGGCACCAACCGGAACAATGGCTGGATATCGACCTGAAAGGCAGCCCCGCAATCATCCTGAGCCAGGGGGCTTACCGGGTGAGGAATATCCGGAGTTCCTTCACCGATGCATACGCATACTGGCAAAGTACAGCCAGGCGCAAAGGCGTTGGGATTGAACTTTCCAGGCCATTCATCACGCCCGAAACCAAATTCGGCGGCGGACTGAAAACGGAAAAATTCAATACGCCCTACCCATTGAATAACGAAGAATACATAAAATCAGCAGGATATTCCCTGATTGATGTCTGGAGCGGATATGCAACCATCATCGAAAGGCCGGCGGGCGCCAAAGCAGAGCGATTGCAGGCAGCCGTAACCGGAAGGTATTACGACCTCAGATACTCCGGCCTCCCGCCCATGGTTGACTCAGGCACTGTCAGGCTGCATTCCGTTCAGCGCCTGAGCGGTGAAATATGCCTGATCCGGAGCGGTTTTTACCTGAACAACATGATTTACGGCTTTGGCAGAACCGAAGATATCCCGACAGGATATCATGCCGGACTGATCCTTGGATATGAAAACTCCGTCCTCACGAAGGCGCCATATGCCGCGCTCAGATTTTCATCCGGAACAAAACTCAATGGAGCTGGATACCTGTTCTCATCGTTTTACCTTGGCGGATACCGGGATAAAGACAACTTCAGTAATGGCCTGGCAAATATTTCAATCAACTATATTTCAGGATTGGTAAAAGCCGGCACATACCGGTTCCGGCATTTTGTAACTGCCGACATTCTTTCGGGAATCAGCCGTACTTCTCCCCTGACCCTGAGCCTGAACAGAAACGATATTACGGACACTTACAGGAAATATGAACTTACCGGGCTTCACCGGGCCACCTTCAGGTACGAAATTGTCGCGTTCACTCCCTGGTATCTGCTGGGATTCAGGTTTGCCGGATATGCATCCGGAGAGCTGGGCATGATTGCCCCGGACATGAAACACCTCTTGAAACAGGCCGTATATCCAGCCATAGGGGCAGGGATCAGGATACGGAATGAAAACCTGGTATTTTCCACCTTCCAGATAAGCCTGATGTGGCATCCGCGACCCTTAAACGGATCCCGGGGCTGGATTTTTGAGCTTGAGGAACCCGATCAGACCGGATTCAACCGCTTCGGCATCAGCCCGCCTGATTTTATGGAATTTCGCTGAGAACCTCAGGCATGCCTTACAATCAAAAGACTTATCCGACGGTTACTCTCCGGAGCCGGCTTGTCAGAAAACATCCAGTATCTCAAACTTCCGCCCGTTAAACTCAACCTGATCTCCCGCTTTTTTGCCCTGTACCGCTTTGGCAAACGGAACCGCCGGGGAAATCGCATAATATTCACTGCCATCGTCAAGTTTGATCCTGCCTATGCCGATCGAAATAAACACTTTCTGCATGCCGGTGATTACCACTGCCCCAAATCCCCCGTATTCACATGTCCGGGTAAGATCAATCTTGTCGAGCAACACGATTTCCTCCCTTATTTTGATCAGTTGCTGGGCCAGCATATCGCGCCTCGACGATAGCTGTTCCCTGTAGGAATCATACCTGTCCTTCGGCTGCCCGTATTCATTGGCACTCTGCTGGGCTTCAAGCACGGCAGTCATAAGGTTGGCTTCCGCCCCGATCTTGATCTTTTTGCAGACCGAGGCGATGTTTCGTTTCAGGGAAAGTTTGTCCATTACTTATTTTTAATAATAAAATGTAATTATTTATAAAACAACCCTTTGCAGAAAAACCTTAACACCCCGCATTTCCGGCGATATCCGTTCATCCGGACATTCTCCCGGTAACTCTGAAATAAACCTGCTGCAGATTATGGCTCTATCAGGCTGATAATACAATTGAAGGAGCAACAGAAACATCAATTTCCCGGCAGGATGTTGCCCGTTGTGTAAATATATATAAAATCTGGTTCAAAATCCAATCTTATGCATAACTTTTATCAGGGAAGAAAACGGCAAGCCTGCCTGATTTTGATTCTCAGCGTTTCCTGCGCCTGTTCCGCATATCAAATCAATCCATTCTGCCGATTTAAGTTATTTTTGCAGCATTAAAATTTACGCGATGAATACACAGCCCAATGACCCGGTTTACAGCAAACAGGTGATAGAAATGCTCACCGTTGCCAATGAGTATTGCCTGTTTATGGAAAAATGCGATGACTATCCGAAAGAGGATATCCTCAACTACTGCCGGCATATCCTTCCGTTGATATACCTCAAAGGCTCGCTGGTGAAACCCCTGATCCCGGCCGAACCGGATGATGCCGAACGCTTCGTAACCGAAGAAAGCTGGGAAAGCCTGTTCAACACGCTGCGCAACAAGTTTTATCCCGACGACCATTTCTGGATGTGCCAGGATCCGCGGGATGAAAACACAGAGATCGAAAAGAACAGCCTGGCAGAACACCTGGCCGATATTTATCAGGATATGAAAGACTTCGTGATGTTGTATCAGAAAAACCGCCATTCCGCCCGCGAGAATGCCATTGCCGGCATTGCATCCTACTTTATGGATCATTACGGCCCGGCCATAACAAAATCACTCTACGCCCTGCACCTGCTCGAAACCCGGGATTAAACCCGGTTTTGTAACGAACATTTGTTCATTACAGATTTTTATTTCTCTCTTACGCCCCCATTAACAAAAAAATCCGATATTTTTGCGGTAATTTATAATGTTTCTAAATAAGAAGTCTTGACACTTGCAGATCTCTCACCGGGCGAAAAGGGCGTAATCACCAAAGTTAAGGGTCACGGTGCATTCCGTAAACGTATCCTGGAGATGGGTTTTATTTCCGGAAAGCAGGTCGGGGTAATCCAGCGTGCACCCCTGATGGACCCCGTAGAGTACAATGTGATGGGTTACAATGTGACCCTGCGCAACAGCGAAGCCCGGCTGATTGAAATTCTTACCGAACAGGAAGCTTTCGAAGGTCATAAGCTTCCGTCGAATGGTTCGATGGAAGGCGATCTGATCAACACCGCCAGAAAACAAGGCAAAATTATCAATGTCGCCCTGGTCGGAAATCCGAATTCCGGTAAAACCACCCTGTTTAATTACGCTTCCGGATCGCGGGAGCGGGTCGGTAATTACTCAGGGGTAACCGTGGATGCCAAAGAAGCCAGATTCCGCAAGGGCGATTACACCTTTATTGTTACTGACCTGCCCGGCACTTATTCCATCAGTGCCTACAGTCCTGAAGAACTATATGTAAGAGACCACATCACCGAGTCTTTCCCCGATGTCGTGGTCAACATCATCGACAGCTCCAACCTCGAGCGTAACCTCTACCTCACCACCCAGTTGATTGATATGGACATCCGGATGGTGGGCGTGCTGAATATGTACGATGAGCTGGAGAAGGGAGGCAACAAACTGGATTACAATCAGCTTGGCAGATTACTCGGCATCCCGTTTGTACCTACGGTCGGATCAAAGGGCAAAGGCATTGACGAGCTTTTCCAGAAGATTATTGATGTGTACGAAGACCGCGACAAAACACGCAGGCATATCCACATCAATTACGGAACTGTGATTGAACCGGGCATCTCACACATACAATCGAAGCTCCGCCAACCGGGAAATTTCCATCTGCTCGACAAGGTATCCTCTCGTTTCATTGCCATCAAACTGATCGAGAAAGACCGGGCCACCGAGGTGCTTACCGAACAGCTCGGCAATTTCGGAGAAATCATTGAAGCGGTCGACCAGCAGATCACCCGGATCGAAAATGAGCTCAAACAGGATACCGAAAGTCTGATTGCAGATGCCAAATACGGGTTTATTGCCGGGGCGCTGCGCGAAACGTTTTCGGCAAATCCCGTTGTGCAGCGAAAAAAGAGCGAGGTGGTCGACACCATCATCACGCACAAGGTGTGGGGGATTCCCATCTTTATTTTTCTTATGTACCTGACATTTTACGGTACTTTCAAGCTGGGGCAGTACCCCATGGAATGGATTGAAAGCCTGGTGGAGGTGACTTCCTCATGGCTCGAATCCGGGCTTCCCAACGGGATGCTGAAAGACCTTTTTATTCAGGGGATTGTAGGTGGCGTTGGCGGCGTGATTATCTTTCTGCCCAATATACTGCTGCTCTATCTCTTTATTTCGCTGATGGAGGATACCGGCTATATGGCCAGGGCCGTTTTCATCATGGATAAGATCATGCACCGCATCGGCCTTCACGGAAAATCGTTTATTCCCCTGCTGATGGGATTTGGCTGTAATGTTCCGGCCATCCTCTCCACCCGCATCATCGAGAGCCGCCGCGACCGCCTGATTACCATGCTGATCAATCCTTTTATGTCATGCAGCGCGCGCCTGCCTGTTTACATCCTGTTTATCAGCGCCTTCTTTGTCAGTCACCAGGGAGCCATTCTGTTCTCCATGTATACCATCGGGGTATTGCTGGCGATCGGTTCTGCCCTGCTGTTCAAGAAAGCCATTTTCAAGCAGCCCGACATGCCCTTTGTAATGGAGCTGCCGCCCTACCGCACCCCTACCCTGCGCACCATCCTGAAGCACATGTGGAGCCGTGCCGAGCAGTATCTGCGCAAGATCGGCGGGGTAATTCTGGTGGCATCCATCATCATCTGGGCGCTGGGTTATTTCCCCCGCGAAACAGCCGAAGACTACAGATACGATAACCGGATATCCACCATCCGCGATCAGTATTCGATGCAGATCCTCCAGACTCAGCAGCCTGAGGAGGTAATTGCCCGGCTGAAGGCGGAAGAAGATACGGAGGTAAATCAGGTGCTGAAAGAAAAAGAGAGCCACCGTCAGCTGAACTCTTACATCGGCCGACTGGGTCACTTCATCGAACCGGTAATGCGCCCGCTGGGATTCGACTGGAAGATGAGCGTTGCCCTGCTTACCGGCGTTGCCGCGAAAGAGATTACCGTCGGCACACTCGGTGTTCTTTACCAGGCCGGCGATGATACGGATGAACATTCCGCCTCCCTCATCACCAAGATACAGCAGCAGACCTATCACGATGGTCCGCGCAAAGGCGAAAAAGTATTTACGCCCCTGGTGGCCTTCAGTTTTATGCTGTTTATCCTGATCTATTTCCCTTGTGTTGCCGTGGTGGCCGCGATCAAAAAGGAATCCGGAAACTGGCGCTGGGCACTGTTTATCGTTGTTTACACCACCGTGCTGGCTTACCTTGCCTCTCTGGCAGTATTCCAGATCGGCAACCTGCTGCTTTGATCCGATGAAAGCGGTTATGCTGCAACTCAACGAAGCGCAGGTGTTTTATGCCACCCTGCTGCTGGCGGTCATCCTGATCAGGATTCCGCTGATCGGCGTCTATTTCAGAACCGTCAACACTCTTTTCCATGAAAACGGACATGCCCTGGCGGCCATCCTGCTTAGCGGTGAAGTAAACCGCATAGAGTTAAAAAATGACACCTCGGGTACCGCGCTCACGAAAACGCCCTCCGGGAGCAGGGCCATGCTGGTTGCCTTTTCGGGATATCCTTTTGCCATCCTCTGCGCGGCCCTCTTTTTCTGGCTTTCGGGCAGGGGTTACGAAAAAACAGGTTTACTGATCCTGATTTCACTGGCTTTGATCAACCTGACCCTGTTTGTCAGAAATACATACGGAATTGTCTGGCTGCTCACTTTTTCAGGGATAATCCTGCTGGTACACTGGCTGAGCGAGCCGGCACTGACAAAGATTTTCTTCCTCTGCATCAGCCAGATTGTCTTTGCCGAAGCAATCTTCTCCACCCTGGTTGTCTTTTACCTGGGCCTTGCCAAACCCAAGAAAGCGGGGGATATTACCATTCTTGCCCGGCTCAGCCATATCCCTGCAGCCATCTGGGCAATACTGATTACAGGAATAGTGGCAGGCATCGCGTGGTTTACCTTTCTGCGCTTTTTCCCTGCACCGGCCCAACTTTTTCCCTGATTTCATGTTGAATATAAACAAACGCTGACCTATGGAACAATATCAGGAAATCATCGCGCTTATCATCGTCGGGATTGCAGCTTCAATCGGCGGCTATAAGCTGTACCGGAAATTCACGAACCCGCTCAGCGGTTGTTCCGGTTGTGCCAGTGATTGTTCCGGGTGCCAGCTGCAGGACCTGAAAAAGGAAATTGAAGAAAACAAACGCCGGAAAGAAACCCGGGACCGGCAATTTCAGGTAACGGAATAGAACATTGCGTGTATTGATTCTTCTGCTAAATTTGCATCAGAAATCTGTTGACGGGTTTCTGTATTCTGAAACGACAATATGGTAAACAAACAAGTATTCCTCGAAACCTATCATTATTTCGATAAATCGGTGATTATCGAGATCATAGATATTTTTCTGGATGAATATCAGGGAAAGCTGGAAAAACTTTACAACGATGTAAAGGCAAGGGATTTTACCGGGCTCCGTTTCACCGCCCATAACCTGAAGGGGGTGGTTGCCAATTTCTCGGCACCGTCGCTGCTTGAGATGGTTAAAAACTTCGAGAAATCAGCCGCGGAACTGGTTGAGCAAAACGGTGCCGGTTTCGATGAAGCCGGTGTGACGCAGGTTATAGACAATATCAGGGCTTCACTGATCGAAATGGCCGGCGACCTGACACAGATCAGGGCTGAGCTGGTGCAGGAGGGTTAAGCCTGCCTTCAATTAACGTTTATTGCTTCAGGGCATCCAGCCTGTTCAGGCCTTCTACGGCTTTGTCGTCGTTGACCTTCATCCGCAGCACCCTTTCATAATCTTTCCGGGCTCCGGCCAGGTCACCCATCAGCTCATAGGCGAAACCACGGTTATAGTACGCGTCGGTATACTCATTGTCGATTTCGATGGCCCGGCTGAACGCGCTTACGGCTTCGGCATACTCTTCCTTGTACACCAGGTGAACGTAACCCTTGTTATAGTGCGCCAGCTTGTAATTCTCATCGATGATCAGGATTTCGCCATATACGCTGAGCGCTTTGTCGGGCTCTCCGTTTTCCTGGTAATACATACCCAGAACATACAGGGGATCGGGACTTCCGGGTTTCACCCGCGCTGCATTGCGCAGGTAGTCAACAGCGAGTTTGTTTTTCCGCTCTGCCATAATGATGCCCAGTTGCTTGAGGGCATCATAGTGATTCTGATCCTTTGCCACGGCCATCTGATAACTGTCAATGGCTTTCAGGGTATCCCCCATCTCTTCATTGGCAAGGCCGCTGATAAAAAACGCTTCGGCGTTATCCGGGTCTTTGCGCAGACCTTCGCGCAAGGCATTGAAAGTCTGCTTGTAATCACTCATGGTAAGGTAAAGGCGGGCCATCTTAACATCATAAACGCCGGCGCCCGGGGCAAGCTCCTTCGCCTTCTTCAGGGCATCCAGCGCCCGCTGCATCTTGCCGGAATACATATATACATCCGAGAGTGCCGCGTAAACATCCGGATTGTTTTCGTCTAGCGTAAGCGCCCTGTTGATATCCGCCAGGGCCTCGTTTTCCTGCCCTTTGCCAGCAAAATACCGCGCCCTCTCCATATAGGGCTTTGTATCCGAAGGCGAAGCGTTTACCAACTGGTTGAGGCGGGTAAGTTCATCGGCAATGGTATCGGCCACCTGCTGCTCCGCAACGGCAGCAACCTTTCCGGACCTTTTACATGATGAGCCAAAAAGGAAAAGACACGCGGCAAACGCGGCAATAACCAGGAGTGACCTGAAAGAAAAAGCTGGCATAACAGTCATTAAGTTACAATACGCGGCAAAGTTAAACAAAACAGCCCTTCCCTGAAAAGAAAGAGCTGACTTGAATGCGGTTATCTTATAAGGGCAATTGCTAGCTTGCCGGATTCTTCAGCGCATCACGCACCTTCCCTTCCAGTTCTTCGGCAAGTTCGGGATTGTCGAGCAGGAGTTTCTTCACGGCATCGCGGCCCTGACCAAGCTTGGTATCGCCGTAGCTGAACCAGGATCCGCTTTTCTTGATAATATTGTAATCTACGCCCAGGTCAACGATTTCACCTGTCTTTGAAATACCCTCTCCGAAAATAATGTCAAATTCTGCCTGCCGGAAAGGCGGCGCCACCTTGTTTTTCACAACCTTTACCCTTACGCGGTTTCCAACGGCAGAATCATTCTCTTTGATCTGCGAAACCCGGCGGATATCCAGCCTGATGGAAGCGTAAAACTTCAGTGCATTACCGCCCGTGGTGGTTTCGGGATTACCGAACATGATTCCGATTTTTTCGCGCAACTGGTTGATAAAGATGCAACAGCATCCTGTTTTGCTGATGGTAGAGGTCAGTTTGCGCAACGCCTGCGACATCAGCCTGGCCTGCAGTCCAACCTTTGAATCGCCCATCTCGCCCTCGATCTCGCTGCGGGGGGTAAGGGCCGCCACGGAGTCAATCACAATGATGTCGATGGCGCCAGAACGGATCAGGTTCTCGGCAATCTCAAGGGCCTGCTCCCCGTTATCGGGCTGCGAAACCAACAGGTCGTCAATATTTACGCCCAGTTTCTGCGCATAATACCGGTCGAAAGCGTGCTCGGCATCGATAAACGCGGCAATGCCTCCCTGCTTCTGCGATTCGGCCACCGCATGCAGGGCAAGGGTGGTTTTTCCGGATGACTCCGGTCCGTAAATCTCCACCACACGACCTTTGGGAAGTCCGCTCACCCCCAGGGCAGTGTCGAGCGCGATGGAGCCGGTCGAAATGCTCGGCATCTCTTCAACCGGGGCATCCCCCAGTTTCATGATGGTGCCTTTACCGTATGACTTTTCAATCTTATCAAGGGTCAGCTGAAGCGCCTTTAACTTTTCCAGATTGTTTTCTTTCTGATCTTTACTCATGGTATCAATGATTTATAAATATTAGCTGATGATTCTTATGATCTTCAAAGATAAGGAATAGGAACAAACAGGTGAATGCCCGGCAAAAAAAATATAGCCGGGGAATACAGCTATTTGATAATTTATATCAGCGATCAGACTATCGGGCCCTAATGAAAATTCGCCACAAAAACACGGTTCCGATGGAATACAGATCTACTGTTTAAGAACGCCGGTTTGATTAACAAACAGCCTTGGTTTTTCAGTCCTTCAGCACCTGAGCCGCGTGGTTTTTGGTATCCACCTTTTCGATCACTTCCTCAATCACGCCTTTTTCATCAATGATAAAAGTGGTGCGGATCACGCCGTCGTATTCGCGGCCCATAAACTTCTTGCGGCCCCATACGCCGTAATCCTGAAGGATCTTCTTCTCGGTATCGGAAATCAGCGGGAAAGGCAGTTCGTATTTATTGATAAACTTCTGGTGCGATTTTTCGCTGTCAGGGCTAACGCCCACCACTTTGTAACCGCGGGCCAGCAATGCCTCATAGTTATCGCGCAGGCTGCACGCTTCGGCCGTACAGCCGGGGGTGTCGTCCTTGGGATAAAAATACAATACCACTTTACTGCCACGGAAGCTTTCAAGACTTACCACATTCCCTGAGTGATCCTTTCCACTGAAGGCCGGCGCCTGATCGCCGGGTTTAAATTTGCTCATAATATTCTGTTTAAAGATTTTTCTGACTGTTTAAACATTCCGGACAGTCGAAGGTTTAGCCAAACCTGTAATTTTTCCCGGAAAAGTTCAGGGAACAAATTTCATGGCATCACACAGGTATTCTTTAAAACCGACATCACGGGAAGACTTGGCGAAAGAGAAGATCTCACGGGAGATCATTGTCCTCAGGGAGTTAGAAGGGCATGCGAGCGGACTCCGATACTGTCCGTTATAATGCTTACTTCCCCTGCATCCAGCGCCTGAACAACACATCATAAACGCTGTAAAACATCTGTCCTTCTTTGATATAATCCGAATAAATCATTTCCTTTTGCTGTAAGGCTTGCAATGACCTCAATACAGTTGCCGGGCTTCCCAGGTCATACTTCGAAATAAAATCTTTTGAAGTGGGATAAAAAACCTTGCCTTCATGAGCAATGGCTTTGAGCAGTGCCCATTGCTGCTTCGTAAGCAGATCCCGGTATTTGAAGAAAACAATCTCCTGTTCACGGAGCAGGCGGGCGGCCTGTTGTTTCCATAGTTCATCATCCACATTTTTACCGGCAGATGCAAACACGCGGTTACAAAGCAATTGAACATAATAGGTATGAAGGTCGGCCCACTCCATCATGGCGCAAATGGTTTCATCTTCAATCTTATGGCCTCTGTGCTGAAAGTGATGACGAATAAAAGCAGCATATTCATCAGCGTCAATCTTATCGATTTTCAGAAAACCGGTACTCTGGTAAAAAGGCCGCGAAGGATCGGCGAAAAGTTGCATCATCAGATGCTGCTGGCTACCGGAAAAGATAAACCGGACATTGCTGAGAGACTGGATAATGCTTCTCAGAAAAGCATCCGTATTTTTTTCGGGATAATTCATGATTTGCTGAAATTCATCAATGGCAATGATGACTTTCTCCGGATAAGCCTCAAGGCATCCAAGCACGGACCGGATGTGCCGTTCAGCCTCACCTGGCCTTACATCCACGGTGAGCTGAGGAAATCCGGTCAACGGGTCAAAAACAATGACCGGTCTCAGTGATTTTATGAAATCAAGAATCAGTTTACCAGGTTTCGACTGTTCCGGAATGGTGGAAAAAACAGCTGTGGCCAGCGCGTTTAAAAATTCCCTCAGGCTTTCTGTAGGAAGAATATCCAGGTAGATCCCCGTGTGACCAGCAGGGAGTTGGGCCAGCAAATGCCGGATCAATCCGGTTTTGCCTATCCTGCGAATGGCAACCAGGGTGGTTGATTGTCCGTTGACCAGGTTTCTTTTAAGAGTCATGGTTTCTTCTGTGCGGTCACAGAAGTATTCACTCCCCTGATACCCGGTCGTAATAAATGGATTTGAGATGGCTGCCATTTTATCTTAAACAATTTATATATTACAAAATGTAAATTACAATTTGCAAATATAACTGAATTCAGCGAAAATATCAAGTGTAATGACCGGAAAAGTGACCATCAGGGGTATTGTAAAGGAGTTCAGCATCCCATTCAATGACTTTTTCCTGCATGATGAAATGCTTATAAGTCAAAAATCCGGTTCAAAAAAGAAGATAATGCAGGAAAACATTGATCTGAAGGATAACAAGGGGAATGCCAAGGGGACATTGGTGAGGTTCTTACTGCCGCTATAAATTCCAGAAGCCAGGAGCCAATGACTAATGACGAGTGACCAGTGCCCGGTGACCGCCAAAATCATCAGATAAAATAATAATATCTGAGCCAGGTTGAATACACCGGGTCAAGAATGATCAGACCGCCGGGTTGTTCATCAACGATTTCCTTTTCGATCAGTGATTTCTTTATCCGGATTACATGAGCTGAGCTTCCTAGCTGGTATTTGTCAATATTCGCCCTTGTGGTATGCCGGGTTTCACCATCAATTAACATTCTTAAAAAATTCACCTGCGGGGTAGTCAGGTTTTCAGTGATCCCCTGGAATAAAAGGCTCATTTGCAGAACCAGGCCATCCACAGATTCCTCAATAATGCCAGATGTGACTTCTTTGCCGGTCCTGAGCCACACCAGTTGTGCCAGCTGCTGCACATAGTGTGGATGGCCTTCGGCCATGACGGCTATCTTTTCGGCCAGTGAATCTGAAATATCTTTCCCTGTCGATCTGAAACGCTCTGCAATGAATGGTACCCAATAGTTGATCGCTATCCGTGATAAAAACAACAGGTCACCAAATTTGTAAAACGGCTTGGATGGAGAAGTGAAAACATCCGTCAGCATATGCCTTTTGCTACCATACAGGCAATAGGAAACCGATTGATGTGTCTGCCAATGCGACCTTAATTTTTTCTGAAAGGCCAGTGGATCTTCAAAAAACGCAATATTTTGAAATTCGTCAATGCAGATAACCAGTTTGCTTTTTTTTGATTGTGCAATGTTTTCCGCAAGATCGAGTATTTCATCGGGTTGCTTTTTAAGCTCATTCCAGTTTAAACCCAAACTGAACTCCTGTTGTGAATCCGGCGAAAAACTGATCCTGGGAACCCATTGTTTCATGAATTGTTTCACGGTTAAAATAACTTCTTCCATTCGGCCGGAAGAGACCCGTATCACATTTTCCGCTAATGCTTTATAAAAGTCTTCTTCGCTGCGGATATTGAACAGATCAAGGAAGACGACCAGGATGTTTGGACTCGTGTCCCTTACTTCTGATGCCGCTTTCAACACCAAAGAGGATTTACCCCATCTTCTGGGTGAGATCAAAATAGTATTGGTGCCGGAAATAAAGTTTTGCACCAACCGCATTTTTTCTTCTGCCCGGTCAGTGAAATTTTCACCAACAGCCAGTTTGCCATATATGAACGGAGTATCCATGATCAATGATTTCTCCCAAAGATAAGTAATTAAATTGTTACTAACAAATATGTTAGTAATTTTCTTGTTACGTTATTATTAGATCCTTCTATGCCATTTATTATTTGAACAATTTCATTGTAAACAACACCGTCGAAATGCCGGCATTTACCTTTTCTTTTTCAGATCTGGTGCGCAGCAACCTGAACCGTTTTTGCTCATAGCAGTCATAAGTCCATGACTACCCTTTTCACCCGGGAGCGGATCGTGGCACTGAATCACAGGTCAAAGAAGAAAATCGCCCTGGAAATCATCGACCTGAAGGATGACGAGGGCAACGCAAAGGGGACGCTGGTGCGGTTCAAAATACCATGCTGAAAATAAATTCAAGATTTGACTTATTATGCTTGAAAAACATTATTTTTGTTATGCATAATATTAATAATTGTACTCATGTTTCTGAACAGACAAAAAGAAATTGAGCGGATTGAGCAATCTTTGCAACGGGAAAAACCGCAGTTTATCGTAATTTACGGGAGGCGCAGATGTGGTAAATCAACGTTGCTCCAACAGATATTACCCCATGAAACGATCTACTTTTCGGCTGATCTGAGAGAAGCACCTTTGCAAATTTCAGCTTTTGCCAGGCAGGTTGAAAAGATAGCCCCGGGTTTCTCCAAACCGGTTTACCCCGATTGGGAAACTCTTTTTCTCAGCCTGAACAATACGCTAAAAGAAAGAACGATTGTTTGCATCGATGAATTCCCCTATTTGGTAAAAAACAGCCCCGAATTGCCGTCTGTACTGCAAAAAATCATTGACAACCGGGGCCACGGTAACTTTCACCTGATACTTTGCGGTTCTTCCCAGCAAATGATGTACAGCATGGTGCTTGAGAAAACTTCACCGCTTTATGGCCGTTGCGATGAAATAATTAAGTTAAAACCAATGGCTATCAGATATCTGCAGGAATACCTTTCACTTTCCACAGTGGATGCAGTCCGGGAATTTGGAGTTTGGGGCGGAATTCCCCGATATTGGGAGGTTAGAAAGCAGTATGAAAATCTAGCCCAGGCAGTTAAAAATAGTATCCTGGATCAGAATGGTTTGCTCAGCGAAGAGCCGGAGAGGCTTTTTTCGGATGAATTGCGTACCGCTGTTCAAGCTTACTCAATACTCAGCCTGATAGGCGCCGGTGTTCATCGTCCTTCTGAAATCGCAGCAAGGTTGGGTAAACCCGCCACTCAATTATCACGAGTGCTTGGATTTCTTGTTAATCAGGGATATATAAAGCGTGAAACACCTTACGGAGAACCTCCAAAGTCGTCAAAAAAAAGCCTTTATAAAATGGATGATCCGTTTATGAATTTCTATTTCACTTTCCTGGTCCCGAACAAAAGCAGGCTTGAATTTAATATGGTTGAACAGGTTTGGGAAGAAATAGAAAATAAGTATGACCGGTATATCTCGGCAATCTGGGAGGATTTATGCAGAAAAGCAATTCCTTTCATCGAAATTGAAGGTAAAAGGTTCAACCCTGCCTCACGTTGGTGGGGTGGCGGCTTAAACAAAAAAGCAATGGAAATTGACCTCATTGCCTCATCAACTGACCAGACAGCTTTATTAATTGGTGAAGTCAAGTGGTCGGATAAAAATCATACCGTTGAAGTTTTAGAATCGTTGAAATGGAAGGAAAGCAATATCCCGTTCGCAAAACCTGAAAAAATCATCAAAGTTTTATTTCAGAAAACACCCGCATCACATCCGGATATTACAGTATTGACGCCGGATGACATCGTAAGTCTGGCAGATTTACCCTGATTTGAATTGGCATAACTTATTTTTAGCTTGTAAAAAATCATTTTATGATCAGGGCTGTCGTGGTTGCCGGGAGTCTACTTACCACTGACGCTGTCGCGTGAATGATCGACGGTTCCCGGGTGCCTGTAGCTTCAGGAAAGCGGAATTTGCTGCTGCTTTTTGGTGAAATCACGTAAGGGCATATCTCTGGTGGGTTTCGGGACCGGCTTAAGCGCAGGTCCGGCATGCAGGCAGCATCAGGATAAATCAAGGCTTCAGTAATGGAGAATGAAACCGGCGTGTTTTTGTGTTTCTGCGCTTCAGTGGCAGATTATTTAAGGTAAGTCGTAAAGTTTGTTCCGGTGCAGCAAATAACGAAACTTCCGGTTTAAATCCGTTGATGCATTTGACCTGCCATAATCCGGGATAAATCAACAAAAAAGCAGTATGTTTGGGTTGGTGTTTGCCAGTGATGCAGTGTAATGTTTCATAAAAACAGCGAGCAGATGTCAACCATTGAAATGACTATCCCGGAAAGGGCCGCCGGCATCGGAAACTTTCAGGTAGGCCGGTTGCTGCCTTTTCGTCAGAAACGCGCGGTAGGCCCTTTTGTTTTCCTCGACCACATGGGGCCGGCCGCGCTGGCAGCAAACGAAAACCTGGACGTTCTGCCGCACCCCCATATCGGACTTTCCACCCTCACCTACCTGTTTGAGGGCGCCATTATGCACCGCGACAGCATCGGCAGCGTGGCGGAGATACAACCCGGGGCCGTTAACTGGATGACGGCCGGCAAAGGCGTGGTACATTCCGAAAGAACGCCGGAGTATCTGCGGAACACGGAGAAAAACCTGCACGGGTTGCAGTTCTGGGTGGGACTGCCAAAGGAATATGAAGAGACGGAACCCTCGTTTATCCATATCGAAGCGGACAAAATCCCGGCATGGACGGAAGATCATCTTCAGTTCAGGCTGATCGCCGGCGAGGCCTTCGGAAGAAAATCCCCGGTTCCGGTCTTCAGCAGGCTTTACTTTGCCGAAATAAAATCCAACACCGCCCGGCTGGCAGACCTCAGCGGCGCGCTGTATGGCGAAAGCGCCCTGTTTATCCTTGAAGGCGCCGTCCGCATCGAAGGCATCACCTACGGCCCGGACCAGATCCTTGTGACAAAGGAGAGCCAACGGTGCAGCTTTGAAATGGAAGCAGGCAGCACGGTTTATGTTTTCGGGGGCGATCCTTTCGCCGAAGAACGTTACATCGACTGGAACTTTGTTTCCTCCGGCAAAAACCGCCTGCTGGCGGCCAGGGAAGACTGGATCCATCAGCGCTTCCCCATGCCGCCCGGCGAAACGGAAACCGTCCCCTACCCCGGCCCGGGATAAAAGCACAAAGTATAAAACACCCTACCCCTCAGCATCCTTGGCTTTGTTTGCTGAGCGAGTTGTGGCCGGGCGGCGGTAGTCAAGCGGCGGTGGTCGGGCGAGGGTGGTCGGGCGGCGGTGG
Organism: Lentimicrobium sp.; assembly: GCA_023957275.1. Lineage (GTDB taxonomy): Bacteria > Bacteroidota > Bacteroidia > Bacteroidales > Lentimicrobiaceae > Lentimicrobium. The sequence goes on along the minus strand of JAMLHF010000005.1, from coordinate 5,695 downwards.
TCGGGCGGCGGTGGTCGAGCGAGGGTGGTCGAGCGGAGCCGAGACCAGCCGAGACCAACCGAAGCACAACCACAACCTCAACCTTGGTTACTGAGCGAAGTCGAAGCATAACCTAAACACTTATAGAGATCAACGCAAAAAACAACATTCAAATGGAACTGAAAGACCTCGGTTACAACGAAAAGACAGAAAAATCAAGAATTCAGCAGAACCTGACCGATTATGAGGCGGGCAGGGTGATTGCCGAACACAGGGAGCGGTACATCGTGCGCACCGCGCAAGGGGAAACGGAGGCCGAAATCACCGGAAACCTCCGGTATTCGGCGAAAAGCCGCGAAGACTTCCCCGCGGTGGGCGACTGGGTCGCGCTCATCATGTACGACAACAACACAGCGCTGATCCATCAGATCATCCCGCGTACCTCCGCCATCACCCGTAAGGCGGCCGGCCATACCGGCGAAGTGCAGATCATCGCCGCCAACGTGGATACCGCCCTGCTGATTCAGGCCGTGGACAGGGACTTCAACATCAACCGCCTGGAACGCTACCTTACCCTCTGCTATGCCGCGCGGGTCAGCCCGGTGATTGTACTGACCAAGACCGATCTGATCACGGAAGAAAGGATCAGCGCCATCACCGACGCCATCCGGCAACGCATTCCGGACGTCCCTGTGATTGCCGTCAGCAGCATCACCGGAAACGGTTACGATGCGCTCAACAGCATAATGGAGAAGGGGAAGACCTATTGCATGCTGGGCTCTTCGGGCGCCGGCAAGTCCACCCTGCTGAACTTCCTCTCGGGCAGGGAGGTCATGCACACCGGAGATATCAGCCAGAGCACCGGCAAGGGCAGGCACACCACCAGCCACCGGGAACTGCTGGTGCTTGATAACGGCAGCATACTGATCGACAACCCGGGCATGCGTGAAGTGGGGATTGCCGATACCGCCCTGGGACTGGAAACCACCTTCGACACCCTGCTGAGCCTGGCGCAGCACTGCAGGTTTAAAAACTGCACCCATACGAACGAGGACGGCTGTGCCGTGCTGGAAGCGGTGGCAAACGGAACGCTCGACGAAAGCCTGCTCGAAAATTATCTTAAACTGGAAAGGGAAAAGGCCTGGTTTGAAACTTCGCAGGCCGAAAAGAAACGGAAAGAAAAAATTTTCGGAAAAATCCTGAAGGATTATCAGAAGAAGGATATTAAGGGGAAAAAGATTTGAGTGCGGCCAACCTGACCATGCCCTTTCCGGGTGCCTGCACAGTGACGGTGCATTACCACGCCGGACAGGGCCCCGAAAACCAACGGAATAAAGATACGCTGCACGGGCAAACAAAAAACAGGCTATGGAACAAAAGGATTATTTACTCCGGGAAATTGAAAAGCTGGGCATTGTTATCCGTGCCATTCAGCAGAAAATCTTTGGCGGCAGCGGACCGCCCGCCCTTTCTCCGGAAAGGCAGGAAGCCGAAGCCCGGGAAATGCTGTTTAGTGAAATGAACTTCGACCTTGACCGGTTTTTACAGATGGACCAGGCGGAGTCGGAAAAGTATGTGAACGGCTTCAAAGGCTTCAGCATTGAAAATATTGAGGCTCTTGCAGCTTTTATCGCGAAGATCGGGTTCAGCAAGCAGTCAGAACCATCGCGTACCTATCTTGAAAAAGCGCTTCAGCTTTTTGAAATCTGCAATATAAAAAGCAAGACTTTTTCTTTTGAAAGGGAAAACAATATAAGCGCCCTGAGCAGTGCCCTGGCAAAACCGGATTAGCGGGGTATATTGATAAAGCCACAAGTACGACTGATCCGCATACAACTTCTACCGGGCTGATTATTCCTGATAACCACAAAATGCGAAAGTAATACAACTTTTTTCAAGCATTATTGCTGAAATGTAAATTTCTTATGTAATTTTAAGGGGTAATTTGCTCCCTGAGATATAGATAGGGATATAGGAGATGGTAGCTGGAGCAGAAGATTGGAAATACCCGTAGGTTATTATATGGATAAATTGCTGAGGATATATACGGGTTAGCCTTTATGCTGAAAAGACTCTTTATAAATAATCAATTTGGAGGATGATAACAATGAAAAAAAAATCTATTCGTATTAATTGGTTAGTACTTGCAACACTATTTCTGTGTAGCACTAACATTGGATGGGCAAATAATTTTACCGGAGCCGTTTTTACAGGCAAAGTTAAATCTTCAAAATCAGGCAAATCATGGACCGCCAATTTGAAGATTGTTTCATATAATCAGTCTTCAGGAAGGGTGGAAGGAGAAATTGAGTGGCCTTCTTTGAATTCAGTGCATAAAATCACAGGAAAACTGACAGATTCACATTTTACTTTTAAAGAGGTTGAGTATATCAGGAAAGGAAGTGCTAACCTGAACTGCCAGTATACTACCACAATCAGTGGCAACAAAATTTCTGGAACCTGGTCCGACCCCGGTTCGGACAATGGAACGATTGAATTATACAAGAAATGACCCTGGACTTTTAAATCTGCTGAACACAAAAGGGTAATCGAATGCACGGCCGGTGAGCGTAAAGCCCACCGGTGCGTCCTTCGGCAGAAGCTCAGGAAGCTCCTCTCCCACTGGCCACCCGCAACCAGGCAACTCTGTTATGCCCGGTTGCCGGATTTTAAACATTCCGGTTGCCATAGCCGTAAAATGAGAATGAAATACAAATTTTTTCATACATTATTGCTGACAGGTAGTATTCTTTTGTAATTTGCTGGGTGATTTGCTCCATTTAATATAGATAAAGATTAAGGAGATGGTAGCGTGATCAAATGTTTGTTAATAATTAAATGGATAGTTTGTTTAAGATATTTACGAGTTGGCATTTATTTGCAATGAACCGGTTTTAATTCTACCGCAGCTGTGAGAGATTTGAATTTTTTCAATTTCTATCACAGTTGTGAGAGATTATGAAATTTATTTGGGCATGAATCAATTAACTGCATATAACAGGTTTTTCGTTGAAATAATCGACACGATTAATTCAGCGAGGTATCAGGCTTTTAAGTCTATAAATAAGTTTCATATCGGGCAGAATTTTGAGATTGGCAGAATAATTGTCGAAAATCAGGAAATATACAAATGGGGACAATCAATTGTAGATACCTTGTCAAAGGATATAAATAAACAAATTGATGGAGTCAAAGGGTATTCTCCGCAAAATCTATGGAGGATGCGGCAGTTTTACCTGGAATACAAAAATGAGCCGGAGCTTTTGGAAATGGCCATGAAAATTCCCTGGGGACAGAACATGCTCATTATTCAACAATTAAAGGACAACAATGAACGAAGATATTATTTGCAAGCAACTGACCGGTTAGGATGGAGTCGGGCTGTTTTGCTTAATCAGATTAAAGCAAATGCTTACCGGCATCAGTTAACAAACAAAAAGATAAGCAATTTTGGGAAAGCCCTTCCAGTATATTTGTCAGAACAAGCGAACGAAGCCCTGAAAAGTGAATACAATCTTGACTTTTTAGGAATTACAAGGCCTGTGTTGGAAAAGGAATTGGAAAACAGACTTATTGAAAATATAAGAGACCTGCTTCTGGAACTTGGGTATGGATTTAGTTTTATCGGAAACCAATACAGATTGAAATTAAACCAAAAAGAATACTTTATTGACCTTCTGTTCTACCATCGAATACTAAAATGTTTAATTGCAATTGAATTAAAGACAGTGGAGTTTGAACCCGAATTTGCCGGCAAAATGAACTTTTATCTTGAACTCCTGGACCAGCAGGAAAAACAAGATGATGACAATCCTTCTATCGGAATAATACTATGCCCGGTAAAAGACAATCTTGAAGTTGAATACGCTTTGCGATCGAGTAATAAGCCAATCGGAGTATCAGAATATAAATTGACTCAAAGGTTACCGGAAAAATATAAGGGAAAAGTACCAACAACAAAAGAATTAAAACAAATGCTTAAAAAAGCTTTGCATAAGGCGGATTCTGGCGATTATTCAAATGATACTACCTTTGATTCAATATAGTAAGACTTTCGAAGAAGCGCTCCACAACCCGCCCGGACGCAAAGCCGGGAAACGTTATCCGGCCGTTATACCTGCTTCAGCCCTAACGATTGAACTTCCGGAATTGCCAAACGCCTCAGAAATGCAATTCCCGATTTGTACCTTTGAACCTGAATAAAACCTGACTTTGAAAAGATGAGACAGCTTATTTTATTAACCTTACTGATTTTCGCAGACATGAGCTATTCGCAAACCGTGAATCCGGACATTTCCGAAACAATTATCGCTTTGGAAAAAGCGGCACTTGAAAAGTGGAACCAGGGTGACCCGGGCGGTTATCTTGAACTTTCGGCCGGGGATGTAACCTATTTTGATCCTTCGCTTGAACAGCGGCTTGACGGGCTTGACCGCCTCAGGGAATATTACAGGCCGATTGAAGGACTGATCAACGTTTCCGGATACGAAATGGTGAATCCGGAAGTAACCGCCACGCAAAATATGGCTGTGCTGACTTTTAACCTGCACTCCGTCACCGCCGGCAAGGTTTCGAAATGGAACTGTACCGAAGTATACCGACTTGAGCTGGATGGCCAATGGAAAATTGTGCACACACATTGGTCTAACTATATTAAACCATAGCAGGACGCGCAGAAGGAATTAAGGCAGCCGCCGGGCAGGCACACGGCCGGTACACCCATAAGGCTACCCTAACACTACCCGCACCGGCCGCCCGCAACCAGGTAGTCGCGTTGTGCCCGGTTGCCGGATTTTAAACATTCCGGTTGCCAGAGCCAAAGAGTGCGAAAGAAATACAAATTTTTTCATGTATTTTTGTTGATATATAGTTTTCTTTTGTAATTTGCGGGGTGATTTGCTCCCTGGAATATAGACAGAGATATAGGAGATGGTAGGGGGAGCAGATGATTGTAAATGAGCATAAATGCTTATAAAATAATTAAATGACTAATTTGTTGGGGATATTTAAGAGTTAGTGCCAATGTTATGACTACAGACCAGACTTCAATATCAACATATCACGAATATATCCTTGAAGCAATTTACTCTTTAAGACACGGACTTGCTTTTTATGAAAATGCTAAACAAGTTCGGGCTGACACAGGTTCTGACCAATCAATGCTAATTGCAGAAATAAATAGTCGTTATTCATTTCTAATGATTTCTAATTCGCTAGAATCCGCTGCCAACGCCTTACTTCTCAGCCTAAATCTTGACAAAGAATATTACGAAGAATTAGAACGGACAAGCACATTAGTTAAATTTAAAATATTCTGTGACTTTTTAGGCAAGCGACTTGACCAAGGTGATATAAAGTTTGGTAGAATTAAGGATATAATAAGTTGTAGAAATGAATTTGTTCATCCTAAACCAAAAAAAGCAAATTACCGAATAGAAAATTCAACTTCAGAAATAAGGTTTGAGGTAAAGTCAACAAAAAACCGAAACTATCCGACCTACTTTAGTGAAATAAAACCTTCCCACGTCTTGACTGCCTTGGAAGACACTTTAATATTTATCTCTTGGGTTTGTTTTGACATTTGTAAGTTAGAAATTCAAGACGGAGCACTTAAACTTGGCTTCGGTTCATTCGGTAGCACGGCTGACATCGACATAATTGGAAATGATTACGGAATTAAATTTGACAAACGGTCTTTTGGACAATAATAAGAAAC
>JAMLHF010000049.1 GCA_023957275.1 Lentimicrobium sp. | reverse complement strand
GAATTATGCGGGAACCGCCAGCGATGCCAACTGGGGTTCCAGCATGTTCAGGGGCACCGACTGGAAGAAGTTCAACGTTCCTTCCAACGACCTGGTGAAGGCTTTTGACGATGAGAATGATATGATCCGCAAAAATGCTTCAATATCATTTGAAGATGTAACCGGTAAGTGGTCGGATGCCAACTGGCCGGCCAATAGTTATCCGTTTATGAACAAATACCGGATCATCACCTGGCCGAGTCCTCAGAATTATATCCTGGTAAGACTGGCGGATATTATACTGCTAAAGGCTGAAGCGCTGAATGAACTGGGCGATGTGAACGGCGCTGCCCAACTGGTAAATCAGATCCGTGGCCGTGCAGACCTGCCGGATACCCAGGCTTCGACCCAAGAGGCGATGCGGTTGGCCATAGAGAAGGAACGCCGCCTGGAGCTGGCTTTTGAAGGCAAGCGCTGGTTTGACCTGAAACGCACCGGAAGGGCCATAGAGGTGATCAACAACGCCATCGGACCCGACGGAAATAAGTTCGGATACAACCTGACGCAAAACGGCCTGTTGTGGCCCATCCCGCAATCGGAACTGGATAAGAATGAACTGCTGACCCAAAACCCGGGTTACTGATCTGAGATCCGGATTTTTGCCGGATCATCCAGGCTCAAATAACAACCACGCCGGGGCGCGTCTTTTACCGGATGCGCCCCTGTTTACGGTTGCCCTGTGATTGCCGGGAACGCATGATTTCCTGTGAATTGTCGTTTAACTGTTGTTTAAAGATTACTGAGATGAAATCTGAAAGAAGCAAACTGCCGGTAATACTGATTTTAGTTATCCTGCTTTCGACGGGAGTGACCGCCTGCACCAAGAAGGATAAACCCAAACCTGAAGAACCCGGGCCGGGAAACAGCGTAAAATCATGGGTAACCACCGGCGACCGTGCGCAATTGCTGGCAGCAGGCAGGGAGATTTCCTTTATCAGCAGCGTCCCTGCCGGGCAGGCTGTGCTCAGGATCGACACCGCCATTACCTATCAGGAAGTGGAAGGCTATGGTGCCGCACTTACGGGTTCTTCGGCCTGGCTGATCAACCGCAAATTAACGCCACAGACAAGACAGGCCCTGTTGAATGAACTGTTTGACCCTGAAGCCGGGATTGGTATTTCTTACCTCCGGCTGACTATGGGCGCTTCCGATTTTTCGCTTTCCGACTTTACCTACAATGATTTGCCGGCCGGTCAGACGGATTTCGGATTGAATAATTTTTCGCTTTCCCAGGACAGGGATGATGTGATTCCGGTGATGAAAGAGATCCTTCAAATATCTCCGGATCTCAGCATACTGGGATCTCCCTGGAGTCCGCCGGCATGGATGAAAACCAACGGCAAGCTGGCGGGCGGAAAGCTGAAGACAGATTGTTACCCTGTATATGCCGAATATTTTGTCAGGTATATCCGGGCGATGGCGGAAGAAGGCATTACAATTGACGCGGTGACGATACAGAATGAGCCCCTGCATTTTACGGCCAATTATCCGTGTATGCAGATGCAGGCGGGAGAGCAGCTTCAGTTTATTAAAAACAACCTGGGACCGGTGTTTGCCGCTGAGGGTATATCCACAAGAATCATCACTTACGACCATAACTGGGACCGGCCCGATTATCCCATTACCATTCTGGATGATCCTGACGCCAGGCAATATGTGGCAGGTTCGGCCTTTCACGCTTATGCCGGGGATGTGTCGGCCATGGGAACGGTACATCAGGCCCATCCCGACAAGGCGCTGTATTTTACAGAAATTTCCGGTGGTGCCTGGGCTACCGATTTTGCCGGCAACCTGATGTGGAATATGCGAAACATCTTTATCGGAACCGCCCGTAACTGGTCGAAGAACGCGCTGCTCTGGAACCTGGCCCTGGATGAAAATTACGGGCCGCAGAACAACGGGTGCAACAACTGCCGGGGTGTGATTACCATCAATTCGGTAACGGGAGAAATCACCCGGAATGAGGAGTATTATGCCATCGCCCATTTTTCGAAATTCGTTCGTCCCGGAGCGCGCAGAATCAGCGGTAATCTGCCGCAATCGGCGGGTGATGCCGGGGTGGTAGCGTTTCAGAACGCCGATGGCTCGAAGGTGCTGATTGCCGCAAATTACAGCGGCGATGCCGTGGGGTTTGCCGTAGAACAGGGGCCGCGGATCTTCACCGTGAACCTGCCGGCAACTTCGGTTACCAGTTTTGTGTGGAAATAATTAACCCCGGAAGTTCATCCCGGGGTTAATCCATTAATTATCAGTTAAATTGGCTGAAACGTCGAAAATTACCAACGCAGCAGCCATGCGAAGATCAGGGGAGCGACGATGGTTGCATCGCTCTCGATGATGAATTTCGGAGTGTCGATATCGAGTTTGCCCCAGGTGATTTTTTCGTTGGGAACCGCGCCTGAATAGGATCCGTAAGAGGTGGTTGAGTCGCTGATCTGGCAGAAGTATGACCAGAAAGGAACGTCGTGCCACTCAAGGTCCTGATACATCATGGGTACCACGCAGATGGGGAAATCGCCGGCGATGCCTCCGCCTATCTGGAAGAATCCTACTCCTTTTCCCGAGGAATTCTTACGGTACCATTCCGAGAGGTACATCATGTATTCGATGCCCGACTTCATGGTGGAGGGATTCAGTTCGCCTTTGATACAATATGAAGCGAAGATATTTCCCATGGTGCTGTCTTCCCAGCCCGGAACGATGATCGGCAGGTTTTTTTCGGCGGCGGCCAGCATCCAGGAATGTTTGGGATCTATTTCATAGTCCTTTTCCATCACCTTGCTGAGCAGTAGCTTGTACATATATTCATGCGGGAACCAGCGCTCGCCGTTTGCCTGGGCATCTTTCCATATTTTTTCAATGTGATGCTGAATCCTGCGGAAGGCTTCTTCTTCGGGGATGCAGGTATCGGTAACCCGGTTCATGCCCTGTTCCAGCAGTTCGAATTCCTGCTGAGGGGTAAGGTCGCGGTAGTGCGGCACCCGTTTGTAGTGGCTGTGGGCAACCAGGTTCATAATGTCTTCTTCCAGGTTGGCGCCGGTACAACTGATGATCTGTACCTTGTCCTGACGGATCATTTCGGCCAGGGAGATGCCCAGTTCGGCGGTGCTCATGGCTCCGGCCAGGGTGATCATCATTTTTCCGCCTTCGGCAAGGTGATTTTCGTAAGATTTCGCGGCATCCACCACGGTGGCGGCGTTAAAATGCCTGTAGTGATGCTCGATAAATTGTGAAACAGGTCCTCTGTTCATGACAATGATTTTTTTTGCAAAGATAGGAAATGAAGTGAGAAGTGAGTCAAAACGGAGACAGGGGAGAGAAGAGGCACGGACGGGACGTCCGCGCCAGCCGGGAGAAGATCGGGCACGGACGAGACGTCCGCGCCAGCAGGTCGGGCGGAGAAGTGAGTCAAAACGGAGACAGGGGAGAAAAGGGGCACGGAGGGGACGACCCTGCCAGCCTGGTAGAGAGTGAAGGGGAGAGGGAGTGAAGTAAGAAGTAAGAAGTAAGAAGTAAGAAGTAAGAAGTAAGAAGTATGAAGTAAGAAGTATGAAGTAAGAAGTAGGTAGCAGGTAGTAAAAAGTAGGTGGAAAGTTGCAGGATTCACATGCAGGATGAAAAAAATGAGAGGTTAAATGGTGATTAGTAATTTCTCACGGTTGCCATCAGCCGATGAGGGCCGGGTAAGTTGCTTCATACGGACGTGAGCACTTGAATATCTTAACACCTTAATACCTGAACACGCTGGACGGGACGTCCGCGTCAGCCAGGTATTTGAAATGTTGAAACGTAAAGTGTGATACTGCTAAACAGCTCCCCTCCTGAAGGTATCGCCCTGCGCCAGGTCACCGGTTTCCCAGCCTTTGCGGAACCATGACATCCTTTGTTCGGAGGTGCCGTGCGTAAAATCATCGGGGACAATGCGGCCCTGCGATTTCAGCTGTATATTGTCATCGCCGACGGCAGCCGCGGCGCGCAACGCTTCTTCGATGTCACCGGTCTCGAGGATATCCATCATGCGGTCGGCGTGGTGGGCCCACAATCCGGCCAGGAAGTCGGCCTGCAGTTCGAGTTTAACGGTAAGTGCATTGGCTTCTCTCTGGCTGAGCCGGGCTCGTTGTGCCTGCACTTCTTCGAGGATTCCCAGCAGTTTCTGAACATGATGGCCTACTTCATGCGCAATCACATAGGCAACGGCAAAATCGCCCTGCGCGCCGAAACGGGTTTTGAGTACCTCGCAGAAGCTGAGGTCGATATAGATTTTTTCATCACCTGAGCAATAGAAGGGCCCGCTGGCGGCACTGGCATAGCCACAGGCCGACTGCACCTGATCCCTGAAAAGCACCAGCTTAGGCTCCCGGTAAGTTTGTCCCGATTGTTCAAACATCATTTTCCAGACTTCCTCGGTATCGGCAAGAACAACCGATACAAATTGCGCCATCTGGTCTTCTTCGGCCGAAGCTTCCACCGGCCGGGCTGTCTGGCCGGTTTCCAGGCTTCCGAGCATCTGACCGGGATCACCGCCCATAAGCCAGACTATCAGCACAATAACAATGGTTCCTAGTCCTCCGCCAAGGGCCATTTTGCCGCCCGACATACCGCGACGGTCCTCTACATTTGAACTTCCTCGTCTTCCGGTCCAGCGCATAGTTTAAATTTTTATGTGTTGAATAAAATCCATTCGCATCAGGATCGTTGCGAAAAGTATAGTGTTGGTATTGTAAAATGCATTAAATCAAGATATTGTACTGGTAAATGCTGTTGCATCCCTCATTGCTAAAGTTACTTATTATTTGGTTAATACTTCGTGTGAATTCAGAAAAATGATGAGTTTCAGTGAACAGAGGCGGCAGCTGGCCGGATGTTGGCTGTGCAGGCCCGTCCGGTTGTTGAGAAATATTTCCCTGCATTTTCAGGGGCTTTGTATCTTTGATCGTTCTAAAGGATCTTGAATTTTGGCTGAGCAGGAGTATATCACATTGTTTGCAGAGGTGTTGCTGCCGCTTCCGGTCAAGGGTTATTTTACATACCGGGTGCCGCAGGAGCTCAACGGGCTGGTTGCCCCGGGTATGCGGGTGGTGGTGCAGTTCGGTCAGAAGAAGTTTTACACTGCACTGATTCGTCGTATTCATAATCAGCCGCCGAAAACCATGTCGGTGAAGTATTTACTGGCGGCCATTGATCCATGGCCAGTGGTGAATGAAAAGCAGTTTGCCCTTTGGGAATGGATGGCTGAATATTATTTATGTACGGTAGGCGAAGTGATGAATGCGGCCCTGCCATCGGCATACAAACTGGCCAGTGAAACCCGGGTGGTGATGGATCCCGAATTTGTCAAGGATGGAGACCTGCTCAGCGACAGGGAGTTTATGGTAGTGGAAGCCCTTGAAATACAAAAGATACTGACACTTACCGATATCAGCCGGATAGTCGGGATGACAAAGGTGATTCCCCTTATAAAAACAATGATAGAGAAGGGAATTGTAAGGGTGGAGGAAGAGATTACCGAGAGGTATAAACCCCGGACCGAGACCTGTATCCGGCTGACAGAAGCATACCGTAGTGAAGCGCTGTTGAACGCCGGAATGGACAGGCTTAACAAAAGGGCGTACAAGCAACTGCAGGCTTTGATGGCATATATCAGTATGAGCCGTTGTTTTACGGATCATCCGCTTGAAATCAGCCGGCCTGAATTGCTCAAAACCCCGGATATCAGCGCTGCCCAGCTTGACGGGCTTATCAAAAAGGGGATACTTGAAACATATTCGCGCAATGTAAGCCGTTTGAACCATGATGAAGCAAGCGACAGTTCACGGAATATTGTTTTCTCTGATGCTCAGAAACAGGTTCTTGCTGAATTGAAAAGCCTGCTGAAAGGAACCGGAATCGCTTTGTTAAAAGGGGTCACCTCTAGCGGTAAGACGGAGGTATATATTCATTTGATTGAAGAAGTCATCGGAAGCGGAAAGCAGGTGCTGTACCTGCTTCCTGAGATTGCGCTGACAACCCAGATTATCAGGCGGCTTCAGAAGTATTTCGGCAATAAAGTCGGGGTTTACCATTCAAAGTATAACGAGTTTGAGCGGATAGAGATCTGGAATAAAGCCAACATTCCGCTTTCGGACAATCAGCAACACCAGCCCTACCAGGTTTTGCTAGGTGCCCGTTCGGCCCTGTTTCTGCCTTACACCGATCTGGGTCTTATTATTGTGGATGAAGAGCATGACAGCTCATATAAGCAAAACGATCCTGCCCCCCGTTATAATGCCAGGGACGCTGCCACGGTGCTTGGTCATATTCACCAATGTCCTGTTTTAATGGGCTCTGCTACCCCTTCCGTCGAAAGTTTTTTTAACGCGGTGAGCGGTAAGTATGGCCTTGTTAACCTGAATGAGCGTTTTGGCAGTTTGCAGATGCCGGAAATCCGGATTGTGAATATCAGGGAAGAGGCCCGGATGAAGCGGATGAAGTCGCATTTTTCGCCGCAGTTGCTTGATGCCATCAAACAAGCATTGAGTGCAGGGGAACAGGTTATCCTTTTTCAGAACCGCCGTGGCTTTTCCCTCAGGCTTGAATGCGACACCTGTCATCATATTCCGGAATGCATCAACTGTGATGTCACGCTCACCTATCACAAGCAGGTGAATGTAATGAAGTGCCACTATTGCGGATACACGACCCGGGTTCCTGATATATGCCCCGAATGCCACAGCCCGGCTGTTAAAATGCGGGGGTTTGGCACCGAGAAGGTGGAGGAGGAGCTTTCCATTCTCTTCCCGGATGCGGTGATCGGGAGGATGGACCTCGATACAACCCGGACCAAAAATGCCTATCAACGCATCATAGGGGATTTTGAATCAGGGAAGATTGATGTTCTGGTTGGAACCCAGATGGTTACCAAAGGGCTGGATTTCGACAATGTTAGTCTGGTAGGCGTGTTATATGCGGACGGGATGATGAGCTACCCCGACTTCAGGGCGCTGGAACGCAGCTATCAGCTGATGGCCCAGGTTAGCGGCAGGGCCGGACGCAGGTATAAACGCGGACTGGTGATGATACAGACGAACAATCCCAAACATCCTCTGCTGCAATGGGTGGTGGATGACAATTACGATGCCATGTTTGAACAACAGCTGTCGGACCGCTACAAATACAAGTATCCTCCGTATTACAGACTGATTGAAGTATCGTTGAGGCACCGTGATTATGAATTGCTCAATAAAGCGGCTTCTGCCCTGGCAGGGATGCTTAAACCGGTATTTGGCGGCCTGATGCTGGGGCCCGAGTATCCCCTGGTTTCAAGGATCAGAAATCTTTATATCAAGAATTTAATGCTGAAAACCGGAAAAGGATTACAGGGGAAACAGCACAAGGCTGAGCTTGCCCGTCAACTGGAAATATTTAAAGCCCTGCCGGATTATAAAAGTGTCAGAATAATCATCGACGTAGATCCGGTTTGAGAATCCGGTAAAAGGTGTACAGCATTAGCCGGGTTTCAGGCAAAAGCCTCCCTGACTGAATTTTCAGTTGCAGGCAAACCAGGAACCCTTGCGGGGTTATTCGTTAAATGATGCGCTGGTTTTATGATATCGCGATTGTTATCAGGACATTAAAACCAAATATTTGTATGGGGATAAATCATCAGTAGGTGTTAAAGGTTTATCCCTCAAAATCAGACTCGTTGGGTCTTTTTAAAATAAGCAGTCACATAGAACTCAACGAGGTATCACTTTGAAGAATATTGAACTCTGTGACCCTCTGTAACTACTCTTTTCTTTGAATCTCTGTGAAACAAAAAAAAGTTTCACAGAAAACACCGAGGCTTCACAGAGCAACACGGAGAAGAATACAACCCTCTTTTAGCCTCAGTGACTTCTCTTTGATTCTCTGGCATCTCTGTGATATTATTTCCTGGATTACACTGCTAATTATTAAGTACATCTTTAACTGCCGCGCATCAAATGACGAATTAACCCCCATCCCGGAGAAAACGAACATCCTGATTCCTTTAACCCTTAATTTTCTTTTCAAGCTTTTATTGTACATTTGCTTTTTACATGTTCAACCGATGACCGGTTGAAAATCAACATATTTCATCCTGTTTCAGGGGGCATCCCCGCGGGATTCAATTTTACAACGTGCAAAAAATGGAAGAAACTGAGAAAATATCTCCCGAAAAGAATCATTTTGTTACCCGGGGCTGTTGCCATCAACCCAGCCTGATTCATAAAAACGACAGGATTTTTAAGCATGGATGCGCCAAACTTGATGCTTTCGATTGGCTGGGTTATGTACCGATGCCGGAGGGCCATAAACCATTTGATTGTATTGAGGTAAGGTTTAAGAATAACCGAAAGGAATTTTTCCGATCCACCTGCGATCCTGATCTGCACACCGGCGATATTGTGGCGGTGGAGGCCAATCCGGGCCACGACATCGGCATAGTTTCCCTGACCGGTGAGATTGTCAGGCTTCAGATGCGCAAGCGCAACACTGATCCCGGAAGGGACGACATCCGCAAGGTTTACCGCAAAGCGAGGTTAAGTGATATTGAGAAGTGGATTACCGCGGTTGAAAAGGAAGATAATACCATGTTCAGGGCCAGGGAAATTGCCGCCCGGCTTAATTTGAAAATGAAAATCAATGATGTTGAATATCAGGGTGATGATACCAAGGCGATTTTTTATTACACGGCCGATGAACGGGTTGACTTCCGTGAGCTGATCAAGATTCTCGCTGAAGAGTTCAAGGTGAGGATTGAAATGCGTCAGATCGGTGCAAGGCAGGAGGCCGCCCGTTTGGGAGGTATAGGTACCTGTGGGCGCGAACTTTGTTGCTCAACCTGGCTCAACGGATTTAACACGGTAAGTACCAATGCGGCGCGTATTCAGCAACTTTCACTTAATCCGCAGAAACTCGCCGGCCAGTGTGGCAAGCTCAAATGTTGTCTGAATTACGAGTATTCTGCTTATTCCGAAGCGCTGAAACATTTTCCTCCGGACGATACCGTGCTCAATACCAGGAAGGGAGATGCCATACCTCAAAAAACAGATGTTTTTGGTGGTGTGATCTGGTATGCCTATAAATCGGATCCCAACAATATGATGGCCATCCCCGTGGATCAGGTAAAAGAGATCATGGATATGAACCGGAAGGGGAAAGCCATTGATAAGCTGGAGGACTTTGCCCGAAAACTTGAGAAAAAAGTTGATTTTGAGAATGTTGTGGGCCAGGAGGATTTGCGCAGGTTCGATAAATAGGTTGCGCAGCAGGAGGGAGGAAGTAAGTTGAGATTTGGTTTTTATGGTAGCCGGATGAAATCCGGGGTAATATAATTTATTTGCCATTCAGGCGTTGAATACTGTGTAATGAAAATGACAGTTCTGAATTATCTGGTGAAATGTTCAGCATTGCTGCTTGTGGTAATGGCTTTTGCAGCCTGTGACGCTGATAAGTTTTACGATGAGAGCCTGAGCCTGCCCGGTGACCGCTGGCCCGGTGAAGAGGCCCTGAGTTTTACAATGAATATTGAGGATACGGTTAGTCCTTACAGTTTTTATATCAACGTGCGAAACAGCACTTCCTATAAATACAACAACATCTATTTCTTTCTTACCACATCTTATCCCGGGGGTGGTTTGTCGCGCGATACCATTGAGTGCACGCTGGCAGACAAAAGCGGCAAATGGTTGGGTAAAGGCAGCGGGCGCTACCGTGACAACCGCATCCTGATAAGGGATGACATCCGTTTCCCGCGTAAGGGTGAGTACACACTGCGGCTGAACCAGGCTATGCGTGAGGAGGTGCTTGAGGGCATTTCGGAAGCGGGCGTGAGGCTGGAGAAAAAGTAGGGATGCGTTTCACCGGTGTGGAAAGCCGGGTACAGTTTATTGGATCAGAACGAATTAACAATAGAATGAGCAAAAAACCTAAAGCCGGCACCGCTGATGCTAATGTCTGGAAGAAGCGCTTCTGGAAAGCATACCTGGTTGTATTTGTTTTCATAATCCTTTTATTTACTGCCATTTCTTCGGGCCTGCTTGGATTTATGCCTTCATTTGAAGAATTGGAGAATCCCAAGAGTAACCTGGCTTCCGAGATCATTTCGGCCGACCAGGAGTTGTTGGGCAAATATTATATTGAAAACCGTTCGAACATCAATTACAGGGATCTGTCTCCCAATCTGGTGAATGCCATTATAGCCACGGAGGACGCCCGTTATGAGAAGCATTCGGGGGTAGATGTAAAAGCGCTTTTCAGGGTGACCTTTGGATTGCTCACCGGGAGTAACAAAGGAGGAGGAAGTACGATCAGTCAGCAGCTGGCAAAAAATCTTTTTCCACGCAAATCAAACCGGAATTTTTTTGAAACGGTATTTATCAAACTTAAGGAATGGATCACGGCCATTAAGCTGGAGCGCAATTATACGAAGGAAGAGATTCTGGCCATGTATTTCAATACGGTAGATTTCGGGAGCAATTCCTTTGGCATCAAATCGGCTGCAAAAACGTTTTTTAACAAGCAGCCTTCAGAATTGAGCATAGAAGAATCAGCCATGCTTGTGGGTATGCTGAAGGCGCCCACCTTTTTCTCACCGGTGCGCAATCCCGAAAGGGCCATCAAGCGCAGGGAGGTGGTACTTCATCAGATGGAAAGGTACGGCTATATCAGTGAGCAGGCTTATGATTCCATCAGGGTGATTCCCCTGGATATGTCGCAATACCGGCAACAGGATCACACTTCAGGCACTGCAACCTACTTCCGCGAGTATCTGCGCATAACCATGTCGGCCAAAAAGCCAAACCGGAAAAATTACATTGACAAGCTGGTTTATGCCGAGGACTCACTACAGTGGGTCTCCAACCCGATTTACGGATGGATTGAGAAGAATCCCAAGCCCGACGGCTCGAAGTACAATCTATACAAAGACGGTTTAAGGATCTATACCACCATCAATTCGCGGATGCAGCGGTATGCAGAGGAGGCCGTGGCGGAACACATGGGTGGTGATATTCAACCTGCATTTTACAGGCACTGGAAAGGCAGGGAGGAAGCTCCTTTTGATTTTCCGAAATCCCAGGTAAAGGAAGAAGCGCATAAGCTGCTTACTGCTTCGATGAAGCGTTCGGATCGTTACCGTAGGCTGAAGGCTGCCGGAATGCCTGAAGACTCGATTCGTCTGTCATTTCATACCAGGACGCCGATGAAGGTGTTTACCTGGCAGGGAGAGCGGGATACCATTATGACGCCCTGGGATTCCATCCGTTACTGCAAGTTCTTTCTGCAGGCCGGACTGATGTCGGTGGAGCCGCAGACCGGTTTTGTCAGGGCTTATGTGGGTGGCATCAACTACAGTCATTTCCAGTTTGATCACGTGAAAATGGCACGGCGCCAGGTAGGCTCCACCTTTAAACCGTTTGTTTATACACTGGCGATGCAGGAAGGTGATTTTTCGCCCTGCACCAAGGTGGCCAACATCCAGTACAGCATCGACCTGCCTGAGGGAGGTCGTTGGGAGCCCCGCAACTCCAATGATTTTAAGAAAGGCGAAATGGTGACCCTGAAAGAGGCGCTGGCCAACTCCATCAACTGGATTTCAGCCTTCCTGATCAAAAGGTATTCTCCCATGGCGGTGATAAAGATCGCACGGAAAATGGGGGTTGTCAGCCCCATCGACCCCGTGCCTTCCATTTCGCTGGGGACCCCTGACCTTACCCTTTATGAGATGACAGGGGCCATGAATACTTTTGCGGCCAAAGGGGTATACATCGAACCGCTTTTCGTGACCCGCATCGAGGATAAAAACGGCAACCTGCTGGCCCGGTTCATGCCCCGGCAGGAAGAGGCCATGAGCGAGGAGACCGCCTTTCTCATGCTGGAACTGATGAAAGGGGTGGTGGAAAGCGGAACAGGCGTGCGTTTGCGCTATAAGTACGGCATTGCAAATCCTGTGGCCGGTAAAACCGGAACCACGCAAAACAACTCCGACGGATGGTTTATGGGCCTGACCCCCGACCTGGTAACCGGCGTGTGGGTGGGCGGTGAAGACCGCAGCATCCGATTCAGGACCATCACCCTGGGGCAGGGGGCGAATATGGCACTCCCGATCTGGGCCCTTTATATGAAGCGCATTTATGCTGATCCGAAACTGAAACTGTCGCAGGGCGATTTTGAAAGACCTTCAAGTCCCCTGTCGGTGGAAATTGACTGCAATAAGTACGAGGAATTACAAAAAGAGCAGAAAAGCAAATACAGTCCCGGAGACTTCTGAGATGAAGAAATTGGTTGACGGCATTGACCGGATTTCTGAATTTTTCTTCGGTAAAGCCGGAAAAAACCTGCTGTCTCTTGTTACACTCTGGCTGGTTTTTATCAGTATAACAGGCATTAATCTGAAAACGCGTGAATGGGAGAACCCCATCCGCATCATTCAGGACGACGTACACCTTTACTATATTTATCTCCCTGCCGTTTTTGTACATCACGATCTGACTTTCGGTTTCTTTCAGGAAGAACCTGATTATCAGCGTAAATTCTGGCTTTCCGCTCATCCTGAAACCGGAGTCAGGATACCGAAGATGTCGATGGGGATGGCGATGGTTTATGCCCCCTTCTTTCTTGTTGCCCATTACATTGTCATGCCGCTGACAGGTGCGACGGGCGGAGTCTATGCCATTCCTTACAAAGTGGCCCTGGTGGTCGCGTCCCTTTTGTATCTGCTGCTGGGTTTGTGGCTGCTCAGGAAACTGCTGCTCAGCTATTTTGGTGAGGCTGCGGTGTCCATTACCCTTGTGGTGGTGGCATTTGGCACAAATATGCTGTGGTATGTGACCCATGAACCGGCCATGTCGCATATCTTCAGCTTTGCGCTGATCCTGCTGATGGCCGTTCAGACGCAGCGATGGCTGGCAAAACCCGGGATAAAGCAATCCCTGTTGCCGGGTCTCCTTTTCGGTTTGATAGTGCTGATCAGGCCGACCAATATAATTTTTGGCATGATCATACTCTTTATGCCCGGGAAAGCTGTTTATCGCTTCCGCGAAAGGGTTCAGTTTATTCTGAGCAATTACAGGGGGCTGATCATCATGATAGCCGGTTTTTTAATGGTATGGGCGCCGCAGCTGGTATTCTGGAAATTTGCCAGCGGCAGCTGGTTTTATTACACTTACGGCGAAGAGGGGTTCTTTTTTGGTAATCCGCAGGTTTTCAGCAGCCTGTTCAGCTGGCGGAAGGGATGGCTTGTTTATACGCCGCTGATGTTGCTGGCTTTTGCCGGACTTCCTTTACTATACCGCAAACAACGGGGATTATTTAACCTCACGGCAATTATGCTGGTGTTGCTTGTCTGGGTGAATGCATCATGGTGGTGCTGGTGGTTTGGCGGGAGCTTCGGTAACCGTGCCTACATTGACGGATACGGGATATTTGCCTTTGGGGTGGCTGCCGTGGCACAGGCTATGCTTACGCAGCGTTTCAGGTTACTCAGGGCTGCATTTCTGCTTATAACCGGTTTCTTTGTTTTTTTAAGTGCCTTCCAGCAATGGCAGTACCGGCAGGGCATTATTCATTACGATGCCATGACCCGGGCAGCCTATTCCGATGCCTTTTTCGAAACAACCCTAAGGCCTGACCTGCAGGGATCCCTGGTAGATCCTGACTATGCTCCGGGGGTAAAAGGCGTTTATTATCCCCCGCATGAAATTTCGAAAGCCGAAAGACAAAAAAGAAATTACAGGATTCTGATCAACCGGCCGTATCTTGAAGAATATCTGAAGAACAGCGCAGGAAACGACCCGGCCCTGATGCGGCGTATCCTGGCTGCTTCGCCGCAGACAGATACTGCAGCAGCATTAGAAAAATGGGTCGATGATAAGATCACCCGAATGTGGAAGTAAGTGTACCTGAACGGCCGGCCGGCTCCGGCAACTCCCGTAAGCTTTTGTATTCTCCAAAACCTGCCGGTTGTTTGCTGTTATCTTCTTCAACTTCCTTACATTTGCTGGCTAATAAATTTCCGATAGGCACCATTTAATTCCTGAGCAATGGTTTTCAGCAGCAGCCTGTTTCTTCTTTACTTTTTGCCGGTTTTCCTGTTGTTCTATTATTTTGCCGATGTAAAATACAAGAACTATGTGGCCCTGGCAGCCAGTTTGTTTTTCTACGCCTGGGGAGCGCCTGCTTTTATCTTCATAGTGATCGGGTCAATCATAGCCGATTTTTACGCGGTAAAAGTAATGCACCGGTCGAAGGGCAGAAAGAAGCGCTTGCTGGTGGCATTTTCCATTGTGCTGAACATCGGCATGCTGCTTTATTTCAAATATGCCAATTTTTTTGTCGAGAACTTCAACCTGATGGTGGAGGGCTTTGGCGGCAAACCGGTTGAATGGGCGAAGGTGGCATTGCCCATTGGCATTTCGTTTTTCAGTTTCCAGAAAATGACTTACGCGGTGGATGTCTATCGCAAGGTGCATGTCCCGCTGAAAAAGATCAGCGATTTTGCCCTCTACATCCTTATGTTCCCCCAGCTGATTGCCGGGCCTATTGTACGGTTCAACGAAATAGCCGATCAGCTTGAAGACCGGCGTGCCAACGAGAATGTGGACAACCGCCTGACCGGTTTTTTCAGGTTTGCCCTGGGTTTGGGAAAGAAGGTGCTGATAGCCAATGTGCTGGGCGAGTATGCCGATACCGTTTTTGCCATGGATCCTGGGGGTATGACCACCGCTACCGCCTGGATGGGGGTGCTGGCTTATGCTTTCCAGATTTATTACGATTTTGCCGGGTATTCCGATATGGCCATCGGACTGGGCAGAATGATCGGTTTTGACTTTCTTGAGAATTTCAATAATCCATATATATCTCAGAATATCAGTGAGTTCTGGCGACGCTGGCATATTTCGCTGGGGCGCTGGATGCGCGATTACCTGTACATTCCCCTGGGCGGTAACAGGGTTTCGATACGGCGGTTGTATTTTAACCTCTGGCTGGTATTCCTGATTTCGGGTTTCTGGCACGGCGCGGCCTGGAACTTCGTGGTGTGGGGTGCGTTCCATGGTTTCTTCCTGATCGCCGACAGGATTTTTCTGCTGAAGTTTTTCGCGGCCATCGGGAAAGCCCCTTCCATCCTGATCACCTTTATCATTACCCTGGTGGGTTGGGTACTTTTCAGGGCCGAAACCCTGCCTTACGCTATCCATTTCCTTGGGCGTATGTTTTCTTTTGAAGGCGGCCCCGCGGTGTATATCAGCCAGAAAGTATGGATAATGCTGATTATCGGCGCTTTCTTCGGCCTATGGGCGGCTTTCGGTAACATTGAGAAATGGCAGATGAAACTCTTTGCCAAAAAGCAGAGGATTTCCACTATGGTGTGGATGACCGCGGCTTCTGTCCTGCTGTTTATCATTAGTCTGGCAGCCATCACCTCATCCGGCTTTAACCCCTTTATCTACTTCAGGTTCTGAAATGGCAAAGCTGAAACAACTTCTTTTTGGTCTGCTGATGCTGATGCTGGGGTTGCCGCTGTTGCAGCGGACGGTGCCAATATTTGATATAAATCCCCTGAAAGGATCCTTTCAGGAGCCGGTTAAGCCCGGTGCCACCCTGAAATCGGTTTTCAGTGGCAGCTATCAGGAAGATTACAACGATTATTACGAACACACCATAGGTTTCAGGCCGCTGCTTGTGCGCATGAACAATCAGCTCGATTTCTGGCTGTTCGATACAGCCCGGGCTGCCGGGGTGGTAGTCGGCAGGGACAATTACCTTTTCGAAATCAACTATATCAGGGCCTGGAAGGGGTGGGATTTTTCGGGATATGCAGCCATTGAAGCGCAGGCCCGTAAGGCGGCATTGGTGCATGAAAACCTGCAGGCGGTCGGCAAAACCCTGGTGTTTGTGCTGGCTCCCGGCAAGGCGTCATTTTTCCCTGATAAAATTCCCGCCAAATATCTTGACCGCCCATCGGGGGAAGCCACCAATTATGCCGTGATCAGGGAGGCTTTTGCCAGACAAAACCTTCCGGTGATTGATTTCAATGCGTGGTTTATGAAGATGAAAGATACGGCCACTTATCCGTTGTACCCGCAGTGCGGCATCCACTGGAGTGCATACGGGGTGGCGCTGGCGGTAGATTCGCTGATCAGTTATATCGAAAGCAGGCGCGGCATTGATATGGTGGACTTCAGGTGGGATGGATTCGACCTGCCCGATACCCTGCGCAGCCCGGATTACGATGTGGCCGAAGGGATGAACCTGCTGTTTACCATTCCCCATTATCCCATGGCATACCCCAGGTTGCGGTTCGGAAGCGAGGAAGGAAAGGTGAAGCCCAATGCCATTGTGGTTTCCGACAGCTATTACTGGAATATATACGGCAGCGGGATTTCCAGCCGCCTTTTTGCGGATGACAATTTCTGGTACTATAATGAGCAGGTGCACAACCCGCAATGGCGGGAGCCGCGTAAAACTGCGGGTCTCAACCTTATTGATGAACTGGGCCGCGCCGATGTGATCATCATCATGGCTACGGAAGCCAATCTGTACCGTTTTCCGTACGGTTTTATCGACCAGGTTTATGATGCCCTGACCGAAGGGCGGGTACCAGCGCCCAGCCAGCCTCCTGCTGCGGGATTACCAGGAAAGGAGGAGGCCATTGCCGGAATTATGCAAACCATTGATTCCGATCCCGGCTACCGGGCTTCCATACGTGAAAAAGCTGCTGCCAAAGGCATTACCTATGAAGAGATGCTGCGCCTGGATGCCGGCTGGATATGGGAACAGAAGCAAAAGTCTTCCGGAAATAAATAAGAATTGCTTTGGAAGTATGCATCCCGCTGATTCCCGGCCGGGGTAATATGATCATTAATAATGCTGATTCCATGGATATCCGTAAGCCGACCCTTTGCATTGACGAGCGCATCGCCCGCGACAACATCCGGATAATGGCGGCAAAGGCCGCCCGGCTTCGCGTGCAGTTCAGGCCACATTTTAAAACCCACCAGTCGGTGGAAGTGGGAAAGTGGTTCCTGCAGGCGGGTGTTACCGCCATTACGGTTTCATCCGTAAGCATGGCCCGAACCTTTGCCGATGCGGGCTGGAACGACATCACCATTGCTTTTCCGCTGAATATCAAGGAGACGGAGGAGGTTTGCGCACTGGCTGCAAGGATAAAGCTGAATGTGCTTTTTGACAGTCCGGAGCAGGCAGCAGCCCTGGCAAAAGTACTGAAGCAGGCTACCGGTTTTTTTATCAAAGTGGATACCGGCTACCACCGTGCCGGTGTGTTGCCCGGTGACCGTGAAACCATGGAGGCCATTCTGTCGGTGGCGGCGGCCGGTCCATTGGAATTCAGGGGATTTCTGACCCACGCCGGTCAAACCTATATGGCCGGGAGTCCGGAGGCGGTACTGCAGGTCTCCCATAAAAGCCGTGCCCTGCTGGCCGGTCTGAAAGAGGTCTACAGCAGGCGTTTCCCCGGACTGATCACTTCGGTGGGCGACACCCCCTCATGCAGTATCGACGATGACTTCAGCGGTGCGGATGAGATCAGGCCGGGTAATTTTGTGTATTACGATCTGATGCAGCTCAGGCTGGGCAGTTGCCGGTTCGGTCAGATTGCTGCCGCGGTGATATGTCCGGTAGTATCGGTTTACCCATCACGAAACCAGGCGCTTATTTATGGTGGCGCGGTGCATTTATCAAAGGAATATCTGATGCAGCCCGATGGCAGTAAGATTTTTGGTCTGGCTGTTCCGTTTACCGGTGACCGTTGGAGTTTTCCGGAAGGAGAAGATTATATGGTTTCCCTGTCGCAGGAACATGGCCTGATGCGCACCGTCAGCGGCTGGGCGGCTTCGCTCCGGCCCGGCGACCTGGTAGCGGTTATACCGGTGCATTCCTGCCTGGCGGCGGACCTGCTGAAAGATACATTTACTTACATTGTTCAGTAAGCCCTTTCGTTGCGCCCTTCTATGTAATTGATAAACGAGCGGTTCACCACCTTGTTGCCGCCCGGAGTGGGATAGTTGCCGGTGAAATACCAGTCGCCGGTGTGGTTGGGAATGGCTTCGTGCAGGTCTTCAATGGTCTGGTAAACCACCTGCACTTCGGCCCTGCAGTCTGCCGGGGTTACCATCGCGGAAATTTTGGCCGATATCTGCTCAGCGGTGAAGGGTTTGTAGATTTCTTTAACATGGTTCACCACCTCTTCCTTAGGCAGGTTTTCCTGAGCCTTGCATTTCAGGTATACTTCATTGATTATGCCGGTCATTTTGTGTTCTTTCAGCAATTCAATGGTGGCAATAAAGGCTATAAAATCTCCCAGTTTGGTCATATCAATGCCATAGCAGTCCGGGTAACGGATCTGAGGGGCTGATGATGCAATCACGATTTTTTTCGGGCCCAGGCGGTCGAGTATACGGATAATGCTCTTTTTCAATGTAGTACCTCTTACGATGGAGTCGTCGATCACCACCAGATTGTCGGTGCCTGCATTTACGACACCATAAGTGACGTCGTACACGTGGGCGACAAGATCGTCGCGGGCATTGTCCTGGGTGATAAAGGTGCGGAGCTTAATGTCTTTAACGGCTACTTTTTCTACCCTGGGTTTGAGGCTGAATATCTCGTCCATTTTCGCCGGGGTAAGACCGGGCCCTTCCTTAAGGATAAGGTCTTTTTTTATGGTATCGCAGAAGGCGCCCAGTTCTTCAATCATGCCATAATAGGCTACAGCGGCTGTATTCGGAATGTAGGAAAAGACGGT
Source organism: Lentimicrobium sp. (assembly GCA_023957275.1). Taxonomy (GTDB): domain Bacteria; phylum Bacteroidota; class Bacteroidia; order Bacteroidales; family Lentimicrobiaceae; genus Lentimicrobium. The sequence continues at coordinate 14,505 of JAMLHF010000049.1, read as the reverse complement.
GTTTTTGAGATCATGGTTTACAGCCCTGAGAATGGCAGGGGTCAGCACTTTTCCCAGTTTTTTGCGCTCCTGGTAAATGTCCACATCCGTACCCCGGCTGAAATAAATTCTTTCAAAGGAGCAGGCCAGCTTTTTTTTGGGTTCAAGTACGGTAGTCAGCGAAACCTTGCCGTCCTGTTCCACAATCAACGCCTGTCCGGGGAGGAGTTCCTTCACCTGGCTATGGTGCAGATTCAGGGCGGTTTGTATCACCGGCCGTTCCGATGCCGCCACTACCACATCCTCATCCTGATAATAAAAGGCAGGCCGGATTCCCGATGGATCGCGCAGCACAAAAGCGTCGCCGTGTCCGAAAAGCCCGGCAATGGCATAGCCTCCGTCCCAGTTATAGGCCGATCTTTTCAGTATTTCGCCAACGTCAAGGGCTTTGATGATCTTTGAGGTAATCTCCTTTTTATTGTAGCCTTCCGCTTTGTATCTGGCATACAGCCTTTCATTTTCTTCATCCAGAAAATGACCGATTTTTTCGAGAATGGTAATGGTGTCGGAGGTTTCCACCGGATATTGTCCAAGGTCGAGCAGGCGGTTGAACAGCTCGTCGACGTTGGTCATGTTAAAATTCCCGGCCAGTACCAGGTTGCGGGTCATCCAGTTGTTGGCCCTAATTACCGGGTGCAGGTTCTGTATGTTGTTTTTCCCGAAGGTGCCGTAACGCAGGTGACCCAGGAAAAGCTCTCCCGAAAAGCCGGTGTTGTATTTAAGCCATTGCAGGTCGCGTAGCCTTTCGGGATGGTCGTTCACCGCATCACGGATCTCTTCGTAGGCCCACTTAAATACGTCAGCAATCGGGGTGTTTGAGTTTGAACGGTGACGATTGATATACTTGGAGCCCGGTTTGGGATCGAACTTGATACAGGCGATGCCGGCTCCGTCCTGCCCCCGGTTGTGCTGCTTTTCCATCAGCAGATGCAGCTTGTTGAGGCCCCAGGTGGAGGTACCGTAACGGTTAAGGTAATACTCCAGCGGTTTCAGCAGCCTTACCAGGGCAATGCCGCATTCGTGCTTGATTTGCTCACTCATTGGGTCAGTTGTTTAGTCTCATTTTTCAGGAAAAGGCTCCGGGATCAGTCCTGAAAAGAAAGTGCAAAAATAGATAAAATTGATGCCAGAAGAGAACAAATCGCTTTGCGGAATTAATTTCTGCTGACATTCAAGGAAGTGAATCAGGGATGAAGGGGAGAGGGAGAGAATGTGAGAATGTGGAAATGTGGAAATGAGAGGATGAGAGAATTGAGGAAGTCAGGGAGGGTGTGGCAGGGACAGGACATCCGCGCCATCAGGGGAGAAAGCTGGGAAGAATCGGGACATCCGCGCCAGCCGGTACCAGGATCCTCCTAACAGGTTTTCTTCTAACCTGTTAGGTGTAATAGAGACGCTTAGACCTCGATATGTCAAACTCTTTGCACGGACGGGACGTCTGCGCCAGCCGGGGTCCCGATCGTTATAGGGATTGAATTTACCTTCGGTGAACTCCGCTTCGCTCCGGTTCGGATTTGTTTCGACGTAGTCACAGACTACGCCGAACAAGGGAACGTATGCGCCAACAGGGGAGAATGCTCAGGACGTTAGAACCAACCGGTTTCCAGAATTCTCCTAACAGGTTTTCTTCTAACCTGTTAGGTGTAATAAAGACGCTTTAACGAAGTGAATTAAATGCTGCATCCGTTACGCTGCAAAGGAATCGGGATCACGGACGGGACGTTTGCGTTGACCTGATAAGTGAGGTCATGTTTTTTTCATAGATTCTTATGGAGCAGAAAAAATTCTGTTATTTTTCGTCGCTATCCATTTACTTTGCATAATATATCCCTGTTGTAATGACAACTTTGCCATCCGTCAACATCCGCCCCGCCACCGAGGCTGATATTCAGTTTATCATTGACAGTCAGCTCAGCATGGCGTTCGAAACCGAACAGCTCAGGCTGGAACCGCATATTGTTGAAAAGGGCGTAGAGGCGGTTTTTAACGATTCCGGCCGCGGTTTTTATCTTCTGGCTGAAGCCGGAGGCATTCGTGCCGGCTGCCTGATGGTAACCCCGGAGTGGAGTGACTGGCGCAATGCATGGGTATGGTGGCTGCAATCGGTATATGTTTTGCCCGGAAACCGTAAATCCGGCATTTTCGGCATGATGTATGATTATGTGAAAAACATGGTGATGCAACGCAAAGAGGTCTCCGGTATCAGGCTTTATGTGGACCGGACCAACCTCAGGGCACAACAGGTATATACACGCGCAGGTATGAATGGCGGACATTACCTTACTTTTGAGTGGATGAAGGAGTCATGAAAAAGAAAGTAGGAAAGAGGAAGTGAGAGAGGGAGACACAGAACAAGGGTTTGGAGCAAGGGGGAATGCAAGGGCAGGTACATCTGCAGCCGGTGAAGGGGGCAATGATTGAGACAGGGAGGGCAGTTTTTGGGTATTGGATAAATTTAATCAGCATACACATAATCAGACAAGTAACTATGAAAGCAAGCATTTTTACCCTTATCCTTATTATCCCGGCCATGCTGGTGCTGGGCCAGCGCCCGCAGCCACAGCGGTGCGATGTACCGCTTCCCGATCATATCTTCAGGCAGAAACAGCGTTCCGTTTCGCTGCAGCCAACCGAAGAACTGAAACTGAAAGTGGCGGTGGCAGTCGCAACCGGGAATTGTCTGTCGGTGGAGCAGGTACGCTCGATCGCCGAACTGTTTATCGATGACTTCAGCCGCCTCAATTTTGCACAGGCCGCCTGGCACAACACGGTTGACCGGGAAAACTTCTATTATGTATATGATGCTTTTGCTTATTTCTCCACGGTTTTCATGCTGCACGACTATGTAAAGTCGGTCGAAAGCCGTCCTGTCGATTACCTGCCTCCTTATGAACCGCCTCTGAGCCTGAATTTTCCTGCTTTGGAATACCCGGTGTTCGAAAATTACCACGGGCCTTCCAACTGCAACTACCCCATACGCGAGGATGATTTTCTCAGGCTGGCTGCCCAGGTGCAGTCCAACACCTCGGAGAGTAACCGGGCGCTGCTGCTTTCTCAGATCGCCCAGAACAACTGCCTGAGCGTATCCCAGGCCATGAAGCTTTCTTCTCTCCTTCAATCGGAAGGCAACCGCCTGGTATTTTTCCGCAATGCAATCAATACCATTTTCGATCCGGGAAACCTGCAGTATGGCGCCCAGCTCTTTGCCCATATCCCCAACAAAGCCGCTTACAATGAGCTGATCAATCAACCGTTACCCGCTGATATTCCGGTAGAGCAGCCTCCCTGCTTTGTGCCGGACGAGGAGTTTAACCAGATCATGGCATCCATCCGGAAGGAGAGCTTCAACAGCACCAAAGTCACCCTGGCCAAGCAGATCCTGCGCAGCAAACAGTGCTTCACCACGGTGCAGATCAGGGAGATGCTGAAACTCTTCAGTTTTGACGATTCAAGGCTTGAGATGGCCAAATTTGCCTGGGAATTTACCACCGACCGGGATAATTATTACCAGGTTGCCGATGTGTTTACCTTCAGCAGCAGCAAGGAGGAGCTGATGAAGTTCCTGGAAGGCCGGGAGTAAGCTGGTTCGGATTTACCTTCGGTGAACTCCGCTTCGCTCCGGTTCGGATTTGTTTCGACGTAGTCACAGACTACGCTGAAACGGAGCAACCGGTGTATGGACCTCAAAATCCCTCACGGTTACTTTTAATTCATGTTTCCAAGCCTTATCTTTGATAAATTGTACCATTAAAGATCCGGGACATGGACTCTACCCTTAAAGTGCTTTTTGTCAATGCAACCGATGCATTTTACCGCATCAGGAAATACAAGGTCGGTGATTTCTTCGGGCCTGTCGATCTCGGTCTACACCTGGCCGGGCGTTACAAAAGCCTGAACATTGGTGTCGGATTGCTCTCCGGTTCTATTTTTCCGGGATCAAACCGGCTGATATTCACCGGCTTTTCTCCCTGCTGGGGCGGTTTTTACATCTCCTCCATGGGCGGGGCCGGGTTGGTTTTCGACAATCTTGGCATCAATATGCTTTCCATTGTCGGCAAAGCGCCGGTACCTTCCGTACTTTACCTTAACCGTGTGCACGGGGAAGAGATTCAGGTTGAAATTGCTCCGCTCGATCTTAACCGGATTTGGTACGAAGGCCGGGGGGGCATCTATTCCCTGATGGATTATGTTTTTGAGCAATACCGGCCGCGTTACGAAAACGAACCACGTATTCTTGCCACGGGGCCTGCGGCGATGGTTACCGATTTCGGCGGGGTTGCCTCTGTGCCGGTTAAACGCGGGGCGCTTTCAAATGTGGATACCTGGGCAGGCAGGGGTGGCTTTGGCTCGGCATTACTTCAGGAACACGGCATTGCAGCGGTAATTTACGGGGGTACCCATATCGATGAAGACTTCCGCGACCGTAAGGTGGCCGATGAATGGTTCGAAAACCGCTATGCCATGAAACTGGCAGCCAAAGACCTTGAAATTACCACCAAATACCGGTTTGATCCAAACTTCGATACCGGGGGCACTTTCGGCGTAAACTATGCCACCATGGGCAGCAAACTGCTGGCGTTTAATTATCAGTCGATGAACTGGAGTAAAGAACTCCGCCTGAAGTTGCAAAAGGAGTTTATCCTCGACCATTACCTGAAGCAGTTCAATGAGGAGACCATCAAAACCAGGCAGCAGGCTACCTGCGGAGAACCCTGCGCTGCTGTCTGTAAGAAGCTGCGCGACGAATACAAGAAGGATTACGAGCCCTACCAGACCATGGGTCCGCTGAGCGGCATCTTTGACCAGCGGGCTGCCGAAAAGCTGAACCATCATGCCGATATGCTCGGCTTCGATGCCATCTCGGTGGGCGGGGTGATCTCGTGGCTGATGGAATGCCTCGATGCCGGGGAGCTGCAGCCTGCCGATCTGGGAGTCAGTGCAAAACCGGTATTTAGCCCGCAGAACTTTGATATCGTAAAAGATTCCATGCACAATGCCCTGCTGGGATGTGAAATCCTCGACAGCATCATTGCAGGCACCATCAATCTGAAAGAAGGTGCCCGCAAATACGGGCGCAGGCTTTCACGCGCGAAAGGGGTCAACCTGCTGAACCGGTTCGTATATACCGCTTATGCGCGAAAGGGATGGATGGTCCCCAACCAGTACTGGACCCCGGGCGCACTGTCGCCCATGGCCATCATGGGGAAATATTACATGTATTACGGTGATGAATTTGTTACACCCCGTGAGTTGGGTAAGGTCAATGCACAGCGTATGCTGGCCGAACTGATCATTGACAACATGGGTATCTGCCGTTTTCACCGGCTGTGGGCTGAAGAGATGGTGCCCGAGATCGTGGAATCGCTTTACGGACTGGGAGAAAAATTTAAGGAATCCATCCGCTTTACCGCCAGCCGGATCAATGGCCGAAACAGCTCGGTATTCTGGGAATCAGAGCGGAATTTCGAATATATTGCCAGCTTTCTGCGCCGCAAGAAGGAAGAGGGACTGGACAGCAAGGAGTTCAATAAATGGCAGGATGCCTTTGAAGCCAACCCCAAAGAAGCCGCGCTCGACTTCTGGTATGAGATACACAAGGGGGTGCAGGAGTCGCTGCGGGAGTTTAATTAGAATGTATTTATCACCCGGTCAGATTACCGTCAGGGGCGGTAATCCGGAATAATGCAGTTAACTGGGGCAACGGTTATATCAACGTGCACCTTCATATGCATTTTCATGGCAATCCGCCCGGTGCAGCCGGGGTTTCGATCGTTATCGGGATCGGATTTTGGATTTACCTTCGGTGAACTCTGCTTCGCTCCGGTCCGGATTTGTTTCGACGTAGTCACAGACTACGCCGAACAAGGGGGTGCAGGAGTCGCTGCGGGAGTTTAATTAGAATGTATTTATCACCCGGTCAGATTACCGTCAGGGGCGGTAATCCGGAATAATGCAGTTATCTGGGGCAACGGTCGTATCAACGTGCACCTTCATATGCATTTTCATGGCAATCCGCCCGGTGCAGCCGGGGTTTCGATCGTTATCGGGATCGGATTTTGGATTTACCTTCGGTGAACTCCGCTTCGCTCCGGTTCGGATTTGTTTCGACGTAGTCACAGACTACGCCGAACAAGGGATTAGGACGTCCCCGCCAACCGTTACCAGGATTCACCTAACAGGTTTTCTTCTAACCTGTTAGGTGTAAAAAGGACGTTTAGACCTTGATAATTCAAACTCTTTACACGGATGGGACGTCCGCGCCGACCGGTACCAGGATTCACCTAACAGGTTTTCTTATAACCTGTTAGGTGTAAAAGAGACGCTTAGACTTTGATGAGTCAAACTCTTTACACGGATGGGACGTCCGCGCCGACCGATACCAGGATTCACCTAACAGGTTTTCTTATAACCTGTTAGGTGTAATAAAGCCGTTTATACTTGAATAAATCAAATTCAGGCAAAATTCCTAATCGGTATAGACCTGATTTTCCTGTTCCGCCACGCGTATGAATGTAGTTCTCTTACTCAGCTCTTTCAGTTGGGAAGCCCCGACATAGGTACAGGTGCTGCGCAGGCCGCCAAGTATATCCTGAACGGTATTTTCAACTTTGCCACGGTAAGGGACTTCTACCGTTTTGCCTTCGCTGGCGCGGTAATCGGCTACGCCGCCCACATGTTTTTCCATGGCTGTAGCCGAGCTCATCCCATAGAACATTCTGAACTTTTTACCGTCTTTTTCAATAAGTTCCCCGCCGCTCTCATCGTGTCCGGCAAGCATCCCCCCGAGCATCACAAAATCGGCCCCGGCGCCAAAGGCTTTGGCTACATCGCCGGGCGTGGAGCAGCCTCCGTCGCTGATAATCAGTCCGCCAAGACCGTGAGCTGCATCGGCGCATTCGATGATGGCCGACAATTGCGGGTATCCAACTCCGGTTTTTACCCTGGTGGTACACACCGATCCCGGCCCGATGCCGACTTTAATAATGTCGGCGCCGGATAACAGCAATTCTTCAACCATCTCACCGGTCACCACATTCCCGGCAATGATCACCTTGTCGTGAAACCTTTTGCGCGCCTGCTTCACAAAAGCTACAAAATGCTCTGAATAGCCATTGGCCACATCAATACACAGAAATCTGAGCCGGGGATTTGCTGTAATGATTTCTGACAGCTTTTCAAAATCAGCCTGCCCTGTACCTGTACTCACCGCGATAAAGTCCTCAATGCCCGGTGGTGCGGCATCCAGAAACCGTTTCCATTCATCCGGCGTGTAATGCTTATGGATGGCGGTAAAAAGCTTCATGCTGAACAGCGCTAGAGCCATGTCAAAAGTGCCTGTTGTGTCCATATTTGCAGCCATTACCGGAATGCCTGTCCATTCCGTGTGGTTATGCAGCATCCGGAAAGTACGTTCGAGCCTTACCAGGCTCCTGCTTTTCAATGTTGAACGTTTCGGTCTGAACATCACGTCCTTAAAGCCCAGTTTGATCTCATATTCTATTCTCATACCTGTTTTTTTACAAAGATAATGCATTCATGTTTTTCATTCTTGCAGGATAGAATTCCGGAGCAGATCTTTCAGAATTTCAGGGCTGTTATAAAGAAAATATGACTTGCTCTTCCGCAGGTAACTGTGTATGCAGGGGAGCGGGCATCCGGCCGCTTTGCGCAGTCACGGGAAGTATGTATCAGGGTTCGCTTAAAACTTAATACATCTATAACTGTTTATACTGCTCTTAATTAATGATTGTCAAATAATGAAATCCTATCAGTTTCTGGTCTTTTTCAGCATTGTGCTGCTGATATACGCTTCGGTCAACTATTATATTTACGCAAGGTCAATGCAGGCCATTCCTGCCGACAGCAGCTTCAGGGGATGGTTCCGCTGGGGTTTTCTGATCCTGGCCTCGGCTTATGTGGCCGGCCGTTTTCTGGAGCGGGCCTATCTTTCGCTGCTGAGTGATGTGCTCACCTGGGTGGGGGCCTTCTGGCTTGCCGTGATGCTGTATGGGTTCCTTATGGTTGTGCTGATCGACCTTATTCGCCTGGCCGACCATTTCACCGGCTTTTTACCGCAGATACTGCATACTTCACGCGGGAAGCTTAATGTCCTTTACCTGGGTATGGCAGCAACAGCCGTCATTGTGCTGGCCGGTTATATCAATGCCATTACCCCGAAAACGACTAAGCTGGTACTCGACATCCCGAAAGAAGCCAGCGGGCTGAAGGAGCTGAAGATTGCCATGGCTTCGGATATCCATATGGGTACGCTGATCGGGCCAAGGCGCACAGGGAAGCTGGTGGATTCGATCAATGCCCTGAATCCGGATATTATATTGCTGGCCGGCGATATTGTGGATGAGGACCTTGCTCCCGTAATCCGTCAGAACCTGGGCGAAGCGCTCACCCGCCTCAAAGCTCCGCTGGGCGTTTACGGCATCACCGGAAACCATGAGTATATCGGCGGTGCCGAAGCGGCGGTAAAATACCTTGAAGCGCATGGCATTACCATGTTGCGCGACAGCGTGGTGAAGGTTGCGGATGCTTTTTATGTGGCCGGACGCGAAGACCGCGATAAAAACCGCTTCAGCGGAAAATCCCGGAAAGAGGTGAAGGAACTGCTGCTGGGCGCAGACCTCAGCCGGCCGGTAATCCTGCTCGACCATCAGCCCTTTGCACTGGAGAAAGCCATGGAAGCCGGAGTGGATCTGCAGCTGTCGGGACACACCCACCACGGACAATTGTGGCCGCTCAACTTTATCACCCGCGCCGTGTACGAGGTGAGTATGGGCTACAAAAAGAAGGGAAACACTCATATTTACGTATCCCCGGGATTTGGTGGCTGGGGCCCGCCGGTGCGAACCGGCCACCGGCCTGAAGTGGTAAATATATTGCTTAGATTCAGGTAGGGTTTTCTGAAGCGGATTGGTGGCAAGCGTCTTCCGGCGCATGCCAGGCAGAAAGCATAACGTACCCCGCGCAAAGACGCCACGACGCAAAGATTATTTTGAGAACCCGCAATTTCTGACTTCCCCACAGGGCCTGGCTGAAACAATCAACGACTGACCTGACAAGTCTTTTTCCGGCTTGTCGGGTCTTCTTTTTTCCCGGAAGCCCCTCCGCGCTCCCGATGGCGATCGGGATTGCGATTGCTCCACGGCCTTTGCGGTAAAAAATACTTAACCGCAGAGTCCGCAGAGATTTTTCGAAGAGGGCCGCAGAGAGAACCTTCTATACGCCAAGTTCGCGTATATCACCCGACGTGTGCCAAGGAGTTTACCATGTGAATCATTGAACCACAATAGACACATTAGGACACATTAGGGCACAACCTGTCCCGGCTGCTTTGCCGGGAGCAGAGCACATCAGACCGACATAAATTTGACAATATGTATTACTAATGGCGGGATTTTCACATTGCGCAACATTTAACGGACACGGGCACCCGAACACCTGAACACCCGGATATAACATCAGCATGTCTGAATTCAAGGATTGCTTTCCTCATTTAGCCGCCCAGGCCTCAGGGTGTAAATCATGCTGCTCCACAGGTATATATCCTGTCTTTTCTCTCTGTATTACCTGGTGATTGCCGGGAATTTCTATTTTTGTAATTCAATGCACAAGCTATGGCCAAAACAAGGAAATTCCCGCATACTTATGTAATCATCTTCTATCTGATCCTTTTCTCGGCATTTCTGACCTGGGTAATTCCCGGGGGACGCTATGAGCGTACTGTGGTGGAAATCAACGGGACAGAGCGCGAAGTGATTGCCGATGACTCCTTTAGTTATACCGAAAGCCAGCCCCAGACCTGGCAGGTGTTCTCGGCATTTTTCGACGGATTTGTCGACAAGGCGGATATCATTGTCTTTATCCTGATGATCGGAGGCGCTTTCTGGATCATGAACCACAGCAAAGCAATAGACGTTGGAATACTTTCTTTTCTCAAAAGGGCACGCCGTCTTGAAAACAGGCGCACCATCCGCCGCCTGGGGGTCGATAATATCATCGTTACGCTTATCGTATTGCTTTTCAGTATTTTCGGGGCAACTTTCGGCATGAGCGAAGAAACCATCGCCTTCGTAATTATATTCGTACCATTGTCCATCAGCATGGGTTATGACTCCATCACGGGACTGTATATGTGTTATGTGGCCGCCGCCCTGGGGTTTGCAGGCGCCCTGCTCAACCCCTTCACCATAGGCATCGCCCAGGGACTGTCGCACCTCCCGCTCTTTTCAGGCATTGAATACCGTTTCTTCTGCTGGGTGGTGATCAATATCGTCGGCATCGCATGGATACTGCGTTATATGCACCGCATCCGGAAGCATCCGCAGAAATCGCCTGTATATGAAGAAGATGCATACTGGAGAAACCGACAGGAGGAGTCCACAGAAGCCATAAAGTTCGAAACCCCGAAGGCTGCCTGGGTCAGCTGGATCATACTTACCGCGGTGTTTGCTTATTGTGCTTTTGCCTTGTCCACCACCCGTCTCACTGTAGGCAACGCTTCAGTAGTCTGGCCTGTTTTTCCCGTGCTGGCCGTGGCATTTGCCATTGGCGGCTACTTTTCCCTGCGTAAATCGGTGCACTTCTTTATCCTCAATATGCTCTCGTTTACCATCCTGATGCTGATCGTGGGGGTAATGGGCTACGGCTGGTACGTTATGGAAATTGCCACCCTGTTTATGGCGCTGGGCATCTTCTCAGGCATTTCAATGGATTATTCTCCCAACACCATCACCCGGCTGTTTCTCGAAGGGGTGAAGGACATCACCGGCGCCGCGCTGGTTGTGGGACTGGCGGGGGGCATCATCATCATCCTCAACAACGGACAAATTATCGACACATTGCTTCACAATGTCTCCGGCGCCATGGCAGATATGGGCAAGGTGGCAACCGTAGGCAGCATGTATGTGATGCAGACGGCCATCAATGTGTTTATTCCCTCCGGCTCGGCAAAAGCTGCCCTTACCATGCCTATCATGTCGCAGTTCTCCGATCTGATCGGACTTTCGCGACAGGCAACTGTAATGGCTTTTCAGTTCGGCGATGGCTTTACCAATATGATCACCCCGACCTCCGGCGTGCTGATCGGCGCCCTGGGCGTGGCAAAGATCCCTTTTAACAAATGGGTGAAATGGGTCACCCCCCTGATGATCATCCTGGTTATCCTGGGTTTCCTGCTGCTGATCCCAACGGTGACGATGCAGCTGAACGGATTCTGAAGGAGGGACGAGGGACGCTGAAAGGAGGGACGAGGGACGCTTGAAGGAGGGGCGAGGGACGCTTGAAGGAGGGACGAGGGACGCTTGAAGGAGGGGCGAGGGACGCTGAAGGGGGGACGAGGGACGCTGAAGGGGGGACGAGGGACGGCCCTTCGGCTTGTTTCGGCTACGCTCAACAACCGCCGCTCAGGGGCCGGGGCGAGGGACGGCCTCCTCACTGAAAAGGAAAACTCTCCAGACAGTGACAAGGGGACAAGGAGACGGGGAGGCAAGGAGACCAGGAATCACCTAACAGGTTTTTTTCTAACCTGTTAGGTGTAATAAAGACGATTAAACCTTGCTAAGTTTAATTTTATGCAAGGACGGGACGTCAGCGCCAACGCGGGTGACAAGGGGGCGAGGGACGCTGAAAGGAGGGACGAGGGACGGCTTCCTCGCGGAAAAGGAAAACTCTCCAGAGAGTGACAAGGAGACAAGGCGACAAGGGGACCAGGATCCTCCTAACAGGTTTTTTTCTAACCTGTTAGGTGTAATAAAGACGTTTAAACCTTGCTAAGTCTGATTTTATGCACGGACGGGACGTCAGCGTCTACGGGGGACAAGGGGACAAGGAGACAAGGCGACAAGGGGACCAGGATCCTCCTAACAGGTTTTCTTCTAACCTGTCAGGTGTAATAAGGACGATTAAACCTTGCTAAGTCTGATTTTATGCACGGACGGGACGTCAGCGCCAGCGGTTGAAAATGAAAAGAAGATGTATAAAATCATCTTTGCGTCATTGCAGCCTGCTCAGCCATGGCGGAAGCTTTATGCGTGGCTCTTTCCGTTGATGTACGGTTAGGTTTATGGGTATTTCAATCCCGCTTGAACACATTCCTTTCAAAACCGTTCTTTTGTTGACCTATAGCAAAACTGATTTCAGCTGAACAGGCTGTACGTTTACGGACAAGGGGTGTTCGTTCCTGATATCCTTTGCCGCAGGTCATTATTGTTTAGTTCAGAATATCAATCTATTACAGATCATGGCACATTATTGGAATAAAATATTTCCGTAGCAGATGTGCGTTAACCCATTCCTCATGAAAAGAAAAATCGGCGTGTCAATCATCATCTTCGTGCTGACGATCCCCACCCTGCTTGTTCTGGCCCTCGCCTGGTCGGGTTTTTTCAGCAATTCCGAAATCCATGAAAAAACCATGGGCCCTTTTGTGCTTGTCTATGAAGAGCATACCGGCCCGTATAAAGGTACCGCCCGCATAATGGACCGTATCTATGAGCGGCTCAAAGAGGAAGATAACATCGAAACCTTCAGGGGTTTCGGGATTTATTACGATGATCCCAAAACAACCCCCGGGGAGGAGTTGCGCAGTATTGCCGGGTGTATCCTCGAACCGGCGGACACCAGTCGCATCAAAACCCTTAGCGGTAAATATGCCATTATGGAAATCCCTGAAAAGCTTTATGTTACTTCCGAAATCCCATTTCGCAGTCAGCTTTCGGTATTTGCCGGCATTGTTAAGGTGTACCCGGCCCTGAAAAAATACATGAAGGACAAGGGTTATGCACAGGCGCCGGCTATGGAAATCTACGACAGCAACAAAACGATTATCTATCTTTTCGAAGTGGTAAAATAAGGCAGGACGCGGCACTTCGGGCATCAGGACAGAACCCGGAAATAACTGAAATCCAATGACTCAAACACTATAAATCCAGCTGATATGAGAGAAGTGGTAATCCTGATTCCCGACACTGAGCCGGAGCAGAATGTGGAGATTGAGGTCCGGATCAACGGACGGAAGAAAACCCTGCAATACCGCGTGGAACTTGTTAACTGGGAGGGGACGGCTCCTTCGGCGCAGGAACGCTTCACCGTGCTCAAGCACCGCATCGACGCGTACGATAAGGACTGGGAACTGGTGGAAATCGGTGCGCCCGACCGCGAAAATATCCCCCTTGTCTTCCGGAAAAAAAAGGCGGTGCAGGATTAGCACAAACACCGGTTCTGCGGGGTATGCCGGCAAAATAAGATCAACAACGCCTTGCCGTCTTAGTCCGCGTTGATGATCCTGGTTTTCCCCGTATGGGACAGGAGGTAGCTGAGGTCTTTCAGGTCGGCGCTGAAAGCCAGCCAGTCGATGATCTCCAGCGACAGTTCATCGCTCAGGCTTTCTGCCTTAAAGCTGTGAAGCACATGGATACCCCCGCGGTAATGCTCATGCAAGCCGTTGTCGCGCCGCTTGCGGCTGCGCTTCTCCTTAAACTCAATGCCGATCATGCCCGGTTTATCGGATACACTGATAAAAACAGCCCTTACCAGCCTCATTTGCACAGGAAACAAAGGCGGCAGCAACCCAAACAGCTTTCTGGGCTCAAGCTTGCGGCTGCTTGAGAAGATGTTCAGCTGGTTGTCGAGTTTCGAAGACCTTGGCCGTGCGTCGATCATGCCGAAGAGTCGGCGGCGTTCCCCCGGCAGGTTGTTGGCCCGGTTGATCAGGGTGTAAAGCCCGTCAATAAACGGGTCGTAAAGGGTCTTCACTCCGGTATAGTTCTCCTGTACCCTCAGCATTTTCTGCCTGATCCGTTCCTCTTTCTCTGATAATTTCCTGACGGTAGCGTTGCGCTCCGCATCTTCCAGCCAGTGTGACATATTTCCTGTGTTTGGGATGCTCAAATATAGTTTTATTCCTTTTGTTATGCAAACGTGTTTTGAAGGAGGGGCGAGGGACGCTTGAAGGAGGGGCGAGGGACGCTTGAAGGAGGGGCGAGGGACGCTTGAAGGAGGGGCGAGGGACGCTGGAAGGAGGGACGAGGGACGCTTGAAGGAGGGGCGAGGGACGCTTGAAGGAGGGGCGAGGGACGCTGAAGGGGGGACGAGGGACGGCCCTTCGGCTTGTTTCGGCTACGCTCAACAACCGCCGCTCAGGGGCCGGGGCGAGGGACGGCTTCCTCACGGAAAAGGACAACTCTCCAGAGAGTGACAAGGGGACAAGGAGACGGGGGGACAAGGGGACCAGGATCTTCCTAACAGGTTTTCTTCTAACCTGTTAGGTGTAAAAAGACGTTTAAACCTTGCTAAGTCTGATTTTATGCACGGACGGGACGTCAGCGCCAATGGGGGAGATGGAGACAAGGCCACAAGGGGACCAGGATCCTCCTAACAGGTTTTCTTCTAACCTGTTAGGTGTAAAAAGACGTTTAAACCTTGCTAAGTCTGATTTTATGCACGGACGGGACG
>JAMLHF010000048.1 GCA_023957275.1 Lentimicrobium sp. | reverse complement strand
AATAGATTTAATATAAATCAATGTAGCAATTCAAAAGTTTAATTAGTATAAATTTCTTTGCAATGGAATTCATAATTGCTCCGCTGATAGCTGTTATTTATTTTTTACCTGCAATTGTCGGGAGGAAACATAAAAATGTAACTTCAATAGCACTTTTAAATTTGTTTCTTGGATGGACAGTAATCGGATGGATTGTTGCATTGATTTGGGCTGTATCTGTTCCTAATACAACAGGTCTTGAACAAAATGAACAATTATTAAAAGAACAAAGAAGAACAAATGATTTGCTTTCAAAATTGGCTAATTCCAAATCTGAAGAATTAAAAGTCATTCAACAAATGAGAATGAATGGCACTTTATCAGAGGATGAATATGAGAAGTTAAGAAGTAGAATTTTTGATGGTTTAAATCCCAAATCAGTTGAAAGTGAAAAGAGTGTTTTCAATATTATTAACAATTAAAACTTAAGCATTATGACAAGCTTTGATACTGTAATTATCACTGGGATTTTGATTTCAATTTTACTATTTTTTGTTTTACGTGAAGTGTTTTGTTGGTATTTGAAAATAAACAAAAAGATAAAACTTCAACAAGCTATGCTGGAAACACTTTTAAAGATGTATGAACGTGATGGCGGTGATGTTAACTGGGAAATAGTAAATAAGACTTTGCTGAAGTAATCCAATTAAGGCAGATTAATTTTTTTATCAAAGTTGAACTGATTTAGTATATTTGCACCCTCAAAACCAGAGGCATAAATAGGTCCATAATACAAATTTTGTACCTTATTTGTACCCCGAATGGCTTAAATCATTGATTTACAGGGAATGTAATTTAACACCCTCTTATAAAAAACTTAAAAAATGGCTTTAATCGGAGATATTCGTAAACGTTCAGGATTACTCGTTATCATCATCGGTGTGGCACTTGCCGCTTTTGTGCTGGGTGACCTTTTATCAAACCGCAGTCCCAGGCGTGGCATCAACACCATTGGCAAAATAAACGGTGAGCAGATTCTGGCTACTGATTTTAACCAGCGTGTGGATGAAAACATTGAAGCAAGAAAGCTGAATACAGGCAATGAAAACCTCTCGCCAGACGAACAATTCCAGATCAGGCAATCCACCTGGGAACAGGTAATTAACGAAGCCCTGTTGTTAGAAGAAGTTGATCAGCTTGGCCTGACTGTATCCACCCAGGAACTTGACGATCAGATCAGGGGGAAAAATCCGCATACTTATATTCAGCAGAGTTTCCGAGATCCCGAAACCGGCGCCTTCGACCCTGCCAATGTCATCAGTTTCCTCCAGAACCTTGATAACGTTGATCCGCAGATGAAACAGCGCTATCTTACCATCGAAAAAGCCATCAAGGAAGACAGGCTGAATACCAAATACCGCAACCTGATTGCCAGGGGATTCTATGTACCCGCCGCTTTTGCCAAACGCGATTATGAAGCCCGCAATGCCAAAGCCAAGGTCCGTTACTACGGCGCCCCTTACACCAGTATTGCCGACAGTGTGGTAACCGTGACAGACGCTGATTTTGAGAAATTCTACAAAGAAAATAAGCACAAATATCAGCAGGAAGCGTCAAGGGATATTGAATATGTAGCCTTTGATATCCTCCCTTCGCAGGAAGACCGCGATAAGATTACCGAACAGGCCAGAAAACTTTATGAAGAATTTACCACCACTGAAAATGTGGTTTCTTTTGTTAATTCTACCTCGGACGAGCGTTACGACAGTACCTGGATGAAAAAAGGATCATTGCCCTATCAGCTTGACTCCCTGATGTTTAATTCACCTGTTGGAACTACGTTCGGCCCGTATATTGAAAACAACATCTATAACATGGCCAGGTTGGTTGATGTACAGTCGCGCCCTGACTCTTTGAAAGCAAGCCATATTCTGATTACTTACCAGGGAACAAACGTAAATCCTGCAACAACGCTTACAAAGGAACAGGCAAAAGCCAAAGCCGACAGCATCCTGAATGTGGTGAAGGCAAATTCCGCTAAATTTGACGAACTGGCAGAAACCATGAACGACGACCAGACTGCAGCCAAGACAAAAGGTGACCTTAACTGGTTTGCCGATGGCGCAATGGTTCCGGCATTCAACAACGCTGTGCTGAACGGTAAAACGGGTGATATAACCGTTGTTGAAACACAGTTTGGCTATCATGTGATAAAAATTACCGGCAAAACAGCCCCCGTGAAAAAGGTGCGTGTTGCCATGGTGAAATTGTCCATTGAACCCAGCTCAAAGACCATGCAGGATGTTTATACCCTGGCCAGCCAGTTTGCCATCGAATCGAAAGATGCCGAAGGTTTCAACAAGATGCTCGAGGAAAAAGGCTACACCAAACGCCTGGCCGAGCGCATCAGCAAGGATCAGAACTCCATCCCCGGCATTCAGCAGGCTCGTGAAGTGATCAGATGGTCGTTCGACAGCAAACGGGAAATTGGTGACATCTCACCCGTTTTCGACCTTGATGGCAGATATCTCGTTGCCAACCTGAAAGAAATCCGCGAAAAGGGTGCACCTACACTTGAGCAACTCAGGGAATTTATCGAACCCCTGGTAAAACGTGAAAAGAAAGCAGAAACATTGATCGCTGAAATCAACAAAGAGATTAAAACCATTGCCGACATCGACAAGGGCTATCGCGCGCTTGGCATGAAAGCAGATACCAACGAAATTGCCTTTGCCGCTTCAAACCTTCCCGGTTATGGAAAAGAAGATGAAGTAATCGGCGTACTCTTCACCCTGAGTGCAGGTCAAATGTCGAAACCGGTGAAAGGAAACCAGGCCGTATTTATCGTAGTGAATGACGAATTGGTTCCTGCCCCTCCAAAAGATGATTATACATCTGAGAAACGCATGCTGCAAAGTGCTTTCCGCACCCGCGCACAGCGTGAAGCCACCGAAGCATTGAAACGTAAGGCAGAGATAGAAGACAACCGCTTGATGTTCTTCTGATCCGATACAGAAATAAGTTTAAAGGCTTCCGGTTCGGGAGCCTTTTTTTTTTAAATATTTTTGCCCGGGCATCCGCTTTTGCCATAATTTCATTATTTTTATCCTTCTGTTATATATGTACCATCGGTCAATTGATTGCTGCCACGAAGAAATTACATACGGACATTTCTCAGGAATTGCAAACCATTGACGTTACCGGAATTCAGATAATCATTCATCACCAATAACGAAAATTATTCCATCATTTATCCCAACCATGGCCTGTCTGCCTGAACAGAGAAAGCCAGTTCTGAAAAACTGAAGATTTGCACCATAATCATTGACTACCGGGCTTTGCCCGCACATGCTGCTTATAGATTTTAACGGGTTGCGATTCGCTATACATAATACATTATACCGATGAAAATTATAAACGGTTTTGCCGGTGACCTTATCTCCCTGATTTATCCCAGGGTTTGTCCGGCTTGCGGAAATATACTTTACAAAAAGGAAAACATCCTTTGCTTTTCCTGCCTTTATCATCTGCCAAAAACGAACTTTCACCTGATGGACGACAACCCTGTGGCCAGGCAATTCTGGGGAAAGATCAATTTTACTTCAGCAGCTTCCTGTTATTATTTTACCAAAGGGAGTAAAGTGCAGCACCTGGTACATCAGCTGAAATATAATGGTTATAAAGAAATCGGAGAGTATATCGGTAAACTATACGGTAATGAACTTCGGAATGCGCCCCTGTTCAGTGGCATCTCCGCTGTAATTCCGGTGCCGCTACATCCGCGGAAGCAGGCAACGCGCGGATATAATCAGGCTGAATGGTTTGCGCGCGGACTGGCGGCATCCATGCATGCAGCGCTTGACGTAACCACGCTTGTCCGTTCGCATGCATCAGAAACACAAACCAGGAAATCGAGATTCAGGCGGTGGGAGAATGTAAAGGAGATTTTCAGGCTGACAGATGCAGGCAGACAGGCTGGCAAACATGTGTTACTGGTTGATGATGTGATTACGACGGGTTCAACCCTGGAAGCGGCCGGGCATGCACTGATGCAGGTACCAGGTATCAGCATCAGTGTGGCCTCCATCGCCTGTGCCGTAAAATAGTCATCAAACAATACTAAGTTTTAGCATATTGGTTTTCCCGGGGGTTCCGATGGGGATACTTGAAACGTAAATGATGTAATTCCCCTTCGTGATACAACCTCTGGCTATCAGCGCTTTCCGCATATCAAGCATGGCGGCATCGGTATTGGTAAATTTTTCAATATAAAACCCCTCTATGCCCCATACCAGGCTGAGGGCGCATAGCAACCGGCGGTTGTTTGTAAAGATGTATATGCCTGCACTCTTTCGATGGCTGGCGAGCCTGAATGCGGAGTATCCTGTGTGCGTCATGGCAATGAGGGCCCTGGCATTGACTTTCCCGGCAAGATCAGCCGCCGCCATAATCACGGCATCCGAAATCCTTCGCTCAGGCGGAGCTTCTTCATAGGGTATTTCAGGATAGTAAATGCCACTTGATTCAACATCGGAAATGATCCTGTTCATGGTCTCCACCGTCTGAACCGGGTATTTTCCCACTGATGTTTCCCCGCTGAGCATCAATGCATCGGCACCATCGAGTACCGAATTGGCGACATCACTCACTTCGGCCCTGGTGGGGCGCATGCTGCTGATCATGCCTTCCATCATCTGGGTGGCCACGATGATGGGCCTGGATGCAGCAATACACATCCGGGCGAACTTCTTTTGTACGATGGGAACCTGTTCCTGGGGAATTTCCACTCCCAGATCCCCGCGGGCAATCATTATGGCATCAGATGCCCGGATAATTGCACCCGCATGCTCCACGGCTTCAGGCTTCTCAATTTTTGCCACAATCTTCAAAGAGCCGGAATCGGGATAAAGTGCTATCCTGCGGCGCAGTTCCTCAATATCGGCGGCCGTACGCACAAATGACAGCGCAACCCAATGAATGTTGTGTCTGACGATAAAATCAAGATCCGCAAGGTCCTTTTCTGAAAGGCTGGGCAGGCTGAGATTGGTCCTGGGCAGATTAACCCCCTTTCTGGAACTTAAGATGCCACCCTGAATAACTTTAGCCCGCACCAGACATTCACCGTCACTTTCTACCGCCCTGAGCAACAGTTTGCCATCGTCGAGCAGTATATCCTCTCCTGCTCTGACATCGCGGGCAAAGCCGGCATAATTCACACTGATCACTCCATTGCGGCAGAGTTCCCCTTTGCAGGTGATTGCCACCTCTTCGCCAACCTTCAGTTCCATCGCGTTATTTTCTACCTCTCCTGTCCTTATCTTGGGCCCCGAAAGATCGGCCAGCACAGCAACATTCATTCCGAGTTCCGAATTCAGCCTTTCGATGGTCTCCACTGATGCAGCGTGGATCTCATGAGAACCATGAGAAAAGTTCAGCCTGAATACATTCACACCTGCCAGCATCAGGCTGCGCAGGACCGGTTCGGCAATGGACGCCGGCCCAAGGGTTGCAACAATCTTTGTCTTTCGCATAGTTAAAAATTGATCTACAACAAATTTAATCAATTAAAGGGACCTTCCCTTCACACGATTATGAAAATATTCTACACGAAATCATTCGGTTCCATACGTTACTACACCGCTGATAATCTGAAACAAGGAGATTGCCAACCGTCCTCTGACCTGACCCATTTTTTATTATTTTTGCAGGCTCAAATCAGGGTCATCTTGACACAGGCAGAAATATTTATTCTTGTTGCAGCATTATCGGCAGAAGGCTTTGCAGGATCGTGGTATACCGGTGCGTTGCACAGGAAACTTGACGAACCTATACCGGTGGCAATGCCGTTAGTCCTTGCTTCGGTGAGAACCCTGGTGATGATGGCCGGTTTTTTGGCCGGCGCAGCCATCAGCCCGCTGATCAATGACAACAGGATTGTTTTCGGCCTGATCCTGATTTTTATTACGGGGCTGAAAATATCCATGGAAACTTTCCGCTTTAACCCAGAAGAAAAGATAATACTGGTTGATAATTTCACCACACTTTTGCTTTGGTCGGTTGCGGGAAGCTTCAGCGTTTTCCTGGCCGGAGCAGGAGCCGGATTGGGTATTTCCGTCAGTTATTCAGCATTGGCGGTATTTTTCCTGATTTCAGTGCTTGGTTCATACGCCGGCTCAGGTTTTGGCTCGGGGAAAGGGCTAAGGCCCGGTGTAAGGTACATGGTTTTAGTCTCAGGTGTGGTAATTATGATTATTTCGTTGCGTTTACTTATCCTCTTATTATTCTGAACTTCATGAAAAAAACTCTCTTCATCCTTTTGCTTCCCCTGTTCGGCGCCGCTGTTGCCCAGCCCCCGGCAGGATACTACAACAGCGCCTCCGGATTATCCGGTACCGCCCTTCAGGCCGCGCTGCACAATATAATTGACGATCACAATGTAATCAGCTATTCGGGGTTGTGGACCGCTTTCCAGACAACCGACGACAAGCCCAACGGTCAGGTTTGGGACATGTATTCGAATTGCTCATGGACCTTTGGCTCTGATCAGTGCGGAAACTACAACAGTGAGTGCGACTGCTACAACCGTGAACATTCATGGCCCAAGAGCTGGTTTAATGATCAGCCGCCGATGAACTCCGACCTGTTTCATATTTATCCGACCGATGGCTGGGTAAACAACAAACGAAGCAACTATCCCTTTGGCACCGTTTCATCCCCAACCTATACCTCGGGCAACGGGTGCAAGGTCGGTAACTGTTCCTATCCGGGATATTCCGGTGTGGTTTTCGAACCTGTCAATGAATATAAAGGGGACTTTGCCAGAACCTATTTCTATATGTCAGTTCGTTATTACAATGAGGACGGAAACTGGCCGGGCAGTGATATGACCATAGGTGCGCAGCTCAGGCCGTGGGCATTGGCCATGATGCTGGAATGGCACTACAATGACCCTGTAAGCCCAAAGGAAACGGAAAGAAATAACGCCGTTTATGAATACCAGCAGAATCGCAATCCGTTTATCGATCACCCTGAATATGCCCTGCAGATATGGGGTGACCCTACCGGAATATTTGCTGAAAAAACAAACCGGCAAATCAGGGTATATCCGGTACCTGCTGAAAATTTCTGCATTGTTGACCACAATGGATTTTACCAGCCTCAGTTTATTACAATTACCCTTACGGATATCGCCGGAAAACAATATACAACAGATTATACCGCTGACGGATTCACTGTGCAAGTCAACACTTCGTCACTTAAGCGCGGGGTATATTTCATTGCAATAGAAGAGCACGGCAAGTTACCGGCCTATGCCAAAATCATCAAATAATTTGCTTCAGCCATGTCTGTTATCCGCCTGACTAAAGAGTTCAAATTCGAGATGGCACATGCCCTGCCCGGCTATGACGGGCCATGCCGCCATATTCACGGTCATTCCTATGAGTTGTTTGTTACCATAAAGGGTGAGCCGATCAGGGATCCGGCCTCACCCCACAATGGCATGGTGATGGATTTCAGGCAACTGAAAGAGATTGTCCGTGGAAAGATTGTAGATGAATTTGACCACTCCCTGGTGCTTCACAGAGCTACAGCCCCTGAAGAATTCAGTGAAATGAAGGATTTTGTAGGCAGACTGATACTGGTTGATTATCAGCCTACCAGCGAAAACCTGTTATCGGATTTTGCTGACAGACTGAAAAACGCTTTGCCCGGGAATGTAAAACTGCACAGCCTTAAGTTGCGCGAAACGGTGACTTCTTACGCAGAGTGGTATGCCAGCGACAACTGAACCGGATTAATCCGCTGATTCATCGCCCTTGCCGAATAAGAAGCGGTTCACTTTATGGTAAAGTACATTTTTATCAATGGGCTTGGGAATGTAATCATTGCAGCCGGCCTCAAGGCATTCGTCCCTGTCTTCAGCCATTACATTGGCTGTTTGCGCGATTACAGGCAAATCCGGCTTAATCTCCCTGATCCTGCGGGTAGCTTCGTACCCATTCATCAAGGGGAGCTGCATATCCATCAATACAAGGTCCACTTCATTCCTGGTAATCAGTTCAATGGCCTCCCTGCCATCGGAGGCATATAGCAGATCTGCTTCCGTCCGGGTCAGCAGAACCGTCAGAAAGCGCATGTTTACCGGATCGTCCTCAACCATCAGAATGGTCTTATCCTTCCAGTTATATATCTTTCTGATTTCCCTGACAGGCACACTGCCGGCAGTATCTGGATTATTCAATTTCAGCGGAATCCGGAAACGAAATGTAGTTCCCTGACCGGGAACAGAGTCTATCTGTATCCGTTCCCCGAAGAGCGATGCGAGCCCCTGACTGATCGGCAGCCCGAGTCCGACACCGCCATATTGCCTCGATATTCCCGAATCCAGCCGGTGGAACCTTTCAAATATCACCTGATGAAATGCAGCATCTATACCTATTCCGGTATCGCTCACAAAGAACTCAATGCTTTTTCTATCATTGATGATGTTAAATCCGAAAGTTACCTTACCAACTGGCGTAAATTTAATGGCATTCGAGAGCAGGTTCCAGAGAATCTGCCTTACTTTAAACTCATCTGTCTGAACAACCAGGTCGGGGTAATGCGCTGGTATTTCAAGCTTCAGTTCAACGGCGACCTTGCCCATTGATGCGCGGATATTCTCGAATTCCGCCTTCAGCGATTGCATAAACCGTCCCAGGTCGCAAATATTCTCTCTCAGCTGAACCTGTCCGGAATCAATCATGGCAAGTTCAATTACATCATCAATAAGCCTGAGCAGATGGGTACCGCTGTCTTTCATAATCTGCAGGTATTCCCTGCGCTCATCGGGTGTTGGGTCCCCTTCGGTGATAACATCAATAAACCCCATGATGTGGTTCATCGGGGTTCTTACCTCATGGGATATGCCTGCCAGAAAAGCCGATTTCAGCTTATCCGAGGCCTCTGCGCTTATCAGCGCCTTTTTCAGTTTCTCCTCTGTTCTCTTCCTTGAAAGTGCGTTCACCAGAATCTGACCGGTTAAACTGAATATATTCACACTTTGCTCATCCCAGTGATAGGGCCTGCTGTACATGTCAAAGCCGATGTAGCCCATAAACTCCCTGCCCACAAAGAGCGGAATATTGATCAGGGATTCTATGTTCAGTAAATCGAAAAAGAAAGGAAGCTCATCTGTGCCTTCGATAATACCGGCTTCATCTCTCCGGAGTTGAAAAGTCTCACCGGATCTTAATCTCTGAAAATACTCTTTAATGTCCCTGATTAATATGGAAGACTGGCTGGAGCGGTGCGATTGTCGGATGTCATCATCCCACTCATGGGTGATGCAGATGTAGGATTCATCTTCGGAAAGGCCAACCAGGTAGGCGCGTTCAGCCTTGTTAAACCGGGCAACCCTTTCGAGCGCCTCTTCAATAAACGCGTCAATATTTAATATATCTGTATTGATCAGTTCCGAAGAGATACGACTGATGTATTCGATGAATTCAGCCCTGTTTCTCAGTTGTTCCTCACTTTGAACCCTTTCGCTGATATCCCTGTAAATGCCAAATATCCGTTGATGGCCATAATTATTGTTGAATGGAACCCCCATAATGGATACATCAATCCAGGAGCCATCCTTCTTCCTCCTTTTACTTTCAACCATTACTTTCCGGCCTTCCCAGTTTGAGCGTGTCAGTTCCAGTGCTTCGTCAAGCATCAGGCCGGGCGAGATCAGTTCATCAAGTTTTTTACCCAGGACTTCGTGCTCCCTGAATTGAAAGAGGCGTTCAAATTCAGGATTGACATCCAGAATCCTGTTTTCACCGTCTACCATAACGATCGCTTCCGGAGCCGATGCAAACAGATGCTTATACTTTGTTTTTTCAAAAAGCAGTGAAGAATTGGCGATCTTGTTGCGCAGCGATACCGACACCATCCGGCACACCGAAATGAGCAGTTCAAGAGACTGTCCGTGTACTCCCTGCTCTCCGTCATCGCATAAAAACAGCAGCGATGTATGCTCTTCGAGGGGAAATATCAATGCCGTGAAAATCGTATCCTCAAAAGGCAACCTGAAATGTCCGGAGAGGCTTTCGGATACTTCCCTGTTACCATTGATTACCGGACCATACAGGGCTTTTATAACGGCCTGCGATAAATGTCCGGAATCCGGTACCGGTGAAGCAGGGCCGCCGGGATACTGAAAAAGCAACTCACGGATGCTGACTGCAGATACTGAACGATCGGCAACAAAAAGGAAAAAATGCCTGAATTTCAATATACCCGCAAGCGATTGGATTGCTGCGAATTCCTCTGCCGGTATGTCAGTTAAAATGCGTGGATTGTCCATCAAAATTCGAATCTTAGCTGGTTTAGTACCTGATCAGCATCAACTTATTAAGTCGCAGACCCAGGATAGTAATTGTTAATGTGCTTAAAGTTTAAAAGTAAGTGTGTCGTCGTGCAATTATAGGACATTTTTTATAATTCCGATCCAACCAGCTTTTCATTGGACTAATTAAGCATTTTATCCGTTACTAAACCCGTTATCAGCTAATGATGAATTATCCGGAAAGGGCTGCCCGGGCATATCCGGAAATCCGCTTTCTGACAGCTACGCACCGGTCAGCGAAGTACCTTCAGTTAGCCGGAGCTGGTGAACCTTCTGCCGGATATGGATTTAAACTACCTTTGCAAAAAAAATCCGGATGCAGGAAATAGAGATCATGTCGCCGGCCGGGTCGTTTGATGCGCTGATGGCAGCCATTCAGGGCGGAGCCGGGTCGGTATATTTCGGAGCGGGGCAGCTGAATATGCGTGCACGTTCCTCCAGCAATTTTTCGCCCGACGATATCCGCCGTATCACTGAAATCTGCCGCGAGCACGGGGTAAAATCCTACCTTACCCTCAACACCATTATTTACGACGAGGAATTGCCCCTGATGCGCGAAATGGTGGATCTGGCCAAAGACAGCGGCGTAAGTGCGATCATAGCTTCCGACCTTTCGGTGCTGGAATATGCCCGAAGCCGGGGCGTGGAAATTCATATCTCCACGCAATGCAACATTACCAACATAGAAGCGGTGAAATTCTATGCAAAATATGCCGATGTGATGGTGCTGGCCAGGGAATTAAACATCGGCCAGATGGAGTCCATAACCCGCGCCATCCGTGAAGAGCGGATTGCGGGGCCGAAAGGGGAACTGGTTCAGATTGAGGTATTTGTTCACGGGGCGCTGTGTATGGCTGTCTCGGGAAAATGTTACATCAGCCTCGACAATTTCAATTCATCGGCCAACAGGGGCGCCTGTATGCAACCCTGCCGCAGGGCATACCATGTGAAGGATGTGGATGACCAGATAGAGCTGGAAATTGACAATAAATACATCATGTCGCCCAAAGACCTGATGACCCTGCCCATCCTCGACCGTTTACTCGATGCCGGAGTAACCGTGCTGAAGATAGAAGGCCGCGGCCGCTCCGCGGAATATGTAAAAACCGTTACCCGGACCTATCATGAAGCGGTGGAGGCCTGGAAAAACAGGCAATATACCCTCGAAAACGTTGAAAAGTGGACTGCTGAAGTAAACAAGGTTTACAACCGGGGCTTCTGGAGCGGTTACTACCTCGGAGAAAAAACCGGGGAATGGTCGGAGCGTTACGGCTCTCAGGCAACACAAAAAAAGGTTTACATTGGGAAGGTTGTCAA
Organism: Lentimicrobium sp.; assembly: GCA_023957275.1. Classification (GTDB taxonomy): domain Bacteria; phylum Bacteroidota; class Bacteroidia; order Bacteroidales; family Lentimicrobiaceae; genus Lentimicrobium. Next base: position 21,951 of record JAMLHF010000048.1, on the reverse strand, counting down.
TTTTTTTGCAAAGCTGAATGTTGCGGAAATCAAGATTGAAACCCATTCACTCAACTCAGGGGACAATATCCTGGTGATAGGACCCACTACAGGCGCATATGAAGGTAAAGCGGATGAGATCAGGGTGGAACTTAAACCTGTTAGTCAGGCGGTAAAAGGCGATCATTGCTCGGTAGCGGTTACCGAAACCCTCAGGCGGGGAGATAAGGTTTACCTGGTGGTTGATGCCGGTCACCCCTTGTTTCAGGTACAAACTGAAAAACTTTGAATCCGGAAAGCTTGCAGGAACGTGGGACGGCCTCCGGCTTGTTCCGTTCCGATCGCAATCGTTCAAAAGCCGCCGCTTCGCGAAAGAGACAAGTGGCGAAGAGCATTGCACTGAAAATAATGGGAACAGAACATCCAAAACCCCCGAAATCGGGTGTTTTCCGGCAAAAAGGCGGGACAGGCTCTGATGCGTGCCTCAGCCATTGAATGGTTTTTTATTGAACCACAATAGGCACAGTAGGTCACAACTTGTCGTCGCGGCAACTTTGCCGGGAACAGATCAACTGAATTTCCACGACTTGTCACGCAACCGGCGGGATTTTAAAATTTACCTATTAACACATTGCCTCGCACCCTCGCACCTGAACACCTGAACACCTGAACACCTGAACACCTGAACACCCGAACACCTGAACACATGAACACCTTACACAACTACCACACCCACACCCATTACTCTGATGGTTCAGCAGCGCCGGCTGAGTATATCGAAGAGGCCATCAGGCAGGGATTTTCCGCGCTCGGATTTTCGGAGCATTCCGTATTGCCCTTCGAAAACACTTTTGCGCTGAAGCCGGGTTCCGAAGCTGCTTACACTTCGGAAATCAGGAAACTGCGCGAAACCTTCAGTGACCGGATCGAGGTGCTGCTGGCACTCGAAGCCGATTATATCCCGAATCTCAGCACCGGATTTGAAAAGCTGAAACAATCGCTCGGCCTTGATTATATTATCGGAAGCGTTCACCTGGTAGGGAACAGCTATCCGGATAACCTGTGGTTTATCGACGGTCCAAAGCGTGAAACCTATGATGAAGGGCTTAAACAGTTCTATAACGGCGATATCCGGAAGGCCGTGACCGCTTACTGGCACCAGATCAACGGTATGCTGGAAAATGAATCCTTCGGGATCATCGGGCACCTGGACAAAATCAAGATGCACAATCAGGGCCGCTGGTTCAGGGAAGATGAAAAATGGTATGACGCTCTGGTAAATGAAACCCTGGCGCTGATCTCCGAAAAGGAAGTAATTGTTGAAGTAAATACCCGCGGGATTTACAAGGGCCGCAGCGACAGCCTGTTTCCCGGCGAGACCATTCTGCGCATCGTACGCGAGAGGAACATCCCGGTAACCATCAGCAGTGATGCCCACCAACCCTCTGAAATCAGCCTGTTGTTCGGGCAGGCTGAAGAGATGCTTAAAAAATGCGGTATCAGGTCAGTGAGCAGGTATAATCACGGCAGCTGGTCGGAAGCTGGAATTGTCTGAAACCCTGTTCCATGTTTCAGTGAAAGCGGACTAGTTGCTCATGCATTCTCTTCCCTTTTGTAAATCATCAGGAAATGATCTATCCCCGCTTCTTCAAAACGCGGGCCTTCCGCAACAAATCCATATTTCCCGTAAAAACCGGCCACCTGCACCTGTGCATGCAGGTATACCGTCTTATTCAGAGGCAAAACTTCCTCAAGCAGATGGCTTACCATCAGTGCACCGGCGCCCCTGCCCCGGGCTTCCCTGCCCACGGCAAAACGCTCCAGTTTAATGCCTTTGGATGTTTCGCGTCGCCGGCAGGTAGCCACCGCTTCTCCATCAAGAAAAACAAGGTAATGCAGGCTGGAGTCTTCAAATTCATCATATTCAAGTGATTCAGGTACCTGCTGTTCCTCTACAAAAACCTGATTCCTGATCCGGCGCGAAAGTTCGGTAAGCTCATGCTGACCGGAAGTAAATCGTATTATTTCCATTCCCGAATGCATGCCGGAGAATTTTAAAAATTCCGGGACTGGTAGTTAGGCCCGCCCCGGTTGAAATAAAAGTATAAAAAAGCCTGTAACGAATTACAGGCCCGGTAAAATTAAATATTGAATCCGGATAAAAGTTCAGCTATTCAGCCACTTTATCACCATCGTAGGCCCACTTCAGGTAAACAGCGCCCCAGGTGAACCCGGCGCCAAAGGCAGCCAGGATAATGTTATCTCCCTTTCTGAGCTGATTTTCCCATTCCCACAGGCAGAGCGGCAGGGTAGCCGAAGTAGTGTTGCCGTAACGCTGAATATTGATCATTACCTGTTCCCTTTTGATGCCCATGCGCTGGGCCGTAGCCTCGATGATGCGCATATTTGCCTGATGGGGCACCAGCCAGTTAAGGGTTTCTGCGGTAATTCCATGCTTTTTCATCATATCCACCGACACGTCTGCCATTTTGGAAACAGCCCATTTAAAAACAGCCTGCCCTTCCTGATAGATATAATGTTCGCGGGCATCGATGGTTTCGTGGGTAGGCGGTTTAACCGATCCACCCGCTTTCTGGTGCAGATGGATACGGCCAACGCCGTCACTCTGCAGCATGGCATCCATCAGGCCGTATTCTTCCTCTACCGGCTCAAGCAGAACCGCAGCGGCACCATCGCCGAAAATCGGACAGGTAGCCCTGTCGGTGTAATCCACTATAGATGACATCTTGTCGGCGCCTACCACAATAACCTTTTTATGTGAACCCGATTCAACAAACTTTGACGCGGCGGTCAATGCATAAAGGAAACTGGAGCAACCGGCATTCATATCGTATCCGAAGGCATTCCTGATGTCAGTCTTGTCGGCAATAATATTTGCAGTGGCAGGAAACAGCATATCGGGTGTAACCACACCACAGATAAGCATATCAACCTCTTCGGGTTTTGTATTGGTTTTGCGGAGCAATTCCCTTACGGCTGCTGCGCCCATATCAGAAGTGCCTTTCCCTTCGCCTTTCAATATCCGTCGCTCCTTGATCCCGATGCGGGTCATTATCCACTCGTCAGATGTGTCAACCATGCGACTGAGTTCATCATTGGAGAGGATATATTCAGGAACAAAGCCACCCACTCCGGTAATTGCAGCTCTTATTTTAGTCATCGGCAAATACTCTGAATAAAAGGTTAATCTCTTACAACAACTGTCACCCGGGAAAGCGCCCGCTTGATTTTTTGTGAAAGTTTGGCATGATGCACATCCCGTGCGAGCAGTATCATGTTCTTGATAGCAATATCATTGGAGATCCCATGCCCGACCACTACCGTTGAATTGATCCCCAGTATGGGTGTTCCACCGTAATTTTCATAATTGAAACGGGTAAAAAAATCATCGGTTAAACCGCGTTTCATCATCAGGCGAAACATGCCCTCAATATTCTTCAGTAAAATATTGCCGGTGAATCCATCGCAAACAATCACATCAGCTTTGTTTTTAAACAGATCCCTGCTTTCTATATTTCCTGTAAAATTAAAATCCTTACCTTCCTTCATCAGCTGGTAAGTTGCCTGGCTCAGCAAATTCCCCTTGCCTTCCTCATGACCGATGTTCAGCAATGCGACCCTTGGGTTGTTGATTTTATAAACATTACGGGCCATGATACTTCCGAGCAGCCCAAACTGATACATCACATCAGGCTTGGCATCGGGATTTGTGCCGATGTCGAGCAGGAGGCCGAGGCCACCGTTTTCCTGGGGCAATACTGTGGATGTACAGGGACGGATCACACCCTGGATGTTGTTAACGCTGTAGATGGCTCCCACAAGCATGGCACCGCTGCTGCCGGCACTTGCAAAAGCATCAATGCGCTTATGTTTAAGCTCTTTAAACCCGATACTGATGCTCGATTCCGGCTTACGCACAATGGCATGCGTGGGATGCTCTCCCATGCCAATCACATCATGTGCATGTACGATGTCGAAAAGCGCCGGATCGGCATGATGCTTCTCAAGTTCACCAAGGATGGCCCCGGTTTCCCCGATCAGTACAATGCGATCAGACGGCGATAATTCTTTATGGGCAAGAATGGCCCCGGCAACGGTAGCTCCTGGGGCAAAATCTCCGCCCATAACATCGAGTCCGATTTTCATCTGACTTTGTTTTGGTTAGAAAAGCGTGACTGCAATATGCAGATGCTTAAGCTGTGGCAGCTTTTTCAATGGCAAGTTTGCCCTTATAATAGCCACACTCGTTGCAAACACGATGATACAGAACAGAGGCACCGCAATTTGAACAAATGGTAATCGTAGGAGCTACTGCTTTGTAATGCGTCCTTCTTTTTGCTGTCCTGGTTTTTGAAAACCTATGTTTTGGATTTGGCATTTCGGTTTTTTTTTGGTGTTATAATTTATTCAAAATTCAACTCTTTCAACTTATCCCAGGGGCTATCCGGTTCACCATGGGTTGATAGCTCGTTCAGCTTTTTCAGGATATCAGGATCACAGGTACTTTCACCCTGTTCGTTTTCGGGATGAACCACCCTGTAAGGAACCATCAGGTGCAGGTAATCAAAGATCAATGAAGAGATGTCTATATGCGTCTCATTTTCAGGAATGATGAGCACATTGTCATCTTCTTCCGAGTAAGCCTGACCAAACCTGATAAAGTATTCTTCCATTCCCTCTACGGGCAGATCAAATTCATCAAGACATCGGCTGCAGGTTACCCGGATGGTCCCTTTCATCTGAAAATTGAGGACAAGCATCCGATCCATTTTATTCAGGTCGAGGTCAACCTGAACATTGGCTTCCCTGATCTCCCCGTAATCGAACGATCCAAAGAACTTATCGTCAATGACATAGCTAAACCTGTGATTACCAGCATTTAACCCAACAAATGGAATTACAAATTGTTTCAGGTAATCCACTGCTTAAATTGTTTCAGGTTTAAGGGGTGCAAAAGTAGAAATTAAAATTATGATAACCAAATAAAAAATCCCGGCTATCTTCCTCAGCCGCAACCAACTCCCCGGTAAAACAGGATAACGGGCGAATCCTTCTACTACTTAAAGGCCTTCTCGGGTAAACCATCGCCGGTCATGGCGAGCCGCTTCATATAATCAGGTACCGGTCTTCCCAGAAGCTTATCCACATATATTTTGGCAAGGTACTGTCCCAGCATGAAGCCCTGTCCCCTCAGTCCGACAAATAAACCAAGCTCCGGATCAATAATCATGCGTGGTTCGACATAATAACCGGCCCAAACCGCCTGGAAGCCGACAGAAGCAAGATTCGGGAACCAGTTTACAAAAACCTCGGAAGCAATCTCGAGAAACTGCTGAGAATTGATCTTCAGGTTTTTATCCGTCTCCATCGGGTCTACTGCAGGCGAAGCGCAACCGATAATCTGACCGGTTTCGGCCAGCTGCTGACCATATACCGCGACAAACCCCTTGTACTTTCTGCGGTCGATGATCATATCCAGCGGACTGCCGTGCAACCCCATCATGGGGAGCCTGCGGGTGATAAAGGCCTGATGTTTCACAGGATAAAGGCCTGTTTCAATACCCAGCATATTGGCAAACTTAGCTGCCTCAGGACCCAGGGCGTTGACAAAAACGTCCGTATGATACTCAATGTATTGTTTGTCATGATCCTGCACCAGCACTTTATAGGTGTCTCCGTCGCGATGCACCGCAATCAGCTTGCAGTCTTCCTTCACCGTACCTCCATTGCGGATACCGATCCGGCGGATCAGGTCAATCACGCGACCGGGGGTGGCCTGCCAGCAATCGCGGGTAATCTGGGCGCCTATGTAAGTATCAAGTCCCGGATTGATAAAAGATGAAATCTCCTTTGCATAGTCTTTCGGTTCAACCATGTAAGCGTCGGACCAGGCGCGCGCCGATTCAAGGGCCTTATAGGTTGCCTCGTCATGGGCAAAATTCACATAATTGATCTGCCTGAAATTCACATCATGGATCTTCTGGAGATCTTTGAAAATTTCGAGGTTATGGCGGGCGATATCGGCAATTTCGGGAAGACTGAATGCAGGCCGTCCTCCGGCAATATTCCGCCACGACGCCCCCCTGCCCGAATTGACCAGCACCGGTTGTTCGCCGGCTTCAGCCAGATACCTGAAAAGGGCCGATCCGCCGATACCGCCTCCGGCAACCAGCGATTTAACTTTGACCACCTTTGGTTTTTTTCCGTTACCGCTGATAAACACCTCTTCATGAACATCCCGCGGATAGAGCTCTCCCATCGAAAGCTGGTTAGATAAAGGCCCGCGGGGGGTGGCGTCGCCAACGATGGAAATATCATAATTCCTGAGCGTTTGCTTCAGCCTCCGGATGCACCTTTTTCCGCGGCAAGCCCCCATACCCAGACGGGTGGTATGCTTGACCTCATCCACCGAAATAAACTTCCGGTCGCCGATGGTTTCAAGGATTTCGCCCAGGGTAACGTCATCGCAGTGGCAAACGTACATCTCCTCCTCTTTCCTGTATTCAACCGGGGTCATGCTTACAGGTTCAGGATATTTCTCCTTAACGATAAATCCCCTGACACCGATCAGTTCACTTCCGTGAATGGTGGTGGCCTTCACCCTGGCAATATTGGTCTTGTTTGGTTTCTTCAGTATCTTTTCAATAATCCCTTCGCCCAGGATTTTTCCGTTATTGTCCACAAGAAATACTTCAGATTTCTCCTCTGCATGGTATTCAATTGGCATAAACAGCCAGTCCTTGGCGGTATGATAGCCGAAAATGGCCAGTCCGGGACACTGATAAACACAATCCATACAGCCTATGCACTTATCGAAGTCGATCCGAGGTACAGTGCTGGTAGAGGTTTTTGTGATGGCACCATGCGGACAAGCGAATTCGCAAGGATTACAGGCAAATCCGTAAAGGCAGTCGATCTGCACAAAAGGCTTGGCTGCCAGACGTTCAGGCGAAGGTTCAAAAGGCTTTTCAATCACCCTTACCGGATGTTGCTGAGAATCGATATACTCCTTGGAAATATTCAGAAACTCATCGTAACTGAACCTGGTTCCGATCTCATTCATGATTTCAAAGGCCACCTGTTTACCCCTGAGTACGGCGCTGGTTCCCTCTCCGATGCGAATGGCATCACCTGCGCCAAAGCAGGCCCTGCCGAAGACTTCATTGCCCTTGATAAGTAGTTGGTCGTCGGGCACCAGACCGGTACAGATATTGATGGCATCAATGCCTTCAATCACTTTCTCGGTTCCCGGAACAGGCTGAAAGTCCCTGCATTCGGCAACCACCGCCCCGGTAATTCCGTCGTGGTTTTCGTTGGGGATGGCTTTAAGCAGAATATGCGACAAGATCACCGGAATCCCCAGCCGGCGCACCCTGTTTGCCTGAACAGGGAACCCGCCTTCGGAAGGCTGCGCTTCAATAATGGCCTTAACATTGGCACCGGCCTGCATCAACTGATAGGAAGTAAGATAGCCGATATTTCCGGCCCCTACAGTAAGGATATTCTTCCCGAGAAGGGTAAACTCGGTGTTCATCATCTTCTGCACGACCGCGGCGGTATAAACACCCGGTAAATCGTCATTCTCAAAGGCAGGCATAAACGGGACGGCACCGGTGGCAACAACCATATATTCAGCGTCGACATAATAAATTTCATCCGTTTTGATGTTCTTTACCGCGATGCGTTTCCCTTCGAGCAGGTCCCAAACGGTAGAATTCAGGAAAATACCTGAATGATCCTCCCCGGCAAGGGTTTGGGCAATATCGAACCCGCGCATGCCGCCGAATTTCTTTTCCTTCTCGAAAAAGAAAAACTGGTGGGTCTGCATAAGAAACTGTCCGCCTATCCGGTCGTTGTTATCGATAACGATATTGTCCACCCCGTGTCTGTTCAGCTCTTCGCGGGCGGCAAGTCCGGCAGGCCCTGCACCAATGATGGCAACAACGGTTTTGAATACCCGGTTCGGATTTTTTTTATCCGGCTCCACCATGGCCGGGCTGAAATCATGCGGGATTTCGCTGACCTGCTTGACATTATCGACCAGGGTGATACAAATACGCCTGATTTGTCCGTCGACCAGCATTTCGCAGGCACCGCATTTTCCGATACCACATTCGAGACTTCTTTCCCGGTTCTTAAGACTATGACTATGCACCGGATATCCGGCCTGATGAAGCGCGGCAGCAATGGTAAATCCCTTTTCCCCGGTAATTTGTTTTCCTTCAAAGGTAAAAGTTACTTTTTCTGATTCCTTGATCTCGAGAATCGGGTGAGCTTCGATTTTATGCATCAGCGTAGAATTATCAGTGTTTAAAGATCTTTTAGTAAACCCGGATAAATCAATTATCCTGTCCTGAATTGACTCAGGCGCGGCAAATTTATAACTATTTGTGCTGTTCGGTTAAAAACCGCAAAGAAAATTCAATGTCTATATAAATCATTATCAACCCATTAACTTAGAATCATTATAAATAAGCCTCCGGCTTTCGCAAACGATTGCGCTAATCATATACAAAATACATTATTATTAAATTTATACAGCCGGGGAGAATGAATTAATATCTCCCTGAAAATCAATTATTAAAAAATCAGATAAACAACAAGTACCATGGCTGCCGGCTTGTTTTGCCCTGATTAACAAGTGAATAATAATCAGCTAAAAATAAAAGATTGGATTTAATTTGCTAATTTTGCACATTATTTCGACAATAACAGTTTTTATTATGGAAAAAGCGAGGATACTGTTTGTTTCTCAGGAAATTATACCTTATCTGAGGGACAGCCAGATGGGTTATATCGGCAGGCACCTTCCTCAGGGGATTCAGGAGAGGGGACGCGAAATCCGCACATTTATGCCCAGGTTCGGGCATATCAACGAACGCAGAAACCAACTGCATGAAGTCATCCGTCTGTCGGGTATGAACCTGATCATCGACGATACAGACCATCCGCTTATTATAAAGGTTGCATCCATACAGTCGGCCAGGATGCAGATTTATTTTATTGATAATGAGGACTATTTTCAGCGGAAGTTTATGTTCCGCGATAAAAACAACAAGTTTTACAAAGACAATGACGAGCGTGCCGTATTCTTTTCGCGCGGGGTGATAGAAACCGTTAAAAAGCTTGGCTGGGCCCCTGATCTTATCCACTGCCACGGCTGGATGACCAGTCTTGTGCCGCTTTACATCAAGCGCGCCTACCGTGATAACCCGCTTTTCAGCGACACCAGGGTGGTGATGTCGATCTACGATGATGATTTTGAAGAAGCCTGGAACAAGGATTCCGGCAATAAAATCAAGCTTGACGGAATAACAAATAAAGATCTCAAACACTACAAGAAGCCGACTTACGTTAATGTAATGAAAACGGCCATTGATTTTTCCGACGGCGTTATTGTGGGCAGTGAAACCGTAAATGCCGAGCTGCTTGATTACATTAACGAAACCGGGAAACCAATGCTGCCTTATCAGCCGCTTGACAGGTTCATTGACGCTTATAACATTTTTTATGATAAAATCATGAGCAGCCAGGCTGCAGCATCTGAATAAACCTTAATCTTGCATTGCTTGTCAATACTTCTTCAATCAGATTTTAACGTGCACAAACTCAGCTTCAACCGGGCCATTCTGGCTGTAATTTTCGCGCTGTCACTCGCCTCCTGCAACAAAGAACCCGACCTGATCGGGATAGACCTTTTACCCGACAGCGATTATCTCAACCTGAGCTTTACCGACACTTCAACCATTATTGCGTATACGGTGAGGGAAGATTCTCTGCGCACCGATGAGTTATCGGCGAATCTTCTGGGATATATGAATGATCCTGTATTCGGGAATGTGCTGGCATCAATATATACACAATACCGTCTGCCGGTAAACAATGTGTCCTTCGGGGAAAACCCTGTGGCCGATTCTATTATACTCACCCTGAAATATTCAGGTGTCTACGGCGATTCCTTGTCTCAGCACACGGTAAGGGTTTTCGAACTTGCTGATTCAATCAACGTAGATTCCGCTTATTACTCTCACAATACCGTTCCTGTGATTCCCCAGCAAATCGGTGAAGCAACTTTTGTTCCCAACCTGAAGGAGGCGGATTCGGTTGACGGCGCCTATGTTGCCCCCCACCTGCGGATCACGCTCACTCAGGAATTTGCCGAAAAGATTATGTCTGCAGGCGAAGAGACCCTTTCGTCAAATGCCTATTTTCTTGAAGTTTTTAAAGGTCTGCACATCACCGTGGATCCTTTCACCACAACCTCAACCGGCTCAATACTGTCATTCGACCTGGTGGATGATCTTTCCAGGATAACCATCCATTATCACAACGATACCGATACAACATCCATCAGGCTGCCTATCAACTCTTCCTGCGCCCGTTTCAATAATTACGACCATTTTAATTATTCGGGCGCTGATCCGGAACTTCTTCAGCAACTCGCCGGAGACACCACCGCCGGAAACAACCGCATTTTTCTGCAGGCAATGGCCGGGACAAAAATTAAACTGAGAATTCCTTACCTGAAAAATATTCCGGCAACCGCCAATATTGCCGTAAATGAGGCCTTGCTGATACTTACCAATGACGATCCTGAATCCAGTCTGGCCCCACCCGCCCAGATTGCCATCAGGTCGCTGAACAGTTCAGGGTCTTATGTGGTTTTGCCCGACGAAACCATAGGCTCGGCATACTTCGGGGGTAAATATATCAACAACAGTGAATACCGTTTCCGCCTCACCAGATATGTTCAGGACAGAATGCGCTACCCCGATGCGGAAGATCACGGATTGATGATGGTAATTGCCGGTTCCTCCCTTTCCGCAAACCGGGCTGTTATTAAAGGCCCGGCCAGCAGCAGCAACCGGATGAAACTCGTGATCTATTATACCCTGGTTGAGTAATATACCACATTTTAAAATTTCTTAATTGCTTATCCGCATACATATTTCCGGGCCAGATTCTGAATTTGTACTTTTTAAAGCAGTACCTTTGTATCTGCCCGGGTTAACCTGAAGTATCCATTGCTGAAATCAGCCTAAATAACGACCCGGATACTTCCTTAAAACCACAGGGATGAAATTCTGTTTATAAATGAAGTCCCGGCAGAAGTGATAAACCGATACGGCCACTTGATGACCAATGCCTCAACCGATTACTTTTTCCTGACAATCTGATTAAGTATCATTGATCTGGTCATTATTACTTAATGAATTAAAACCGAAAATTATGTGTGGAATAGTTGCTTATATTGGCCCAAGGCAGGCATATCCGATTCTTATCAAGGGATTACACCGGCTCGAATACCGCGGATACGACAGTGCCGGGGTCGCAGTGCTCAACAGTGATCTTAAGCTCTATAAGTGTAAAGGTAAGGTGGCGGCATTGGAAGAAGCTGTTAAAGATAAAGACCTTTCGGGAAATATCGGCATCGCCCATACCCGCTGGGCGACACACGGAGAACCGAACGATGTGAATGCGCACCCCCATTTCTCCTATTCCAAAAATCTGGCCATCATTCACAATGGAATTATTGAAAACTACGCCCCATTGAAAAATGAACTGGTCAACAGGGGATTCCGTTTTGAGAGTGAAACAGATACCGAAGTATTGATTCACCTGATAGAAGATATTGAAATCAATGAAAAAGTCAGTCTGGCCGAAGCGGTTCAGATAGCGCTTAACCAGGTAGTTGGCGCTTATGCCATCGTTATCATCGATAAAAATGACCCTGACACCTTAATCGCCGCCCGCAAGGGAAGCCCGCTGGTTGTGGGCATAGGTGAAAATGAATTTTTTGTTGCCTCGGATGCCACCCCTATTGTGGAGTATACCCGTGAGGTGGTTTACCTGAACGACGAGGAGATAGCCATTCTTCACCGCAATAAGGAGATAAAGATCAAGACCATTACCAATATCGAGAAAACCCCGTATATACAGACCCTGGAGATCAACCTCAGCGCGCTGGAGAAAGAAGGGTTTGATCATTTTATGCTGAAGGAAATCTACGAACAGCCCCGGTCGATCCGCGACAGCATGCGGGGCCGCCTGAAAGCCCGCGAAGGCATTGTGCTGCTTGGAGGTATCATCGACTATCAGCAGAAACTGGTGAATGCCAAACGCATCATTATCATTGCCTGCGGCACCTCGTGGCATGCCGGACTGGTCGGAGAATATCTTTTTGAGGAGCTGGCGCGCATCCCCGTTGAGGTAGAATACGCTTCGGAGTTCAGATACCGGAATCCGGTTATTTATGAGGACGACGTTGTGATTGCCATTTCACAGTCGGGCGAAACCGCCGACACCCTGGCCGCCATTGAACTGGCAAAATCGAAGGGAGCAACCATCATAGGCGTCTGCAATGTGGTCGGATCATCCATAGCCAGGGCCACACATGCCGGATCGTATACCCATGCCGGCCCTGAAATCGGCGTTGCCTCAACAAAGGCATTCACCGCACAGGTTACCCTGCTTACGCTGATGGCGCTGATGCTTGCCGACAGCAAGGGGACAATCTCCAAATCGAGGTTCAACCAGCTTCTCCACGAACTGGATGACATTCCCGGCAAGGTTGAGGAAACCCTGAAGGTAAATGATAAAATCATTGAGATTGCAAGGGTATTCAAGGATGTAAGAAATGCCCTTTACCTGGGCAGGGGTTATAACTTCCCTGTTGCCATGGAGGGCGCGCTCAAGCTGAAGGAAATCTCCTATATCCACGCCGAGGGTTATCCGGCAGCGGAAATGAAACATGGCCCCATCGCGCTGATCGACGAAGAGATGCCGGTGGTTGTGGTTGCCACCAACAAGGGCACCTACGAGAAAGTGGTGTCGAACATTCAGGAAGTGAAGGCCAGGAAAGGTAAGATCATTGCCATTGTCACCGAAGGCGATGAAACCGTGAAAGCCCTGGCAGACCACATCATTGAGGTTCCTGAAACCGAGGAGATGCTGGTCCCCCTTATCGCTACCATTCCGCTTCAGCTGTTGTCGTACCACATAGCCCTGATGCGCGGATGCAACGTGGATCAGCCCCGGAACCTCGCCAAAAGCGTTACCGTGGAGTAGTTGCGCCTGAGGCCGTCAGCTGAAAGTCAGTCAGCAAAGACGATTTTTTCTGAAATGAAGTCATTACCTCCCGGAGAAGTCAGGCCCCGGGTCGCGACCAACGTTATTGTTGTTGTTTCCTGATCTCTTCAACCGCTTTGTGGTAGGTTTTATCCGTACGCAGATAGACGGGATAGAATCCCTTTTCATCAAAAAGGTTTCGCGCAATCAGCGCCTTCATCAGGTTCTCCAGTTCCGCACGGACAAAGGCAATGCCTTTGGGATCAGGTTCAACACCCTTTTCTGTGGCAAATTTTACCAACCTGTTGAAAAGATCCGGGGTAATGCTGAAATTCCGGTCAAATTCCTCAAAAGTCCTGAATTTTTTCAATTCCGGCCGGTTATTGTCGGTATAATCAAAGGTGAACTGGTAAACCAGCCCTTTACCGAGCAGCTCATTGAAGTAACGGTAATTCTCATTTTTCTCAACCGGGATAAAGATATCCGGCATGATACCACCGCCGCCATAAACCACGCGACCTCCGGGGGTAGTATATCTCAGAGAATCATTAAAGTGGATGCTGTCGGCGCTTTCAAGCTGACCGCTGATCATCCGGTTATACAATTCTTCCTCGTACTCTTCCGTGTGACCGTTTTTATAGGGTTTCTGAATGCTTCTTCCTGTGGGTGTGTAATAGCGTGCCACCGTAAGCCGGATGGCTGAGCCGTCGGGAAGCGACAGCTGTTCCTGAACAAGCCCTTTCCCGAAAGAGCGGCGACCGATGATCAGGCCCCGGTCGTTGTCCTGGATGGCGCCAGCCAGAATTTCACTGGATGAAGCTGATCCTTCATCAATCAGTACAACGAGATTGCCCTTTTCGAATATTCCTTTCGCGGTGGCATGGGCATACTGGGCCGGCCGGTTATACCCGCTCGTATAAACAATCAGCTTCCCTTCTCCCAGAAATTCATCCGAAACCGAGATGGCCGTCTGAAGGTATCCTCCCGAATTCCCCCTCAGGTCAAGAATCAGGCTCTCCATTCCCTCACTTTTCAGTCCGGATAGCGCTTTGGTCAGCTCTTCGGCGGTGGTGGCCGAAAACTTGGATAACTTGATATATCCGATGCCGGGTTCGGGCATAAAAGAGATATCGACGCTGTATGTCGGGATGACATCACGCGTTATCGTAAATGGTATCAGTTCCTTAAACCCTCTCCGGAACACACTGACGTTTACCCGGGTGCCCCGTTCGCCTTTCAGGCGTTTCATCACATCATTTGTCGACATATTCACCCCGGCAATAACCTCTCCGTCGACTTTAACAATTCTGTCGCCTGCCAGAATTCCGGCCTTTTCGGAAGGACCTCCGGCAATGGCGTTGATGATGTAAACCGTATCATTCTCCATCCTGAACTGCACACCGATGCCGTCGAAACTGCCCAGCAGCGGATCATTCACCTCGTTAAACTCTTCGGCTGTGATAAAACCTGAGTGAGGGTCCAGATCGGAAAGCATGCCCGTAATGGCCGATTGCCTCAGTTTATCCACATTCACCGAATCAACGTATTCCTGCTGAATGTATTTGATGACATTATCAACCGGGTCGAAGTTGCGGTTCTGGATACGCTGAATCAGGTTCTGATCGGTTGAATTAACCTTTACCAGGGAAGCGCCCAGAAAAACGCCGGCAACAAGTACCAGGGCAAAGGCAATTGGCAGATATATCGCTGATCTTTTGTTGTTATACATGGTGTAATGAGTTCGTTAAGCGGTTTACAAAATTAGGTAAAAATCCGCCAGCATCGCCGGAACGGCTGCAAGATCAGCGATCATCACCTCAGGTACCGGGCGGCAAGGCTGTCATATATACGGATTTCATCCAGCGCGTTTCCTTTGTCATCAAACAGCCGCCTCCAGGTATTGAGCGGTTCCCAGATGCAGGCGCCCTGTCCCCTGCCGCCGGGCAGGCTGAACACAAGATCGTGAATTTCCTTTTTAAAGGCGCTGTATTCCGCGACGTTGATATCCTTGCCGAAGCGCTCCGCAAGTGTATGCATGGTGCGTGAGAGGTCTTCGGGGGTGCCGTGCCAGCGGGGATAGTATGAAAGACCGATTATATCAAAGTCCACCCCGCGGGCAAGCATATTGTCAAACCAGAAAACGGCTTCTTCCGTTTGCCCTCCCAACGCCAGGTGCATCATCACAGGCATGAACGGGTCGGCTTCGCGGCAGGCTTCCACGCCTGCTTTCAGCAGTGAGGCCAGCTGATCCGGGTTACCGATATGACCCTCGGGCCATACAATGCCATGGTTGATCTCGTTGCCCACCTGCACCATCTGCGGAAGCGTGCCCTGGGCCTTCAGGCCTGCAAGGACCGTTGCGGTGTATTTACGAAGACTGGCTGTCAGGTTTTCAAAGTCCTGTCCCTCCCAGGCCGAAGGTTTGTATTGCTGCTGGGGATCGGCCCAGTAATCGCTGTAATGAAAATCAAGCAGCAGGTTTAACCCGGCCGCTTTCACCCGCCTTGCCATGGCAAGCGTCTGATCATATCCGCAGTAACCTTTGCCCGGAGAATAGCCCTTTTCATGCTCCGGATTCACAAAAATACGCAGGCGGATATAGTTAAATCCATGGCTCTTCAGCAATTCAATGGCATCCGTTTCAACGCCGTTGTCATAAAACTTCATCCCCTCATCTTCGAGCTGAGGGAGAAACGAGATATCGGCGCCGATCATCGGGGGGCGTATGTGGGGAGAGGGCGGAAGCGGAAGAACGGCAGGCTGCATCAGCTGAAAACCGGCCGGCAGCAGGTGGATTTCGTGTGAAGCCGGCCAAAGGCCTTCCGTACTGGCTTCAATTTTAAACTTTCCGGGCGTATTGCCCGCGATCAGCACAAATTCGCATACGCCCCTGTTCAGCGAAGCCTCCCATACGGTAAGGGTATCGGCCCGGCTGATGGGTGTTATTTCGTTGCGGCCGGCATCCAGCAGGTTCGCATCCCCGGTGACTGAAATCCGGAATGGAAGTTCCGCATCCGTGATTTCCCGGTCGAGGCTGTCGGCCACGCTCACCCTGACGCGGGTTTCCTCGCCATGACCGGCGCGCAGGGTGGTTTTGTAACAGGCCAGCACCAGGGTAACCGGCTTACCGGTTTGTACCCGGAAAAAGGACGAAAAATCTGTTGACTGCTCCTTTTGGTGACCGGAATTGCAGGCCGGCAGGGCAAGGGCAAAAATCAGAATAATCAACTTGATTCTTCTCATGGTATCAGTATTTAAATTTTTCAAATAACCGTAATAGACCTTGATCCGTCCGACATCACCGGAACGTGGCAGCAAGATAAGCAATTCCGGCAAGGGATCAACAGGAATTACCGGCAGGGCGCCTGCAGCATGTTCCGGCATTCCCGCCTGTTACCGGTTAGAATTTTCTGACAAGAACCAGAGCCCCGGCGATCCTCCAAACCGGCAGAATCGTTCCCCGGGCTCCCTTTTCCCGCAAAACTTAAGTGGAGCCCCTGGCAAAAAGTATCCTATCCGATAGTATGAAAAATTCGCACCGGAATCAATAACTTTTCTTACCTTTGCGTGCCCTTTTGCCCCGGTGGCGGAATTGGTAGACGCGTTGGTCTCAAAAACCAATGAGTGTGAGCTCGTGCCGGTTCGATCCCGGCCCGGGGTACGGAAAGACCTCTGTAAGTGCTTTGTAACAAGCATATAACAGAGGTTTTCTTTATTTAACCTGTTAGCTGACTGTAGCTTTACCATTCCGGATTTAACTTGCCCTTCTTACTACACAAAGCATTTCACGCAATCACCATTATAGAAAAGACTGAAATTCCTGTGGTTCAAGCGGCTTTTACCGGTTTTCCGGGATAATTAAAAGGGCTTAATCTTCGCCCCGATGCCGGAATTTTTCCCGTTAAGGCAAACAGGCCCGGGCTTTTTATTTCAGCTTTTGCGGAAAAGCGAACGAATGTCGTTTCAATCCTTTCGAATATTGCAATTTTTGCTTTAATGTTATACATTTGGGCCTGAGTTGCGTATATAACTTAGCAATTCCAAACGCTTATAAGCGTTTAAAAGTGAGAATAGTATAAGTGATCTTTTAAATTTGGTCTTGAATGACAATAAGTTAAGCCTAAGCTTAAGAGCTGATTAAATTCCCTGGATTAGTTGAGGGTATGCACTCGTTGGCAACAAGGCTAAGAGCGACACACATCAACCCCAGGAAAAAAGATTAAGTTTCGATTAATAAAAGGACTGGTCAAAAAATAAGACCAGCCCTAAATAATAAAAAGTTAATCACGATTATCGCTGAACACCTAACTGGACTTTAGCACCGTTTATATGGACTTCATCCTGTGTTTCAACAGCAAAATAACCATAAGCCAAGGGTGCAGCCGCAGCTCGCTCAACGGCCTGCTCAAAAATCATATTCCATATTTTGCCACCTTGTTTTTCATACTCTGAAATTAAAGACTTGAGACTTTCTTCTCCGAAAACAGTGAGATGTCCTGAAAAATCTTGGGAAATATCACTGATTCGGGCTGTTGACCAGTCAATAATTCCACATACATTACCATCGGCATATGTTAGAATATGTCCTGCATACAAATCACCATGAATGAATTTTGTGAAGTTCGGCCACAGTGTATCATTATCCAACCACTTTTTGTAACGATTTTCTAAATCATTACTTATGCCCAGTTCGGATTTTACCAAGCGTAATCGTTCGGAAATCTCGCTTCTCAGACTTTCAGGTGTAGTAACTTCCAATCCATTCAGAACAACTTCTTCTTTCGGAATAGCATGGAGTTGCACCAAAATTTTAGCCAATGACTGAATGTAGTTTGGACTATCTTTATCCATATTCCAAGAAACCTCATAAGTTTCAGCATCATAAGTCAAAGCGGGTTTTCCATCCAATAATGGATACGCTACCAGCTCTTCGTTCGCAATTTTCCAATCTGGAACTTGCGCAGTGAGATGTTTGCAAACTAACTGTAGAATTAGTTTTTCCTTTGCAATCTGCTTACCCAAATCGGGTCTTCTGGGAATACGCAACAGCCATTGATTTTCATCTTTGTCTGTTGCAAAACCAACCTTGAAATCTATTCCCATTTCGTTGAATTTCATCTTGTCTGAAAGCATTAAACCATGTCTTTCTGCAAGTTTCTGAATGTCTGTATTTTTCATTTGTTTTATTTTTTTAAATTATTACCTAACTGCATAAGTTTCTCAGAGCCATACGAAAGCAACCCAATAACGATAGCCAAACATCCACTTATGATAAAAGTGATGTTTATACCTATATTTTCTGCAATCACGCCTGTGAACAATAAACCGATTATACTTGGCAATACCGCCAAACTGTAATAAAGAGAAAAGACTCGTCCCAGCATTTCAGGTTTTACTGTTATCTGGACAATAGCAGTAAAACATGCATAAAAAACAGATAAACCAATACCTCCAATTGCTGTTACCAGAACAAATCCAATGAACCATTCTTTTGGGAAAACTCCGCTAAGAAGGAATGTTAACCCCAATATGATATACATTGAATTAACCAATACAATCTTTGACATCCCAACTTTGAACAAGCCTAAAACAGCTCCACCAATCAGCATGCCTCCCCCCCAAACTATCTCAACAAGGCCCATTTCCCATTTTCCTCCTCCATAATGTCCTGTTGTCAGTAGTGGGAACATAATTGCAGCAGGCATGATGACAAAGGTGATAGCCATGGCATAAAGAAAAAGGTAACTTAAACCTCTATTTTTAGATACGATATGTAACCCATCTATAAATTCGGTTGATATTGTATGAACAGAAAATTTAGAACCTTTTATTGTCTGTGGTATTCTTACCATCATAAGCGAAGAAATTGCCAGTAATGCTCCAATCAAATCAAGATACAAAACATTTGAAATAGGCAATATGGCAATTGCCACTGTACCAAGTGCAGGACCACCAATACTACAAATCGAATGTAACATTTGATTAATACCAGCAACTCTTAGCAATTCTTTTTTAGGCACAATTAGCGGAGCCAAAGCTTGTAGAGCCGGTGAATGAAAGGCATTGCCAACCGAACGTAAACCTAACATGATATAAATCCATACAAGATTTACCGTTTCCTTGTTAAGGATAAATATCAAGACAATAGCACATACAGCAATGAAAGTATCAGAAAGAATCATGATACGTTTTCGATTAGTACGGTCTATATATACCCCTGCTAACGGGCCAATAATAGCTTGTGGCAACATTCCAGCTATACCTGCATATGCTAAAACCTCGGCGGATTGATACTCCAGACTAAGCCATATGACAATAGCAAATTGGACTGCATAACTTGTCAACATTGAAACAAATTGCCCAGCCCATATAAATATATAGGTGTTAAACCATTTTTGGTTCTCCATGAAATAAACTTGATTAAATTATACAACAATAAATGGATAGCACTGAGAAGAGCTATCTAAAAAAATGTGGGTATTTTGAGAATTACCCTATTATTTTATCCAAGGCTTTGCCATTTGTTGTATAATTTATTGGAAATAACCGCACAAAGGTAGGAAATATTTTTTTAAATTTGAAGAAATAAATAGTCTGAATTTGGATGTAAAAAAGCCCAGTTGCCAACAGCGTATATAATTAAGTGCGGTTTCGGTGCTGATAATCAGCATTATCTCCCGCATCAGCCTCGGTGCTTTTCGACAGGAAAGCATCCCGCAATCCGCACCTAATCATATACGCGGAACGTTATGGGTAAGCAAAAAAGACAGGACAATTTTTCAACAGAAAATGAGTTTGGTAAAAAAGTAATCTAAAACTAATAGACATGAGAAAATTATTTGTAATCGTGACCACATTTCTACTTTCAATGGCAGGTATAGCTCAAAACGGATTTTACCTTGGCTATGAAAATGGCGGATTGTTTGAAAGATATAATTATGTGAACAGCAAAGCTAATACATTAACCCAAGCCTCAATTGGCGGAATTTTCGGAGGTTATTTTGGGTTCAAATATGATTCATATACAGTTGAAACAGGGTTTTACGGTTTGTCTTCTTCTCACCCTTTGGTCGATTTCAATTACAGTACTTCGGAAGTAAGTAAGTCGCTTTCAATGAGTAGCGGACAAGAAAGCTGGCTGATTCCGCTACGCTTTGGAAAGGAGTTTTTAGTAGCTCAGAATAAAATATTTATCAAGCCTGAAATTGGGTTTAATGTTATGATCTCGCGTGATTATTCTGAAAATCAGCCAATGATGGGATGGGGCGAAAATGTTTCTATGTTTCCCGGGGATAATAGCTATATTCC
This sequence comes from Lentimicrobium sp., assembly GCA_023957275.1. Classification (GTDB taxonomy): domain Bacteria; phylum Bacteroidota; class Bacteroidia; order Bacteroidales; family Lentimicrobiaceae; genus Lentimicrobium. Next base: position 1,575 of record JAMLHF010000048.1, on the reverse strand, counting down.
CACCGGATCTGATTCTACGAGAGCTTATGGCTATATCCCATCAAAGATTAATTTCAGTATTGAGCCAGGTATTTCGTCAGGTTATCGTTTTAAAGAGAAAGCAGATATCTACCTGAAATGCAGCTATATTGCAAATTTCAATCCGTCATATTACGAAACAATTACTCATTATTCGGAAACCGGAACAGTATATGCAACCAGAAATATGTCGAACTCTATTCTATTTCAGATTGGCTTGAAATATTACTTCGCAAAGCGTGAATAAAAAGATTGCCTACCCATAACAGCACCTATGCCCAATAGCCTATGAAAGAGCAACTTGAAACATTTTACCCCGCAGAAACATTGTACCATTGGACAGAGACAAACTCCGCTAAGCGGCTACTGGGCATAGCTGCAAACCGTTGGCAACAAGTGTAAAAAGACAGACGACCAGACAGAAACGATAGTGATAAATTGAAAATAGAAAGGATTTAGCTTTTTGACAGGACAGTGCAAATTTGATGGAAATTTATTTTGTTTTTTTCTTCCCCCCGCAAAAAAAGAAAGAAACCCCACCCACATTGCACACATTGGCAAAGCCCCACAAGCCAACGCTCCACCCAAAGCTTTGCCAAAGAGTGCAATCTTGCCAACGCTCACGGTGCAACTTGATAAATTTATCTTGTTTTTTGAGATAAATATGTATTTTAGCTGAAAATAATTTGATAGAAATGAATCGAATTAAAGAAGTGCTTGAAGAGAAAGGAATCAAGCAGACTTGGTTGGCTGAAAAGTTGGGAAAGAGTTACAATATGGTCAACTCTTATGTGCAAAATAGACAGCAACCAAGGCTTGAGGTTCTTTATGAGATAGCAAAAATATTGGATGTTAATCCTAAAGATTTATTGAAAGAAGAATAATGAATAAGGAAAACCAAATAGAGGAAAATCTAATAGAGCAACTAAAGGGGCTTAAGTACATCCATCGACCTGACATAGTGGATAGAAAAACGCTTGAGCAAAACTTCAAAACCAAATTTGAAGAACTCAACCGTGTACACTTATCAGATAACGAGTTTTTAAGACTTAGAGAAGAAATCATAAACCCCGATGTCTTTCTTGCTTCAAAACTCTTACGCGAAAGACAATATTTTCAACGTGAAGATGGAACACCTTTACATTATACATTGGTAAACATCAAAGATTGGTGCAAGAATGACTTTGAAGTTATCAGTCAGTTACGCATTAATACAGAAAATAGCCATCAGCGTTATGACATTATTTTGCTGATTAACGGATTGCCAGTTGTTCAAATCGAGTTGAAGAACTTGGACATTTCTCCGAGAAAAGCAATGCAGCAAATTGTAGAATACAAAAACGAGCCTGGCAATGGTTACGGAAATTCACTGCTTTGTTTTATGCAGTTGTTCATTGTAAGTAACAGAACCAACACTTACTATTTTGCAAATAACAAGAATCAACATTTTCAATTTAATGCAGACGAACAATTTTTACCGATTTATCAATTAGCAGACGAAAACAACAAGAAAATCACTCATCTTGATTTGTTTACTGAAAAATTTCTTACCAAGTG
>JAMLHF010000047.1 GCA_023957275.1 Lentimicrobium sp. | reverse complement strand
TGTTTTAAGAAGCCTCACCGGCAAGGGACAAGTGCCTGTTAAAAAGTCATTTAAAGTTGACCGTGATGGGGGAATTTTTTTTACATTATACAGGAAGGCTTCTGTAATTAATATTATGCCTTCGGGAAAAGTCAATTATATACAAGGAGGAACTAAGAATTTTGAAGGGATCAGTATTTTGGAAATCGAAGATCATCTTTTTATTTATCAATCCGGTGAAAATTCGGATGATATATTAATGGCAGAAGTCTATACAAAAGAGATATCAAAAGAAGTTGAGATATGGCGTTCCCGGACCTATTCGTTTGGGAATCTGCTGGTTTTAAAGGGAAATCGGGGTGAAGTTTATTTTGCTTACAATGAACTTCTTGTTAAGCTTTGGCCCGATGGTAATTATATTATTGAGAATCTTGAAGACAGGATATTTTGGATGAATCTGGATGAGAAGGGCAATTTATGGGTTGGAAAAGATAAATCAGGTATTTCTGTTTATAATGATGGAAATATTCAAAGTGAGCCTTTGAATAAATATTTGGAAAGCTTATCCATTTCATCCATGGTTATTGATAACGAAGGAGGCAGGTGGTTTTCAACCCTTGAAAATGGGGTGTTTTATCTAGCTTCGGAAAGTTTTTACAGCTTTCAGGTGTCAGATGGATTAAGCAACAATAAAATTAATTGCCTTTCAATTTCAGGTGGTAAAATTGTGGTCGGAACTAACGATTCTTATATCAATATATTACAAGGAAATGTTATATCTAAGGTAAAGATTTCTGATCGTCCTAATTCGGTAATATATGCTCTTGAAAAGGGAATTAATGAAAAGCTGTGGATAGGAACTAATGAGTATTTATATTTATACGATTGGGAAAAAGTATCTAAATATGACAATAATCATAAATATTATAAGACTTCTGATATTAATAGCAGAAAGGTTTTTAATATCAAAGATATTTTTTCCGATGAAAATGGAAAGCTTTATCTTGGAGAAGCCGCAGGTCTTTCTATATTGGAGGATGGACAAGTTATTTATAACTCATTTTTAGATGATGGTATTGAACTTAGGGTCGAAACAGTTACACAGCATGGGAAATCAAAACTTTTGCTTGGAACAACGAGTGGATTGTGGCAATTTACAGATAGGAAATTTGAATATTTGGGCGCACTAGATCCTATGCTGAAGAACCGGATTACAAGTATAGTAACAACTAATAACGATGAAATTAAAGTATTTGGAACCAAAGGATTTGGTGTTCTTGTACTTACTAATGATACTGCCATTTATCTGAACAGTTCTCATGGCCTTACCAGTAATTCTGTTACTTCGCTCCTGATTACCGGCAACCTTCTTTGGATTGCAACCAATAATGGTTTAAATTGTCTGGATCTTACCAAAGTGGGTACAGATGAAATGAGGATTCTCATGTTCTCCAAGCAACATGGGCTTATCTCTAATGAAATTAATCAAATAGCTGGGAATCAGGAATTCATTTATATTGCTACAAATGAAGGCCTTACAGTTTTCAACCATAAAGATTATAGACCTGTTAATGATCCGCCTCCCATATATATTAATGGATTCACCGTAATGGAAGAGGATATGCCCGTCAGGACTGGTTATTCTTTCAGGCATAACCAGAATTTTATTTCCATCAGATTTACAGGTATCTCTTACCGTGAGGCCGGTAATCTGGTTTATAAATACAGATTAAAGGGGTTGGGCGAAGACTGGGTGAGTACGACCAATTCGCAGGTTGAATATGCATTTTTACCATCGGGTAAGTATCATTTTGAAGTGATGGCCGTTAATTCTGATGGCTTGATGAGTAGTCAACCAGCCATCATCAGCTTTATAATTAAGCCTCCCATCTGGAAAACCTGGTGGTTTATTACTATATTGGTTCTGGCAGCATCTGTACTTGCCTTTCTTTTTTATTCTTACAGGATTAAGCAGATAAGACATGAAGCTGTACTAAGGAATGATATCAGCTGGTACCGACAGCAGTCCCTTGCGCGGCAGATGGATCCTCATTTTGTATTCAATACCCTGAATAGCATACAATCATATATAATAAAAAATGATCGCCTTTCATCTTCCCAGTACCTTACTAAATTTTCCAGACTAATGAGGCTGATGCTAAACAATTCACAACAGATTGCAGTCCCGCTCAATGATGAAGTGTCAGCCCTGAATATTTACCTCGAACTTGAATCAATCAGATTTCAGGAGAAATTTGAATTTTATTTGAATATTGATCCTGTAATTGAACCTGAAGTATGTTATATCCCTGCTTTCCTGATCCAACCATTCATTGAAAATTCCATATGGCATGGTATTATGGGAATCGACAGGCCTGGCTACATCCATGTTGACCTGAAACTGAATGAAACTGGTAATCAAGTAATCTGCACTGTAGAAGATAATGGAAAAGGCCGGGCGCAATCTATGGCCGAAAAAGCGCTTAACGACAAAAATCATAAATCCCTGGGCGTTTCGATCGTGGAATCGAGGCTAAGTTTATTGAATAGCCTTTATGGAATTGAAATGAAGATTATTTATACTGATTTATTTGATAAGCAGGGCAACCCGGCAGGAACACGCGTACGTATCAATCTGCCGATTATATTATAATCCGGCTACACATTCAGTTTTTCACCTTCTGATTTGGCAATCACGGCAGCCGCACAGGTATCTCCATAAACATTTACAGCGGTGCGAAACATATCGAGTATCCTGTCAACCGCCAGAACCAGTCCAATCCCTTCAAGTGGCAGACCTACGGCTTTCAGAACAATGGCCATCATTACAAGACCAGCCATAGGAATCCCTGCCGAACCAACAGCCGCAAGCAGGGCAGTGATTACTACAATAAATTGTTGCCCTATTGTAAGATCAATGCCATAAGCCTGAGCAATAAAAATAGCGGCAATACACTCATAAAGCGCGGTACCATTCATATTGATCGTGGCTCCCAAGGGCAGTGTGAAACTTGAGATTCGTGGCGAAACACCATCTTTATACTCTACAGCTTCCATAGTCAAGGGAAGGGTTGCACTCGATGAAGAAGTTGAAAAGGCCGTCAGTAAAGGGATTGACATATTTTTAAAATGCCGGAGAGGATTAATTCGATTAAATATCCATATCACAAGGTGCAGTGTGAAAAAGGCATGAATGAATAACGCCATCAGCACAGTGAGCATATACAGGCCCATTCGTGAGAAAATCTGCGTAAGGGAATTCGCATCCCCGGAATATCTTGAAATTACAGTGGCAATAATGGCAAAAACACCCAGAGGAGTAAGCCTGATTACTGCCATGGTTATTTTCATCATAACTTCAAAAACTGAATTAAAGAAGCGGTGGATGACTTGTTGATGAGCGCTTGAGGTCAGATTTGCAAAATAACCAAACACCATGGAAAAGAAGATTACAGGCAACATGTTCCCCTCAGACAGGGATTTAAATATGTTTTCGGGTATAGCCCCTATAAGCAACTGCCCGAGTGATTGATCCGCAGCAGGCAGGGTCTCCATTGTTACAGCAAAGGATAAATCAGCCCCGACTCCGGGTTTTATGAGATTTACCAGGGTAAGCCCCAGAATAATCGCCAGAAAACTTGTGAAAAAATAAAACCCAACGGTTTTCAAGCCCAACCTTCCAAGACTCTCGGGGGTTCCGATTCCGGCAATTCCTGTAATTATAGAGCTGACAATCAGTGGGATGATCACCATCTTGAGCAGCTTAAGAAAGAGGTCTCCCATCCAGCTGATCCACACCGTCTGATCAGGTAAGTATACTGCAAAAAGAGTCCCGGCTATCAATGCGATTAGTATCTGCCAGTGCATTTCAGGTTTTTTCATTTTCATGGCTCAGTGCTTTTGCTGAAGTTGTCTCACAGGTTTGGTTTCGCGGGTTTTATTCTGCAAACATACACAACACTGAAGGTTTTTGATGCAGTATGTATGAATTCTGATTAATTTTGAATCAGGCAAATACACAATCATGATCAATCGGAAGTTCTTATTTCTCGCTTTCATTTTTAGCTGGTATTTCGGAGTTGCCCAACATCAGAATATTCTTTTGGGCAATTTAAGAGATCCCAACGAGCCATCCATTTACATTGATCCGAAGAATCCCGACCGCATGATGGTTGGTGTCAATATTGACACTTATTATGTTTCTGATGACGGGGGTTATAACTGGAGCGAGGGCAGGCTGTTTTCGTCAACTCTGGGCGTTTGGGGAGATCCATGTATTGTAATTGACACCCTTGGCAATTATTACTTTTTCCATCTTTCAAATCCTCCCGGACCAGCCTGGATTGATCAGATAGTATGCCAGAAAAGTTCTGATTACGGAGCTACCTGGACCAATGGCAAAGGCATAGGGCTCGACGGAAATAAAGCCCAGGACAAGGAATGGGCTGCAGTTAACCCGTTTACCAATGAAATCTGCCTTACATGGACCCAGTTTGATGAATATGGCAGCCTGAATCCCAACGACAGCAGCATTATCAGGTTTTCCAAATCCATGGATCAGGGAGGAAGCTGGAGCGAACCTGTCAGGCTTAACCGGGTGGCCGGTGATTGCATTGATGGCGACAATACTGTCGAAGGGGCGGTTCCGGCCTACGGCCCTGATGGAGAAATCTATGTTGCATGGGCGGGCCCCGGGGGCATCATGTTTGACCGGTCAACAGACGGCGGCAATACCTGGCTTGACCGGGATATTTTTGTCAGCGATCAGCCCGGTGGCTGGAATTACAGTATCCCCGGCATCTACCGGGCAAACGGTCTTCCCGTAACTTGTTGCGATGTCAGCAATGGCCCTGAACGGGGGGCAATTTATATAAACTGGTCAGATCAGCGCAACGGAACAGATGATACTGACATCTGGCTTGCAAAATCCACCGACGGAGGACTCACCTGGAGCCTGCCCATACGGGTTAACGACGATGAACCCGGGAAGCACCAGTTCTTTACATGGATGACTATTGATCAATCCAACGGTAATCTTTGGTTTGTTTTTTATGACAGAAGAAATTACCCGGACGAGAATACAGATGTTTACCTGGCTGTTTCTGAAGATGGAGGAGAATCATTTCTGAATTTCAGGGTAAGCGAAACACCATTTATCCCGAATCAGAATATATTTTTCGGGGATTATACCAATATCGCAGTTCAGAATGGCGTTATCAGGCCGGTATGGACCCGTTTGCACGAAAATCAGCTAAGCATACTGACGGCCATTGTGGACGATAATATTGTAGGGGCTTCAGTTGAAGAATCATTAATACCGGCTGCAACCATGACGGTTTCCCCCAATCCATTCAGCCGTAGTTCAGCCATCTCCTTCCGTTTAGAGGATTTTTCCGCAGTAAGCCTCACGCTCTATGACTTCTTTGGCCGGGAAGTGCTCAGTATTATGGAGAATCAGCTGCTTCCGGCCGGCAAATACCTCGAGCACCTTGATCCCGGCAGGGGAGTCCTCAGGCCCGGGGTGTACCTGTTGCGGCTCAATACAGGAGCATCCTCTTCGATATTTAAAATTGTATACTCCCCCTGATTCAGCCTGGTTTGGCTTATGATAATTTTTGTATTTTCGCAGACAGCCGACCCCCAAAAGTTGCCTTATTATTGATGGAAGAAAATCTACGCCGTATCTTGTCCGGAGTCAGGGAATTATCGCTGAAAAGCGGAGTAAAACGATTAAATCTGGATCTGGTAAGTAAATACCTCGGAATTGACCGCAAAGAACTGAGCCTCTGCTTCAGCGATGAATCCAGCCTGATAGAGAAGTTGCTTGAATATGAGCGCGATTCATTCAGATCAATTTTTGACGAGAATAATTTTGAAGATACCAATGCCATCGAGATATTGATGATTGTGAGCCAGGCAATGAGTAACCGGTTTCTTGAACTTACGCCCAGCGTTACTCACGACCTGAAAGCACTTTATCCTGAAATATATCGCTATCACATTGATCAACGGGTTGATTTTATTTTCGGAAAAATGAAGATCAATATAGAGAAAGGAATCCGCCAGGGGATGTACCGCGAAGACCTGAGCATTGAACTGCTTTCCCGTCTTTATATCAGCCGGCTTCTGGATCTGCATAATCCTGATTTTTTCCCGCCCGAGAAATTTTCTTTCAGGGTTCTTTACGATGTCATGATAGATAATTTTATTCGTGGTATTGCCAATGAGGATGGCCTGCGCCATTATAAAAAACTCAGGAAAACCTATAAGGTCTGCTAGGCTGTCGTACCTGCGGAAGTTGAACATTCACTGCCTGCCTTTGTTTAAGGTTGCTTAAAAGCATTCCTGCCTTGACTGACTTCTGGAAAACCCTTCAAAACCCCTTTTTTGTGCTGGCTCCCATGGAAGACGTTACAGATACCGTTTTCAGGGAGGTTGTGCTTTCTGTATCATCTCCCGAACGGCTTCGTATACTGGTTACTGAATTCACTTCGGTTGACGGACTTTGTCATCCCAAAGGGCGGGAGGCGGTTGTTCACAGGTTAATGGTAAATTCTTCGGAAAAGGAATTGCTCGAAAAGTCAGGAACTTTCCTGCTGGCTCAGATCTGGGGCAGCGATCCTGAAAAGTTTTATCAGGCCTCACGTTTTATCGCAGACAACTATCATTTCGACGGGATAGATATCAATATGGGATGCCCGGCCGATAAGATTGTAAAACAGGGTGCCTGTGCTGCATTGATCGGACAGAACTCGCTGGCAACGGAAATCATTGCAGCGACCCGGGAAGGCTCCTCACTTCCGGTAAGTGTGAAAACAAGGACCGGAATCCGGGAGCACATTACCGGATCTTGGATTTCTCACCTGCTTTCCTGTAAGGTTTCAGCCATTACCCTTCATGCGCGCACCAGGCAGATGATGTCGCTTAAAGCGGCCGATTGGGAGCAGGTGAAGATTGCAGCAGAAATAAGGAACAGCATTGATCCGGGAATAAAAATCATTGGAAATGGTGATGTGGAAAATTACCGGCAAGGCCTGTTGCTGAGTGAACGCACCGGGGCCGACGGGATTATGGTTGGAAGGGGAATCTTTGCCAACCCCTGGTTCTTTTCCATTGCACCGGATGAGCGGCCGGTTTCCGCTAAAATTGATCTGATGGAAAAGCATATCCTTTTATATGCCTCAACATGGAAAGATACCCGCAATTATAATATCCTGAAGAGATTTTTCAAGATTTATGTTCATGGCTTTGAAGGTGCAGCAGGCCTGCGCGCCCGTTTGATGGAGTCAGCATCGGCCGCTGAGGCATTGGCGGTTATTCAGCGTTTTCGCAGCTGAAATGCCTGATGGAAGCGATATATTAGTGCTGCTGATATATCTTGCTGACAATTCTCCAGCCCTCATCGAATTTGTACAACGAAAGATAGTCCGTAAACAGAAGTTTGTCTTCCCTGTAGAGCTCGATCTTTGAGATGGCTGCATTTCCGGTTATGTCATTAAACAGAAACTTAACACTGATTTTATGCTCCGGTCCGGCGGGTTGCTCAGCTTTGCGGTGCGCCACAGATTCAAGCCAGGTATATATTGGTAGTTTGGAAAGGCTGTTGTTCCGGAGGATCAGCAAATCAAAACCCGGATGAAAACCACGGTTTATTTCTTCAATGTTTCCAAGGTTATGAATGCCATCGATATAGGCTGATTCAATTACCTTTCTGATCTGAGCATCATCGCTGCTCTCCTGAGCCGGCAATCTAATGATGCAAAGCATGATAAAAGCTATTAACAGACTGGTTTTTTTCATGAGATAGAATTTGTTAATAAAACAACAATAACCGCGTTATTCATATTTAATGGCATTCACCGGGTTGGCTGCAGCCGCCTTTATTGAATGGAAACTTACTGAAAGGATCGTAATAAGCAGGGCAATTACACCTGAAATAATGAAAGTAATCCACCCCAGGCTTATATGATAAGCAAAATTACCAAGCCATTGATCCAGAAAATACCAGGAAAGCGGCGATGCGATTAAAAGTGCGATAAAGACAAGGATAACGGACTCCTTATAAAATATACCAACTATATTTTGAACAGAGGCTCCGAGTACCTTGCGGATGCCAATTTCCTTGGTTCTTTGCATGGCTGAAAAAGATGCCAGACCGATAAGACCCAGTAATGCAATAAAAATTGAAAGGGCCGCAAAGATGGTAAATACTTTTCCAAGATTAGTCTCGGCCAGATACTTGTCCTCATAATCTTTATCCAGAAAGTAATAATCGAACGGTCGGTTGGCGCCGTATTCCTGCCATTTTTCCCTGATATAATCAATGGTTGCCGATCCAGCTTCCGGCTTTAGCCTGATGGTGAGCAGGTTCATCGGGAACTCTGGTATAAACAGAATAATTGGCTCAATTTTATTGTGAAGAGAGGTAAAATGAAAATCTTTCACCACGCCGATTACTTTCATCATCCGGCCCCCGGTACCATCAAGCTCAAAATTATGGTGAATCTTTTTGCCAAGTGCATCATCGTTCCATCCCAGAGCTTTTGCAGCAGTTTCGTTGATAATAACAGCCTCCAGTTTATCTGATCCCATTTCGCGGCTGAAATTTCTTCCTTTTACCAGTTTCAGCTTCAAAAGGTCAATGAAGTCATAATCACAAGGAATCAGGTTCATGGCATATTCCTGCATCTTATCTTCTTTCTCCACACGCATTACCTGAATACCATGCCGGCCTCCCGGAACGCCAAATGACATGCTTGCGCTGAGGATTCCGGGGTTTTGCAACAACTCTTTCCTGAAAACATCGGTCCTTTTTCTGAAGGCTGTATCCTGAACTTCCACGACCATAACGTTTTCCTTGTCGAAACCAACGTCGGCATTCTTCATGTAATTAAGTTGTCTGTAAATTACCAGTGTGCCTGTGATCATCGACACCGATATCAGCAACTGGAATGTAACAAGCCCTTTCCGGAGCCACGAGCCTTTGCTCCCTGTATGGAGTTTACCTTTCAGAACTACGGCCGGCTGGAAGGAAGAAAGGAAAAGGGCAGGATAGGTTCCTGAAATCAGCCCGGTAAACAATGCGATACCCAGCATCCCTGCAAAAATATCCGGATTTTCAATGAAACTGAAGGAAAGTTGTTTCCCTGATATTTCGTTGAACAGGGGAAGCAGTAACTGCATTATGCCCAATGAAATAATGAATGAAATAACGGCTAATATCAGACTTTCGCTCATAAACTGCCACGCAAGCTGGGTTCTGTTTGCACCTACCACCTTGCGAAGTCCTACTTCCCTTGCGCGGGCAGAGGCCCTTGCCGTTGCCAGATTCATATAATTAATTGATGCCAGCAAAAGAATAAATATCGCAACAATGCCAAAAACATAAATATAGGCCTTGTTTCCTACCGGCAGATCGGCTGATAGCTTTGACGTGTGATGAACTTTATCAATTCTGGTGGTCAGCAGGCTGAAAGAGGCATTGATCTGATCACCGATCTCTTTCATGTACTTGTCATACAATGCAGGGAATTTATCCATAATCTGTTCAATACCGGCATTTTCTGAAAGAAGAATATACGTGTAGCTGTTTACATTCCAGAATGCACCGGGTTCAAGGCTTCTGAATCTCTCTGCACCAAAGAGCGTAGCCAGCGTTTCCATCGAAAGAAGGATGTCAAATTTCATGTGCGTATTGGCGGGCAAATCCTCAAATACTCCGGTAACCTTATAACTACGTCCATTTCCTGTAATAATTGTTTTACCGTAGGCTTCTTCATTCCCGAAATATTTTTTAGCCTGCGATTTGCTCATGATCAGTGTAAACGGCTCTGTGAGCGCTTTTTCAGGAGTTCCTTCCACGAAGTCAAGCGTAAACATTGCGGGAGCTGTAGAATCGGCAAAATAGGACTGCTTTTCAATAAATTCCTTTTCTCCGTATCGTGTAATCAGATTGTCGTTACTGTTGAACCTGCAATACATCTCCACTTCCGGCATCTCAAGTTTCAGTGCAGGTCCGATGGCCATTGAGCTCACGGCAAAACGGTCGTGCTTGTTGTTGATCTGAAAATCCCCTTCAACCCTGAAGAGCCTTTCATACAAACGGAAATGCTTATCATAACCCAACTCATCATTAATATAAAGCAGGATAAATATAGTGGCTGTAATCCCCAGTGAGAGGCCCATAATGTTTATCAGCGAGTAACCTTTGTTCCGGTTAAAATTGCGTAGTGCGCTCCTGAAATAGTTGCTGATCATAAATGGTTATTTTGATGATGAAAACTTGATTTTCCGGTAAGTTTGTTTTATTTGACACCTGAACCCATCAAAAGGTTACTCATATTTCAGGGTTATTGCCGGATTTATTTCTGATGATCTCCAGGCTTTGATTCCGGTAATAGTAATTGTAAGCAGCAGAGACAACACTCCGGCCAGTAAAAAATATCCCCATCTTATGTCTGCACGATAGGCAAAATGGTCAAACCATCTGTCAATCACGAAATACGACAATGGCCAGGCAATCAGAATGCTGATGGCTACCAGTTTAATGTATCCTGAAGTCAGCACCAGAATAAGGTCTGAAGTTGAAGCACCGAGCACTTTCCTGATGCCGATCTCATGCATTTTCTGGGTAGCCATGAAAGAGACCAGCCCGAAAAGCCCGATGGCGGCTATCAGGATGGTGAGTACCGCCAGAACGGCAGAGACCTGGCTCAGGTATTCCTCCTCCTTATATAATTTGTCAAGCTCATTGCTCAGAAATGTATAACTGAAAGGACGGCCCGGTGCATAGTTTTCCCACATTTTTTCAATACTCTCAAGTGCTTCCCGGCTTTTTCCCTTCGCTGCTCTAACTGCAATAAAATTTGTAAACGCCGCGATTTCCCAGGGCTCTTCTTTTACATTAAGCACCAGCGGACCGGCCTTTGAATGAAGTGAACTGGCATTAAAGCTGCGGAAAACGCCGACTACCTTTTCTTTACCAATGCGGCTGTGAAAACGTTTACCCAGGGCTTCCTCATTCGATTTCCACCCAAGGTGCTTTACCATGGCCTCATTGATCAGAATGGATTCCATCGGGTCTGTCTTACTTCCTTTTATAAAATCTCTGCCGGCAACAATTTCAATGTCAAATACTTTACAGAAATCATCGCGGACTACCAATGCCGGATAAAACTGCCATTTATCCGGTGGATAGCCTTCCGGTCTGAATTCATGGTTGTTATGGTCTGTCCCTATTATGTAATCCACGGCTGTAACCCCGTCTATTCCGGGACTGGCGGAAAGTTCATCGCGGAATGCATCGTAGCGGGCTACAACGGGTGATCTCATTACCGGTACTATAATAATGTTCTCCTTTCTGAATCCCAGCTCTGCTTTTCTCAGATAAGAAATCTGCTCGAAGGCCATCATGCTTGAGGTGATCAGTGCGATCGATAGTGTAAACTGGGTTATTACCAGGGCTTTACGGGCAAACCCGCTGCTGTTGCGGGTCGAGCGTCCCTTTAATACCTGGAGGGTCTTGAAACCGGACTGGAAAATTGCAGGATACAAACCTGAAAGCAATCCGGTACCAAGCCATAGCAGAAGCACTTTCGGGAGGAAGTGTGCTGTGTAGATTACGGATGAACTAATCTCTTTTCCGGCATAATGGTTGAAAAATGGCAGGATAATTTCAATAACAGCCAATGACAGAACCAGTGCAATAAAAGTTAATAAAAAGGATTCCCCCAGGTGCTGAATGATCAGCTGTTGTCTGGAAGCTCCGGCCACTTTTCGTATGGCTGTCTCGCGCGAACGCCTTATGGCAAAAGCGGTCGAGAGGTTGATGTAATTGATTACTGCTATGATCAGGATAAATAATGCCACAATCACCAATATCCTCACATAACTGATTTTTCCGTTTGGCTCAATCTCATAGTCAAGATCTGAGCGCAAATGGATATCTGTAAGTGGTTGTAACGATAGTGTAATATGGTCTTTTTCTGCATCATAAAAATATTTTCTGGTAAAAGCGGGTAATTGCGCTGCGAGCAGGGGTGCCTTATCTTTGTCATGCAGCCTCAGATAGGTCCAGAATGGATTGTAAACCCAGGTTTCGGGCATTTTACCACCCCAAAGCATCCTCAGGGTCGACATGGATGCCAGAAAGTCATAGCTGAAATGAGATTGCGGCGGGGTATCAGCAATAACTCCCGTTATCATGATATTAATGCGCCCCTCAAACTTAATTGTTTTTCCAACCGGATCTTCATTGCCGAAATATCTTACAGCAGTCGTTTTCGTAATAATTGCGGTAAAAGGTTTGCTGAGTGCGTCGCCAGGAATTCCCTGTAAGAAATGCAGGTCAAATACATCGCTGAAAGTGGAATCGACAAAAAAGAACCGTTTTTCCCTGAAACCTGTTTTTTCATATTCAATATAGTATTCCGTGGACCAGTCATTGTATATACGGGTCATACCGGCAATAAGATGGGGATATTCAAGAAGAATTGCAGGGCCCAGGGGAGCCGGACAGCTTACCGAGCGTTCAGCAACCCCTTCGAAGTCGGAAGTGCTCAATACCCTGACTATTTCGTCCGCATGAGTGTGGTATTTGTCATACGAAATTTCATCACTTACATAGAGCATGATGATAATGAATCCCGCAAAACCGATTGTAAGACCGGTAATGTTTACAATGGCGTGAACCCTGAGCCGGGCAATATTCCTAAGTGCAGATTTAAGGTAATTTAGCAGCAGCGACATGGTACAGGAATGTAATTAGCATCTGTTGATTTTCATGAATCATGCCATAAAATGTAATAATCTGGAATTCAATGGTATATAAATTATTTATTTTTTTAAATTTCGTGGATATGTTCACTTTCGCCGGTAAAGGTGTTCAATCGCGGACAGTTATAACTGCTAATGTGTCAGGATATTGATTGCTGCATGATTTTTGGTACAATCATTTAAAATAAAATCCGGTTGAGAGTATCATTGTAAATTGTTGATTTATCATGGAATCTTTTCAAATCCGGATGAAATATCCCGGAAGATGAATTACCGCGAAATAGAAGAATGGTATAATGGTGTCTGCAGATTGCTCGAACAGCAAAGGGTGCTTGATGCCCTGGATAAGATAGCTGTTATCGCAATGCAAAAGGGCAATACAGGCCATCTTGCAAGAATGGACGAACTGCGGTTCACCTACGGCAATATGCTGAGCTATACGGTGAAAGGTGTAGCTGATCCGCAAAGAGACCTGATATATAACCGCTTGCTGGTATCGGTTTATGAACTGGCAGATAATCTGAGGATGGATCTGATCTCAAGAACATCATTGAGGACTATTGGCATGAAGCATGAACTGGAGCGTGAAATGCGTCAGTCGAGTGAAGATATGGCTGAGAGCCTGCTGGGGCTTTCGTTCGACCATGAATTGGAAGAGATGTTGCGGAGCACAGTGTTGTTTGATGATGAAACCGAAAGTGAAACAGCCGTTCAGCACCGGAATGCCATCATCAGGGCATTTCAGTTGCTCTGGCTTACCCACAAGCTTACTGAGGATGATTCTGCCCGGGTATTAAAAATATTTGACAGTACTTCCATCCCATGGTATGAGAAATCGATGCTGGTAAGCGCCCTGACCCTGGGCATGCTGCGTTGTTTTGATTACCGTAAGCTGGAACTGCTTATCCGGCTTTATGATGAGGAGGATTACAGAATTTCCCAGCGGGCACTTGTCGGATTAATCGTTGCCATCAGTATCTACAACAACCGTATACTTCTTTATCCTGCCTTAATGGAGCGGCTTTTCCTGCTCCGGGGAAATGAGCGGTTTGCAACTGAGGCTGAATCGGTGATGATTCAGTTGATACGCTCGAAGGATACTGAAAAAATTACCAGGAAATTCCGGGAAGAGATTATTCCTGATGTTATCAGGTTTAATGAGGACCTCAGCGAAAAACTTAACCTTGATAAACTGATGTCGCCCGAGGAGTTTCAGGATAAAAATCCGGATTGGGAAAAGTATTTCGATAATCAGCCCGGGCTTGTGCGGAAACTGGAAGAACTGACCAATATGCAGATGGAGGGTGCTGATGTTTTTCTGGGTGCTTTTGCCATGCTTAAATCATTCCCTTTCTTTTCGGAGCTTCCCAACTGGTTTATGCCTTTTTACAAGGAACATTATGCAATAGTGAATGCCCTGAAAGGAGAGGAGGACCCATTTAAAAAAACTCTGGCGGAAGGCATCGAAAGATCTGTTTTCATGTGCAATTCGGATAAGTTCTCATTTATCCTGAATATCGCAAATATGCCTGATGCTCAGAAGGGGTTGATCGGGCAGATGTTTTCGGCGGAAGCCGAACAGTATGAAGAATTGCTGAGCGAAGAGGCAAATGATCCTTCACTCCGAAGTAAACGTGTTGTAATTCAATATATTCAGGATCTTTACCGTTTCTTCAGACTTCATCCGCTGAGGAGTGAAATGGGTGATATCTTCTCCCTCCCGCTTGAGTTTCATCTTACTTCGATTTTTGATCTTCTGGTTAATGATACTGCCAGACTGAAGGCCATTGCATCGTTTTATTTTGACAATGATCATTATGATGAGGCGCTCAGGATTTACCAACTGCTTGAGATGAAAGGTGAAAGCTATG
This sequence comes from Lentimicrobium sp., assembly GCA_023957275.1. Classification (GTDB taxonomy): domain Bacteria; phylum Bacteroidota; class Bacteroidia; order Bacteroidales; family Lentimicrobiaceae; genus Lentimicrobium. The sequence goes on along the minus strand of JAMLHF010000047.1, from coordinate 19,019 downwards.
CAGAGTTATTTGAGAAATCGGGGTATTGCTGTCAGCAGAAGGGAGACTATCAGGATGCCATCGACTGTTACCGAAAGGCCGATCTTTTTGATACGAACCGTGCATGGCTGTTGGGAAAGATAGCACAGTGCCATCTTAAACTGTCTGACACCCGGGCAGCACTTGAAACTTATCTGGAACTCAACAGCCTCGAGACCGATAACCTGAAAACAGCGGCAGCCATCGGAACCTGTTACCTCAATCTGAATGAACCGGCAAAAGCACTCGATTACTTCTACAGGATTGAATTTGCCGACCAGGGTTCGGCGCGCGCCATGCGCCCGGTGGCCTGGTGTCTGCTGGTGCTTGGCAGGACTGATGAAGCTGCTCCTTATTATCAGCAGTTGCTGGGCCTTGAACCGAATGCCTATGATTATATAAATGCGGGACATCTGGCTTTTTGCAGGGGCGACAAGCAACAGGCCGCTGAATATTATATCAGCAGCATCCGGAAGCGGGAAGGAGATCTCCGCTCTTTTCTGAAAGGGTTTAATGCGGACAGAAATGTTCTAATCCGGAATGGGGTGGATAAAGATGAGCTGCCTTTGATGATGGATTATATTCGTTTCAGGGTTGCCACAGGCTGAAGTTAATCTAAAGGCCGGCTGAAGCCCGGCCGGCAAGTGATTCTTTAGCGGATTTCTCAATGAATGGAGAGCGTCTCCTTAAGTCTGATATCTTTGGAAGAAGCCCCGATCATAATGCTGAAATCGCCGGGTTCAATCACTGTGTCCATATTGACATCCAGCATCTGAAGCATTTCCGGCGTGATAATGAATTCTATCTGCCGTGATTCGCCCCGGTCGAGGTGCAGTCGCTGAAATCCTTTCAGTTCCATCACCGGTCGCGCAACAGAGGCGAGCCTGTCGCGGATATAAAGCTGTACCACCTCATCGCCGGCGACAGCCCCGGTATTTGTTAGGGTAAATGTTGCGCGGAAATGCCTTTTTTCTGTTAACGGAGAGATTACAAGGTTATTATATGAGAACCGGGTATAACTGAGTCCGAAACCGAAGGGAAAAAGCGGCTGACCGGTCAGGTTAAGGTAATCGTCTCCCCGGCCGGTTGGTTTGTGATTATATACAAGCGGCAACTGACCCTCGTGCAGCGGGAATGTGACGGGCAATCTTCCCGCAGGATTGTATCTCCCAAACAATACTTCCGCAACTGCGATTCCTCCTGCTTCTCCCGGGTACCATGCAAGCAAAACAGCGCCGGCTTTATCAATCCAGTTCTGCATGGTGATCGCGCTGCCACCCGTCAGCACAACGATGACGGGTTTACCTGCTTCTGCCAGCCGGAGCAACAACTCCTCCTGATTTCCGGGAAGACCAAGTAATGCGCGGTCACGGAATTCTCCTTCTTCTATTCCGGCTGCAAAAACAACAATGTCACTTTGTTGGGCAAGATCGACCGCTTCCTGCATTTGCCGGGCATAATGGTCAGGAATGCCGTATGTCCATACCAGCCTGAACCAGGCATTGCCGGCAGGCTCAGCATATTCGATGCGGATATCGTATTCTTTTCCTTCGATAAAGTCAAAACCTGCCAGCGTAGTGGTTTTTCCATTGTATATGCTTTTATCAATCAGCAAGTTGTTGTCAATAAAAATCCGGTAACCGTCATTTCCGTCGATACCCAACTGAATTCTTCCGTTTGCCGGTCCCCTGATTTTTCCTTCCCAGACAACAGCATAAAATCCGTTGTCAGGCAGAGCGGGGTCAGGCGGAAAAAGTGTCCATCTGAAGTTTATTTCTTTGTCAATCCTGCTGAAGAGAGGCTCCCCTGAGAAATCAATACCGGCAAAATAATGGCCGGTGAGCCCCTCGTTCATCTTCCCGTCATATTTTGTTGAAAGATAGCTGGCCGGTATGGTTCTGTACTGCTCCAATTCTCTTTCACTTCCCCGGGCATATTGAATAAGGGTGCCTGCCGGGGCAATTTGCCTGATTCCTTCCAGCATGGAAATTTTATTATTTCCCGGCCCGCTGTAGCCTCCGGTCCGGGCTTCAACCGCGTCGGGCCCGATTACCGCAATCTTTTTTATGCCATCGCCAAGGGGCAGGAGCTGATGCCGGTTTTTGAGCAGGACCATCGATTTTCTTGCTGCTTCTATCGAAACCTGCCTGTGGGCGGGCGACCCGTTTATTTTTCCGGCTTCAGCGGGATCGGCATAAGGCTGCTCAAAAAGACCAAGTTCAAATTTGGCGCGAAGCACCCGGGCTGCCGCGCTGTCGATTACTGCAGGGGCTATTTTTCCTGAAAGGAAAGCATCAATGAACAACGGATAATGTTCATAAGCTGTCTGAAAGATCACATCCAAACCGTTGCTGATGGATTTTTCAGCAGACTCCTGATAATCTGCGGCAGTGAAATGTAATACGTTGGCTCCTCCGGTGGCCCCGGCGTCAGAAATTACAAATCCCCGGAAGCCCCATTCCTTTTTCAACAGGGTATTTAGCAGCCAATTGCCGGCAGTGCACGGACTGCCATCGAGGGAATTATAAGCAGTCATAACGGATCTTGCGCCGGCTTTTTTAACAGCGGCTTCAAAGGGCGGCAGTTCAATTTCTCTCAGATATCGTTCATTGTAATGGACCGGATAACTGTCGCGGCCTCCTGCCCCGTAATTGGAAATAAAATGTTTGGGTGTGGCGATGATGTTGCGTTTTTCAAATTCGGAGATAAAGGCAATTCCCATCAATGAAGATAAAAAGGGATCTTCCCCGTAAGTTTCTTCAACCCTGCCCCAGCGTGCATCGCCGGCAATATTTATAACCGGTGACAGTACCTGCCTGATTCCCCGGCTCCTTGTTTCATCCGCAATGCATGCGGCCACGCGGTGCATCAGGGCGGTGTCGAAACTTGCTGCCAGCCCTATGGATTGCGGAAAAACCGTGGCCCCCGGCCGGACAAGGCCGTGAAGGGCTTCGTCAAACGGGATGACCGGGATGCCCAGACGGGTGTTTTCAACAAAGTGCCTTTGTGCTTTGTTGATCAGCCTGGCCATTTCGGAAGCCCTTTCACCGCTTGCTGTCTCAATCATCTGACTGGCAGTGTTGGCGGCATCCCTGGAAACCCCTCCTTCGAATCCGAATGCCCCGTCCTTATACCTGCCTTTGTCAGGATTCCAGTCTTCGGCGAGCATGAATAGCTGCCAGAATTTCTCTTCAAGGGTCATGCGGCTTAAAAGATCGTTTACCCTTAAAGTAACCGGAGCATCCGGGTTTTTGTAAACCTGGCCCGAAGCTTTCAGGCTAAACAATGAAAGCAAAATGGCAGCTGCGAAAATTCTAATCATCCTTGTGAATTTTAAGGATATCATATTATTAATCAAACATACATGAATTATAGGTTAGTCGCTAATGTGCAGAAATATTTTTATTCTTTTTTTACCTGTGCTGATGTAAGAATAAAACCATGCAGGCGTTTTATTCTCCCGGATTGATCTTGTGGATGTCCGGCAGGCCTGAACCATCGGTTTTTACAACGGTAATCCCGATTCACTGCTTGTTCAGTTTTTGACCGGACGACCTGATATTGAAGTGCCTCTTTAACGCGCCGGCACCAGTGACCCTTCATTTTGTCACTGATAAAGTATTGACTTTCAATATTTATTTTTAATTTTGTATTCATAGTATTTGATTTTCAGCGTCAGGGTCTCCGGTGGAGTTCCTGGTATTTTCAGGAGGCATGTTTCTGTAACATGCGTTATTTCAATTCTTTAACTCCTGAATAGCAAAGCCTTAAAGGTTTTTTGGGCGCACTGGCTAAGTGTTATACAGCCGGAGGTGGCTTTCTAACCCTATTAGCGTATCATAAAGGAATTGCCATGGCGATAATTGATTTGTTGATTTTTATTGTTTATATGCTTGGGATGCTGGGTGTGGGATATTATTTCCATATCCGCAACACCGGAGTTGAAGATTATTATGTTGGTGGCCGCGGAATGGGGAAATGGCACATTGGCCTTTCGGTGGTTGCTACGGATGTAGGAGGTGGTTTTTCAATAGGGCTGGGCGGTCTGGGCTTTTTAATCGGTATTTCCGGATCCTGGATGCTGTTTACCGGCTTGCTGGGCGCCTGGATCAGCGGGATATTCTTGATTCCGAAGATTAAAAGATTATCTGACAAACACAGGTTCTTTACTTTTCCTGAAGTTTTTCTGCATTTTTTCGGATCCAGGGCTGCGCTCCTTGCGGGACTGATTTCCGGTATCGGCTATCTGGGATTTACCAGTTCCCAGCTTCTGGCAGGTGCAAAGCTTGCATCGGCAGCATTTATCAGCCTCGACCTGTCTACTGCATTGGTGGTGATGGGGTTTGTGGCAGTAGGTTATACGGTGCTGGGAGGGATAAAGGCAGTGATCTACACCGACACCGTTCAATGGATTTTATTGATGTCCGGGCTTATTTTTCTGGCAATCCCGATGGCCTGGATTGCAGTGGGAGGATGGGAAAACATTTCTGCTTCGCTACCTCCGGAGTTTTTCTCTTTCACCAATCTTACCTGGCAACAGTTTCTGAACTGGATGGTAACCATACTCCCGATCTGGTTCGTAGGGATGACGCTCTATCAGCGGATTTATGCCAGCAAGTCAGCAACAGAAGCCAGAAAAGCATGGTACATTGCCGGTTTATTTGAATGGCCTGTTATGGCTTTTATGGGTGTCGGGCTGGGGCTAATTTCCAGGGTGGCATTTCAGGACGGCATGTTTGCGCCGCTGGGATTTTCGCCTGAAGGCCAGATTGACGCTGAAATGGGCTTGCCGCTGCTCTTACGTACCATTATGCCCGCCGGATTGCTGGGATTGATGTTGTCGGCTTATTTCTCCGCCATCCTTTCCACGGCCGACAGTTGCCTGATGGCATCTTCCTCAAACCTGCTTCACGATCTGATTCAGAAGCTTTTTCCACAGGCCATTAGCCAAAAGTCCGCGATGAAATGGTCGAAACTACTGACACTGTTACTGGGTATCATTGCAGTTTTCATTGCCCTGAATCTGTCGGAAGTCTTATCCCTGATGTTGTATTCCTATGCTTTCATGGTCAGCGGTTTGCTGGTTCCGCTGATCGCGGCCGTATTTGCAGGGCAGCGCAGCGAAACAGCAGCAATACTCTCGATGTTCGCCGGTGGCGGGACCACCCTTGGGCTGATCGTTTCAGGTGCTGAGCTCCCGTTCGGACTTGATGCCAATGTATTCGGAATTACGGCATCATTATTTACTTTCCTGATCTGCATTTACATATCCGGATCTGCAAACAAATTGTTAAAGTATGAGAACACCTACAGAAATTGAAATAAGTCTGAATGCACTGGAGCATAATATCCGTTTTATAAAGCGTCTGGTAAAGAAAAATGTCAGAATTTCCTCGGTAGTAAAAGGGAACGCTTATGGTCATGGAATCGAACAGTATGTGCCTGCTGCGGAAAGTTTTGGGATTGATCACTTTTCGGTTTTCAGCGTGGATGAAGCCTGCCGGGTGATGAAGGTAAAACAGCCCGGATCAGCTATTATGATTATGGGTTGGATTCCGAAGGATCAACTTTCGTGGGTAATCAGAAATGAGATCGAATGCTGGATATTTGATCTGGAAAGGCTGCGGTTATGTATGAAAGAAGCCGGGAAACAAAAGAAAAAGGCGCGCATACATATTGAGTTTGAAACCGGCATGAACCGGACGGGTTTAAATGCTGCCGATGCCGCAAAGGCAATCAGCCTGATCAGGTCAAAACCTGAGACACTTGAGCTTGTCGGACTTTGCACCCATCTGGCCGGAGCCGAAAGCATCGCCAATCATGTCAGGATTCACCGCCAGATCAAACAATTTAAACGCCTTGTCTCACTCTTTGAGCAGAACGGCCTCCGGCCATCTGTGCTACATGCTGCCAGTTCGGCAGCAACAATTACTTATCCTGCTTTCCGTTTCAATATGGTTCGCATAGGGATACTTCAGTATGGTTACTGGCCGAGCCTGGAAACACTGATTCAATACATCGGGCGCAGAAAAGACAAAAAAGATCCTCTGCACCGGATTATACGCTGGAAAAGCAGCGTCATGGCCCTGAAGGATGTTAAGCAGGGCGAATTTATCAGTTACGGAACCACATTTCAGGCGTCAGCGCACAAAAAGATCGCGGTAATACCTGCCGGTTATGCGCATGGATACAGCCGTTCGCTCAGTAATTCGGGATCGGTGCTTATCCGGGAACAACGCCTGCCCATCATCGGAATGATCAATATGAATATGCTGATTGCGGACGTAACAGCCCTTACGGATGTGAATACCGGCGATGAAGTAATTTTAATCGGAGATCAGGGAGAGCTCAGCATCAGTGTGGCTTCATTCAGTGAACTCAGCAATCAGTTGAATTATGAATTATTGTCAAGGCTACCTGCCGGAATTTCCCGACGTGTTGTTCAGTAATGAAATGGGACGATTTTCCCGCAAAGGGTTTTACATTCCTTAATATTTTAAATATAAGAACTAAGAACAAGGAAAAATTCGGAACCTGAGCAGCATGCGTGTTTTAAACAAAAAGCCCCGGCGACATGGCACCGGGGCTGATTTTAAATCACATTTTTTCAGTTGGTTATTCCTCAATGGCTGCTACACCGGGGAGGATTTTTCCTTCGATAAATTCAAGCATGGCACCTCCGCCAGTGCTGACGTAACTCACTTTATCAGCAAGTTTGAATTTATTGACAGCGGCAACTGAGTCTCCTCCGCCAACCAGCGAAAAGGCGCCTTTCTGGGTTGCATTGGCGATGGATTTGGCTACCTGTATGGTGCCTTCGGCAAACGCCGGCATTTCGAAAACGCCCATGGGGCCGTTCCAGAGAATGGTTTGTGAGTTCATAAGGATCTTATCGAACAGCGCAACGGATTCAGGTCCGATATCGAGGCCCATCCATCCGTCAGGAATTTCGCCGGATTTTACCAGTTTAGTATCGGCATCATTGGCAAATGCATTGGCTGCAACCGCATCTACCGGGAGAATAATGTTGACGCCGTGCATTTTTGCGCCTTCCAGGGTGTTGATTGCCAGTTCGAGCAGGTCTTCTTCAACCAGAGATTTGCCTACGTTGCCGCCCTGTGCCCTGATAAAGGTAAACATCATGCCGCCTCCGATAATGAGGTTATCCACCTTATCCAGCAGATGGTTGATGATTTGTATTTTGCCGGAAACTTTGGCGCCGCCGAGTACTGCCGTAAAAGGTTTTTTGCCTTCTCTCAGCACTTTATTGAGGCTGCCGACTTCAGCATTCATCAGGTAACCGAATAGTTTATCTTCGGGGAAGTATTTTGCTACCAGCGCGGTAGAAGCATGGGCCCTGTGCGCAGTGCCGAATGCGTCATTGATGTAGCAATCTCCGTAAGTTGAAAGTTGTTTGGTGAAATCTTTCTGTTTTTCCTTTGTGGCGGCTTTGGCAGCTTTTTTCTCCTCTTCGGTCGCTGTTTCGGGCAAACGGGGTTTACCTTCTTCCTCTTCGTAATAACGGAGGTTTTCAAGCAGCAGCACTTCACCCGGTTTAAGTCCGGCGCTCAGTGTTCTGGCCGATTCGCCCATGCAATCATCGGCGAATTTAACTTCCTGACCCAGCACATGGCTCAGGTAAGGAACGATATGTTTGAGTGACAGCTTATTCTCGAAATTCTTTTTAGGCCTGCCCAGGTGCGACATAAGGATTACTGAACCGCCTCCGGCAAGCACCTTTTTAATTGTAGAGAGCGCAGCATCAATACGGGTGGTATCGGTGATTTTCAGCTCATCATCCAGGGGTACGTTGAAATCAACGCGGATAAGCGCGCGTTTGCCTGTAAAAACGTATGAATCAATGTGTTTCATATCTTTCTGTTTGATTTTTAACTGTACAAAGATACTGAATTTCCTGATTGCCTGAAAGCCGGTAACCGGATGCCGTGCACAGCAATCTACTTTTTATCCCGCACGACCAGCATATAAAAGTCGTTGTCCAGTGGCAGGTACCCGTATTCATAAACAAAGCGGTAGGTGGATCCTTTTTGGGTTGTGTAAAGATGCGTATGGTAATTGAAATTAAAACCCAGATTGGATAGCTTTTCCTTACTCACCGTCGTTTTGTCATTGGGGTTGAGTTCTGCCAGAATGCGCCGGTTCTTCCGGAGGATGTTATTTATCTGACGCATGAATCCGGTGATATCGCTGTTCAGCCTGTTATTGTAATTGTTGCGGCACTGATCGCTGCAAAATTTTTTATCTGCCCGCCCAACCAATGGTTCGCCGCAGTCGAGACATGTTTTCTGCATAATTCTGAAAATTAATTATCAGCCGAAGCTAAGTGCAGGCGGGCATTTCACAGCAATAAGCATTTAATTGGCAACCATGCATATTGGTAGTAATATGCTTCAAATCAGTATAATCCGCCCGCTTGCATTTAGCTTTTATTGGCTTTTGTATTTCTTTTTATCGCATTATTAACATCATTTTCGTGTCACTTTTTCTTCCGTCAAGTTCAAGAGTATAAAAGTAAGTACCAGAAGCAACCCCTGGATTTACAAAGTCAGCCTTGTAGGTTCCTTTGTCCTTCAATCCCTGTTCAATTATTTAAATTTCTTTCCCTGTCATGTCTGCTACAGATATGGTTACATGAGCTTGCTTTCCAACTTTACAACATCACAATTCAGGTGTTGCATTCAATCTGGCCTGAGATTCTGAAGTAATTTCAGGCATCGGACCAGCAATCCATGCATCTTCATTCGGATCAGGATTCATGTAAATAATTTGCGCATGTTCGTTCAAGGCTGTGCAAAAAGTTAACAATCCTGGTAATCTAGTAATTGTTTTCATAGAGATTTGATTATGGTTTATAATTAGCTCAGCTTTTAATAAACTTAGCTGAATATGTTAGCTCATTGCTGTATATAGTAAAAACATAATACCCCTTTGAAAGAAATGAAACATTCATGCTGAAAGAATTCTGAAACACATGCAGCCGGTTGCTCGCGATTAGCCTTCCGGTAATGTCTGTAATAGTGTATTTATAAATCCCATCAGGTAGTTTATCATATATTTTACCTTGAAGAACTTCTGATACCGGGGTAGGAAAAACAAATAGACTGCCGTTTTTATCATGATCAGGTAATTTATTAATACCTGTTACTGTTGGACTAATCGTGCGAAATAAATAATGTGAGCCACCATCAATTAAAGCATAGATATAATCGTTATAATCTTTCTCTAAACTACCCATTTCTCCAAAAGGCAATCCCCCGTTTATAAATTCAAATGTCTGACCATTGTCAGTTGATCTGATGATCCCATTTGGACTTCCCGAACCAGCAAAAATATCTCCTGCTGAATTCAGGGATAGTCCGTTAATATTAGGCCCAGCCAGACACTCAACGATCTGATCAGGATTATCGTGGTATATGGCATAAATTCCACCAGTACCATCGTAACCACCCCTTACCCCAATAATCAGATCGCCCTGAGCATTATATTCAAGGTTTTCAACCATGCGGTTAAACAACCCCAGAAACTCCCAGTCAGCCCCACCGTTAGTTGATCGGAACAAACCGCCCATGTCTGGAAGATAACACCCCAGCCCAATTGCAATATCGCCGCTGGGGGCAATAGCAATATCTGCAACATATTCACTGGTGTGATTCTCGGTCAGAAAGAGCGTATCCCAACTCATACCCAGGTCAGGTGTACTTAATACAATTGCTCCGTTGTACGCCCCTGTTCCAACAAGTACTGTATCCTGTCCGTAAAATGCTATTTCCCCGAAACCTGAACTGAAAGGCACCGGAATTGTATCCCAGCTTAAACCATTGTCAAAACTTGCTAAAAACGGATAGAATCCATCACCGGTGCCGACAAAAATGTTTCCAATAGAATTAATTGAAATAGCAAAAATCTGAAAATTTCTGGTATTAAGCATCATTTCCCATGTTAACCCATCATTATCAGACCGGAATATCCCATTATCCTGATAACCTGTTACTGTGCCAACAAAAATTTCTCCGGCAGAGTTTACCTTTAAAGTACTAATATTCTGATTATCCGGAAATGGTAATAATTCCCAAAAATCCTGAGCAAAAATTGAATTGCTTAAAAAGTAAAGTTGGATTAAAACAATGATTAAATGTTTATTCATGATGTTTTATCTTTTAGCTTTTTCATATAGCAGCCAACTGTAAAGTATCAATAAGTATTGTTATAATGAGAGCATGTGATCGCCGGAATAGTATCAGAATAGTAATAAAAATGCTGTAAACATGCTGCATGTTTACAACATAGAAAAAAGATCAATAACGAAGAAACTGATTGCCTACTTATTCTTTTTTTCTTTTTTCTCGGCGCGCTTTTCTTTCAGGCTTTTGGTTGGCGCTTTCTTCGTTTCCTTTTTGGCATCCATGCTTTTTGCCATAGCTTTGGTTTTTTGGTTAGAAAATGATTAAATCAATGATTGATAAAATATTTCTTTATACAAAAATAAAGCATAAAATCAGAAATATAACAAGGGCATTTCTTTTTTTCACTTGACCTGAATTTACCTGTCAAATGACTGATCGGTTCTGTTCAGCAATAACAGCGCAAAGCCGATATCCGTATTAAGCGTTTACAAACGTTTACAAATGTTTTTATCCGTAAGTAAATGATTAATAACCGAATCAGGAGAACAGGCCGTTATACTTTTGCTTCATCGTTCAACCGGACTGAGTATAGGTTGGAAAAGGTTAAGTTAATAAATGTTGAACAAGCCCTCACGGGCTCAAAACAAAAAACAATGAAAGCATTAAAAAATCATGTTCAGCTGATCGGCCACCTGGGGGCAGATCCTGAAGTAAAAAAGTTTGAAAACGGCCGTATGATGGCCCGTCTTTCGCTGGCAACCAATGAACCTGCCAGGGGCAAAAACGGGGAGAAGTCTATCCGCACCCACTGGCATACGCTGGTTGTTTGGGGTAAACTGGCTGAAATATGCGCAAAGTATCTCCAAAAAGGGAGGGAGATTGCAGTGGAAGGCCGTATTTCATACCGCACCTACACGGATAGTGAGGGAAACAGCCGCTTAAGCACTGAGATAACCGTAAATGACTTGTTGATGATCAGCGGGAAAAGGGCCGGATAGTTCCGGGTACTTCAGGAAACCAATCAATGCTAAACCTTAAAAAACGAAAGTCATGAATAACCTGAATAACACAGTACAATTAATCGGTCGTCTGGGCGCTGACCCCGAGGTAAGGACCCTTAAGGGGGATCGTCGCTACGCCCGTCTCCGGCTTGCTACCAGCGATACCTATTACAATAAAGCCGGCGAGAAGGTGCAGGAAACCCAATGGCACAATCTGGTGGCCTGGGGCGGTCTTGCGGATGTATGTGCAAACCATCTTTCCAAAGGGCAGGAGATTGCCGTTGAAGGAAAGCTTGGCTACCGGATCTATACAGATAAGGACAACAATAAGCAGTTTATCACGGAGGTTACCATCCATGACCTGCTGATGATCAGCAGTCGCAAGGCAGGATAAATACTTATTCTTATTCATTTAAAAGCGATTTTCATAAACCCTAAAATTTGATCAACATGAATTCACTGAGAAACCGCGTACAACTGATTGGCCACCTGGGCGCCGATCCTGAAGTAAAAACCTTTGAAAATAACCGGAAGGTTGCCAGGTTATCATTGGCCACCAATGATGAGTATACTGACAAGGAAGGTCAGAAAGTAAAACAAACCCAGTGGCACCAGCTGGTAGTATGGGGAAGGCTGGCCGACACCTGTGAGAAATATCTTGTAAAGGGCAGGGAAGTCGCCATTGAAGGCAAACTGACTTACCGCACCTGGAACGACAAAGACGGGAAAAGCCACAACATTACCGAGATCATGGTAAATGAGTTGCTTATGATGGGCGGTAAGGAGAAGAAATGATCCCGGTCCTTCATTGAGTTTCATGGCTGTCAGCAAAACTGGCAGCCTTTTTTTGTGACCATTGGTTAAACATGCAGTCTATCGGAGAAATTTCCGGGTTTTGAGGGCAGGGAACTGATTTTTCAACAAGCTCCGGATCAGAAACTTTCAACAGGAGCTGCTAATTGTTGATAAATTTTATAAAACATGGATATACAGTGATTTATATCCGGATTCTATTGTTACTTAATAATTGAAATTCCGTAGATCTTACGGGGTGTTTATGATTAAATTTACCTCAGAGATGAATATTTCTATGAAATTCAGCGCGATGATCACTTTGGCCGGAATCTTTCTGCTGGGTTGCAGGGCTCAGGACAGAACACCAACTGCGGTTGGCAATGTAGACCTGGAGAAGTATGCCGGTTTGTGGTATGATATTGCATCGTTCCCTCAGCGTTTTCAAAAAGGATGCCACTGTACGGTTGCTGAGTATGGTTTAAATGCCGATGGGACTGTAAGTGTTACGAACCGTTGCCGTAAGGGCGGCTACCAGGAGAAGGAAAGCAGTGTAACAGGTAAAGCATTCGTTGTTAAAGGCAGCAACAATACCAAGCTCAGGGTTCAGTTTTTCTGGCCTTTTCGCGGAGATTACTGGATCGTAATGCTCGAACCCGGATACCGGTGGGCTGTGGTATCTTCACCAAAGAAGGATAATTTATGGATTTTAAGCCGGACCCCTTCCTTGGATGAGAATGAATACAACGCTATCGTTAACCAGCTTGCGACAGAGGGATATGAAACCGGCAAACTGGTCCGAACGCCGCAGGAGTGCCAATAATTTTAACAGTAGAAAAACTCGTACTATGGCTAAAAAGAAACTAAAAGCAGATGAAGGAAACGGGAATCCGGAATCAAAAAAGAAAACCACTTCAAAAACCAGGCCGGCCAAAGTAATCAAGCCATTTGAAACGACCCGTCCGGGAAAGAAGGGGATCAGCCATAAACCATCCGATGTACTTCCCATCTCTTTGAGTGATGTAAAACCTGTATATGATGCGGGTGCTGCTGAAAAAAACGGGCAGGAGGCGCCTCACAGGTCTGAATTTGTTCAAATGAAAGAAGTTCCGGTAATACACGGCTCATCGGATCCTTCCCCGGCAAGAAAGCCTGCTGCGAAAAAAGCCCCGGTGAAGACAACAAAGGTGAAACGTGAAAGCAAAAAGAAAAAGATTTTCGTACTCGACACTTCAGTAATTCTTTATAATCACGACTCAATCAACAATTTTGAGGACAACGATGTTGCGATTCCCATTACTGTACTTGAGGAACTTGATAATTTCAAAAAAGGGAACGATACCAAGAATTTCGAAGCCAGGGAGTTTATCCGGATCATCGACAGCCTTTCGGATAATGCCACCCTCACCGACTGGATTCCACTGGTAAAGTCAAAGGGGGGCATGTTCAAGGTGGTAATGAACGAGCGCAGCGAACTGGATGCCCGTCAGATTTTTGATGATAATAAACCCGATCACCGTATCCTGAATGCAGCCCTGAGCCTGGTGCAGGAGTATCCCGACCGCAAGGTGATCCTGGTCAGCAAGGATATTAATCTCAGGCTGAAAGCCAAGTCGCTCAATCTTACGGCCGAGGATTTTCTTACCGGTAAAATTAAGGATGTTGAAGGGTTATACACCGGTATATCGACAATCAACAATCTCAGCAGCCGGATCATTGACAAACTCTATCAGAACGGGTACTGTCTCCCGCGCGACATCGGGGTGAAATCTCCGGTTCCCAATCACTATTACATTCTCCGCAACACAAACACTTCTGCCCTTGCCTGCTATAATGCATTGACCAGGCGGATAGAGCGGCTCGAAAAACGTTCTGCTTTCCGCATTACCCCGCGTAATGCCGAGCAGGTATTTGCCATGCACGCCATTCTTAATCCCGATGTGAAGCTGGTAACTTTACAGGGCGTAGCAGGTACCGGCAAAACGCTCCTCGCCCTTGCTGCCGCGCTTGAGCAAAAGAGGAATTTCAAGCAGGTGTTCCTTGCCAGGCCCATTGTTCCGCTGAGCAACAAGGATATAGGATTTTTGCCTGGGGATATCAAATCAAAGATTAATCCTTACATGGAACCGCTGTACGATAACCTGAAGTTTATCCAGAGCCAGTACAGTGAAAAGGACAAGGAATATAAAAACATTACCGATTCTCTTGAGAATGAAAAGCTTGTTATTCAGCCGCTTGCCTATATCAGGGGAAGAAGTATTTCGAATGTCTGCTTTATCATTGATGAAGCCCAGAACCTGACGCCGCACGAGGTGAAGACCATCATCACCCGGGCGGGGCAGGGGACCAAGATTATCTTCACAGGGGATATCTACCAGATTGACACGCCTTACCTGGATGCGCAGAGTAATGGTCTTTCCTATCTGATAGACAAGGTTAAGCACCATTCCATTTATGCACATGTAAGGCTCGAAAAGGGAGAGCGTTCGGAACTGGCAAATCTTGCCAATGATCTGCTCTAGCGGTTTCAGTAAATGACTTTGTATTCCGCCTGAACAAGGCCGGAAGGAAAGCCTTTGACCTGAAGGAATTCCAGTTTCAAAGGATGTAATCCTTCCCTGAACAGAGGGATTCCGCTTCCCAGAATAACGGGGATTGTAGATATACAAATGGTGTCGAGCAGACGACTGTTTAACAGTTCACCGATCATTTGCGGTCCTCCTTCAATCTGTATGTCCTTTCCGGCCGATAATTTCAGCTCTCTGATAAGTTGTGTCAGGTTTCCGCTGTAAAATACAACCGGTCCGGACTCCGGATTTCCGGAGGAGGAAATCACATAAACCTGTTTTTCCTCAAACGGAGAAGTGACACCATCCGAACTGACTTTTTCCCAGGTGCTGCGGCCGATAACGACAGTATCGGTTTCGCCGGCGTAGGCTGAATAACCATAATCTTCCCCAGCTCGTTCCACCGTCTGCAGAAAGCTCAGGTCATGATCCGGTCCGGCAATGTATCCATCGAGGCTGGTGGCAACGAACAGCCTTACTTTACGGGGTTGCATATTTACTTTGTTTCGTAAACAACAGTAATTACTGTGTGTCCGACCACCCTCAGCGTTTCCCTGCTGATGTGGTTCATATCATCATTTAAGGTATGCCACTGGTCAAAGAAGCCTTTTTCGCGGTCGGGATCGTAATCGATGATATCGATGGTAGGAATCCGGATGATCTCATTGATGTAGAGGTGGTCGTCTGTGATGCCGCCGGTTTTCCGGGTCAGGAAATAATTCTGGTAGCCCAGGCGGTGGGCTGTATTCCATACCTTGCGCATGATGTCGGGCGCGTAATACATCGAGGTTCCTTCCATGGTAAAAGCGGGACTGGCGGCGCCCACCATATCGAGCAATATGCCGAAACGGGCGGAATATCCTGGCACATGTGGATTTCTGGCCCAATACTGTGATCCCAGCGCCCATGAGTCAGTATTATTCCCGGGCCCTTCTTCGTGGTCGCCGTAATCTTCGGCATCGAACAGCACAATATCAACACCGATGCCTGGATTATAAAGGCTCATTTGCCGGGCAATTTCAAGCAGCACACCTACGCCGCTTGCACCGTCATTGGCTCCGGGGATGGGTTCACGGCGCTTTGATGGGTCAGGATCATGATCGGCCCAGGGCCTGGAGTCCCAATGGGCGCACAGCAGCACCCTTGAACGGTTCTCCGGATTAAAGGAAGCTATGATGTTTCTGGCATCGAGCATGGTGCCGTCAGAAGCCCTGAGCCTGGTTTGCTGCACAATCACTTCGGGTGTAAAGCGTTTCAGCGTATTTTCAAGCCAGGCGGCACAGGCTTTATGGGCGGCGGTATTGGGCACCCTCGGCCCGAAGGAGACCTGCTTTTCAACATAATGATAGGCCGAGTCGGCATTGAATTCAGGAACAAATACAGCAACAGGCTCATTCCCTTTCACATCAGGCTCCGCTTTTTTATTATTCCGGTTTCCGCATGAAATCAAGAGCAACAGTGAAACTCCAAAAATTATGTAGTGTTTGATATTATTTTTCATTTAAGTCCGGTTTAATCATCAGAAAATGGAAGAAGGCGTGTTGAATTTCCCGCTGAAGACGGAATCTTTGGCTTTTCGTCTTTCCCTGGGAGCGGTTTCTGATGCCACAAGGTTCTTGTGCAGGGATTCAGGTTTGCCGATGTATCCGACCGCTACCACGGTCAGGGCTTCATGAGTGTCGGGGATGTCAAAAAGAGTTTTGGCAAGCAGCGGGTCAAACCCTCCCATCTGGTGCACATACAATCCTTCTGCCATGGCCTGAAAGGTGAGATGTGCCACAGACTGCCCCAGGTCGTACTGGGCAGCCACATTGATTTCGCCTTTTTTACCGGTCTTGCCGGCAACCGCCACAAAGAGCATGGGCGCGCTGGTTGCCCAGAGCAGGTTGAACTCAACCAGTGTTCTGGTAATATGTTCGTAGGTGTCGTCACCTTTCAGCCCTACGATAAAATACCATGGCTGAATATTGGAAGACGACGGTGCCCAGCGCGCCGCTTCGAAAAGGCTGCGGATTTTATCCGGTTCAATAAACCGGTTGTCAAATGCCCTCGGCGACCATCTCTCTTTTAACAATGGATGAATCGGGAAGTCGTTTGAAGCGGTTTTTGTATTCATATTGCTGCTTTTGTTCTGGTCGTTCATAATTGTCAGATTTTACAATTTTATCTTAGAACGTAACCGTGAATACTGTTCCCTCTCCGGGGGATGATTTCACGGTTACTGTACCTTTGTGGAGATGCATGATCTGGCGGGAGAGACTGAGTCCGATGCCGGAACCATCTTTCTTGGATGTAAAAAACGGCATGAAAATTTTGTCAAGAATATCAGGTTTGATGCCATGTCCGTTGTCCGAGAAGTCAATGCTTACCCTGCCGTTACTGTTCGGTGAGGCTGTAACCGATATCCGGGGGTCCGTTTTTTCTTTTACGGCATCGATGGCATTAAGCAACAGGTTGATAAATACCTGGTCGATGAGATCCGGGTCAGCGGTGATCATAAGGTCTTCAGGGAATACCCGGGGACTGCAGACAATGCCGAGCTGATCCATTTTTGGTTTCAGCAGGATATGGGCCCTGTCAAAAAGCTCTTTTACAGCGAAGTACCTGAAATTTGGCCGGGGTATGCGGGTCAGGTTGCGGTAAGTTTCAACAAAATTGAGCAATCCTTCGCTCCGGCTCTGAATGGTGATGAGTGCCTGGTGTATGCTATCCAGATCGTCTCCGTCGAGCGTATGGATCTGCACACTGTTTTCTGCTTCATCCAGCAGCATTTCACGAACGGTTGAAGCCAGCGATGAAATCGGTGTAATTGAATTCATAATTTCATGCGTGAGCACCCTGATTAGTTTCTGCCATGATTCTATTTCTTTTTCTTCCAGTTCCGAACTGATGTTCTGCAAGGAAACCAGCAGAAATTCCTCGCCGCGCATCCTGAATTCAGTTGCATAAACCGAGATCTGAAGCAGCTCATTTTCAACAACGAGTTTGATCAGCTGCCTGTCGCCGGCATTCATACTGAGCAGCATCTCCGGCAGGGACGATTTGATCACGTCCAGGTCTCGGATGTGTTTAAGGTTGGAGATTTTCAACAGACGCTTGATGGCATTGTTGAAGATATCCACCTTGCCGTCCTTTCTGAAAGCAATTATACCGATGCTGACATGCTGAACCACCGTGAGCAGGTAATTATAATGCTCTTCCTTTTCGGCCCTGTTTTTCCGGAATTCGCTGATAACTTCATTGAAAGCACGGTTGAGCCCTTCGAAGCTTCTTCCCAGGTCTTTGTCGAAGAAGGAAGTGCTGAAATCGGAATGCCTGATACTTTCAAGAAATTGGGTAAGTTTCCGGTTGGTACGTTCAATATACCGGATAAGCACGGCTACCTGAATTACGGCCAGTAATCCGGTAATCAATGCCGTTACTTCCTGTTGTTCATTGCGTGCAAGGATTACCAGCAACAACAGGTTGGCTGTGATCAGCAATACCCTGACAATGACATTAATCCGGAATTTTTTAAAGCCCATGTTTCTCTATTCTGCGATACAGTGAGGCCCTGGTGAGTCCGAGTTCTTTGGCGGCTTTGCTGATGTTGCCCCCGTGTTTGTCAATTACCCTTCGGATCAGCAGTTTTTCCCTTTCTTCGAGGTTGGTGATATCATCCGATTCATCGGACTGACCACCATCTTCTATCTGCGAGAGGAAGAAGTCCTGCGGTTGAAGGATATTGCTTTCACTGAGGATTACCGCCCTTTCCACCGCATGCTGAAGTTCCCTGATGTTTCCAGGCCAGCTGTGTTTTTCAAGCCTTCTGATGGTTGTCGGGTTGATTCTTTTGAGCGGCATTTTATATTTTTTGCAGTAGATCACCAGAAAGTGCTCCACAAGTTGCTGGATGTCCTCAAGTCTTTCGCGCAGGGGTGGCAGCAGAATTTCCACGGTATTGATGCGGTACAGCAGGTCCTGACGGAACTTGTTTTCATTCACCATCTGATATAACGGCATGTTTGTGGCGCATATCAATCTGACATCGATCGGAATCTCGCGGTTGGTCCCCAGCCTTACCACTTTCCTGTTCTGAAGCACGCTCAGCAATTTTGACTGCAGGTTAAAGGAGAGGTTTCCGATTTCATCAAGAAAAACTGTGCCTTTATTGGCAGCTTCAAAACGGCCTGCCCGGTCTTCCTTGGCATCGGTGAAGGCGCCTTTCTTGAATCCGAACAACTCGCTTTCGAAGAGTGTTTCACTGATTGCGCCCAGGTCAACACTGATAAAAACCTCATCACGGCGCGATGATGCTTTGTGAATGGCCCGGGCAATCAGTTCCTTACCCGTACCGTTTTCTCCGAGTATCAGCACATTGGCTTCCGTTTTGGCCACTTTTTCAACCGTGGCCATCACCTTCTGCATGGCAGGCGATTGGCCGATCAGATTACCATAGGCCTGATCCTGATTGGCAATCAGCACTTTTTGTTTGCTCTTCAGGTCTTCAATTTCTT
>JAMLHF010000046.1 GCA_023957275.1 Lentimicrobium sp. | reverse complement strand
CACCTGAAAGGTTTTCTTCCAACCTGTCAGGTGTAAAAAAGACGTTTAAACCTTGATAAGTCAAGCTCTTTGTCCGTACGGGTGATCCATGTTTGCCGGACAATACTTCGAATTAAATTCCCGAATTTCATTTACATATATACATATTAATACATTTACACATTAGAACGCACCTGAACCCCTGAAAATAGACAGTCAGAGATGGAATTGCCAACCAGGCACAACATTAAAGAACATAGATTTATGTGAAGTCAACATACTGAATTATACTCACTCCATTAAGTGAATCAGAAATAATTCAAAATATATTTCTCCGGATATTAAGCAAACCAATACATTTGTACCGGATCTTTTGTAAACTCTCAACAGGGATCCGTCGGAACAATTTATTAAAGTGCTGAATTTAAGTTTTTTAATCATAGATTCACACATCAGTGCTTTATAGTTATCTATTTGTATTATTGATAATCGGATTGTTAATAGTTCAATTTCAAAAGTTATTGAAGATGAAGAAACTTATTTTTGTGCTCCTGCTCACGGTTTGTGCGTTTTGGGGAGCTGTCAAATCGCAGAATTCACAGTGGATTCAATATCTTGATCATAGGCATATCAAAGCGCTTGCTTTGGAAAATGATATTCTATGGGCGGGCACGCTGAGTGGATTGGTTAAAATCGAATTGAACAATGGGAATCTCATGTTTTATAATTCACTGAATTCGGAGTTGCCTTTCAACCTGATTAATGCACTGACCGTTGACATTGATGGAAATTTATGGATCGGAATGGGAAACTCTATGGATTCACGGACTGGTGGACTCGCCAGGTTTGATGGGAATAATTGGGACGTTTTTACTACTGAGAATTCTGGTTTACCGGGTAATCTTATCAATGCTATAATAACGGATAGCTTAGGGAATGTTTGGATTGGCACCGATAATGAAGGACTGGTAAAATTTGACGGTAACGAATGGTCTGTTTTTAATTCATCTAATTCGCCGCTTCCTGAGAATACCATTACTTGTGTGGCCATCGACGGTCAGGGGCGATTATGGGTGGGCACACGAAACAGGGGACTGGCTGTTTTTGATGGTACAGAATGGTCTAATTATCAAATGGATAATTCTGATCTACCCTCAAATTTAATAAGAACCATCGCTTTTGATATCAACAATGATATTTGGATTGGTACAGCATTTGCAGGACTGATTAAATTTGACGGAGCAGAATGGGTTGTTTTCAATACCTCAAATTCAGGAATTCAGGATAATCAGGTTACTGCTCTTTCAATTGATAACAATGGAGTAAAGTATGTGGGCACAAATTCTGGAGGCTTGTCATTATATGATGATTTGACTTGGATTAATTATAATCACTCCGGATCAGGTCTGCCCGCTGACTATATTCTTTCAGTGAATACTGATTCAGAGTCTGTGAAATGGGTTGGAACCATCAGCGGCCTGGTTAAACTGGAAAATGAGCAACTGACACAAGTCAACACCGCCAGTTGCGGTCTGCCGCAGAATTCTGTCAGCAAAGTAGCAATTGATAAGTACGGAGTTAAGTGGATAGGAACCGGTGGATCCGGATTAGTGAAGTTTGACGGCTCTGAATGGACAGAATATAACACCGATAATTCCGATTTACCTAACAATAGGATATTTTCAGTAGTAATTGACGAGGATGGTGTTAAGTGGATAGGAACTTACGGGGGTGGCCTTGTGAAAATGGATAATTCCGGCTGGACTGTTTATAATACTTCAAACTCCGGTTTGTCCAGCAATTCAGTCCGGTGTATATACATCGACAATAACGGACATAAATGGATAGGTACATCACAGGGTGGAATAAGTGTTTTTGATGGTTCCGGCTGGACAATATTCAATGAACAAAATTCCGGTCTTCCTGATAACTATGTCAATACCATAACCAGTGATAATCAGGGAGTCATTTGGGTTGGGAGCAGTTCGGGTTTGACAGCCTATAACGGAAGCAACTGGACAACCTATGATATCAGTAATTCAGGATTGGAGGCAAATTATGTGGTCGATATTTTGATAGATGACGACGGGTTATTATGGGTGGCCACAGATGGCGGAGGACTAGTGACCTTTAATGGCGTGGAGTGGCAGAATCTTAATCAGGGGCTTCATGATTTATATCTGAGCAGTATTTGTTTGGATGGCAATGGATCGGTCTGGGCCGGCACCTGGAATGATGGAATCGGTTATTTTAACGGATCTGGCTGGACTGTTTACAATGCCTCAAATTCTCCTCTTTCAGATAATTATATAAATTCAATTACCTTGGATAGTAATGGTTCAAAATGGATCAGCACAAAGTTTGGAGGCATTAATGTTTTTAATGAGCAGGGAGTTCCCAATTCTATTCCTGATCTGACTGATTTCCCGCTTTCAGTCCATATATATCCGAATCCGGTAATAGATTATCTGATAATTGATGATGAACAATTTTCAGGCAATTATTCTTTCAGGATATATAATTTGCAAGGGGTTTTATTAAAAGATAAAGTAATTTCAGAATCTGATCATCGTATTAATGTCAGTGAGTTCTCATCAGGTCTGTACATAGTATGTATTAAATCAGACTATTTGACAAGAGTTATGAAAATGATCAAGTATTAAGCGCCGATTTCCAATATGTGTAGGGGAAAATCATATGTTTCCCCGAGATTCTTTAATTTTTGAGTCAATCCGTCCGGGCGTCCATGTCAACCTGAGAGTAAAGGATTCCGGATTCGGCCATTCGACTTGGTCTGGGCTGGTCCAGGCTTGTCTCGGCTACGCTCGGCCACCGTTGCTAACCACAAGTCGTTCAGGCTGATTTTTCTGATTTCACTTGTCCCGCGAGACGACGATAGCCGGATAACGAGGGATATTTGGATTTTGGATTTTGGATTTTTTGTCCCGATCGTTATCAGGATCGGATTGTGCATGTCTTATTTCTTCGTAGTCACAGGCAATGCCGAACCGGGCAACACTTCGCATAGTAATTCCCGGATTTCATTTGCATATATACATATTGATACATTTACACATTAGAACGCACCTGAATCCCGCAGTTGCGGGACTCCGCTTCACTAAGTACCCGAACACCTGAATACCTGAACACCCGAACACATCTCCGCATTGCACACCACCGCCCCCTTCCGTATCTTTGCATTACAAACTCTTTAAATATCCAAAAATGACATTGCAGGAAGCACAACAAATGGTTGATCAATGGATAACCACCACCGGCGTGAGGTATTTCAATGAACTTACCAATACCGCCATATTGATGGAGGAGGTGGGAGAGGTGGCCCGCATCATGGCCCGCAGGTATGGTGAGCAGTCGGCAAAGGAATCCGACAAGGCGGCCGACCTGGCCGATGAAATGGCCGACGTGCTTTTTGTACTGATCTGCCTGGCCAATCAGACCGGCGTTGACCTGACGACAGCCCTGGAAAAAAATCTCGGAAAGAAGACCCGCCGCGATGCTGACCGCCACCGGAATAATCCCAAACTGAATAAATAAAACCACAGAATGACCTCCCGGCATTCCTTTGCCTGTGAAGCACTGATGTATATCAGCATTTATTTAAAAGTCCCGTGATCCCTTCAGGCTGATGCAGGTCACAGTATCCCCAATTGTTTCTCCATCAGGTTGATCACCTCCAGGTGCAGGGTATGCCGGTGTGCAGCCATGGCTTCCGCCAGCGTCAGGTATTGTACGGGCAGCTCCGCCTGGGTTTTTGACGCGTTATTGATGTATTTCCGGAGCAGTTCCATCCCCACCACATGATCGTGCCATTCGCCCAGCAGGTCGTTGGCCGTTTCAAGCAGTTTCAGCGTCTGGCTCAGGCGCGGCAAGGCCGGATCGTCGCGGTGAAATACTGAAAGCAGGTAATTGCATTGCTTTAGTTTCCGCCTGATTTCATGCAGGTTCTCATCATGCACCTGATCACTCTTCAGGTTTCCGCAGATTTCAAGCAATTCATTTACCAGGTTAATGATGGCTTCCCCTATGGCCTGTCCTTTTTTCCTTCCGGGGATTTCATCCGCTGTCTGCTGCAACGAAGCGGTATAGTCCCGCACCTTATGTTCTTCAACATAACCGGTAAACCTGCGGATAGACTTTTTCTCATACCTGTTAAGGTAATGGATAAAATCGCTGAAATCCTG
This sequence comes from Lentimicrobium sp., assembly GCA_023957275.1. Lineage (GTDB taxonomy): Bacteria > Bacteroidota > Bacteroidia > Bacteroidales > Lentimicrobiaceae > Lentimicrobium. Next base: position 29,531 of record JAMLHF010000046.1, on the reverse strand, counting down.
ATTCAGCGCGCTTTCATACTTTCTGATCAGTTGTTGCTGCACCTGCGCATCCCGCATTTTGCCCGATAATTTAAAAAGCCGGCTGAGTTCCCCTTCGGCTTTCTCCGCATCGAAAGCCGGATCAAGTTTTTCAAGCAGCATCAGCACGGCCCGGATCCGCTTCACAGCTACCCGCATATCGTGTATGGCATCGGTATCGAAGCATTCGCGAACTTTTACGAAATTTGCGGTAAAAGCGGTGCACTGTTTCCCGAAGTAGTTGCTGAGGCGCTGGTGCATAGTTATTCCTTGTTGAATTGTAAAAATAAGCATCATTTGGATTTTAATCCGGACTGAATGTAAATTCATTGTTAATTTTACGCAAGCATCCGGAAAAATATGTGAAGCGGAGAAACAGTGGTAACTTTCGATACGTAAACAGGATATTCTGTGAAATTATTTTTCAATATCAGGTCTGTCTTAATTCCGGCGTTGTTTTTCAGCAGTGTACTGCTGCATGCCCAGGAATACCGGGTGAGCGGCCGGGTCAGTGATTCGGCAACCGCTCAGCCGCTGGCTTTTGTCAATATTGTGATCAACGATGGGCGGCAGGGCGGCGTAACGGATATCGATGGACGTTACAACCTGGTAAGTCATGAACCGGTCCGATCGCTGCGGTTCAGTTATGTGGGATACCGGCCGTTGCTGCTGTCGCCGGTAAAGGAGAAAGCGCAGGTGAAACTGGTAAGTCTTGGTTTTGAACTTTCAGAAGTGCTGATTGCCGCCGGGGAGAATCCCGCGCACCGGATCATCCGCAACGCGGTGGCCAACCGCAAAATCAACGATCCGGAGAATATCCCTTACTACACCTATACCTCTTATGATAAGATGTACTTTACGGCAGCTGCCGATTCCCTTCGCAGGGACAACGATCTTCCGGCCGATTCATCCGAACTAAGGCTGCTGGAATTTATTGAGCGTCAGCATCTTTTTCTGATGGAATCGGTGGCCGAACACCAGTATATCGCGCCGGGCAGGAGCAAGGACAGGGTTATCGCCACACGCGTCTCCGGTTTAAAGGATCCTTTGTTCGTTTTTTTGATCTCCTCCATGCAATCAAACTCATTTTACGGGGAATTGATTGACATCGCGGGCTCAAATTATATTAACCCTGTGAGCAGGGGCTCGGAACAGCGTTATTTCTTTTCGCTTCAGGATACGATTTACAGTGAAACACCCGGCGATACCACTTTTGTGATTGCCTGCAAACCACGTCCTGACAGGAATTTCGACGGGCTGAAAGGGTTGTTGTATATCAGCAACAATGGCTGGGCCATCAGGAATGTGATTGCCGAACCTGCAAGGCCGGACGAAAAAATGGGCATCAGGATCCGGCAGATGTACGAATTTCTCGACGGGCGGTACTGGTTCCCGGTACAGCTCGAGACGGAGATCACTTTCAATAACCTTAATATGAACAGGTCGCGACCTGTGGGTATCGGTAAAAGCTATCGCCGCGATATTGTTTTTGATACGGTGCTGAGCCGTCGGGAGGTGGGAAATATTGCCGTTGAGTTAACGCCCGACGCGGCAGGGCGCGACGAAACCTTCTGGTTTTATCACAGGGGGGATTCGCTGAGCCTGAAGGAAAGGTATACTTATCAAACCATCGACAGTATTGGAAGGGTTCACCGGTTCGACCAAAAGGCAAAAGGGTTCGCTTCACTGGTTTCGGGGCGGTTGCCGCTGGGCTGTTTCGAACTTGACCTCAACCGCCTGGTCCGTTACAGTAAATATGAAGGTTTCTATGCCGGCATCGGCTTTTATACCGGCAACTGCCTGTCACGGATTGTTCAGGCCGGAGGCTATTGGGGTTACGGTTTCGGGGATCAGCAGGCAAAATACGGCGGTGAAATTTCGTTCAGGCTGCAGCGGTATGGCAACATGATGCTTAACCTGAGCTACACCAACGACCTGGAAGAGTCAGCAGGAACTACTTTTTTTGATGACAACAACCAGCCCTTTAACGCGCTGAATTACAGGCGCTTTTATATTGACCGGATGGAGCTTACCGAAAGATACCGTGCTATGCTTGACTTCCGGTTGCTGAGGTATATCAGGATGGGGGCCGGCATCTCCCGGGAATACAAGCGCCCTGGTTTCGGATATGCCTTCGACAGGGGAACCGATGGTATAGGGGTGCTGACCACTGACCATACTTACGGGAAGATCATTACCGGTTTGCGTTTTGCCTGGGGGGAGAAATTTATACGTGATAAGGACAGTCAGCTCTCGCTGGGAACCGCATACCCCATCCTCTGGCTGCAATACACGGCCGGCCGCGAAGGATTCCTCGGCGGACAATTTGATTTCAACAGGCTTGATCTGCGCATGAAGTGGTCGTTTTATACCCGGTTTATCGGGAATACGGTGGTCTGGCTGGCAGCAAGCTACATTGATCAGGCAGTGCCCTGTTCCGAAATGGTCAATGGCAGGGGAAGTTCCGGCAACGGATTCTCGCTTTTTTCGCCGGTCAGTTTCAGTACGATGAAGCCGGGGGAATTTCTGAACGATCGCTTCGGGGCAGTGTTTATTACCCACAATTTCGGTAAACTGCTCTTCCGCTCCGGTTATTTTGAGCCGGAACCGGCCCTGATCTTCAACACTGGCATCGGAAGCCTTGACCATCCCGAAAAACACAGATACGCGCAGTTTCGTACCATGGAGAAGGGCTATGCAGAAGCCGGCTTCGCCCTGAATAATATCATAAAGTCTTCATTTTCAGGTATTGGTATTGCCGTTTTGTACCGTGGCGGGGCATACAGCTACGACCGGCCCGGCAAAAACATCATGGGGCGGCTAACCCTGAATTATTCCTTTTAAACCGGTTGAGTATTTATAGCCGGAATTACATTTCCTGAATTCAGGAATCAATAGTATATTAGCATAAAAATAGCGCAAAATGAACCGCACCGTGAAGTTGATTGCCAGTATCGTGCTTGGGATAGCCGGTCTGTTGTTTATCTGGTATTTTTCAAACATCGTTTTCTACATCCTCGCGGCGGCTGTAATTTCGGTGGTCGGCAGGCCATTGGTCCATTTTTTTGACGGGTTGAGGATTGGAAAGCTTAAATTCCCCCATGTTATCAGCGCGCTGCTTTCGTTGCTGCTGATTCTGCTGCTGGTAGTTTCATTCATTGCCATATTTGTGCCGCTGATTGCCCAGCAGGCCAGGGTTATTTCGGCCATCGATACCAAAGCGTTGGCTTTTGCCTTCCGCGAACCACTGGCTGCGGTAGATGCTGCCCTGCATCAGTTGTCCATACTTCAACCCGGCCAGGGGGTGCAGGAAGCCCTGCTGGAAAGACTGCAGTCAATAGTGAGCGTGGCTACTTTTACCGATGCCTTCAATTATGTTATTTCCTTTACGGGAACGTTTATGATGGCCGTTTTCTCCATTCTTTTCATCAGTTTTTTCTTTCTGAAGGATGAAAAGCTGTTTTACAATGCCTTTATGCTGCTGGTTCCGCTTAAATACAATGAATCCGCGGCCCGCATTCTGAGGGAGGTAAAACGCCTGCTCACCCGCTATTTTCTTGGGCTGTGCATGGAAGTAGCCTCTATGGTTACCCTGATTTCTCTTGGTCTCACGGTGTTTGGCGTGGAGAATGCCCTGCTGATCGGCTTCATCGGCGGGTTGATGAATATCATCCCGTATCTTGGTCCCCTCATCGGCGCGACCATAGGAATCGTCATCGGCATTATCGGCAGCCTCTCGCTGGGGGCCTACACCGCGATCCTCCCGCTCAGCCTCACTATTGCCGGGGTGTTTGCCGGTGCCAATGTGGTTGACAATATGCTGCTTCAGCCGGTCATCTATTCAACCAGTGTGAAGGCTCACCCGATAGAAATATTCCTGGTGATCATCATTGCAGGCAGCCTTTTCGGGATCACGGGAATGATCCTCGCGGTTCCCGCCTACACGGTGATCAGGGTTATTCTCCGTGAGTTCTTCAGCGAAATGCGGCTGATTAAAAAACTCACGGAGAAAATGTAAACATCCTAGTTCAGGGGGTGATACTGCTCACAAACCCTGCCGCATTATTATCGATGATGGTCATATCGCCGGTATCCACGGTGCCGTCGCCGTTTACATCGGTTGCCGTATAGCCGGTAGTGAAGGACGAAGCATCGTTGTCCACGGGAGTCATGTCGGCGGTATCCACTGAGCCGTCCTGATTTACATCGCCGCCGTAAATCAGGAATACCCCTCCGGTGTTTTTCAGGTTACTGCCATAGGCCTGCGATGCCGCAGTACTGAAGTCATAGGATACGTTGTTTCCGGTAAATGAAACCGGGCTGGCAGAAGTAGTTTCTATGCTGTTTCTGTGCCTGATGGTGATATAGTAATTACCGTTAAGCCAGTAAGGGATGGTGCTGACTGATGCCTGACCGCCGGTGCTGACAGCCAGTTGGTTTACCGAGTAAACGGTCGACTGATAATCGGAGGCATCATGAAATTCAAGCGTTACCACATCGGCGGTGTCGCTTCCGAACCGGTCTCCCGAAACATCCTGCGCCTTGTTCATCGCATTGCTGCCGTTGTAAAGCCCTTCGAGATAGAATGTCAGGTTTAGGGTCTTGTCCGGCAGATTGATAATTTCGAAGGCAAGATCGGTATACAGCCAGCCCTGAGGGCCTGTCCAGGTGATGTTCGACCAGGTGGCCGGTACCGGCTCGGTTTTGGAAGCGGCCCCGCATAGGATCGGAATCATTGAACGCATGGATTCCTGCCACCTCCAGATGGCCGGGTTGGCCGGATCTGTTGCAAAAGCCCTGATATCGAGCCAGTATCTGTTGCCTGCCTCCTGCAGAAAAGCCTGGGGCAGCATAAATTCATAAAGGTATACCGGGCTGCCGTCTGCGCTTTGCATCCCTGTAAACTGTTCGGTAATTGAAGAGAAAGGCACATCGAAGCCCTGAATCTCCGGATCGGCCGGCAGGCAGGTCCCCGAAGGGTCATCCGAATGTATGCTCAGGTGGAAATGGCTGATCCCGGCACCGCGTTTTTCCTGCAGGGAAGCGTTCAGCTCATAATTCCCCCACCAGCGGATGCCGGTCACCCTGCCGCCATTGCACAGCCAGTCATCAGCAAGAATAATGCTTTCGGGGATTCCTGAGGTATTGATATAATCGTGGGCATGCAGCCCGCTTTTACCTGCATCAGGATGTTGTTTCCATTTGAGCTCGGGGTTTTCCTCAATCATAATCATATAATCCTCCACTTCTCCGTCATTTGCAGGACCGCTATAGCTTAATCCGGGCTGGTTGCTCAGCCTGAACCTTGCAAAGGCGGGGCCGGCACTGGCCCATACAGGAACAATAAACCCTAATTCATGTGTCCCGGGGGCCAGGTAGAAATCGATCAGAACGTGTTCGCCTGCCTGATCCCAGTTTCCATTCCTGTTAAAGTCGAACCAGGCATTAATCAGGCCTCCGCCGCTTACAGTAACGGTAATTTTTCCCGGTGATCCTGTGTATAGCGGCCAGTTGAAGGTTACCCCGTCCTCATCATCGTTGGGCGGCGGATAAAGGATGTCGTTGTCGTCGCCCAGGGCCTGCGGATCGGGTTGCCCGTCGGGTTCCGCATCGATGGAGGCGCCGAGCATAAATCCGGGGACAATCCTGTGGTAAGCCCCGTTGCTGGCGCCCAGGGTCGGGTAAGGCCCGTCGGGGGCATCGCCCCAGTCGAACTCTTCGGGCTGGGGTTCAATATTTACGGCGTAATCTTCCACTTCCCCGTCGGGGGCCATTCCTGTAAAAGAAAGTCCGGCCAGCGAACTGAACCTGAACCGGGCAAATGTTTGTCCGGCCGCGAGGGAAGCGGGAACCGGGAATGATAGCTGGTTGACTCCCGGAACAAGCATAAGATCGGTAAAAATCTGCTCGTTGGGATCGCTCCATGTTCCGTTCATGTTGAAATCGATCCAGGCGTTCAGCAGGCCGTTTACAGATGCAACGATGTTCAGGGTGGCTGCCTGTCCGGAGACAATGGCCGAGGTAAAGGTTACCCCGTCCTCATCATCATTGGGCGGCGGATAAAGGATGTCGTTGTCGTCGCCCAGGGCCTGCGGATCGGGTTGCCCGTCGGGTTCCGGATCGTTGGAGGCGCCGAGCATAAATCCCGGGACAATCGTATGGTAAGCCCCGTTGCTGGCGCCCAGGGTCGGGTAAGGCCCGTCGGGGGCATCGCCCCAGTCGAACTCTTCGGGCTGGGGTTCAATATTTACGGCGTAATCTTCCACTTCCCCGTCGGGGGCCATTCCTGTAAAAGAAAGTCCCTGCACGGTGCTGAAGCGGAACCTGGCATAGGTCTGGCCGGTTGAGGCAGTGGGAGGTATCAGCATCACAAGAGGGTTGAGCCCGGCAGGGATAAGGATATCGGTGAATAACTGTTCACCCGGATCAAGCCAGGATCCGTTGTTGTTGAAGTCAAACCAACCATTCAGGAAGCCCTGAACAGATACTGTAACGTTGATATTTGCCGGCTGACCTGGAATAAGTTGTCCCTGGAAAACAACACCGTCTTCATCATCGTTGGGGGGCGGGTAAATAAGATCGTTATCATCGCCCAGGCACATGGGGTCTGGCTGTCCATCGGGTTCCGGATCAATGGATGTGCCCATAAGGATTCCCGGTACGATCAGGTGTCTGGCGCCGTTGCCGGAGCTCAGTGTCGGGTAAGGCCCGTCGGGGGCATCGCCCCAGTCGTATTCATCCTGCCCTGATCCTGATATAAATACCTGATAGTCTTCGACTTCCCCGGGGCCTCCATTGCCATAGAAAAGGATTCCTCCGTAAGTATTAAATCTGAATCGCGCAAAGGTCTGACCCGGCACGGCGACCGGTGGAACCGCGAATGTAAGATTGTTGATACCGGCACTCAGCTGTATGTTCTGAAAGATAAATTCTCCCTGGTCGGCCCAGACATTTAAGCCGTTAAAGTCAATCCATGCATTCAGCCAGCCGGCTACAGAAGCAGTTACCTGTACCGAGGCGGTCTGGCCGGGGATCAGTTGACTGGTAAAAACAACCCCGTCGTCATCATTGCTTCCGTTAAGGTCGTCGCCGGTTGCATTTGCATCTGGTTGTCCGTCGTTTTCAGCATCCACCGTGTTACCCATGTAAGTGGTCCCGTCCATCAGGTGATATGCGCCATTGTTTGCCGAGCGTGTCGGATAGGGTACGTCGGGGGCGTCCCCCCAGTCGTAATAGGTCTGGGGAGGAGGAAAATTCAGGATGGCCGCCTGGATATCAGCTCTGGGTCCGATATTGCCTGAAGGCCCGGATACCTGCGGAGTGCCGTAGGTGGCAAGGTGCGACCGCATGTATGAAGGGGTGGGGGGTATGGTTGAAATATTGGCATTGTAATAACCCAGTGCACAGGCCAGGGCGCCCGCAACGATGGGCGATGCGCTTGAAGTGCCGCTGAAATCGGATCGGTAATAATAGTTCGGCCCTTCGCTGCTGTAATAGGTGCCGTAGCCGGTGGTGAACACATTCTCACCCCAGCCCTGCATGTCGAAACGGGGGCCATAGCTTGAAAAACTGAGTCGCTGCAGGTTGTTTGAGGTGGTGGCTCCTCCGGCTCCGACAATGATTGCTCCCGAGTTGCCATACCACTGCAGATTCTGGGTATTGACATTGCCGTTGCCTCCGGCTTCAACTACATGAATTCCGTTGGCAATGGCGGTTACAATGGCTGCATATACGCCGTTGTAGCTTTGTTGGTTGGGAGAATAGTCGGTCCACCATTCAATAGGGATAAAGTTTTGCGTTCCTGAGGTATATTCCCATTGCTGTTCAAGCAATATGATATCTCCGGCAGAGAGGGCGGCAATTGCATAAGCAATGGCCCCCGGTACATCCCAGCCAATGCCTGAAGTCCAGTAAGTTCCGCAGGTCATGAGGGTTGCACCGTAGCAAATCCCGGTGGTCCCCCAGCCATTGTTATCTGAGACAAGTTCACCTATCACTGCCGTTCCATGATTGTTGTCGTTAAACGGATCGGATATGGCGTTGGGGTTGATCTGTGAGCCGGGGGCCTGGGTGAGGTCGGCATGATTGTAATTCCAGCTGTATTCAAGATCGCATACAGTCACTCCTGTCCCCGTCCCCCCGGTTTGGGTCCATGCATAAAGGGCGTTTACGCCTGAAGGGTTGTTTGAAGCGGCATTCAGGTATCCTTGTTGACTCTGGTAACTGCCCGGCGGCATTGCCGGAAGGGGCATGGGTTTTGGTACCGGACGGGCAAGGTAAATGCCCGGCAGGGATTCCAACCCGGCAGCCAGCGACCAGATATCAGTCCCGCGGGGAATTTTCAGCCTGAAGATGTTGTTCAGGTTATAGAGATCTTCGCCGGTCCGCTGTTCACCATTGATTTCCCATTGATCGAGCAGGGGCTCGGGAAGGTCGGTCATCCTGTACCACTCATGCCAGGGGAGCGCCCCAAGGATCGACGCAACGCCTTCCAGCGCATTTGTTTCAAGGTCAATGATGGTTCCGTTGCGCATCCTTACCCTGGACTGCCGGTCAAACATAACTTCTATCCACTGCTGTTCACAGGCGTATCCGGGATGCGAAACGGATGATTTTTCATGCCCGCCGCTTTGGGCCATTAAGGGATTGCTTATTGCGTAATCCATCAGAAAGCAGAAAACCAGCAGATAATGAATCTTTTTCATAAGGAACTGATTTATAAATGAATGATTTTTCAGCCAGAAATGGAATTCAGTTCAGCAGTGTATTATAGCCCTGACTCAGGATATTGAAAATTGAAATGTTTTGGTCAGAATTGCCAGTACGACAAGGTTAAGTTATATGACCTCTGGAAATTTAAGCGGGAAGGATCAGCTTGATTAGCCAGTGAATCAGGGTAATCCAGGGGCATATGCAATTACAGGAATTTGCAGAATAAAGGTCTGATTGACTTTAGTTAAGGTTTGTGTCTGCTCAGGCAATTCTTGATACCTGTAAATATACAATATAATTAAATAAATTGCAATAGTATTTCCATTGATTTTGGAATCTGACGCGAATCGATTCAGCATTAAATGAGAATGGCAACCGTCACCAGCAAAAAAAAAACGTTGAAAATTGCCGGATTACTCATAGCGACTCAGGGAAGTGCGGCATTCACAAATGCTGCAGCGTTATTGTCTATAAGGGTCATATCGGCAGTATCGGTAATGCCGTCCCCGTTTACATCGGTTGGCAGGTAGCCGGTAGAAAAGCTAAAAGCGTCATTTTCTACTTCCGTCATGTCGGCGGTGTCAATTAAGCCGTCCTGATTCACATCGCCCGAATAGATCAGCCCGGACCCGTCTGCAGCCAAAAAGAGGTTGGCCCCGAAAACACTGCCGGGATCTGTAAAATCAATAACAATCTCATCGCTGAGCAACGAAACGGGGATCGCTGAAGCGGACTCTATGCTGTTGCGGTGCTTTACAGTGATATAGTATGCTGCCTGGAATTCAGCCGGAATTAACACCTGAGCCAGGCCTGCCGTTGTGAGTTCAGTATTTTCACTGATGTAGACAGGGATTCCGTAACCATCTGCAGGATGCAGCTCTACCGTGATCAGGTCGGCGATATTCCCGGCATACTGATCGCCGGAACCGTTGCGGGCTTTTCTCATTGTCCCTTCAGATTGATACAATCCCTGCAGAAGCACGGTAAGTGTCAGTACCTTGTTTTCAGGCAAGGTAGTAGTTTCGGCAAAAACTCCCTGTGAATAAGTGAATGCGCTGTTGTAAGAAAAGGCCTTGTAATGGCAGGTGGACGACGCCATCAGCCCGTTATGGACAAAGCTGTTTCCAGGCCCTGAAAAAAGCACTTCACCGCCGCCCGGGATTGTTATTCCCGGCTGATATGCTGTGCCCGCATCAGGTTCGCCAAACAAGCCATCCAGTGCATAACAGAGCAGCACAGGCTGGTCGGCAATGTTTGGTGTCCAGGTAATTTCTACCTGGGTGCTGCCGTTGGCGATCGCGCTGAGGTTAAGCGGAGGTGCAATCTCATCGCACAAAACGCAGTTTTTAAGCCAGGTAACTTCAGGATCGACCCTCAGGGTGGAATCAAACACCTCGCCGGCTGCTGCATCGTCCTTCAATATTGACTGAAGCCAGGGGATCAGGTACCGGTTGATCACTACATGTTGCTGTGCCCGGCTGATGGCTGGCGAGGGACTGCAGGTGGCTTCCCCGAAAGCGCAGTAAAAGTTGTATTCCGCCATCTGGCAGTGACTGCCGCCGGTAATGCTGATATAGGTTTTGCAATCACTCTGCAAGGCGTTGTACATGGGTAGCTGATGGTCGGGGGGCGGAGTAACGCAATCGTTGCCCCCGGCAAGCAGCAGGGAGGGAATGGATAGTGACGCGGCAGCATTGATGGCCGATGGTGAGGTTTCCGCCGCAGCCAGGGTGGCGATGGCTTTGATGGATGCAGACTGCTGGGCGGCCAGAAATGCTGCCCCGCCGCCCATGCTGTGGCCCATCACACAGTTCATGCTGTCGATGCGCTGATATAACAGCGAAGCACTGTTCTGCCCCAGCACCTGCATCTGCGTTGCCACAAAAGCCAGATCGGTGCCAAAGGCACTGTGCGACGGGAAAAGCGAACCTTCCGTTTTCGGGAACGCAAGGATAAAGCCCTGCGGCGCCAGTGCTGTCCAGATATTCTCATAGGCACTCCATGTCATGGTAAAACCATGGCCGAAAACCAGCACCGGAAACCGGTCCTGCACAGCTGTTGTGACCGGTACATTGTTGCCCGATACATCGGCAGGATAATAAATTTCGGTGGCGATGCTGCGGTTGTTCCGCGCCGGATCAGTGAAAGTAACACTTGTGTGCCCGGTCTGAAACGGTTGCGCAATCCCTGTGAGTGATACGCCGATGGCCAGGGCAGCCACAATGATTTTCCATTTGGCGGTACTGAATGGTTTCATGGGACTACTTTTCTCAAATATACGTATAAATGCCTGATTCTGCGCATCATTATTATATTTTTTATCATGGCAGCCCGGATCTGAATCAATGAGTCCCCGGCTGCCGCTAAAGCAACCGGGGACTTTTGTCTGATCATTGAAATCCTGGTTTTTCAGGGAGCGATGCTGCTCACAAAGGCCGCGGCATTGTTGTCGATAATGGTCATATCTCCTGTGTCAATGGTACCATCCCCGTTTACATCAGTGGCCAGATAGCCGGTAACAAAAGCGGAAGCGTCATTGTCCACCGGAGTCATATCGGCGGTATCCACCGAACCGTCCTGATTCACATCGCCGCCGTAAATCACATATTTTCCGTCAATCATCATCAGCAGATTGCCGCCAAAGGCTTTTGAAGGATGATCAAGGTTAAGCGCAACACTACTGTTGCTGAACGAAACCGGTGCTGCCGTTGCAGTGGCAATGCTGTTCCGGTGGCGGATGGTGATGAAATACGAACCGCTGATTGCGCCCGGAACAGTGATAACGGCCTGACCGTTTGTGCCCAGATTCACCGGCGGTGAGGTATAAGCAATATTTCCGTAACCCGAAGCATTGTGAAGCTCAATCACAATCTGATCGGCAATGCCGGGGCCGAAATGCGGCCCGTTTTCATCAAATGCCTGCCGCATGGTATTTGATCCGTTGTAAAGCCCTTCCAGAAAAACCTCAACTGTAAGTGTCTTGTCCGAAGGCTCAGGGGTGTATTCATCTGCTCCTATATCCGGAGAAGTGGTGGAGCGGGTTTCACCATCAATATCTGTGAGAACTTCCGGACAAGGGATACCCGCATTGTTAAGAACCTGACTTGAAGCATGCAGGTCTGTATCTGAAACAAAACCCGGGTTGACCGAGTGAGAATTTACATCGAATCCCGTAGCCGTGCTCCATTCAGAAAAGGATTCAATATCATTATTTGCAAGCATTCCAAGCCAGGAGCCGGTATTGTGCAGGTTGTTGTAATCGCAGTCAGTGAATAGGTTGCGGTTCAAAGCGTTTTCATTGTAGATGATGTTATACCCGCCCGGGCCATTGCTGACCGTATTGTTCAGGAAAGTATTGTTCAGCGCATCTCCTGTGCTTTGGCAGTCGAACAGCAATGCTGTTGAAAACAACGAAGATGTTCCGTAAAGATTGATGCTGTTGTGTAAGATTTTGCAATGATTGAAATCATACATATACAATCCGTAGTGTCTTGAGTTCTGGCCGCCCAATGCAATGATATTGTTCGAAATAATGCCAGGTTCATAGGCTTCATTGTAAATGTTGCTCATCATTAAACCCCGGACATTGACATTGTTGCCATTCAGCCTTATCTGATTCGACTTTATCTGGCATCCCTGTATATTAATCAGGTAAAAACCGGTTAATTCAAAATATAATGCAGTATCCCGGGTAGCCAGATTGTTTGACAGGTTCAGGTTATCAATTTTCTCGAGCATCATGGCTTTGTCATGAAACTCTTCGCATTGATTACCGGTAATGGTCAGGTTTTGAATATAGTTCTCGGGCAGATTTCCTCCGGTAAGTTTAATGGAGGTTTCACCATAAAGGATTTGATTGTTACTGATGGTGAGGTTATTAATTGATGCATTCAGTGCATGAATGGCAACATTATCACCATTGAAGTATGAATAATCGGCATTGGCAGAAATCAGGTTGTTATGGATTGAAATATTGCTGCATCCATTGCTGATTTCAATAACCCTTCCGTAGGTTGATGCGAAATCACCATATCCTGCCGTACTCAGGTGCAAATTTTCGAAACGCAGATTGGAACTTTGATTAATTTTTAAAGTATAATTTTCATCCGGTGAAGGGGTTCCGATAATTGTGGCCCGCGCAGAATAGGCCGGATCAGTTCGGAAGGTAATGATACGCCAGGGAAAAGATCCGTTGATTTGGTTAATCACAATCTTTTCGTAGAATGTGACTGGCTTCAGATGAAAAACCACAGTATCGGAAATGCCCCGGGCATGCAGTGCATCAATAGCTGCTGTCAGGTTTTCAAAATCGGAGGACTCAGGCCCGATGGTGTATACGCCATAAAGTGCATCACTGTAATAAAACGGGAGATCGTCCCAAACATTATAGTCGTCTAAGGGATCTGAATCGCAGTGTATATTGTCCCATGAAGTTTCGCAAACGACATACCAGGTCTGCCCGTATGACAATCCCCATTCTTCCACAGTGGAGAGATCAATCGTGAAATTGTAATTATAAGTTCCACCGGCATCCAGGGGTGGGATATCTATTGTCCCGAGGAAGCATTCCGGCGTTCCGTCGGGAGTTTCCAGTTCAAGTTCAAAGGCTATCTGTCCGGCAGAGGTCCGTGCATAAGGGCCTTCATTCAGGATGCGGCCGGAAAGGTCGAGTGTTGTGCCATGGAAAATTATCGTCCGGTAATCAGGGAGATCAACATAATTGCCACAACCGTCAGCCAGACCAACCGCTGATCCGGCAATTCCGGGGCGCAAACCTGAACTGTTGGTCGCTCCGGATACATAGTAGTTGTAATATTGACCCTGTACAGCTGTGTGATCCTCAAAAGCGAAATTCATTGAACTGCTCCAGGTTGTCAGGTTCGTAACAACTGACGGATTTTCAACCCGGCTTCTGCTGATTCTGTAGTGTGATGCCCCGGGCACTTCGTTCCAGGTTACAAGTACTTTATCAGCATAAATGCCATGGCTGGCGGCAACCGTGGGTGCCTCAATCCTGCGGTAACCCCGGTTATAGGCGGAAAAATCAGTAATAATTACGAGTGTGTCGTTTCCGGCAGCTCTGACAAAATAATAGTACAGTTCTCCCGGAATACTGGTAGTGTCAGAATAGCTATTACTCATTATCCAGTTACTAATGGGAATACTTTCTGCTGTTGATTCACTGTTGCTGCGATACACCTTGCTATAGTTACAGCCAGCGGGATTTGTCCAGCTGATGAGCGTGTGGTCAGTATAAGTGCCGTCAGAGGCAGCCACCGATGTGGGCGGCACAAAATTGCGAAACCCGTTGTCTTTGGGCCCATAACCTGTTGATTGTAAACCCTCGGGGTTGTTGGCCGCTTTCACCCAATAATTATAGAGGGTGCCGGCAGTAACGCTGGGGTCAAAGTAGGAATTACCGGTTTGCCATCCTGAAATGTTCAAAGAGTTAAAGGGATAAGAAAGCGGACTCCTGAAAACAGCATAGTGGGTGGCTCCGTTCACTGTATTCCAGGTAATTGATATACCATCGGTATGGATACCATCTGTAGCATTGGCAGCAGGGGCTGTGGTGAATGCTTTCCACCCTTCATCCCCGTCACTGAGTTCTGAGGCCCTGTTTCCGGCAACATTCAGCGCCGCTTTTACATAGTAGGTGTAGATTGTCCCCTCACCGGTCCCGGTATCATCAAAAGTGTAGTTACCATAAAACGGCAGCCATCCGGGGCCTGAAATGCATTCGAGAACGCCTCCTTCCGGTTCTCTGTATATCTGGTAATAATCGGCCTCAGGCGCCGGCTCCCAGGTGATTTGAATTTTGTCAGGATAAAGCCCGTCGCTGGCTTGTACATTTGCCGGTGGCTCGAGTTTACGCCAGCCAGTATTGTAGGCACTCAGTGCCGATGCCCGTCTGCCGTCAGGATAACGCGATGCCTTCACCCAATAGTAATAGGTCTGCCCGCTGGTACCTGTATAATCCTCGAAAGAGGTTGCTGTCTGCCAGGTTTCAGGACTGATCTGCTGGGGAAAGAGCGTGATGTTGCTGGTATGCCGGAATATGGCATAGTACAGTGGCTCACCGGTGTTATTTTCCCATGTGAGTGATACCCTGTCAAAATGAGTTCCGTCGGAGGCCTGGATATTCTCAGGCGCGGATGGATTGGCCGGAATGGTAACCATATTCGGAGACACCCACTGATTGTTATTTTCGTTGGATTCATCGATTTCATCGAGGTGATCAACCAGCATACCTACATAATAACTTCCAGGTGGTATTTCCGGCTCTAATAGTGCGACATCAACAGGATCCAGCTGCACCTGAACCAGAATCCCGGGGCCCATTGCCGGTGCATCGGCCGTCCCTAACATATAGTCAGAAGTGTTGAAGGCATCATCGGGCGAAATGTAATAGCCAACGCTGCAGCCATTTACAGTTACCATTGATTCTGAATTCAGGATGCCGTTATTACAACTGACCGTTGTTCCGCTTACCTGTGCATTGCCTGATCCTTTTACCAGGTCAGGTTTATAGGCAGGCAGTACCGTTGTTTTCCAGAATCCCCTGCCAAAAGAAGCGGCATATAACTGTGGCGGGTTGGTTGAATAGTTGATAACAAGATCGCGGACCTGTGTTAACGGAAGCCCTGTTTTGAAAGGCACCCAGTCGCTCATGGTTGAATCCTTGTAGTAAACACCGGCAGTTGTGCCCACATAGAGGCCCTCCGGACTTCCATTCATAAAGGCTATTGACATCATGCCGAGATCAGGCAGGTTGCCGGGAATACTATCCCATTCTATTCCGCGATCTACTGACTTATATACTTTCTTCCCGCAAACCATGTAAACGATATTCTGATCAGAAGGATGTGACTCAAACCTGACTCCCTTGCTCTGGGTGGGATTCTCAAGTTGTGTCCATGAAGGATCAGCGTCATACGCGTTGTCTGTTCTGAAAATCTGCTGCTGATCGTTAAATACATAAACAATCTGTGGATTAGCCCTTGATTGTTCAATAAATTCAATGGTTGATTCAGGTCCGAAATCTCCGTCGGACAGCTTATGCCAGTATATATTCTCCGGGTCGGGTGTTTTGATGTTGTTGCTGCCCCATAAATCTTTCATTCCGGCAAACATGACGTTTGGATTAAAATAGTCTATGAGAAAAGCGGTTTGAAAATTTCCTTCCTGATTGATGCCATTGATATTTAAGCCGGCAATGCTATGAAATGAGCCGTTGCCCAATCCGCCGTTGGTTGATCGCGCAATGTATCCGTACTGTCTGCTTCCGTAAACAAAATTCGCATCGGTCGTGTCAAATTTGCAGGTCATCCCGTCTCCTCCGATTGAGTTGTAATAGGCGCCACCAGCGCTTACACGGGTTGAGCCATCCTGGTTACCAATGATTACATGGTCCGGGTTTTCGGCTGCCACATCCATACGGTATATTTCCGTAATATTCAGCCCGCTGACAGATCTTACGTAATCCTGTCCGTTGTCGGTGTACCATACGCCGTCATCGTTGCCGATAAACAACCGGTGGCTAACCGGATGAAATTCAAAAGTATGCTGGTCGTCGGCATAAACAGGCGCCTGCTCAACCCAGGTAAGGCCTCCGTTAACTGATTTATAGAAGTTAACCAAACCGGCATATATAATGTTTTCGTTCAAAGGATCTACGACAACATCCAGATTATACGAGCCCTGCCTTTCATTCACAATTCCCGTTGATTGAACCAGCGTAAAAGACTCGCCCGAGTTATTGGATACATAAAAATGATGAAATCCTTCATTTCTCGAAGTAATCATTACTACTTTTTCCGGGTTGGCGGCTGTAACCCCCAATGCAATGCGGGAACCAATTTCAGGTAGCACCAGTCGCCATGTTGCTCCGAAATCAGAAGATTTATAATAACTTGTGCTGCTGGCTGCATAAAGAACAGAAGGACTGCCCGGCTTTTGTTCTGCGTCACGCAGGCATGCGACCAGTTTTCTGGACCATGAATCACCACCGTTATAAGACAAATAGTAACCGTGGCTGGTAAATGCGCCTATAATATCGGGATTGCCCGGGTAAATAAAAATTTTATTTACTACTTTATTGCTTTCAGAATCTATCGGTTTCGGAATCCAGGTCGCCCCTCCGTTTATGGATTTGTAGATGCCTATGCCTCTTGTTTTCCATCCGTCCCGATCACCGGTACCAATAAAAATGATATTCGGATCGTCAGGATGCACGGCAATGGCCGAAACCCCAAGTGCAGAGATATTGTCAGTATTCATGCTGTAATAACTTACTCCTCCGTTATCGGAAGCCCAAAGGCCGCCCAAAGGAGCGCCTACATATACTTTCTGAGGGTTATGCGGGCTGAAAGCAATGGCAGTGGTGCGGCCGGCGATGGTGTTGTCGGGCCCGCCATATGTCCATGTTCCGGTTATGGTCTGATTGGCATACTGGCTGTTGAACTGCATAGCATTTTCAAGGTCCTCTGCCGGCAGTCGCAGGCTGCCGTCAGGATTAAGATAAGCCTCCTGATGAATCAGCCAGCGGGCAACCTGTTTGTAGCCCGATCCTTTGACTTTTTCCCGGTTTCTCCAGTAATTGTCAAATTCTGTTTTGAAATTTTTATAGCTGAAATCAGCGGCATTCATTTTATCAAACCAGTATTCCAGGCTGCCCGTCTGAAGTACCGGCGGTTTCATTTCAGCGTTGTTTGTTTCCTGGGCTATGCCAGGGGAAAAGCAGGCTATCATTGACCAGGCAATGAAAATTCTGATGATGGATTTCATATTTACAGGAGTTGATAATATTAATTTGCGATTCAGAATGGCTGTATGGCAGTATGCAGGAATATGTCAAATTCTTTAAAAATTCCGCTGCAGATTAATGAGTTATGACAGGTAAACTGATTGGTGTCTTCTATGTTGTTTTTGATCCATGCGATAAAATCCTGCAAGCTGTTTTCTTCGCCTTCCGCGATGATCTGATTTTCTCCTCCGGGATAATAATCAAGCCGACCCTTAATACGGAGACTGTAAGCCGTTTTCATGCAGTTGAATCCGAAACCGTCGGTGGTATCGGATTTGCTGAAGCGGATTTTTGAACTGATCATCATGGAGTTGCACTGCTTAGGACAAATTTAAGCGGTAGGGCAGGGCACTCCAAATTTTAAGGTAAGACAACTGGTAGGACAGTACAGAAACGATGAAATCAAAGCCCGAAAATCCCCAGACGGAGGATGCGCGGCTTTCTTCCGGATGGATAAAGGTCCGCGGCAGCACTTTGTTCATTTGTGATTTCCAGTGTGTTATAATGAAAGACCTGGGCATTGAACGTGCTGAAATGCTCAATGTTGCAAAAGGGCGTCCCGGTTTTCAGAATGTCGAGATAGGCATCCAGCGATGCTGGCGTACCTTCGGCATGGATTACTATGGTATTCCTGGTAATCAGTGGAATAATTCCTTTTATACCGCATTCCCTGCCTTTTCGCATCGCGTAATAGCGGAAACCGGGCGCTTCATTTTTGAAATGTATCAGAATCCTTATTGCCTGTCTCATCGCTTTGTTTACTGTATAAAAATGAATCTGATGTTAAGAATGTATTTGTATACCATGTTTTACTGGAGGTTACCCGAAACTGATACAAAGTTATGAAGGTACGCTGCCTGCTTCCAAATTTTGCGGTAAGACAAATGGTGGGACGATTCGGAGATTCGCAATGATTCCTGCAATTACACCGATTTAAGGAACTCGCAGAGGTCTGATTCAGGCGCCAGATCAAGCTTTTTTCTTAACCGCTGCCTTCCCTTGTTGGTAGCGTCAAGCGAAACATTCATAAGTCCTGCGATTTCACGTGAACTCAGGTTAATCCTCAGGTAAGCCGATAAACGAACATCATGATCGGTAAGCTGCGGATATTGCTTCTGGATACGTTCGAAAAATCCCGGATGCACCTCCTCATAAGTCAGCCTGAATTTGTTCCAGTCCAGATCTATATCGGTATTCGCATTAATAAACCGGATAACCCCGGGAATGGTTTCCGGTTTGTGATTATCCATAAGTCTGTTGCGGATCTCACCCAGAATCTCATTTTTATTTACAAGGCTTAAGGTGGTACCCGCTAATTCGGCATTTTTAAATTCTATTTCCGACTGGTATTTTTCCCGCTCCAGGCGGTTAATCTGTTGCTCGGCAAAAATTCTGTCCTCAAGCAGTTTGTTCTCGGCTGTTTTCTTTTCAATTTCCAGATGCGCCAGCTCCTGCTCCTGCGCAAGCAGTTTTTTACTTTGCTTCAGGCTGACAGCTTTTATCCTGTAAAGAAAGAAAATCAGCATCAGGATGATCCCCAATCCCGCGATGATTGCAACGGACAACCGTTGCCTTTTTTCTTTCAGCTCATTGTCGCGCAGCAGTACCTGGTTTTCCTTTTCTTTTTGCCCGGTTTCGTAAAGTATTTCAAAGTTGGCCAGTTGCCTGTGTTTTATTTCATTGAAAACGGAATCATTCACTATGGAATAATTTCTGAAATAGTCCAGTGCTTTTTGATAATCACCCTTTCGTTCCGAAAGCTCATAAAGACTTTTATAAATCCGCGCCTGATTGTGCAGTGAACCGGTTACCCGCGCCAGTTCAAGCCCTTCAAGAAAACAAAGCTCAGCCTTGGTAAGCTGGTCCATTTTCAGGTATAAGTCGCCCATATCGGCCAGGGTTATAATCTGGGATTCCCTGATGCCGGTACTCCTGAAAATCAGCAGTGCTTCCTCA
Organism: Lentimicrobium sp.; assembly: GCA_023957275.1. Classification (GTDB taxonomy): domain Bacteria; phylum Bacteroidota; class Bacteroidia; order Bacteroidales; family Lentimicrobiaceae; genus Lentimicrobium. The sequence goes on along the minus strand of JAMLHF010000046.1, from coordinate 10,039 downwards.
TTGAGAAGTATGGCTTTTTCGTATTCCCCCATGGCTGAAAGCACCGTGCTGATTTCATTTTTACGGATGCCGACTTTTATGGTCTGTTTGTTCCTGATGTCTGACTCAAGGGCCTGATTGAGGTATTCAAGCGCTTTCCTGTAATCCCCTAAATGATACCACTCCATGCCAATGTTGCTTAACCTGATCGCTTTGCGGATTTCGGAAGTGGTATAACCCAGGGCGTCCTCATAAAATGACAGGGCCTGCCTGTGTTTTCCCCAACGGCTGTATACCATTCCGATATTGTTGAGCGACACGGAAATATCAGATGAGTCACCTGTTTGAAGATCAAGCGCGTGGGCCTCTGTCAGGTATTGTATGGCTTTGTCGTAATGCCCCAGATAAAAGTAGTTATTTCCTATATTGTTGAGGCTCGAGCCTGTTTCACTCATTCTGCCCAGCCTGCGGTTTATACGAAGCGCGGTGTTTTCAAGTTCTATGGCTTTTTCATAAATGCCCAGCTGCATATAACAATAGGCCACATCACTGATCCGGTCAGCATAATAGCTTCCGGTGTCGCTGCCGCTGCCGGACAGCAGGGCCGCATCTGCCGATTCATTGTAAAAGGTAATGGCATTTACAAAGTCGTTTTTGTAATACCACGCGTCGGCAATGGTTCTGGCCGCTGCTGCATAAGATTTGTTGTCGTTCGCATTTTTGGCCAGTCCATAAGCGCCATGGGCAAGCCTGAGTGCCGAGTCGGGGTGGGATTCGGCCAGCCGGGCGCTGCTTTTCAGCAGGGAATCCAGGGTTGCGGCTTTTCCCAATCCTTTGATCCTGACAGCAGGATACCGGATAATTTCCTGTCCGTATGAACTCATAAGGGGAAATGCAAATATCAAAATCAATATAAATACAGAAAGCCTGTGTGTCATTGCACTTTGTTTTACTGTTTATCAGTTATTTATCCGTTAAATACTATCAGGTAATCCTGGTTTCTGATTATATTATGCAAATTAGTAAATTTTCATTGTAAATACCTGAATAAATTTAAACGCTGCTTATGTATTGGCATATGTTAATCCGGATGAAAATGTCGTACAGGAAAAAGACCTCTTTTTCAGGAGAGGTCTCAGAGGATAATCCGGATTTCAAAAGGCCCGTTCAGGGAGTGATGCTGCTCACAAAGGCCGCGGCATTGTTGTCGATAATGGTCATATCTCCTGTATCTACGGTGCCATCGCCATTCACATCGGTTGCCAGGTAGCCGGTAACAAAAGCGGAAGCGTCATTGTCAACCGGAGTCATATCGGCGGTGTCTACCGAGCCGTCCTGATTCACATCGCCGCCGTAAATCACATACTTTCCGTCAATCATCATCAGCAGATTGCCGCCAAAGGCTTTTGAAGGATGATCAAGGTTAAGCGCAACATTGCTGGCGCTGAACGAAACAGGTGCAGCAGTGGTGGTGGCCAGGCTGTTCCGGTGGCGAATGGTGATGTAATAAGAACCGCTGAATGTGCCCGGAACAGTGATAACGGCCTGACCGTTTGTGCCCAGATTCACCGGTGGTGAGGTATAAGCAATATTTCCGTAGCCGGAAGCATCGTGAAGTTCAATCACAATCTGATCGGCAACGCCGGGGCCGAAATGCGGCCCGTTCTCATCAAATGCCTGACGCATGGAATTCGCCCCGTTGTAAAGCCCTTCCAGGAAAACCTCCAGCGTGAGCGTTGTTTCAGCTGGTTCATTGTTAAATTCATCTGCTCCTATATCCGGGGTGGCCGGTGAACGGGGATCACCATCAATGTCGGTTGAAACTTCAGGGACAGGCGTGCCCAGGTTGTCGAAAGCCGGGTTGGTGCAATGCAGGTCGGTATTGCTTGCAAAGCCGGGGTCTAGAGAAACGGAATTCATATCAAGCCCTGTGAGCGACCTCCAGGAGGCCATATCTGGATAAGGTGCCTGATCAACGGTAAACATGACCGGTCCGTCAGTAACCAGATTGTTATAATTCATCTCCGTGATAAATCCGGGGTTTTCCAGGAAGTTGTTGTATGCAACGCAGGTCCCGCCCGCCTGATTGACCAGATTGTTATTCAATACCGTGTTGGTGTATTCCTGAGGCGTATCTTCCCCCTGGAAAGTCAGCGCTGAGGAAAAGGTGCCCGGGGTTCCGTAAATATTGATGCTGTTGTGCGCAAAAAGGAGATGGGTTGATGACCCAAGACTTACCCCGTAATTCAGGAAACTGCCTGATTCCATGGTGATGAAATTGTTAGAAATCAGTATGGGTTGCGATGCCTCCATATTGCAGTCATAAAACGATAATGCATGCTTTACTTCAGCATTTCCTTCAAGTTGAATCCGGTTACGACTGATATCAGCGCCGTTTACTACATCTGAAATATACATCCCGTTTGACCATTGGGAACTCAGGAAGCCGTTTCTAAGGTAATTTCCGCATATTTCAAGGTGGTTAATAAATCTCAGGTCAACTCCGATTTTCCGGTATCCGGTTATTTCATTGTCCCTGATCAGCAGATTGCTGACCGGTCCGGTAATTAAGTTTGCACCTTGTATATCAATGCCGGTTGTTCCGTTGCGGATCCGGTTATTTTCAAACAGCAGGTTGCTGCCTGTAAAATAGCTGGCGTAAATCACGCCGTTCTCCATTCCGTAGTGTGCGTCATCGGTAAAGCCTTCTATATCGTTATTAATGAATGACAATTGATTGGATTCGCCACTCAGATGAATTACCCTGCCATACGTATCCTCGAAATCCGAAGCGCCCAGCGTTTTCAGGTGCAGGCCATCGAAGGTCAGGTTGGTGCAGTTCTCGAGCCGGATGGTGTAATTGCTGGTTTTTGTCGGAACCGCTACAATGGTTGCCGTATCGGCATGGTCCGGATGGCGGGTAAACAGGATTCCTTTTTCCGGCCCCGATCCGTTGATGTGGGTAAAATACAGTTGTCCGATAAATTCTTCCGGCATCAGGTGGAAGGTCACGGGGTCAGACATGCCGCGGGTAAGTAGTGCATCCAGGGCTGCGGCCGGACTTACAAAATCGCATTCAGCACTGCCGATTGTATAAATGCCGTGCAGCGCGTCCGTGTGGTTCACCACCGGATTATACCAAATTACATAGTCGTCGGCAGTGGTGTTGTCGCAGTTTCCGTTTCCGTTATCACAATTGAGGCCAAGGGCGATGTGCCAGGTGCCGTAAGTGAAGTCAAAATCCGGGATATTTCCGGCATCGGCAGAGAAGGTTGCATCATAGAACTCATCCACCTCAAGGGGTGGGATTTTTGCAGTTCCAAGGGTAACTTCGGGCGTGCCATCCGGAGGGGAACTCTCGAGATAAACAGTAATGGATACGGAATCGGCAAGGTTATAATATCCCTGGTTGGCCAGCCTCATCCCGATATCAATGGTGGTGCCGTGCAGGCTATTGCACGCATGGTTGAATCTTCCTCTGCCAGGTTGCTGCATGCCCCCGCCATTCCAATAACGATCCCATTGTTTCCGGCCCTTAATCCCGATGAATTTACGGCCCCGGTTACCCTGTAGTAATACCGCTGATTGGGCACGGCCGTAAGGTCTGTGTAATAATTGTTGAGCGTGTTGCTGTAGTTGGCCAGGGTGGTGTACACCGGGTTTTCAACCGGGGAGCGTTGTACCCGGTAATAAGTTGCTCCTTCGGCCGGTTGCCATGCGATCGTGACCCTGTCGGCCTGCGCACCGATGGTGGTGCTGACAACAGGTGCGGCGATCCGGCGGTAGCCGGCATCGTATGATAATTACTCACGATGTAGTTGGTGTCGCTGGCCACCCTGATGGAGTATTGATACAGGGCGCCCGGAACACCTGTAGCGTCGCTGCGGCTGGTACGGGTGACCCAGCCTGATACAGGGGCATAAGGGTCAGTGGTACTGTTTCGTCTGTAAACTTTATAATAGGTTGCTCCGCTGACCGCGGTCCAGGATACGGAAGTGTAATAGGTCGATGTACCGTCGGTAGCAGTAACAGGAGGCGGAATAAAGTTTCGGTAACCCGCGTCTTTGCACCGTAGCCTGTGGTTACAGTCCCGGTTGCATCCTGTGAAGCCCTGATCCAGTAATAATATTTTACCGCAGTTACTGCCGTAAGATCACTGAATGAGGTGGCAGTTTGCCAGCCGCTGACCGGATCCGGATAAGATCGGATGAGAATATGTCCCCCGGTAAACCCGGTAGTGGGTTGCCCCGGGTACGGTATTCCAGGTAACTTCCACCCTGTCGGTGTATGTTCCGTCGCTGGCCGTTGCGGTCGGAGCGGTAACAAATCCCAGATATCCGGTGTTGGCTGCGCTGAAGCCGGTGGCATATGACCCGAATTGACTCATGGCGGCCCTCACCCAGTAGTAATAGGTGTTCCCGTAAGCAGGGCCGTAATCGGTATAGCTGGAGTCGAGTTCTACCCAGGTAAGTCCGGTGATGACATTTTGTTCGGTTGCCACAGGGGTAAGGCTTCTGTAAATCTTGTAGTGGGTTGCCCCGACTACCGGTGTCCAGGTAATAACTATGCGATCGCTGAAGGAGCCGTCGCTGGCCTCCACATTTGCCGGTGTTACCAGTGCAGTATGACCGATATTGTAACTGCTGTATTCTGAAGCCCTGATGCCTTCCGGATAGCGGGAGGCTTTTACCCGGTAATAATAGGTTTGACCGGGCACTGCCGAATAGTCATCATAGGCCAGTGAAGTGGTCCAGGCCGGGCTGATCTGATCAGGGGCCAGGTCGAATAATGACTCTGCCCTGAAAACGGCAAAATACAGCGGTTCACCGGTATTGTTTTCCCAGGTTATGGTCACCTTGTCGGGATAATCGCCGTCGCTGGCCTGCACATTAACCGGTGCGGCTGGAATAGCCGGAATCACTACCTGGGTGGAAGCTACCCATTCATTGTTCGTTTCATTGGTTTCGTCTACCTCTTCCAGGTTGTCGATCAGCAATCCCAGGTAATAAGTACCCGGGGCAAGCTCCGGCAACGCAGCAGCCACATCGGTGGCAAGCTGGGCCAGGTGATTCATCCCCGGAGCAATGTTGGAAACTTCGGTTTGAATTACTAAATTGTCGTTGGTTGAAATAACATTATTTTCCGAAAGGTAGTATCCATAACTGAACTGGTCAATGGTAACCATCGATTGGCTGGTATGGTACTGATTGTAGGAATTCACGTAGGTTCCGTTGATGGTGGTGGTATTTTCGGTACCGCAGTAAATATCGGGTACATAGGAGGGTAACACCGTTGTTTTCCAGATGCCCCTGCCGAAAGTTCCTGCAAAAAGCTGAGCCGGCGTGGTTGAATAATTGATAACCATATCTCTTACCTGGGTCAACGGAAGGCCGGTTTTAAAGGGCACCCAGTCTGTCATGGTCGTATCCTTATAATATACCCCGGCGGTAGTTCCTACATACAATCCTTCCGGTGAGCCGTTCATATAGGCAATGGACAACATGCCAAGTTCGGGCAGGTTACCTGTAATGTCCTGCCAGCTGTTGCCCCTGTTGCTGGAACGGTAAACATTGATGCCTTTTACAATATAGACAATGTTCGGGTTGGTCGGATGCGTTTCAAATCTTACACCACCCATGTTATTGGGTTGCGTTAATTCCACCCAGACGGGAGAGTAGTCAAGTGCGTTACTCGTCCGGAACATCCTTCCGTTGTTGTAAGCAATGTAAAGAAGACTTTCCTGCGCCCTGGATTGTTTCATATACTCAATGGTAGTGCTATTATCGGTACCTGATATGTTGTCGGATATCTGAAAGAAAGTCACATTGTCAGGATTGGCTGTCTTGATGTTGTTACTCCAATAAACATCGTGGGCCCCGTAAAACATCATGTTGGGATTAAAATAGCTGATTGCGTATGCAGTTTGCCAGTTCCCGTTTTGGGTGATGCCATTAACGCCATTTGAAGCAATGGTTCTATACAGGGAATCAATAACGCCTCCATTTATAGCTCTTCTTACATTTCCATTTTGGCTGCTTGTATAGATATAATTCTCATCTGTATAATCAAAACGGCAGGTCATGCCATCCCCTCCACAAACTTTATGGGTAGTGCTGTTAAGGGTAATAAAAGTAGCTGCATCCTGATTCCCTGAGATAATACGGTTTGGATTTTGTGCCGAAACATCAATGCGGTAGCTTGAAGTGATATTCAGCCCGTTGCTTGAATAGTAGTAATCTGTTCCATTGTCTGTGTACCAGATGCCTGAATCATTTCCGATATAAAGCCGGTGGGTAAGAGGATGGAACTCAAAGATGTGCTGATCATCGGCATAAACCGGTTCCTGGTTTACAAAAGTTACACCACCGTCCGTTGATTTGTAGAAGTTAATCATGCCTGCATAAACGATATTTTCATTGTTGGGGTCAATGACTACATCCAGGTTGTAACCTCCCTGCCCTTCACCCGGCGACGTTCCGGTTGAAAAAATCGTATCAAATGTTACACCCGAATCATATGAACGATAAACCCTGTAAAACTTTGAATCCCTGGTGGTGAATAGCAGCACTTTCCCGGGGTTTGCTGCCGTGACTCCTATTGCCATGCGGTGGGTCGGAACTGTCATCTGAGGATCCCAGTTGTACCCGAAATCTGTTGATTTATAAAAAGTTGTTTTACTAACGGCATAAAGTGTTAATGGTTCTCCCGGTTTTTGCTCCATATCAATAATGTAGGCTGTAAGTCTTTTTTCCCAGGTTTCCCCGCCATCCACAGAATAAAAAACTCCATAGTTGGAGGCAATGGCCATAATGTTTGGATCGGAAGGGTTGAAATATATCTTATGAACTATTTTATCATGTCTTGTTGATATTGGCTTGGCGTTCCAGGTGAGGCCACCGTCTGTTGATTTGTAAATCCCCTTGCCAAGGGTATTCTCACTATCCCTGTCTCCGGTGCCTATAAAAATAGTATTGGGGTCTGTCGGGTGCACGGCTACGGCCGATACACCCAATGAGGTGATGACATCTGTATTCATATTGTACCAGGTTGCGCCATAGTTTGTAGATTTCCACAGCCCTCCCAGGGGTGCTCCAACATAAATTGTGTTGTTATCATGAGGATTAAATCCGATTGTGGTTACGCGTCCCATTGCTGAGGTGGCACTGGTTGTTTCACCTACAAAATAGATTGGCTGAAAAGGACCCGCGTAAGACCAATTTCCGGTAATCGTCATTGCATTCGTTTGCTGCATTAGTTCCAAAGCCTGTTGGAGATCGTCTTCCGGCAACCGCAGTGTGCCATCCGGATTGGCATAGGCCTCCTTATGCGTCAGCCACCTGCTTATCTGCTTGTATCCGGAACCCTTTACCGGGGTTTTATCTTTCCAGTAGTCATGAAACTCATTTTTAAGTTCAAAGAAGTTGATATCTCTGTCCTGAATCTTCTCCTGCCAGTAATCCAGACTGCCAAAAGTTGGCGGAACCGGTTTCTCAGGTGCCTGCTCAGCGGTTTGTCCGGAGCATAAAAATGTGATCAGCGTCAGGGCCATCACCATACTTAGGCGGGTCAGTGTTTTCATGATTTCAGTATTTTTATTAAAGCAGAATTGTATAAATCAATGATAATCAAATACTAAGCGGTGTGCCGGTAGATGTCGAATTCCTTGTAGTTGAAAGGCTGGCGGTTTAACTGCTGATTGTTGAAGTGGTTGATAAGGCCGGCATGCTGGTTGATCCAGTCGATAAAAGCCGAAAGGCTCTCTTCCTTCCCTTCGGCCAGGATAGTAACTCCCTGCTGGGGGCTGTAGTCCATTCTCCCGCGGATGCCCAGCTTATAGGCAGCCTGCATACATGAGAAACCGAAGCCGTCATCATAGGTGGCCCGGTGAAACGTAATCATGTTGCAGGTATTCATAGCTGAATGTGCCGGATACACAAATTTAAGCTGCCAGGCCGGGGTCCTGCAAATTTTCAGGAGGGACAAAGAGGGGGACAGAAATGAATATTTCCTGCAGCGGGAATCTTTGTTCAGATCTTTCTCAGTTCTGATGCCAGGTCACTTCCGGGAGAAAGGTTCATTTTTTTTCGCAGCCGCTGCCTGTTTTTATGCGCGGTTTCGAGGGATACATTCATCATGCCGGCAATTTCCCTGGAGCTCAGGTTGATGCGCAGACAGGCTGCCAGGCGGGTGTCGTGCTCGGTAAGATCAGGATAGTTTTCCTTAAGCCGGTCGAAAAAACCTGAATGTACCTGCTCAAATTCCAGCCTGAACTTTTTCCAGTTGTGATCGGTGTCCGTATTTGAATTGATAAACCGGACCAGTTCATTTAAGGCATCACCGTTACCGGATGTCCGGATCCTTTCCCGGATTTCATACATAATTTCATTTTTCCTGACAATATTCAACAGCGAGTTGGCCAGCTCATTGTTTTTTACTTCAATTTCAGCCAGGTGTTTCTCCCGCTCCAGCCTGTTTATCTGCTGTTCGGCGAATATCCTCTCCTCCAGCGCCTGATTCGCTGCATCCTTCCGGGCAATCTCAAGATTTGCCAGATAATTGTCCTGTTGCAGGATCAGCTGTTGTTGATTAAGGTATTTCGACCTTATCCTGAAAAGACTCAGGGCCATGATCAGCAGCAGCAATAGTCCTGCGGTAAAAATCAGCAACATTTTCTGCCTTCTTGCCTTGATCTCATTGTCCCTTAACAGCAGTTGGTTTTCATTTTCATGTTTTTCGGTTTCATACATAATCTCGTAGCGGGAGATGAGGTCATTCGTTTCGTTTGTGAAAATGGAGTCTTTTACCCGGGAGTAATCCAGGTAGTAATTTAATGCAAGGTCGCTGTTTCCCTGTTCTTTCGCCAGCTCAAAAAGGCTTTTGTAACTGCGGCTCAGGTGGTGTAACGACTGGTTGCGCGATGCAATCGAGGCGCTTTCCTTGTAACAGGTTTCCGCTGCCAGGAGGTTGCCTGTTTTCCGGTATAAGTCACCCATATCTGCCAGGGTAATGATCTGGGATTCCAGGATGCCGGCTGACCTGAAAACGGCCAGCGCTTCCTTGTGCAAGCGGATAGCCTCAGCATATTGCCCCATCGCAGCCAGTACGCTGCCGATTTCATTTTTCCTGACTCCCGCACGTATGGGTTGTTTGTATTTCATATCTATTTCAAGCGCCTGATTAAGGTACTGAAGCGCTTTTTCATAATCTTTCAGATAATACCAGGCCATTCCGATATTGCTCAGTTTTATTGACTTTTTTGATTCCTCGGAGGTGAGTTTCAGCGCTTCGGTATAGAACTCCAGTGCACGCTGATGTTTACCCCACCGGCTGTAAACCATGCCCAGGTTATTCAGCGAAATGGCAATGGCGGCAGAGTCTCCGCTTTTTCTGTCTATGGAAAGGGTTCTGTTAAAGTAATCTACCGCCTTATCGTATTGCGCCCTGAAAAAATAGTTGGTGCCGATATTGCAAAGGTTATTGCTTATCTCTAGTGTATTTTCAAGTTTTTGCTGTATTTTTAAAGAAGCAAAATTCAGTTCCAGTGCCTTGTCGTAGATGCCCAGCTCCTGGTAGCAAAAAGCTGCATCGGTGAGCCTTTCAGCCATAAAGCCGGATGAGTCCCGGTCAATTTTATAACTATACATGGCTGATTGCAGGTAGAAATCAATGGCTTTAAGGTAATCGTTTCTGTAGTAGCAGGCCTCAGCCATCCATCTTGCTGCCAGCGAGAGCCGTTGCAGGTCATTGATTCCCGTCGCCATTTCCAGCGCTTTGCCGGCCATTACGAATGCCGTGTCCGGATTTTCCTCAACCATCCGCCCACTGCGCGCGATCAGGGTGTCGATGGAAGCAACTTTGTTTTTTCCCGGAGTTGACTGCAGATTTTGCCGTGCGGGCTGGCCTCCCGAAAAGCAGGGAAGGGCCAGCAGCAGGCAGGAAGCGATGATGCGGGATATGTCTTGCATACTTTTTCAGGTTTACTGATTAATCATCCCTTGGTTTGCTTTACATCATCTTACTTTGCTTTAAGGATCTCAATTCCGGAAATGGTGGCGGATGA
>JAMLHF010000045.1 GCA_023957275.1 Lentimicrobium sp. | reverse complement strand
TATCCTTATTCCATTGATCTTAGCGCCTATGCAGGTGAGAACATCAAAATTGCTTTTAATGCAGTTGATGGTCCAACCAATGATGGTTTGTGGTACATCTGGTTCGTTGATAACATTTCCTTCGGTGATACCGATGGAGTTACCATGTTCCCCGCAAGTTCACTAACCAAGATAAGCAACAATGCCAACCGTGGTTCATCTGATGACCGGATTGCCCGTGATGGTAATACCAACCGGATTTCTGATCATGCTATTCAAGCCAACAGAGCGGTTATGGGTCTGATAGGTTATAACCTGTACAGGGATAATTCAATTGTTGCATATGTTGCACATCCTCAGACCGAGTATTTCGATCTTAACCTTGACCCGGGAACCTACAGCTATCATGTAACCGCCGTTTACGACCTCACTCCTTACGGTTTTGCCGGTCAGACCGGAGAATCCATGATTGAAGGTCCGGTTGATGTAACTGTAGTTTACGGTTATGAGCTGCCGTTTGTTGAAAACTTCAACACCGGCCTGTTTGAGACCAACCAGTGGACGACTGGCGGAGCCAATTGGAAAATAGCCGGCCAGGCAGGCAATCCTGCACCCAGTGCCGAGTTCTTCTATAATCCTCACCAGAACGACTACGCCCTGTCACTCACCAGCTATTGGCTCAACGGAACGGGTTATATCGACGGAAGTATCTTCCTCGACTTTGACCTTAAACTTGATGATGTAAATGCTACCGGCGATGAAAGCCTGCAGGTTGAAGTGTTCAACGGCAGTTCATGGATAACCGTTGCCACTTACACCGCTGAAGGCGATATGGATTGGGAGATGCAGCACATCGACATCACCAGCCAGGCCAAGAACAAGGTATTCCGTGTCCGCTTCAATGCCAAGGGCCTGAATTCGCTTGATATCTTCAACTGGATGATCGACAATGTTCACATCTACCGCGAATGTGCCGCTCCTACCGAGCTGACAGCTGATGTAAATCTGCCTTATGTCGAGCAGGTTGTCCTCAACTGGGTTGCTCCATCAGGCAGTGGCCCTGGTCCTTCAGGATGGCTCTTCTGGGATAACGGCGTGAACGATGATGCCATCGGTCTTACCGGTGGTGGTACATTCAATGTTGCCGTGAGGTTTACCCCGACCCAGCTTGCACAGTATGCAGGAACCAGCCTGACTAAAATACGTTTGTTCCCGTACTCAGATGGCGGAACAATCGCGCTGAAGGTCTGGACCGGAGCCAATGCAAGTACCCTTGTTCTTACCCAGCCGATCGCGACTTATGTTGGCGGTGAGTGGAATGAGTTTGTACTCAATACTCCTGTACCTGTTACCGGTGCCACCGAACTGTGGTTTGGTTATTCAGTAACCCATCCCGACGGCGTTTATGTAGCCGGTTGCGATGCAGGTCCTGCTGTTGCAGGCTTCGGCGACATGCTTTCACTCGATGGTTCTGTTTGGGAATCCATGGCAACTGCCTATGGACTGAATTACAACTGGAACCTCCAGGGATATGTTGAAACCCTCGATGGCGTGGCTGCTGCACTGCAACCGATCAGCGATCCGACCGTTTACGGTCCGGTATCACGGATTGAGCGCGGTAATCTGCCTGCCCTGCCCGGTGCCGCACTTCCTGTTGAAGTCAGCGGAAACCGCGAGCTTGTTGGTTACAACATCTACCGCGATGGTATGATGATCGGTTCAGCCACTGAAACCACTTACATTGATGCCGATGAGGCACTCACAATCGGAATTGAATACTGCTACAATGTAACTGCAGTTTACGAGGATTGCGAGTCCCCGATGTCAGAGGTTGCCTGTGTATTGCTCACCAATGTTCCGGTTGTTGACAACCAGCTGGTAAGCATTTACCCGAACCCGTCAAATAACCTGGTTAACATCGAACTTACCAACGACATCAGCCATATGGTTGTTTACAACTATCTCGGCGAAGTTGTTTACGAGCGCGTGATTACCAAGGACAAGACCATTGTGCTGAATGTACGCAACTACGAAGCAGGCGCTTACCTCGTGAAATTCCTCACCAGGGAAGGCGAAAGCTTCACCAGGAAAGTGGTTGTTACCCACTAATCGTTCAATCGATATGATTTATAAAGGGCTCCGCAAGGGGCCCTTTATTTTTACCGGCATGGTTCACATCTTCACGGAATGCTCTCAGAATGCGTCGGCTTCTTTTCCCGGTAATACATTCGGTATAACCGGTAAATAATGTATTTTTGACAGCGTCGGACTGACGGATTGATTCATCAGTGATAAGGCCCTGGTTATTATGGCACTTTTGTTTATTTACCTTTTCATGGCATTGTCCGTTTCATTTCTGTGTTCAGTGATGGAGGCAGTGCTTTTATCAACACCTGTATCTTACCTCAGAAGTTTGCAGACCGGCGCCAAAAAGGGTGCCGAACGTTTACTCAGGTTAAAACAGAATATTGACAAACCGCTTTCAGCAATATTGTCGTTGAATACGGTTGCCCACACCGTTGGTGCTGCCGGAGTCGGCGCCCAGGCAGTAAAGGTTTTCGGTGAGGTTTATTTCGGACTTGTTTCCGCAGTATTGACCATACTGATATTGGTAATTACCGAAATTATACCCAAAACCATCGGTGCAAGATATTACAGAAGGCTTGTTTCCGTTTCCGGCTCCATTATCCGGGGAATGGTGATTATTACCTATCCCCTGGTTGTGATTTCTGCCATGATTACCAGAGTAATTTCCGGAGGGAAATCAGAACTATCGGTGAGCAGGGAGGAAATATCGGTACTTGCACATATCGGAACGGAAGAAGGTATATTTGGCGAAAAGGAAAACAAGATCATTCAGAATCTTATCCGCCTGAAGGGAATTCGTGTTTCTGAAATAATGACGCCAAGGGTAGTGGTATCCGCGGCAAATGAGCTGATGAGCCTGGATGAGTTTCCGGAAAGCAAGGAATTACTGAGGTTCTCACGAATTCCTGTATTTTCGGAACATGAGGAGAATGTAACTGGCTATATCTTCAGGCAGGAGGTTTTTGAAAAGCTTGCCGAAGGCGCTGCCGGCATGAAATTAAAGGATATCAGGCGTAAAATCGTGATCATCCCGTATTCAATGCCATTGTTTTCGGTTTGGGAGAAATTACTTGATGAAAAGGAGCATATTGCCCTGATTGTGGACGAATATGGCGGGATGGATGGCATCGTCACCATGGAAGACATTATTGAATCATTGCTGGGTTTCGAGATTGTGGATGAAAAAGATACAATAACCGATATGCGTCAGTATGCCCGGGAAAGGTGGCGGTTAAAACAGGAAAAATATAATTATTTCGGCGATATAGCAAAGAATCAGGAATGATCTGCCGGATTAAAACCAACCTTTCAGGGATGCTTTTGGCCGGACCTGAAGGTGAGCATATCTGCCTGAAGCTGAAAGCGGGCCAAATGAAGGAAACGATTACCTTTGCAGCGAGAATAAAATAGTTCCCCATGCTTTCAATCAATAATCTCTCAGTTTACTTTACCGGTCGTTATCTTTTTGACAATGTTACCTTTCTTATTACGGAAAGGGACAGGGCCGGTCTGGTGGGGAAGAACGGCGCCGGGAAAACCACTCTTCTGCGGATCATCAACGGAGAGCAGCAGCCGGAAGGCGGCACGGTTTCAAAACCCAATGATCTCCAGATTGGTTATCTGCCTCAGGAGATTGTAACTACCGGGGCGGGGACAATTTTTGAAGAAGCCCTGAATGCTTTTGATAAGGTGTTGAAGTTAAAGGCTGAAAGTGAGCAGATCAGTATTGAAATTGCCGAAAGGACTGATTATGAATCTGATTCATATTTGCAACTGATTAACCGCCTGCACGAAAACGAAGAGCGGTTCCGCTTGCTGGGCGGCCATGAGATGGAAGGAGAAACGGAGAAAATCCTGCTGGGTCTGGGTTTCAGGTCAGGCGATTTCGGGCGGAAACTATCTGAATTCAGCGGGGGATGGCGGATGCGTGTTGAGCTGGCCAAACTGCTGCTGCGACGCCCCGGGCTGTTGTTGCTTGATGAGCCTACCAATCACCTTGATATTGAATCCATACAATGGCTCGAAGAATACCTTAAATCATTCAGCGGCGCTGTTATTGTGGTTTCGCACGACCGCGCCTTTCTCGATAATGTGACCAACCGGACAATAGAAATTTCGATGGGCAGGATTTATGATTTTAAAACCTCCTATTCCGGTTATGTTGAGTTACGCGAAAGCATGCGTGAACAGCAGCAGGCGGCTTATTCAAATCAGCAACGCCAGCTGGCGGATATCGAACGCTTTATTGAGAGGTTCCGTTATAAAGCTACCAAAGCCAGGCAGGTGCAGTCGAAAATGAAGATGCTCGATAAGATTGAAAGGGTGGAAGTGGATGAAATGGACAAGAGCGCTATTCATTTCCGCTTTCCTCCGGCCCCGCCTTCGGGCAAAGTGGTGGTGGAAGCAGTATCTCTGGCAAAATTCTATGGTGAATACAGGGTATTCAGTCATGTGGATTTCGCCATAGAGCGGAATGATTTTGTCGCTTTTGTCGGACGCAACGGAGAGGGTAAAACCACCCTCGCAAAAATACTTGCCGAAGGACTGGACCATGACGGGGAGTGCAGAATTGGTTATAATGTGAAGATAGGGTATTATGCCCAGAATCAGGCCGATCTGCTCGACCCGGAACGGACAGTTTTTCAGACCATTGATGATGTGGCTGTGGGCGATATCAGACCAAAAGTGAGAAACATACTTGGCAGCTTCCTTTTTACCGGCGAAGACATTGAGAAAAAGGTGAAAGTGCTCTCGGGCGGCGAGAAATCAAGGCTTGCGCTGGCGAAACTTTTACTGTCACCGGTCAACCTGCTGATCCTCGATGAGCCGACCAATCACCTGGATATGATCTCCAAGGATATCCTGAAGAACGCATTGCTGATGTTTGATGGGACGCTCATCGTGGTTTCGCATGATCGTGACTTCCTGCAGGGGCTTACGCAAAAGGTATTTGAATTCAGGGATGGGAAAGTTAAGCAGCATATCGGGGATATCTATGATTTTCTGGAAAAAAGACGGATTGCCACCCTCGACCAGCTGGGAATGGCAGCTAAGGCTGTTGCTGCCGGACAATCCAATGATGTTTCCCTTAATAAAATCAATTACGAGAAAAAGCGTCAGCAGGAAAAAGAATTAAGAAAAATCACCAGCCGTATAGAAAAGGTTGAACAGGAGATTCACCTGCTTGAATCAGAGATTGCTGTCATTGATCAAAAACTTGCTTCTCCTGAAAATCATGTTGAAGCATTGGCCGACGAAACAATTTATCAGAAATATGAATCGCTGAAAAACAAGTTGTTAATAGCTATGGACAGCTGGGAATCTCTTCACAGTGAGCTGGATATGTTTAAAAATGGTGATTCCTGAAAAGACTTCAGTGGTTACGTTTGAGCATTCCTGAAAGCAGTTCCAGCAGGGGACCCCTGGCTTTTTCGTCAGGCGTGATGGTTTTGAGGTGCGACATTGCTTTCTGAATATAATCCTGAATCATGTTTTCGGCGTGTTGTTTAACCCCTGCTTTATTGAAAAGATCAAGAACAGCGGCTATTTTTGCCTGAGGCTCGCCGGTTCTTTGCAGGAACCAGTTTTTTAATTCCGCAGCATTTTCCTTACTGCTGCACTCAAGGGCTTTCAGGTAGAGATAGGTTTTCTTATTGGCTATGATATCTCCACCGGTCTTTTTTCCGAATACTGCTTCATCACCAAATGCATCGAGCAGATCATCCTGCAACTGAAAAGCGATGCCCATATTTTCGCCGAAGCGGTAGATCGCTTCTGCGTCCTTTTGGCTGGCCCCTCCGATCAGGGCGCCTATTTTGAGGCTTGCCGCCAGCAGGACTGCTGTCTTTAGCCGGATCATATTCAGGTATGCATCAATGGTAACATCCCCTGCATTTTCGAAGTCGATATCATATTGCTGGCCTTCGCAGACTTCGATAGCCGTTTTGGTAAAGACCTGCATCAGCACGGGAAGTTGCTGAGGATCGGATCCGGCCAGTTGTCCGTAGGCAACCGCAAACATGGTATCACCCGAAAGAATGGCTGTATTGATATTCCATTTTTTGTACACGGTATCCCGCCCGCGGCGAAGGGGCGCCTGATCGATGATATCATCGTGGAGCAGGGTAAAATTATGGAAAATCTCAATGGCGGTTGCTGCCGGAAGCGCTTTGTCAGGATTGCCACCAAACATCTGAGTGGCAATCAGCGTAAGGAGCGGCCGGATTCTTTTGCCTCCCTGCTGCAGGGTATAGGTAATGGGTTCATACAGTCCGGCAGGCTCCCGGTAAATGGGGAGATTGCTGAGCGAGGCGGCAATTTTCTCTTGTAAGTGTTCTATCGGATGCATTATACACTATTATTTATCTTAATGTTCTCGTTCAGGATATCCGCATCAGGTAATCGCCATATCCGCTTTTCAGCAATGGTTGTGCAATTGTTTGCAGCTGGCTTCTGCTGATGTATCCCATTCTGTAAGCCACTTCCTCAATACAACCGATTTTAAGCCCCTGCCGGGTTTCTATCACTTCCACAAACTGTGAAGCCTGAAGCAGTGAACTGAAGGTGCCCGTGTCGAGCCACGCAGTGCCGCGGCTCATCACTTTTACCCTGAGTTTGCCGTGTTCAAGATAGTAACGGTTCACATCGGTGATTTCATATTCCCCCCTGGCGCCTGGCCTGATTCCGGCAGCTACTTCAACAACACTGTTGTCATAGAAGTAAAGTCCCGGAACCGCGTAGTTCGAACGTGGTTGTTTTGGCTTCTCCTCAATGGAAATGGCAGTTCCCGAGGCGTCGAACTCAACAACGCCGTAGCGCTCAGGATCAGCGACATGGTAAGCGAATACAATGCCTCCTTCGGGATGCCGGCATTCGCTCAGCAGGTTCTGCAATCCGGAGCTGTAAAAAATATTATCACCCAGAATCAGTGCTGCATCGTCTTTACCGATGAACGGCGCCCCGATTACAAAAGCCTGGGCCAGGCCGTTGGGCTCATGCTGCACAGCATAGCTGAACCTGCACCCCAGCGAACGGCCGTCGCCAAGTAATTTCTCAAAGTTGGGCAGATCGTGAGGGGTGGAAATTATCAGGATTTCGTTGATGCCGGCCATCATCAGCACCGACAACGGATAATAGATCATGGGCTTGTCGTAAACCGGCATCAGCTGTTTGCTGACAGCCAGCGTAAGGGGGTGAAGCCGCGTGCCTGAGCCGCCGGCCAGTATGATGCCTTTCATGAGTAGTTCACCTTTTATTTATCAATCATGACAACTTCTTCAACTTCATTTTTTATTTCCTCAGCAGGCAATTCATCACCATTTACTTCCGTTTCTTCATTCTCTTCGAAAAGCTCAATAAGCGGTTCTTCAAATTTGCGGGTAGTCAGCCACTGATCGAGTGAGAGCAGCAGCGAAGGCAGCAGCAACAGGTTTGAAAACAACGCTACCAGCAGGGTGAAGGATACGAGGAAGCCCATAGACTGGGTACCGCCAAAGGTTGAAATGGTAAAAACCGCAAATCCGAGAAATAAAACGATGGATGAGTAAATCATACTGAAACCGGTTTCGCGAAGCGCCGAAAATACCGATACCCTTATATCCCAATTATTATGTTTGAGTGCCAGGCGGTAACGTGACAGAAAATGTATCGCATTGTCCACCGAAATTCCCAGTGCAATGCTAAAGATAAGGATGGTGGAAGGCTTGATGGAAATGGCCAGGAACCCCATCAGCGCCGCAGTCATCAGCTGGGGGAGCAGATTGGGAACCATGGATACGGCAACCATCTTAAATGAGGTAAACAATAGCCCAAGCAGAATGCCAATGGCAATAACGGCTATTATAAGGCTGGTTAAAAGGTTGTTAACAAGGTAATCGGTGCCTTTCAGAAATACAATACTGGTACCTGTCAGTTCAACAGTATATTTATCAGGGTTGAAAATGGAGTCTATGCTTGGTTGAAGATCATCTTTAATGCGCTGGATATCACGGGTGCCGATGTTGGCCATTTGCACACTTATCCGGGTTTTACTGAGGGTTGTATCTACAAACGCGTTGAGGATAGTTCGCTTACCGGCCTTCATCGAAGGCAGATATTGCATAATGAAATTACGTTCCTGGCTGTTCGGAATGCTGTACATTTCGGGGTCACCGTTATAAAATGCCTGTTTTGAGTATTTTACCAGTTCGGCAACCGAAAGGGGTTTTGCAAACTCGGGATATTTGGCCAGTGAGTCCTGTAATTCGCTGATCTTTTGAATGGTCGACATCTGCATCACCCCCCGGGGTTTACGGGTGTCAATGGTGATTTCAAACGGCAGTATTCCTTTGAATTCCTTTTCGAAAAACAGCAGGTCAACATACATGGGGTGGCCGTGAGGAATGTCATCCACAACATTACCGGTAGTTTTCAGTCTGGAGACGCCAAAAACAGCCAGGATAACACCTGCGATTGCCGTGTAGTAGATTGCCCTGCGGTGGTTTTGAACCAGGAAAACCACTTTCTCGATAAGGGTAGTGGTGTATTTGTTGTCAAGGTGCTTGATATGCCTGAGTTGTGGCGGTGCAAGGTAGCTGTAGAGGATGGGAATCAGAAAGATGGAGAGCACGAAGACCACCATGATGTTGATGGCGGCAACCACCCCAAACTCAACAAGTAATTTATTGCCGGTGATGATAAAGGCAGCAAACCCGGTTGCCGTGGTGAGATTTGTGAGGAAGGTTGCATTTCCGGTCCTCACCACAACCCGTGAAAGTGCTTTTACCTTGTTGCCATGCTCCCTGAACTCATGATGATATTTGTTGAGCAGGAATATGCAGTTCTCTACCCCGATAATGATCAGCAGCGGTGGTATAATCCCTGTGAGGATGGTAATCTCGTAGCCCAGTATGACGAGGGTTCCCATTGACCAGACTACACTGATGAGAACGATAAGCATGGGGAACAGGACTGCCTTGAAAGACCTGAAGAAAAAGAACAGCACCAGGGATGCAATCAGCAGTGAGAAAAGGGTAAACAACAATAATTCCCGCTGAACCATTTTCATGGTTTTTGTCCGGATATAAGGCATACCTGAAAAGTGAACCTGAATATCATGCTTGCTGCTGAATACAGCTACCTCTTTTTCTATATCACGAACCAGGCTGATCCTGCTTTTGTTGTTCAATCTTTCCTTATCAAGGGTGAGCATCATCAGGGTGGCATTGCTTTCCTTATTGATGATAAGACCATCGTAAAACGGCAGATTAAAGATTAAGGTTCTCAGACTGTCAAGTTCTGCCTGAGTTTTGGGTTTTTGCTGAAAAACCGGTTTAAAGTCGAATTTTCTGGAGGAATCGTTTTTTGCCAGGGTGTATAGCTTCCCGATGGATAACACTTCCTGCACACCATCCACTTTGCGCAGGCGTTCGGTAAGATCATACCAGTCGTTGAACTCATTGAGGGTAAAAAGTTTCTCGTCTTTGATCCCGATAAATAAAACCGCTCCATCCTGGCCGAACGTTTCCTTGAATTTCTGGTAAACAATGGTGGTAGAGTCGGTGTCGGGCAACATCTGGGCCATCTCATAGGAAAGATGCACATTGAGGGCCTTATATCCCATGAAGGCAGTAATCAGGATAATGGCAATCAGGTTGCCCAGGCGGTTACGGAGAATAAAACGGACAAGGAAATTCCACATGCGGTAAAGAAATCAAAAAGAGGTACTATATGATTCAAAATCAGCGAAATAGATGATTTACTAAACAAATACTTCGCATGGCAAAAATACGACATTCACCCGAAAAGCCCCTGTTTTTCAATGCAAAAACGATTTTTTAAGCCAAAAAGATGGTTAATTTGTGTTAAAATGATGAATTCATGGCAGAGTAGTACCTTTGCATCATCTGATCAACGTTATGGAGAAAAAGGTCTTATTTATCGATACCGCTCATCCCTGCCTGGAGCAGGAACTTGCAAAGCTGGGTTTTTATTGCAGCCATTACAGCGGCAGCAGCCGGCAGGAAATACTTGACATGTTGCCCGGTTTTGAAGGGGTTGTTATCCGCAGCAAGCTCAGGCTGGACAGGGAGGCCCTTGAACATGCGGAGAATCTGAGGTTTATTGCCAGGGTAGGAGCAGGCATGGAGAATATCGACGGGGATTATGCCCTTTCGAAGGGGATTGCCTGTTTGAATGCCCCGGAGGGCAACCGCGATGCGGTGGGCGAACATGCCATCGGTATGTTGCTTGCATTGTTGAATCACCTCTGCAGGGTGAATCCGGAGGTCAGAAATGGGGTGTGGATCCGCGAAGGCAACCGGGGTACTGAAATCCACGGAAAGACCGTGGCCATCATCGGGTACGGCAATATGGGCAGTGCTTTTGCCGAGAAACTAAGTGGTTTTGGGGCGAACGTAATCGCCTACGACAAGTATAAGAAGGATTTCAGCAACCGGTTTGTCAGGGAAGTAACCATGGAGGAAGTGTTTGCCACCGCTGATATTCTTAGTCTGCATGTGCCGCTTACCAGTGAAACCCGGCAACTGGTAAACAGGCATTATCTGGATTCGTTTGTCAGGCCGCTGATTGTGATCAACACCGCCCGCGGACAATGCTTAAATACTGCAGCACTGATGGATGCCATTGATTCAGGAAAGGTTACCGGAGCTGCCCTTGATGTGCTGGAATATGAGAAACTTTCGTTTGAGAACCTGGATTCGGCCAACCTGCCTGAGGATTTCAGGCGACTGATTCAAAGCGATAAAGTGATCCTTTCGCCACACATTGCCGGATGGACGCATGAATCCAACGAAAAAATGGCCCGGGTGCTGGTTGAGAAAATCAGAAATTTATACGGGATATAGCCTGACCGGTTTTATTGCCTGCCCCACGGCGTAACGCAAATTATTATTTTCCGAAACAGGCTGCCCGGCCTGCTGAATCGTTTTTGTCCATCACCCGATTCGCCGCCTGCTATGGATACCGGCGCCATATTTTTACGAAACAAAAAACGCTATCTTTGCAAAAATTTTCATGTATGTATCAGGAACTCAGCGAACAGGAAGCAATCAGAAGAGAATCGCTAAAAGAACTCGAAAAACTTGGCATCAATCCCTATCCGGCCGAAGCGTACAATGTAAATATCACTACTGCTGAAATTCTTAAGAATTTTCCCGGTGACAACAGTCTTTATCAGGATGTAAGCATCGCCGGTCGCATCATGACCCGCCGCATTATGGGAGCCGCTTCTTTTGTGGATCTGCAGGATGCAACCGGACGCATTCAGCTTTACATCAAGCGCGATGAAATCTGCGAAGGCGATGACAAAACCCTGTATAATACCGTTTTCAAACGGCTGCTCGATATCGGTGACATCATCGGGGTAACCGGTTTTGTTTTTATTACCCAGATGGGAGAGATTTCCATCCATGTGAAGTCGCTGAAGCTGCTTAGCAAATCGCTGCGGGTGCTGCCGGTGGTAAAGGAAAAGGACGATCAGGTGTTTGATGCTTTCAGCGATCCGGAAGCCCGGTATCGTCAGCGCTATGTCGACCTGATTGTGAATCCGGAAGTGCGTGATATTTTTGTTAAGCGCAGCCAGATCATCAATACCATGCGCTCCTTTTTCAACGGGCAGGGATACCTGGAGGTGGAAACGCCCATTCTTCAACCTATCCCCGGAGGGGCTGCGGCACGGCCTTTTATCACCCATCACAATGCGCTGGATATGCCGCTTTATCTGCGTATTGCCAACGAACTGTATCTGAAAAAACTGATTGTAGGCGGTTTTGACGGGGTTTATGAATTTGCAAAGGATTTCCGCAACGAGGGCATGGACCGTACGCATAATCCCGAGTTTACGGTGCTCGAAATTTATGTGGCCTATAAGGATTATTTCTGGATGATGGATTTTACCGAGGAGATGCTGGAGCGCATTGCCCTGAGCCTTCACGGGAAAACCGGCGTACAGGTAGGGGAGCGGGAAATTGATTTCAGACGTCCTTTCCGCAGGCTTACCATGACCGAGGCCATAAAGGAATACGCGGGCGTGGATATTACCGGAAAAACCGAGGATGAACTGAGGCAGATGTGCCGGAATCTTGATATCGAAACCACTCCGGCCATGGGCAAGGGCAAGCTGATAGACGCCATTTTCGGGGAAAAGTGTGAGGAACACCTGATACAGCCGACGTTCATTATGGATTACCCCATTGAAATGTCGCCACTGTGCAAGCGTCACCGGACAAATCCTGACCTTACCGAACGCTTTGAACTTTTTGTTAACGGGAAAGAATTGTGTAATGCATATTCTGAGCTGAATGATCCCGTTGATCAGCTGGATCGCTTTCAGGAGCAACTGAAGCTTTCGCAAAAAGGCGATGACGAAGCCATGTTTATTGATATGGATTTTGTGCGAGCCCTTGAATATGGGATGCCTACCTGCTCGGGGATGGGTATCGGGATTGACAGGCTGACCATGTTTATGACCAACCAGCCCTCGATTCAGGATGTTTTGTTTTTCCCGCAGATGCGACCCGAGAAAAAGGTTGTTCCCGCAGGGGATACCGATGAGGCATTTATTGAAGCGGGCGTCCCGGCTGTATGGGTCCCGGCGCTCCGGAAATATGGCTTTAAAACCGTTGCGGATATGAAAGCGGCCAATCCCAACAAGCTGCTGAATGACCTGGGCGGGCTTCGAAAAAAGTTGAAACTGGATATTCCGGCCTTAAAGCTTGAAGAAATCCAGGCCTGGGTGGAAGCTTAAAAACCTTAGCGGCTGCTTATTTGAGAAAAGCCGAAGCTTCAGCGAAAACCTTTTCAAACCAATGATCCACCTCTTCACTTGCCGGCATAACCGGGAAGGGGTTTTCATGGGTATATTCAAACGGGAAATCCAAGATTTTCAGGTTTTTTGTACTCATGATTTCTGATATGCCTGAAGGGGGGATTACCTCATCATTTTTCAGTGCGATCGTGCTGATCCGCTTTTGCATTTTTTCAAACCGGTGGTTGCGCCATTCACGCAGCCTTTGGGAGTCAATCATGGCATTGAAAGCTTTTGTAGCCGGGCTCTCAACATCCGGTGACAGTGGATTGTCTAAGCTGCTGAGCTCCTTTTCAAATTGCCGGAGGTAGAAAAACCTTAACCTGGAAAAGGCTTCTTCGTCCATAATCAGTTTTGAAACCCCGTTCATGCGGTTAAAAGGGGCGCCCCCGCAGAACATCATCAGGCGGGTGTCGTTCAGCAATTCTTCTCCATAGGCCAGCATCATAATTTGTGCGAGAAATGCGCCGATCGAATAGGCAAAGAAATCAATACCGGTTCCTTTCGCAAAAAGGGGGTGATTACCTGATTGAATTGATATGATCAGTTTCTCCAGGTCCATGGCACTCTGTCTGCCCGAGGTGAAAAACCGCAGCGGTTGCTGGCTGAGTCTCAGGCTGAGCGCAAGGTTTGCAAAGGTCGAAGAGCGGTTCTGTCGGTTACGAAGCCGGGTTGAAGGTAATAATGGCGACATCAGCCTGGGATTGCTCCATTCGGCCGGTGAGCGGTTCATGTGAAAAGAAATGGGGAAAAGAATAACCGGTCGCTTCAGTTCCCTGGCCAGCCTTTCGGCCCATGGATAATACTTGATCCAGCTCCGCTCGTTTAACCCGTGCAGGAGAATTATAGCTCTGTTGCCATAGCCTGAAGCAGGAATGATTACCGGATAGGTAAACCTTATGTTTTCAGTGATCAGGCTGTCGTCGGAATTAATGTTACTTAATGCCTTAATGTCTGTTCTGATGGCAGGAAAAACATTGCCGGGGGTATCCGAGATGAATTCAAATTGCCGGAAATATGCATCAGAGCCCGGAATATGCTGAACCTGATTTCCTGCTTTAAGCAATGATTTCAGGGTGTAATATGTTTCTGTATAGTGAGCCATTATTGATTGTTGTCCTGCAAAGGAACATCAGCAGGTGATGCCCTGCAATTAAATGGGATTTGGATCCGGGTAATGGGTTGTTTCAGGATATACAGGGGCAAAACCTGATATTTTGGGGTGAAATTTGCTGGCTTGCAGGTGTCTTTCAGGAGATCAACCGCGTATTTCCGGCCTGTCTGTGAACAGCTGCCCGGAGGAGGGGGCGGAATAATCGTTTAGCTTACTTTTACCCTAAATCTTTTATGGTCAGGCCAATCTTCTTATCTTTGCACCCTTAATTTCAATAGAATGAATGCCCTTGAACAATTAAAGCAGTTTACCCGGGTTGTAGCCGATACAGGTGATTTTAAATCCATTGAATCATACCGGCCGGTTGATGCAACTACCAATCCGTCGCTGATTTATGCGGCAGCACGTGAGGATAAATACCGCCACCTGGCTGCGATGGCAGCGGCTGATGCAAAGTCGCTTACCGGCGATCCTGCCCTCCGGCTTCCCTTATGCCTCGACCGGGTGGCGGTGAACTTTGGTCTCGAAATCCTGAAAATCGTTCCCGGAAGGGTAAGCACCGAGGTGGATGCCCGTCTGTCGTTTGATACGGTCGGAACCATTGCCAAAGCGCGTGAACTGATCAGGTTGTATGAGCAGGCGGGGGTTGGCCGTGAAAGAATCCTGATAAAGATAGCCGCGACCTGGGAAGGTATCCGTGCGGCAGAAGTGCTTGAAAAGGAGGGGATACATTGTAATCTTACTTTGTTGTTCTCAAAGATACAGGCCATTGCCTGCGCCGAGGCCGGCGTAAAACTGATTTCACCTTTTGTCGGCAGAATTCTTGACTGGTATAAAAAGGAAAAAGGTTTTGCTTCTTTGGTTCCCGAAGAGGACCCCGGTGTTGTTTCAGTAACCGAAATATTCAATTACTATAAGAAGTTTGGTTATACTACTGAAGTAATGGGGGCAAGTTTCAGGAACAAAGGTGAAATTATTGCCCTTGCCGGATGCGACCTGCTGACCATAGCACCTGCATTGCTGAGCGAACTGGAATCATCTCAGGAAACAGTGAGCCTCAGGTTGGATGCCGGGCGTGCCGCTGAGATGCCTCTGGAAAAAATATCTCCTGATGAGAAAGCTTTCCGATGGCTGATGAACGAGGATGCCATGGCTACCGAAAAACTTGCTGAAGGAATCCGGAAGTTTACACAGGATCTGATAAAACTAGAGGATTTTCTTAAAAAGGAATTCCTTTCCTGAGGGTTTGCCTTCAACTGGTGCGAAAAACATAAGCCGGTAAACGACCAGTCCGGTATGACCATATTTTTGAATTCACTCTTTCTTACATTTTTATCCATTTACCTTAAGTTATGAGTCTTGTTGTTGTAGGCACTGTTGCCTTTGATGCCATTGAAACCCCATTCGGGAAAACCGATAAGATACTCGGGGGCGCCGCCACATTTATCGGCCTTGCTGCGGGCAAGCTGAATGTGAATACCAAAATTGTTTCAGTAGTTGGCGGGGATTTTCCGCAGGAACATCTTGATCTGTTGAACCGCAATGGGGTGGAAACCTCAGGAATAAAAACGATACCTGAAGGAAAGACTTTTTTCTGGTCAGGCAGGTACCACAATGACATGAACGCCCGCGATACGCTGGTGACGGAACTGAATGTGCTGGCCGATTTTGACCCGGTTCTCCCCGAGTCGTATAAAGATTGCACCTTCCTGATGCTTGGGAACCTGACGCCCCAGATTCAGAAAAGGGTGATTGAACAGTTGCCCGTTCGTCCGAAACTGATCGTTATGGACACCATGAACTTCTGGATGAACACCGCATGGGATGATCTGATGG
The DNA here is from genome assembly GCA_023957275.1 of Lentimicrobium sp. Lineage (GTDB taxonomy): Bacteria > Bacteroidota > Bacteroidia > Bacteroidales > Lentimicrobiaceae > Lentimicrobium. The sequence goes on along the minus strand of JAMLHF010000045.1, from coordinate 18,447 downwards.
AGGTGATCGGTATGGTGGATGTGCTTACCATTAATGATGAAGAAGCCCGTCAGCTATCAGGGGAGTATTCATTGATCAGGGCAGCCAGGAAGATTATTGGAATGGGCCCTAAGTTTCTTGTGATCAAGAAAGGGGAGCACGGTGCGCTGCTGTTCAACAGTGACAGCGTATTCTTTGCCCCGGCATTGCCGCTTGAAGAAGTATTTGATCCCACAGGAGCCGGGGATACCTTTGCCGGAGGCTTTATTGGTTTCCTGGCGAAAACCGGTGATATCTCTTTCGAAAATATGAAGCGTGCCATTATTTTCGGTTCTGCCATGGCTTCCTTCACCGTTGAGAAGTTCGGCACGGAAGGACTTCAGGCACTCAGTAATGGTGAACTGAACGAAAGGATCAGGATATTTTCAGAAATGGTTCAGTTTGATATCGACCTTGACTGAAAGCCCCGGATAATTGTATTTGAATATGCACGGGGTGTGCTGAGTTCATGATTGCGCTTTATGTTCCCGCAATTTTACGTTAACGTTTTGTTATTGTGCAGATTTTTATAACTTTGTCGCCCTTTCAGAATCGGATTAATCATCATAACTTGCTAAAAACATGAAGGTTTACAAAACAAACGAATTAAGGAATATTGTACTCATCGGGGGTGCCAAAACCGGTAAAACCACTTTGTCGGAATCCATATTGTTTGAGTGCGGCGTCATCAACAGGCGCGGTTCAATCGAAGATAAAAATACTGTCTCGGATTATCGTGAAATTGAGCTGGAACGTCAGAATTCAGTTTCATCAACCGTTCTTTATGCTGAGCATAAAGGGTATAAAATCAATATTATTGATGCGCCTGGTTTCGATGACTTTATCGGTGAAGTTGTTGCCGGCCTGAATGTTGCGGATACCGCTTTTATGGTGATCAATGGTCAGAACGGGGTTGAAGTGGGTACTGAAATTAACTGGAGGCAGACCAAAGCGGTCAATGCGCCGGTTGTATTCCTGGTAAATCATCTCGAGCATGAAAAATCAAGTTTTGAAGAGAGTCTGCGTCAGCTGAAAACTCAGTTCGGTGCCAGCGTTACTCCGTTTCAGTATCCTGTGAATGAAGGACATAGTTTCAATTCCATCATCGATGTACTTCAGCAGAAAATGTTTAAATATCCTGCCGGTGGTGGTAAAGCAGAAGTGCTCGATATCCCTGCCGACCAGAAGGATAAGGCCGAAGAAATGCTTAACAGCATCATTGAAACAGCCGCCGAGAATGACGAAGCCCTGATGGAAGCATTCTTTGAGAATGGAACACTTACCCCGGAAGAACTGGCAAAAGGGCTAAAGCTCGGCATCATGAACCGCGGAATGTTCCCGGTGTTGTGTATTGCAGCCAAGCCCAACTACGGTGTGGATGCGCTGCTGGATTTCATCACAAGTTATATCCCGGCACCCGACGAAATGCCCGGCCGCAAAACCAAAGAGGGAAAAGCCCTTAATTTTAACCCGGCCGATCCTGCATCTGCCCTTATATTTAAGACTTCCGTGGAAGAACACCTCGGAGAAATCTCTTTCTTTAAGGTCTATGCCGGTGAAATTTCTGAAGCCATGGATATGGTGAATGGCCTGAACAGTTCGAAAGAGCGTATTTCGCAGATGTTTGCCGTTGCCGGGAAAAAGCGTGAGAAACTTGAGAAAGTGGCTGCGGGAGATATTGCAGCAGCCATCAAATTAAAGAATGTCCGCACCAATCATACACTCAACAGCCCGAAAAACGCAGGCGACATCATTGTGCCCATTGAATTTCCGGCTCCCAAGATTACCATGGCCATTAAAGCCAAAAATACTTCAGACGACGAAAAGCTGGGCGCTGCGCTTACCGAATTACAAAAAGTTGATCCCACCATTACAGTGGAGTACTCAAAAGAACTGAAGCAGATCATTATGCGCGGCCAGGGCGAACTTCATCTGAACATCGCCAAATGGCACCTGGAGAATATCGAAAAGATTCAGATTGAATACTACGCGCCCAAGATTCCTTACCGTGAAACCATCACCAAGCCGGCCAAAGCCATGTACCGTCATAAAAAACAGTCAGGTGGTTCAGGTCAGTTTGGCGAAGTGCATATGCTGATTCAGCCCTGGAGTGAAGGGATGGCCAACCAAACGGAATTTCCTATCCGTGGCACGGAAACCTACGATCTTTCATGGGGTGGTAAGCTGGTGTTTAACAACTGTATCGTTGGCGGATCTATTGATGCCAGGTTTATGCCGGCAATTCTGAAAGGAATTATGGAAAAGATCGAAGAAGGGCCGCTGACCGGATCTTATGCCCGTGACATCGTAGTGAATATTTACGATGGTAAAATGCACCCGGTTGATTCCAACGAACTCGCGTTTAAGCTTGCCGGACGTAATGCATTTAAGGAGGCTTTTAAAAATGCAGGCCCCAAGATTCTCGAGCCGATTTATGATGTGGAAGTAATGGTTCCCGGCGAACGTATGGGCGATATCATGACCGACCTGCAGGGCCGTCGTGCGATCATCATGGGCATGGACAGCGAAGGAAACTACCAGATTGTGAAAGCAAAAGTGCCCCTGGCAGAAATGAACCGCTATTCCACCGCCCTCAGTTCGCTCACCAGCGGCAGCGGTACCTACTCCCTGAAATTTGCCGAGTACTCAATGGTTCCCGGCGATGTTCAGACTGCCCTGCTCAAAGCTTACGAAGAACAGGAGAAAGAAGAGGAATAGCCGTTCTATTCCTGAAACCTTTAAAACCCGGGCCTGTTCCGGGTTTTTTTATGCCTGGATTCTGCCGGAGTATAAATTTGCGCCGTTTTCTGATTCAATACAATCAAATAATTATCTTTGTAATGTTTAGTTTGTGTAAAACATACACTAACTTGTAAAAATCAGTAAATCAATTATAAAAAATGGATAACCATGAAAAAAGCTATTTCTTTAATCCTTCTGCTGGCCTTCGCCAATTTGCTGGTTCAGGCCCAGTCTGATAAATCCTTGCCGGGAAAGGTCAGCATCTACACAACCGCCATGGATACCGATCTTCGCCTCACCCCAACGGGCAGCAGCGAATTTGCCGATTTTGGCCAGCCACTCGAAACCCAGATCTGCGTTTTTGTGGATCCGGAAAAGACTTTTCAGACCTTCCTCGGTATAGGCGGAGCCATCACGGATGCAAGCGCTGAAACCTTCTACAAGCTTCCCGAAAGCAGGCAGAAAGAGATTTTGAGCGCCTATTTCAGCCGTGATAAGGGAATCGGGTATTCACTTATCCGCACGAATATCCATAGTTGCGATTTTTCAAGTTACAGTTATACTTATGTAAAGGATAACGACAAAGAACTGAACAGTTTCTCCATCGACCACGATAAAAAATACCGTATTCCGATGATTAAGGCTGCGATGCAGGAAGCCGGCGGTGAGGTTACTTTTTATGCCAGTCCCTGGAGCCCTCCGGCCTGGATGAAGGATAACAACAATATGTTGCGTGGAGGTAAGCTTAAAAAGGAGTTTTACCAGGCCTGGGCTGATTATTTTGTAAGGTTCATCAAAAGTTATGAGCAGGAAGGTATCCCGGTTTGGGGCATTACCATACAGAATGAACCCATGGCTACCCAAAAGTGGGAAAGCTGCATTTTTACCGCTGAAGAAGAGCGTGATTTTCTGAAATACAACCTCGGCCCAACCATGCATAAAGCCGGATTGGGGGATAAAAAAATCGTGATGTGGGACCATAACCGCGACCTGGTCTATCAACGCGCCTCAACCTATTTCAGCGATCCGGATGTGGATAAATATGCCTGGGGCATTGGTTTCCACTGGTATGAGGACTGGAGCGGGGGAGTGCCGGTGTTCGAAAATATCCGCAGGGTGCAGGAAGCTTTTCCGGATAAGCACATGTTGTTTACAGAAGGCTGTGCCGAAAGTTTCGATGCCGGCCGCTATGATGCCTGGGTGCTGGGTGAAGAGTACGGCAGATCAATGATCCATGATTTCAACAATGGCAGCGTGGGCTGGACCGACTGGAATATTCTGCTGGATGAAACCGGAGGCCCCAATCATGTCGGGAACTTCTGCTTTGCCCCGGTTCACGGGGTTACCGGCACCGGCGAAGTGATCTATACAAACTCCTATTATTACATCGGCCACTTCTCAAAATTCATCCATCCCGGAGCCAGGCGCATCATTGCCTCTCCCAGCCGCAGCCAGCTTATCAGCACCGCGTTTAAAAATCCCGACGGGTCAACAGTGGTGGTTGTTATGAATGAAACCGAAAAGGCAGCCGATTATTATCTCTGGATTGACGGAAAAGCGGCACCACTGACCAGTCTCCCCAGGTCGATCATGACCATTGTTTTCTGAAACTGCGTTGAAGAATCCTGAAAATGTCCCGGCTTAATGAGATTCAGCCGGGATTTTTAATTATTACTGCAGAAATGCCGCAACCCGCAGAATTAAAAAGAATGTACTTTCAATAAGAAAATTTACACAGATTGTAAGCCGGAATTGTGGTAACTGGAAAGGCCAACTTCACGTTTACCCGGAGAATAGCCTGTTAACCCGATACTACACATATCACCGCATTTATTCATACTCTCCGAACATTGGATATCCAGCTTCGTTGTAACCCGGCCTGTACCAACAGTCAGATTTATAGAATTGCTCAAAATTGACATTATCCGTTGAATGATACTCGTTTATTATAATCCTTGTGAAATTGTTTACAGAAAATGCTCTGAAAAATGCTCCGGGGAGGTGGAATAAACCCTTGAATGGGTTTGGATTATTATCATAATCCTGAAAAAGGATTTCTTTGAGGCGATAGTAGTTGAGATCGGGCAACTCGATTTTTTTGGTTATCTTTATCAGATTGCCATTTTCGAAATAAAAATTCCGGTCAATGCCACCGTTAAGATTCACCTCCTTTATCATATCGTCCTGATAAGAATAATGAACTGCACTCTGATCCCGCCGGATAATAGCCTTCAGTCTGCCATCTTTATAATATTCATATATGGTCGGACTGTCAGGATCTTCCGTCTGCATAACCAGGTAAGGTGAAAAGGGCTTGCTATAAACCAAAACACTGTTAGCAGCATATACCAGCGAATCGTATGGTAAATCTGTCAACATTAATGGACCAAAACCCACCATGAGGAGTCCGCCGGTTGATCTGCTTACCTTTCCATTCTGATAGGAGAAAAGAATTCCCGGACTACCAATTAATGAACCATCAATCCTAATCTCTGGTATGTTAAAATAACGGGGATCGTCAGTAAACTGCAGGGCATTGATATAACAATTTTTAAGCCGGGGAATGATTGCTTTTTCTTCTTTTTTACAACCTGAAGTCAGTAAAACTATACTAAAAATTACGAGTAACCTGTTTCTCATGTTCATGGTGTTAACTGGCAGATTTTTGATGAAGTTCCTTATTGGAAGGAGCTATATTTCAACAGCGAATGTAGTTCATTTTTTTTTCAACTGATCGAGATGTGAATCACTTTACCGGGAAGTAGTGCTGATGACAGATCACTTAATAAACAACAATGGGAATATGATTTTTCTATAAATGAAAATAATGATGACCACCATGATGCAAAGCATCCTTATTTTATAAACGGGTAATCAATGTAGCCTTCCGGTCCGCGGGTGTAAAACGTATTGGTATCCGGCTTATTCAGTGGGGCATTCAGCGCAATTCTGTCCGGGAGGTCGGGGTTGGCAATAAACAACCGGCCAAAGGCAACGAGATCCGCTATCCCGGATTCAAGGGCCACGCTTCCGGATTCAGGGGTGTAGTTGCCGGCAGTTATCAATGTTCCGGAAAAATGCTTCCTGAAATGCTTTGCCACATGTGGTATCATGCGCGGATGGTCGTCGAGTGGCAGCATGGGCTCAACCAGATGAAGATATGCCAGGTTTCTTTTGTCGAGTTCACCGATCACATAACCAAATAATCCGGCAGGATCTTTATCGTCCATCCCGTAACGGATATTCGAGGGCGAAAGTCTGATGCCGGTCCGTTCACTGCCGATCTCTTCACAGATGGCATCGGTCACTTCCAGGGTAAGCCGGCAACGGTTTTCGATGCTGCCACCGTACGCATCTGTCCTGGTATTCGAGGAGGAATGCATAAACTGATCAGGCAGGTAGGAGTTGGCGGCATGAATTTCCACCCCGTCGAATCCGGCAAGCATGGCATTGCGGGCGGCTTTGCGGTAATCATCTACAATCCCGGGAATTTCGTCAAGTCTTAGCGGGCGGGCAACTTCCATTGGTTTCTTACCTTGCGGGGTGGTAATGTAATCGCCTCCCGACAAGGCAGAAGCCGACACCGGCAAGGCATTGTCAGGCTGCAGCAAAGAATGTGAAACGCGACCCACATGCCACAGTTGAAGGAAGATCAGGCCGCCGTTATCATGCACGGCGGCGGTCACTTTTCTCCAGCCTTCGACTTGCTCAGGGGTATGGATTCCCGGGGTGTTCAAATAACCAACACCTTGTGGTGAAATCTGACTGGCTTCAGCGATAATTAACCCTGCAGAGGCCCTTTGTGCATAATAAAGTGCGTTCATTTCAACAGGCACGCCACCTTCACCGGCACGGCGCCGGGTCAGCGGAGCCATCACAATGCGGTTTTTAAGAGTGAGATTCCTGAGTTTAAGGGGTTGAAGTAATGAATTCATCGTTTCTATTGGGGTTGTGTATCCATAAACTAAATTTCCGGCACAAAGTTGCAGAGAAAGACTGGTTTTTGATGTTGGTACGCGTCAGAAGATAAGACACGCACCAACACGGGGTGCTTTTAAAAGAAAAGTCCGGCGCTTCGGGGCGCCGGACCAGATTTTGTAGTTCCAGTTAAGCAGACTTTTTATAAACGATGGCTACCACGGTGCGGTCGTCACCGCCCATATTGATGGAGAGTCCGTAAGGTTTTTCTGCCGGTATGCTGATCTGGGCTGCACCGGCCTTACCGGTTAGTTGTTCCCAGATGGTGACAGCCTGATGCACTCCGGTAGCCCCGGTGGGATGCCCCCAGCCGATCAGTCCGCCGGTGGTGTTGAAAGGAATCTTCCCGTCGCGGGCGGTATGCCCTTCGAGCACAAAATCGGCGCCCTTGCCCTGAGGGGCAAAGCCAATGGCTTCTACCCCGAGAATTCCCGCGATGGTAAAGCAGTCATGGGTTTCTACGGTAGCCAGGTCGCCGGCCGTTATTCCTGCCGATTCCAGGGCAATTTTTACGGCATGGGCAACGGTATCCAGCCTTGCCGGATCGGCAGGCAGGGCGGTGAGGTCGTCGGCAGCATGGCCGATGCCCGCTATTTCAACGGCATCGTTTGGTGCAACACCGCAGCGCTTCAATCCTTCTTCCGTAACTATGGCGATGGCAGAAGCACCATCGGAAACCTTGGAGCAGTCAAATACATTCAGATGATCAGTGAAACTTTTGGGATTGGGTTCCGTTAAAGCCAGCGCTTCCAGGTCTGCAGTTTTGTTTTCATATTCCTGGGCGGTAGGGCAGAGGCGGGCATTTTCAACGGCATTGCGGTACCAGCGGGCAAAAGCCTTACGGGTTTTCTCCCTGCCATACTTCTCAAAGTAGACTCCGGCCCGGTCGCTGAACTGTCCGGGAAAGAAATAGGCATGCCCTTCCTTCCTCCGCTGAAACCATCCTGCTCCGGCTAGTATGTCTGCGCCGTATATGGCTTTCACGGTGTTCTGGACTTCAACGCCAAGGGCCAGTACAACTTCGGCTGAACCCGAAAGGACCGATTTAATACCGGTCACCAGGGCCAGACCTCCTGATGCGCAGGCGCCTTCCACGCGTGTGGAAGGTTTCAATCGTAATTGCGGATCAATCATTCCTAAAAAGGCTCCAAGATGAGCCTGTTTATTGAACCGCGCAGCCATGAAATTCCCGACTACACCCTCGTCAACATTCCCGGCTCCGCCTATCTGTTGAAGCGTTCCTTGTCCTGCCTCCTTCAGATAATGTTCTAATCCGGGGCGTTCCTTTTTCGGATTGAATTCTTTTCTTCCGGTTCCCATCGAAATGGTATTGTAACCGGCTATCATATATATCTTTTTACTGGGTTTCATCCGTTTGATCGTTTATCTATACAACAAAATCATTGATGGGGCCATAGGCATGGAAAAAACCGGTCAGCAATACCGTATTTACATCTTCTGCGGTTGCTGCCACTCCGTCGCTTACAAGTTTCATCCCTATTTCACGGGAACGCCGGGCATATTGAAGTGCCAAAAGAGCACCATGGGTACCCATGGTTTTGTAATTATCAAATACTTTCGCGGCAAGCGTTTCCTTATCCGGAGCCTTCACAAGGTTCTTCCATGCCGGGGCAGATCCGGGCAATTCGCCAAGCCAGGCTTCAACCCGACTCCCAAACGTTACTATAGGTATGTATTCTCCTTTGTCGGGATTGTAGACCGAAACGGGCCTGCCTTTTTCGTATTTCAGAAAGCCATCCTTCTGACTGCCATCGGCATACTGACCTCCTTTAACACCGAGGTCAAACAGCCGGTCGAGCAGCGGACTGTGCAGGTCTTCGTTTGCCATGTATGGATTCATAACCTTCATGATAAACCGGACTACATCCACGCCCACGTAATCGATCAGTTGAAAGATTCCCATCGGGCGTATCAGGAAATCCTGGCTGATCCTGTTGACTGCATAAATGGCTTCGTGCAGGGGCATTTCCTTGGCCAGTGCCGTTGCCTGATTAATTCCGTAAAGCGCATCGCGCATAAAATGGCCGTTGCCGATAAAACCGGCAATATCGTTGGAGGGGACAATCACCTTTCGCATATTTTTCGCGAGCTGCAGGGCAAATTCTTTCATTTCGCCGCTGTTGGAGGCTATGGTAATCAGCTCCACCAGTTTCTGCACGGCAGGCGGGTTGTAAAAGTGGAAACCAAGGATGCGTCCTTCAAGGCCGGCCTCCTTGTCCAACCCTCCAATGGGAACAGATGAGGTATTGGTGAAAAACCAGGGTTTGTGCGCATTGTTTTCGTCGATCTGCCTGAAGAGCTTTGCTTTGAGTTCCGCATTTTCACTGACGGCTTCAAAAATCAGGGTACTGTCGTAAGCGGCTTCAATGCGGGTACCGGGCCTGATGATTCCCATCACATCATCAATGTAGGCATCAATAATATCACTGTTTTCGATCAGTTCTTTTCTGTCTGCATAAAGTTTCCGTAAGAGCACCGTTTTTTTTTCGGCAGCTTTCAGCACCTGTGTCCTGATGTACTTCATCAGTTCCGGAAGCGCGGAAGAAGTTACATCCACGGCGTTAACCACGAAGTGCTTTTCCCTGTTTCCTGGTTTCAGCATCTGATCAGCTGCTTCAAGTGCCGTGAGCAGCAGAATGCCGCTGCCCATTTTGCCGGCAGCGCCGAGCACGGTTACATTCGATAGTCTTTCTGCGTATTCCATGTTTTAATGTATTCGGGTTTTCAGGTTTTCTGATTCAATTTATGGCAGTATATCTTGCTGACAATGTTGCCCTGCGATGATGGCGCATGGCAGTCGGAATTTACCAGACGGGTTTTCTTTTTTCCAGAAAAGCAGTCATGCCTTCTTTGCCTTCATTGTTAAAGGGGTCTCCAAAATGATTTTGCTCCAGCTTTTCAGCATCGTGAAAACTCATTTCAAGGCCTTTACGGGTTACCTCTTTTACCAGTTTAACTGCCAGCGGGCCTTTTGAGGCAATCAGGACAGCCAGCCTTTTCGCTTCATTCAGCAGCTCTTCAGGCTGTGTGATTTTCTGCACAAGCCGCATGTGTAAGGCGGTTTCCGCGTCAATCACCTCTCCGGTCGTAAGCAGGTAGAGTGCATCGGCGAGGTTGGTAAGCCTGGGCAGCCGCTGTGTGCCTGCATAGCCGGGAATCAGCCCCAGGTTGACTTCCGGTTGTCCGAAGCGGGCATTCGTTGATGCGATGCGGAAGTCGCAGGCCATGGCAAGTTCCATCCCTCCTCCAAGCGCAAAACCATTGATGGCTGCAATAACGGGGAACGGCAGATCGCCCAGGCGATTAAAAACTTTTTGCCCTACGGCTGAAAAAGCCCGGGCTTCTTCCGGTGATTTATCAACCATTTCAGCAATATCGGCGCCGGCCACAAAGGCTTTACCTTCACCGGTGATGATTAATGTCCGTATACCCGGATCAGCAGCAATGGTAGTAATAAAATGATCCATCTCTTCAAAAAACCTGGTATTGAGGGCGTTAAGGGCTGATGGCCTGCTGATGGTAAGCAACACTGCTGCGCCTTCGATTGAAGGCTTCAGGATTGTATATTCCATTAAAAATGATGTTGAACCTTATATTGGTTTTAAACAGCATTCCTCAGGAAAGGTTTAAATTTCTGCATCAAAACAATATTTGCAGGCTTGCATACCTGAGGCGGTTTATCACAATATTTTGCACATCAGGAGATCCTGTGTAAGCATAGCAGACCATCGAGCCGCTTTGTATGTGGCATGGCTTCCGGGCATAAAAAAAGCTCCCGTGGTGGGAGCTTTTGCGTTAAACCTGTTAAAGGTTTAGTTCTTGACAAGTTTCTGAACGAACCTGTGTCCGTTTTCGCCGACAAAGGTTACGAAATACATGCCGTTGCCCAATGCAGAAGTGTTGATGGACGTTCTGCCGTTGCTGTTGAGGCTGTAAGTGCCAACCAGTTGTCCGAGCATAGAGGTAATGGTAACTTCCTTAACCTTAGCTGAGCTGTTGATTACAAGCTCGTTGCTTACCGGGTTGGGGTACATTTTAATCTGCTCTGCCAGCGGATTCTGGGGAACGCTGAGCAAACCGTCAACACCCCATTTGTAGGTAACATTCATAGTGCCTGAATACTGCAGGGTGCGGTCGCCGCCCGGTGCAGGGTCGCCATTGTCCCAGCTTGCGCCTTTGAAAAATTTGAATGCGTAGAGTCCGTCAGGCAACATCAGGGTAACGGTGTAAATGCCATCGCCGTCAGTGTCAAGCATTTCATTGTTGGGGTTGGTTCCTGGCTGATCCCATGTGCCATAGATGCCACCCAGGGCTCCTGAAATGTAAACAGGAACGCCGGTCATATCACCGGTACCGTTCATATCAACATTAACGGTGAGTGAGGGAGGAGTCATGGGGTTCGGATCATTGTTGAGAATGATATCGTCGAAATAGATAACGATGTCTTCAGTCAATCCAACAGGATCTGCAAAGTCAGGCATGAAAACAATGGTGGGATAGGTACCTGTTTTCTCCGAAAAGTCAAATACATAATCCACCCATACATTGGTTTCGGTCTGCTCGTTGGTAGAGGCTACTTCGAGGGTTCCTGCCGCACCGGCTTCAATTTTGAATTTCACCGGGCTGACACGGGGTTTCCATGCTTTAACGTGCATAAACTTGTTTTCGGTAACATCCACCTCGGTGGCTGAAAAGAATCCTCCCCAGGGAACACCGTCCATGTCGCGGTCGAACTTGATCACATAATCGCTGAGGTTGACTCCTGATTTATCAGGATTCGGCACGAGGGTGAATTTGCTGAGGTCCTCTGCGCCACCGGTCATAATGTTCAGCGGAATATATTCATAGTTTTCCAGCACCTGAACAGGGTCACTTCCGGGAGTCGGGTCGTTGTTTACATAGAAGTCATCGAAATACACCGTGATGTCTTCAGTGAGTGTCAGAGGTTCTTCAAAATCAGGGAAGAACACGATTTTTACATATGGGCCGGTGGCGTCAGAAAAATCAAAAACCAGCTCTTCCCAGCCATTGACAACGGTTTGCGGATTGATAGAAGCAACTTCAAGATTACCGGTCTCACCTTCTTCAATTTTAAATTTCACCGGGCTGATTCTCGGTTTCCAAACCTTCACATGAACATATTTGGTAGTATTGAAGTCGATTGGCGTTGCAAGGGTACCATACCATCCGGCATAGGATTCACCATCGGCTCCGCGAACCATTTTAGCAACAGTGTTACTCGGGTTGATTCCGGTTGGATCAGGATTGGCCATAACAACAACCTCTCCGTTAGCTCCGGCTGCAAAAACGTTCATTTTAATGCTTTCGAAGTTTTCAACGACCTGAGCCATTGAAGCGCCTGCAAAAATGAACAACATAGCAATTAAAAGGGTAAATTTTCTCATAGTTGTTTGGTTTTGGTTAGTAAAAATTTCTCCCACAAATATAGAATTTTTTATTGCAGGATGCTAATCTTTTTCCGACAAAATGGCGCATTTTTTCTATAAAAGTGTTAAAAGTACACTCTGGCCTGTAACAGGAGGAGCAGGAGGTGTCAGGAATGATAATATATCTGGATTTTCAGGTTATTTGATCATTCTGATAACTTCAAAAAAGCTGAGTCATCTGTTCAGGCAAATTATTCCGGGCCAGTTTATGTGGTTTTTTAGGCAGTTTTTCAGGAATTCTTTTAATTTTGGCTTTTGTTGTCAATCTTATCAGGTTTACTTATCTCCCAATAGCTGCCCGTGGTTTCAGATTATCGCCCTTCACTTGTTTTATGCCGGCTGATACTGGTCTGTTGGGGTTTCTTTTCTTTTTTGCCGGTTTTGTTTTCACAGACTGATCCTGACCCGCTTTTGCCTGATCTTTCAAATGAACTGGGTAATAAATACTATGATGCAGTAGATTACTTATTGAAAAATACCTGGATGGTTGATACCTTAGTGGAAGAAAAAATCAAACCTGATCTAGCTTTCAGCGCGGTAATCCCCCAGATGATAAGGTACTCAGCCTTGCGCGATCTTGTTGAGGGAGGGGCATTACGCACCCTCTATATTCAGTCCGGTCGCAAGTATTCCCATTACACAACAGGCAGGTTCCAGATGAAGGCTTCATTTGCCGAACTGGTTGAACGAAACTATTCACGCCAGAAAATGGGACCCTACAAGTTTATACTGTCAAATACCACCAAAGCCCGGGGTGAGCGGGCCCGCAGGCTGGAGTCTGAAAAGTGGCAGTTGCGTTACCTTGTGATGTTTGTGAAGCTCATGGATAAAAGGTATGCGCACATCAAATGGAAAAATGATGAGGATAAGGCAAGATTTTATGCCACGGCATTTGATGTGGGGTTTAACCGGGATATGCGGACGATAGAGCGGATCATGACCGGTAAGACGCTCAGCAGAAGATCAAAGCAGATTAAATCAAAATACAGGACCGGAGATGTAGCGGTTTGGTTTATGGTTAACGATGGGCATCGCTTTCGTCCGGATCATTCAGGCGGGGCGGCAACGGGTGCCGGGAATAATTGAACGGTTGCAGCGTTGATGTTGTTTGACCGCCCATGGCTTCCTTCCACTGGTTTACAGAATTATTTGTTTTCAGGATACGGATGAAAAAGATAACGGAGAGGCATATTCATGCACCTCTCCGTTAATAGCTTGTAACAGTTAATAATTACCGGGTTCAGTATCCGGGATTTTGTGTCAGGTTACCTTCAGAGAGATCAATCAATTCCTGAGGAACGGCAAATACTTCATGCTTACCTGCGACAAATCCTTTTGAAGCCAGTGCCGAGGCTGCTTTTCCGGTACGCACAAGGTCGAAGAAACGGTCTCCTTCCATGGCGAGTTCAAGGCGGCGTTCGAGCAATACATCATCGAGTGTCGGGGAGCTGATCTCAGGCAGATCAACCCTGTTTCTTACCAGTTTCAAAGGTTCAACAGCGCCTGAAGCATTTCCCTGCCTGATGCGCGCTTCTGCCTGAATAAGCAGGATTTCAGCAAAACGCAATACCCGGATATTCTGGCCTGAACCATAGGGCCCGAACAATTGTTGAGATGACGGGTAGTAAGCTTTGCCATTGTACCTGGGTGTGCCTTCTATCCCCTCGAGGGATGGAACTCCGGCAATGATGTCCCCGTCAGGGGTGGTATCGCCTTTGTAAAGGATGGTTGCGGCTTTCCTGATCTGGTCTCCTGCGGCGTCGAAAGCGGCAGCCAGATCATCAGTGGGGATGTTGAACCCCCATCCCCATTGACCGCGTACAGATTGTACTTCAGCATGCTGGGAGAATGATACCCCCCAGTTTCCTTCAATCTGCTGGGCCTGAATCTCAAAAACAGATTCCGGACCATTTTCAGCGGCAACCCTGAATACATTATAGAAGTTTGGTTCGAGGCTGTAATTTCCCGAAGTAACCACTTCGGTTGCCAGGCGTTCGGCGTCCCCCCACCTTTCCATATACAGGTATACCTTTGCCAGCAATCCTTTTGCTGCACCTGCCGTGGCTCTCCCCTTGTTTGCTGCATCATAGGTATCAGGCAGCACTGCAATGGCATCCAGCAGATCCTGCTCAATGTATTCATAAACCTGAGTCTTTGGGGTTCTGAAATTGATTTCAGGGCCAACCGGAACAGACAGGGGGGTAGGTACATCGCCATACGCCCTTACCAGATCGAAATAAAGCAGCGCACGAAGAAATTTGGCTTCACCGATCAGCCGGGTTTTCAGCGACTCATTCATGGTAATTGCCGGAATGTTGGTGATCGCCTGGTTCGCTTTGTTGATTCCACGATATCTGCCTGCCCAATAGTCTTTCAATACAAACTGATTGGGTGTAAAGGCAAAGTTATCATAGTCGTTGATAAATGATGCATCACCAACGGCACTACCCTTAACGGCATTGTCGGAAGTAACTTCCTGCATGATGATAAATGCAAAGGAAACCATTTCCCATGAGCGGAAATGTGCATAAACCGAGTTGACTGCCTGTTCTGCATGCTCCTGGGTTTCAAAAAAACCTTCTGCAGGAATGGTATTTTCAGGCTCAAAATCCAGGTAATCCTGGCAGGAGCTGAAAACGACCATTGTCAGCATCAGAAGGGGAAATATCCATTTATACGCTTTCATAATTTCCTGATTTTTAAGATTAGAAATTAACATTGACACCAAAGTTATATGTGGCCGACATCGGATAAACATTCAGGTCGATGCCTTGAGAGGTGGGCGAGCTGCTGGCGATCTCCGGGCTGAATCCGTTATATTTGAAGAATGTGAACGGATTAGATGTGTTAACGT
Source organism: Lentimicrobium sp. (assembly GCA_023957275.1). Lineage (GTDB taxonomy): Bacteria > Bacteroidota > Bacteroidia > Bacteroidales > Lentimicrobiaceae > Lentimicrobium. Next base: position 3,387 of record JAMLHF010000045.1, on the reverse strand, counting down.
AAAAACGGACACTTCTTATGCCAAGTTTGGTGACCACCTTCTCAGGAATGGTATATCCTACCTGTATGTTTCTGATGCGCACAAATCCGCCGGGTTCAATGTACCAGGAATTTGGAAGCATATTGTCGGCAGTGAGGTCGGCTGAAGGATATTCGTTGGTTGAGCCCTCTCCGGTCCAGCGGTTTTCGTAGAAGTCGAGGTCATAGTTTTCGTTACCGAGACGCTGGGCGCGTTTGGCATTATAGATCTTATTACCTCCCTGTGCATAGATATCAACGCTGAAGTCAACGCCTTTGTATTCGAGGGTGGCATTAAAGCCAAAAAGATAGGTCGGCAGCGCACTTCCCAGAAATACACGGTCTTTGGCATCAATCAGTCCATTGTTGTCCACATCTTCATACTTGAAGTCGCCTGGTTTTGCATTGGGCTGAATCAACACCTCTTCGTTGGTTTCGGGATTGGTCCATGTGTAATTGTTTATCTCATCATCGTTCTGGAAAATCCCTACCACATTGCGGCCGTAATAGGAACCAATGGGCTCCCCGACAATGGTATAGGTTGAGAAAAATCCTCCAACCGGGAGGTTCCCGCCAAATAGTCCGAGCGTGCCTTCGAGCAGCTCTTTAACTTCGTTTTTGTTGTAGGTAAAGTTGGTGTTAAACGAGTAATTGAAGTCGCCGGCATTGTCGGCCCATCCGAGAGTAAGTTCAATTCCCTGATTCAGAAAATCCCCGTTGTTTTGAAGATAGCTGCCCGATGTTCCTGCAGTAGCCGAAAGGGTGGTCGGGAAGATGCCGTCAACGGTGAGCCTGTGATAATAATCCAGTTCGAACGATAACTTGTTGTCGACAGCCAAACCTTCAAATGCGATGTCGAATTCCTTTACTTTTTCCCATCTCAGAGTGGGGGGCACTGCACTTGTAATGTTGGCGCCTTCGGCAATCACCACATTGCCGCCCTGTCCGAAAGCCGTTGACAGTTCTCCGCCTTTTGCAATGGTCAGTGTGTAAATGTTTGCGGGAATCCGGTTGTTGCCGGTAACACCCCAGCTGGCCCTTAACTTAAGGAAGTCAAAAATGCTCTGATTTTGCATAAAATCTTCGTTTGTCATCACCCAGCCTAAACCAACCGAGGGGAAAAGGTCGAAGCGTTCGTCGGAGGGGAAAACTGAGCTGCCGTCATATCGAAGTGTTCCGGTAAACAGATATTTATCCATGTAATTATATGTCGCTCTTCCGAAATAGGACAATGCTGTGATCTTTGAGCCAAAGTCTCCTGAGTTGGAAGTGGTTTGATCCCCGAAGCCGAGATACAGGGATTGATCTCCATAATTTTCTACCCCACTGCGGCTGCCTGAAAGACCAAGGTTACGGAATTCCTGGGCAGAGATGCCTGCCATCGCAGTTACTTTGTGCTTTCCGAAGGTGTTTTCATAAGTAAGGGTGTTGTCCCAGAAACCGTCGGTTGAATAATTCATGGAGCGGCTAAGGGTGCGGTTGGTATCAACCTGTGTTTCAGAAACCACATAATAAGGGGTGTAGCTACGGTTCCTGTTGCTTCCGTAATCCATACCATAGGAGGTCTTCAGCTTGAAATGCTCAAGAATCTTTAGTTCGGCAAAAGCGCTGCCCATAATACGGATGCCGTTTGAACGGCTGTTGAAATAATACAGTTGCGCGGCAGGGTTGGAAAAATTGCCCAGGCTGCCTGATCCCATCGGATTAAAGGTACTGTCATTCAGTTTGGCTGTAAAAACAGGGGGTGCAACATAAGAATTATAGAAAACGCCGGGTACATCCTTGAACTTATAAGTTGATAAATTGGCCGAATACCCGACTTTCAGGTTTTTCATTACTTCAGATTCGAGCGATGACCTGATATTGATGCGATCGTAATCATGACCCTTCACCAACCCTTCCTGCATAAACCAGGAGGCCCCGAAAGTGTAAAGGCTTTTGGCCGACCCGCCCATTACACTGATATCATGGCTTTGGGTGAGGGCTTTTTCGCGCAGGACCTCATCATACCAGTCAATTTCATCAGGATATTCGGCAGGATCGATCGGGGTAAAGGAGCTTCCGGAAGCTTCTGCAAGCAGCTGGTTTTTTTCATTAACCAGGTCGATATATTGTCGTCCTTTGGCCAGTTCAAATTTATTCACCACTTTCTGGAATCCGGTATATCCCGAATAGGAAATTCTGGCTTCGCGGCTCTGGCTGCGCTTGGTGGTAACGATAATAACCCCGTTGGCTGCGCGCACCCCGTAAATGGCCGATGAAGAGGCATCTTTGAGGAAGGTGATGTTCTCTATGTCGTTGGTGCCCAGATAGCTGATGTCGTTGGTGAGAATGCCGTCGACAACATAAAGCGGCGATGAACTTGATGAAACGGTTCCCAGTCCGCGGATGCGGATAACCGGTGAACTGCCCGGCGAACCACTGTTGGTTACCTGAACCCCGGCTACCTTTCCCTGAAGGGCCTGTGCGGGATTGGCCACTGCCTGATACGCCAGGTCTTTCGCTTTAACAGTTGTAATAGAGCCCGTCAGGTCCATGCGTTTGGCCGATCCGTAACCGACTACCACCACCTCATCAAGCATGCTGGCGGATGTGCTTAGAGAAACGTTTAAAGTGGTTCGACCCTGCACAGGAACTTCCTGGGTTTCCATGCCCACAAAGCTGAATACCAGTATTGCAGAGGAAGGTACCTCAATGCTGAAACGTCCGTCAATATCCGTGGAAGTGCCACTGGTAGTTCCTTTTACAACTACTGTTACGCCTGGAAGGGTCTCTCCGTTTGTGGCATTCTTGACCTGCCCCGAAACCCTTACCTGCTGTGCCATCGCTGCAGGGATCATCCCCAGCGCGAGAATCAGAATAAAGAGTAGTTTAATTTTTTTCATTTGGTTCTGTTTTGGTTGTTGGTTCGTATTGGTTATTTAACCTGGCTGTTTGCTGATAAAGATTGATTTACCTCGGAAAATGAAAAGCCTCCTCCTTTCTTTAAATTATTAAAAAACCAATTATTGAATAATAAGTTTGTGTGTCGACTTGTGATGCGTACCGATTATTGTTAAAAAATATATTCCCTTTTTCATGCTGCCGGTTCCGATATTACAGGAAACTTCCCCGTTATCCAGATATGTGAGGGTATATGGAGAGGCTGCTTCTTTGCCAGAAATGTCATGTATGGATATGGTCAGCAGATCGGGGAGGGCAAGTTTTATTCTGATGCTGAAATAATCCTGATTCAAAGGATTGGGCGAAATCCGGATCTGATCCGGATGCGGGTCAATTTCCTGACTGCCGAATGGATCCGGCACGAACCCGATGGCTTCAAGCATCGGGGCAATTTCGGGATTTGCCATAAATTTGTTCCAGAGTAATT
>JAMLHF010000044.1 GCA_023957275.1 Lentimicrobium sp. | reverse complement strand
CTCCATTATGCCTTGTCATTGGTTCATGATTACAGGGATAAAGACGACGTGATCGCTAAACTGGTCGACAATGGAATGGTTGATACTGCTTCGGCAGAAAAGATCGGAGCGCTGATGGAAAGGGTTTTCGGGCATCCGCAGGCACGGCATTTTTTTGATGGAGACGGAGTCGTGTTTGCAGAAGCTGAAATCCTGACACCGGAAGGCAAATCATACCGCCCTGACCGGGTTATAATACACAGGGATCGTACGGATGTGGTTGATTTTAAAAGCGGAAGGAGAGAGGAATATCACGATTCCCAGGTCAGAAACTATGCGTCCCTGCTCAGTGATATGGGTTATCCCGAACCTGTGGCATGGTTGTTATACCTGAATGAAGATATTGATGTTATCCGGATTGACAGGTAAATCGTTTATTTATTATTTCCGGCATGGAGGTTCATTTTAAGGTATTTTTGCAGCATGGTTAGTATGATTGATCCCGGATGGTTATTTTGTGAGCGGAGAGATTTACCGCTGATCGATGTCAGGTCTCCGTCCGAGTTCCTTCAGGGGCATATACCCCATGCTGTTAATATACCCTTGTTTTCCGACGAAGAACGGGCGGTTGTGGGAACAAGGTACCACGATGCAGGCAAGGACGCGGCTTTGCTGGTAGGCCTGGATTTTGCAGGCGCAAAAATGTCGGATTACATCAAAAAACTGACTAATATCACCAAAGGTAAGCCAAGGGAAATTTCGCTTTATTGCTGGAGGGGAGGAATGCGCAGTGCATCGCTGGCCTGGTTGTTCAGTTTGGCAGGGTATCATGCAAGGATTATTGAAGGTGGATATAAGGCTTACAGGTCCTACATCAGGCAACAATCCGGCAAAGGATCTCCCATGCTTGTGCTTGGCGGTATGACCGGATCAGGGAAAACAGAAATACTTCATGAGCTTCGCAGGCAAGGTGAGCAGATAATTGATCTTGAAGATATTGCCCATAACAGAGGATCCGTTTTCGGTCATCTGGGTCAATGCCCGCAACCAACCAATGAACAGTTTGAGAATAATCTTTTTGATGCCTGGAGTCAACTCGACCCGGCAAAACCAGTCTGGTTGGAGGATGAAAGCCGTTCAATCGGTACTGTAAGCCTGCCGGGGCCGTTCTTTGAGCAAATGAAAAAAAGCCAGCTTATCCTGCTCCGGGTTCCTTTGGATATCCGTGTTGCGCGGTTAACCGACGAATATGCTGGATTTGAAAAGAACTCCCTGCTCGACGCGCTTGGGAAAATTGCACAGGCAATGGGTGGCCAGGGTGTTGCCGAAGCTCAACGTAATATACTGGCCGGAAATTTTGCCCCGGCTATCAGACTTGTACTTGCATACTATGATAAAACTTATCAGAAGGCAATGTTCAAATTTAACGAAAGGCATGTAAAGGAGTTAAACACCGGCACCGGCGACGCCTTTCTTAATGCTTCAATGCTGAAGCAGATTTTGCCTGATATACTTGCAAATGCTGAGATCCGGGTAATTTGAACCGGTGTCGGCTGACCTTGTTTTCTATATCAGGAGGGCGCGGACTTTCAACCTTATAAATGTTTCTATGGATCAGATTTATCTCGATTATAATGCCACAACGCCAATAGATCCGGAGGTTGCAGCAGAAATGCGACCCTATCTTGAAGAATATTTTGGCAATCCATCAAGTATGCATTCATTTGGCATTAAGTCGCGCGAGGCTGTCGAAAGGGCAAGGTCCAGGGTGGCCCTTTTGCTGAATTGTCATCCGCAGGAGATTATATTTACCAGCGGCGGGACGGAATCCAATAATATGGCACTAAAGGGGGCTGCTTATGCCATGCGCTCTAAGGGAAATCACATCATCATTTCTGCAGTGGAGCATCCTGCCGTAACTGAAGTGGTCAATTATCTGGGTACAAAGGGATTCGAAATTTCCATAGCGCCTGTGGATGAATCCGGGATGGTTGATCCGGAGGATATCAGAAATCTGCTGAGGCCGGGAACGGTGCTCGTATCGGTGATGCATGCCAACAATGAAGTGGGTACCATTCAGCCGGTAAAAGCAATAGCAGCGATTGTACATCAGCATGGAGCTTTATTGCATACTGATGCAGCGCAATCAGCCGGAAAAATTCCGGTGGATGTGCAGGATCTTGGTGTTGACCTGCTTTCGCTGGCCGGTCATAAACTCTATGCTCCCAAAGGCATCGGGGCGCTCTATATCCGCAAGGGTGTGAAGATTGAGAAGTTGATTCATGGTGCTGACCATGAGCAGAATCTCAGGGCTGGAACTGAAAATGTACTTGAGATTGCCGGGCTGGGCAAAGCTTGCGAGTTGGCATTTAAAAGGCAGGAGGCTTACCGGGTGCAAACTTCCGCCCTGAAAAAGAAATTCATTGAGGGGCTTTCTGCCGGGTTGATAAATTTTCGTCTGAACGGCCATCCGGAACTCGCTTTGCCAAATACAGTGAGTGTTGGTTTCAGTAATTTGAATGCGCAAACCATACTTTCAGCCATGCCTCAACTGGCTGCATCGGCGGGGGCAGCATGCCACACGGGTGATGCAGGAGATTCCTCTGTACTCGGAGCCATGAAGGTCAGCCCTGAATACGCGCGGGGAACCATCCGTTTTTCATTGGGCTACACAACCACCGTGGAAGAAGTGGATGAAGCTTTGAGGATCATTGTCCAGACCATCCGCTCTTTAACACCGGACGCATCCTTGACCTCACCGGAGTCCGGGCGCGCAGAAGCAGTCAAACTAACCCGTTTTACGCACGGTTTGGGATGTGCATGCAAGATCAGGCCGGCTGACCTCGAGAAAGTACTGGCCGGATTACCCCCCGTGACAGATCCAAATGTGCTGGTGGGCGCTGAAAAAAGAGATGATGCGGCTGTTTACAAAATTAATGATGACCTGGCGATAGTACAGACCGTTGATTTTTTTACTCCTGTGGTCGATGATCCATATACTTTTGGTGCAATCGCCGCAGCAAATTCACTCAGCGATGTTTATGCCATGGGTGGACAAGCTTCTTTTGCGCTGAATATTGCGGCATTTCCCGTGAACCGCCTGCCCCTTGACGTTTTGAATGAGATCGTCAGGGGGGCCTCCGATAAAGCCGCTGAAGCCGGTATTTCGATTCTGGGAGGTCATTCCATTGAAGACAATGAACCTAAATTCGGGATGGTAGTCACAGGTTTTGTAAACCCCCGCAGTATTGTTTCTAATGCCGGAGCCAGGCCCGGAGATGCACTGGTACTTACGAAACCGGTTGGAACAGGGATTATCTCGACTGCAACAAAGATGGGGCTTGCAAAGGAAGAAACCATCAGGGAGGCAGAGAAAGTAATGATGACGCTGAACAAAGTATCTTCTGAACTTATGCTCAGGAGAAAAGTGAATGCCTGTACTGATATTACAGGTTTCGGACTTGTCGGGCATTTGCATGAAATGGCCGCTGCTTCAGGGGTGGATGCCAGCATAGAGTATCACAGGATTCCGTTTATCAGCGAAGTATTGTCACTCGCTCTGGCCGGAGCAATTCCCGGCGGGACAAAAGCAAACTACAATTTTGCCCTGCAATGGACTGACTTCGGCCAATTGACCCGGATTGAGAAATACCTTGTATGTGATGCGCAGTCTTCAGGCGGGCTGCTGGTAAGTTTACCGGCGCAGGAAGCTGAAATTTATATTGCTGCACTTCACGAAAACGATATAAGAAGTTCAGTGATCGGATATATCACCGGCAAAGGAACCGGACTTATTTCAGTAGTATAAATCCTGAAACAGGGATGTCAGCAGTGTTCCTGAAAGTCAGACATTATTGCTGAACGGGGTCATTGACTAAACCCCGGCCTGTTCAGAAACAAAATATAACCGCAACTGACTTTAACAGGAAGTCTGTTCGAAAACACCTGATAATACACGGCATATTCTCTTCGAACAGTATTGATTGACTGTTGCATAATAGATCGTTATAAAGCTATAAGCAGATAAGATATTTAAATCTTTTAGACCGGCTGTTGAGTCAGATACGTCTATAAGAAAACAGATTTTACCTGCCCAGCATTGGTCTTTTGGCCGGATTTTGTGGCGTATTCATTCCGATACCGTTAACGTTATTGTTATAGTCCATGATCAGGTCAACAAAATCCACAAAGCCATCCCCCGTCAGATCGGCCGGCTGATAGCCGTACGCACTGTTTACATTGAGATTATAAATGTTCACCAGGTCGAAAAAGTCGACATATCCGTCCTGAAAGCCACCTGAAGATGTGATGTCGCCTGAGAAGATGCCCCAAACTGAACCGTTGCCCAGTAAATCTTTTTGATTGGACCCGTATGCCTGGCCAGCCGAGGTAGTGAAATTATAGTTGATGGTTGAACCGGCAAAAGAAACGGGAGAACTGCTCCATGTCTGAACGCCTGAGCGATGAAAAACTGCAATATAATAATTGCCTGAAAGAGAGCCCGGGACGTTTGTGCTGACATTTCCGCCGGTATTCAGATTCAGGGCATGAGCCCAAAACAGGTAGTTGTAAGGGGCAGAGGCCTGAGCAAGGTAAATGCTGAGTGTATCAACTGTAATCCCGGGGAATTTATTGAATTGGTTCAGGTCATCATCCACATCCTGTGCCTGATTCATTGTTGTGCCGTTAAAGAAACCTTCAATATAAAGGGTCAGGTTAAGAATCTTGTCAGTAATTGGAAGTTTCCCAGTAAAGGTTCCCATTGCGGTAAGTCCATTGGCTGTCAACTGATGTAAGGTAGTATTGGCAACCTGATAATTGGTTTGTGGCTCAGGGAGCACCCTGACGCACCAGATGCTGGTTTCAGTTCCGTTTACATCAGCCACCAGATACTGAAAAGTTGCATTGCAGGTAAATGAACTGATTCCGCTCTGAGAGATATTCCAGTATCTGCTGAGGTAGCTGCCGGCAGAACCGGGATAGGCTGCATTAACAAGATTGACACCGGCGTAGTTTCCACTGGCAAAAGATCCTGCACTGAAGTTGAGGGTGACCGGAGAATACCCTGCCGTGCCGGTATTGTCCCCCACAGGAAAGACAAATGAGCCTGCGGCGGCAAAAGACTTTCTCATTTGTCCCGATCCGGTGGCAACAACCATAGCCGAAGCCGAAGGCGCTCCGCCAATCGTTGCAGAAGTTCCCAGTGTAAGATTATAGGCACCGAGATTCACTCTCCCGCTTGTCAGAGTCAGCACTCCATTAACCTGAGTTTGCCCGCTGTTGGTCACTCCGCTGGCATTGTTGATGGTCAGGTTCTGGATGGTGTTGTTACCGCTGATAGTCTGAGGCGCTGTTCCGGAAAATATCACGGTACCTGATCCGAGAGAATTCTGACTTGCATGCTGGTTGTTCAGGTTACTTTTTAGATTAACAGTGCCCGAATTATTAAGGGTAGCCCCACTGTTGATGACCAGATTACCTGTGGAAACCAGGGTTGTGCCGGCAGAAACCCTTAACGTGGTTCCGCTTGTGATGATGTTATCCGCATTTGCCTGATCAGGAAGCAGTGACATCGCTACGGATAGCAGACAAACAATTAAAACACGTGAAAAGAACAGTTGACTTTTTGACCTGAACGAAGTTTTCATGGGTTGATTTTTTGAATGAATTCCTAGTCTTGTCGCTGTTATACATTCTCCTGATTTTCTCGTGATCAGGATAGAAAAAATACAGATGGACGGGATTGAACAGAAAGCAGGTAAGAAGCGGAAGTCCGGTCCTCTGTTAGGTTTTGTGTATGCATCAACGGTAACATAACATTACGCGAATGTATATGTTCATTCGGTTTTCTCATGTAACAAGCTGAAAACGTGTTAAAAAGTTGTTAATGTCAGCCTGTCTGCATCAAAAATCAGTGAATTGCCCCGATTCTCCCCAATGTAAAAAACCGGCCACGGATAATTCCGGACCATAAACGCAGTAACACCTGAACCGGAAGAACAGGAGAATCCCCATTCAACAATGGAAACGGCAGCCAAAGTACCAGGAAGGAACAAGCTTGAAACAGGATGTTAAGATATGACTTTTTTTGGAAAAATGCAAGTAAAATATTAAATCGAAAACCAGAAAGTAAAATTCCCGGAAACATCACAACACTGCCCCGGCAGATTATCCGACAGCGCCATATTTTCATACGGAGTATCTCACAAACCACCCTGACCATTCCCGGCACTGAAAGTCCTGTTTTGTAAAACATTTCTCCCCCAACTGAAATCAACCTGCCGGATTTATTGCCTCAGCATCAGGGTGCACCTGACAGTATGATCTGATTGTAAACCGCTGGAGGAGAAATGTCAAATGGCCCGGATGAAGAAAAAGGCGCCGGGGTAAACATGAATAGATTGACAGGTGGGTTTTTGGTTTTATCAACATTCAGATTCTTCGCCGTAACTTTAGGAAAAGACAAATAATGAGCCGTCTGTCCGTTTTACGACATCAACGACCAGAAACGCTGAATACCCCGAACTTTCTGTTATTTCATTCTTATTTCCTCCGTCTTTGGAACTTCTTTACTGCATGCAGCCAGCATTATAGAAAACTAAAGAATCATAGTAATCCAGGGCCGTTTATTTAGTCTGAACAGATACATAATTCTAAGTAATTACTTTATTACAAACATGCTGTTTGAGGAAATTATTTGAGCAATCAGAATTTTATCAGCGGTAATAATCCTACGGATCAATGATAAAATTGTCAGCATTGAGGTTCAACCATGTTTGTTTCTTTATTTTTACATTGAAATGTAAAGGCTGCAGCCTTTTTCTGAAGGAGATGATAAACAGGATTTTAAGAATTATAAGTCATAAGTGGTTACGGTTGATTTTTCTGTGGCCGGCTTTTGTATTCCTGTCATTTTTTTTGGTTTTTCTTTTGTTTGACCGTGTTTTTCCTTTTCCTGTTCCGGAAGTTTCATGGTCAAAAGTGGTTTATGCTTCCGACAGTACCCTGTTGCATGCTTTTCTAAGCAAAGATGATAAATGGCGGATGCCGGTTCGTCTGGATGAGATCACGCCAGGGCTGGAAAAGGCCTTTATTTTTAAAGAAGACCGTTGGTTTTACTATCATCCGGGTGTAAATCCCCTGTCGGTGTGCAGGGCTTTATTCAACAACCTCCGCAAAGGCAGACGAACTTCCGGTGCATCGACCATAACCATGCAGGTTGCCAGGCTGCTTGATCCCGCGCCCAGGACCCACGGGTCAAAGATCAGGGAGATGTTCAGGGCGCTTCAACTTGAGTGGCATCTGGACAAAAAAGAGGTTCTTCAATTGTATTTTAATCTTCTCCCTTATGGGGGAAATACAGAGGGGGTTAAGGCGGCTTCACTTCAATATTTTGGAGAAAAACCAAAGGAGCTGAGTCTTGCACAGATCGCCATGCTTACGGTAATCCCCAATAACCCGAACGCATTAAAACCCGGGGAGAATGCTGAATTGCTCAGGGAAAAACGCGATTTCTGGCTGAAGAGAATGGGTCGGGAAGCAGTATTTTCTCCTGCAGTTGTCGCTGATGCGCTCAATGAACCCCTTGCCAATCAGCGGTATCCGCTCGTGCGCAAGGCCAGGCATCTTTCATACAGGATAAAAGATATCTATGCAGAATCTGAAATTTTTACAACTATAAACCCATCCGTTCAACATCGCGTGGAGGTACTTTCAACTGCCTATGTGCGAAGGTTACGTTCATTTCAGATCGGAAATCTTGCAGTTCTGGTGGTAAACAATCGCACGATGGAAGTGGAGTCATATCTTGGATCAGCCGGTTTTGATGAGGATGCATGGCAAGGTCAGGTGGATGGTATTAAGGCACTTCGCTCTCCCGGATCAGCGCTCAAACCGGCTTTGTATGCCATAGCTTTTGATCAGGGACTGATTACGCCCAAGATGGTTGTGACCGATGTGCCGCAGAATTTTGCGGGTTACAGGCCGGAAAACTACGATGAAACCTGGCGGGGAAAAGTCACTGTGGAGCAGGCCCTGGCCCAATCGTTGAACCTGCCTGCGGTGGATTTACTGGAAAAAGTCGGGACGGATCAGTTTGCATCCGTACTTGCCACTGCCGGTTTCAGATGGATTGGTTCGAACAGAGGAAGGCTGGGGCTTTCGCTTGTGCTTGGAGGATGCGGGACGACGCTTGAAGAACTTACCGCACTCTATGCTGTTTTTGCGAATAATGGTATTTACAAACCTTTAAAGTACATTAAAGCTGATACTTTAGCACAGGCAGAAGATGCAGATTCCATCTGTTCGCCTGGCGCGGCATTTATGATTACTGATATCCTGACCCAACTCCGTCGCCCTGATCTCCCAAACCAATATAAAGATGCGGCAAACCTTCCGGAAATTGCCTGGAAAACCGGAACATCCTATGGGAGAAGGGATGGATGGGCTATCGGTTACAATAAAGATTACACCATTGGCGTATGGACAGGCAATTTTCCGGGGAATGGGGTACCGGAACTCAACGGGGCTGATTTTGCCGTTCCGTTGCTGTTCAGTATTTTTAACGCGATTCTTCCTGCCCGGCAGCCTGGATGGTTTGTTCCTCCCCCGGACCTCGATTACCGGCTGGTTTGTTCTGAAAGCGGTTTGCCTCCTGATACCTTCTGCCATCATCAGGTAATGGATTATTTTATACCGGGGGTTTCTCCTGCAATGCGCTGCAATCACCTTCAGAAGCATTTTGTCAATGAATCTCAGACAATCAGCTATTGCAGAAATTGTCTACCTGAAAAAGGATACAGGGAAGTATTTTATCCTTACTACCCTCCGGGTTTGATTGCATGGTACAATGAGATGCAGATTCCTTATCAGAAACTGCCCCCTCACAATCCCCGGTGCCCGTCTGTTAAATTTTCAGGGGCCCCTGTCATTACCTCCCTTACCGATGGTGCGGAATACCTGATTATTAAAGGACGCCGACAGCAGTTGCAACTCGCCTGCAATGCCGAAAACGGGGTAGCCAGGATATACTGGTACCTGAATGACAAACTCTTCAGGTCGGCACTACCCGGCGAGAAATTATTTTTTACGCCGGCTGAGGGCCGGTATAAAATCAGTTGCTCAGATAATCTGGGCCGGAACAGTGACATTTGGATAAAAGTGACATATATATAAGATGTTAATGGGTTGGACGTGAAGGCAAGGGCTGGTTTCTGAGATCGTTACCGGATATATTTTTGAATTGAAGATTGAAATGATCAATCTAAAATTTTCCTTAAACTATTTAAAATCAATTGACTGAAGACATTGTCATATGAAAGCCATGTTCAACCTGAGTCAGGGATTATTAATTCTGCTGACATCATTTTTATTTTTCAGCACTTCCTGTACTAAAGATGCGGATGATGACACTGATGAGAATCAGAATAATCAAAGACAACCGCGGATTTGCAGGTTGAATTCACTGGAAACGGAGAATGGACTTATACAGGATTCTTCAACTGCTTTGTTTATTTACAATAAAAGCAATTTGCTTGTCTCTATATGCGGATCGGAAGAGGGTGACTCTATAACTATTCAGTATGATGCAGATGGCAGGGTAAATCACACAACTTACTTTGATTCTCAGGGAATCACTTATGCGTTGAATTATAAACGGATAGCAGATAAAATAATCGTTACTTCAACGACTGTGACAGACAGGCAACTGGTATATTCAACTGACGCTGATGGTAATGTTTCCCGTTTGGAAGTCAAGCAGCTGATCAATCAACAGTGGATTGTGCTTGCATATGTCGATTTCGTCTGGCAGCAGGGGAATCTTTCTTCTTTAACTTATTATACCAAAGTATCCGGCAAGGCTGGCTGCCCGTTAAAGAGTTCCGGCATAGGGGCTATTATTGTTAATTCCATTTTTTATTGCTTTGCGGAAATTGAAAATGACGATTATAACCGGGAAGGTTTTTATAAAAGTGTGGAAAGAATCTTCACTTATGACAACAAAAAGAATCCTTTCAAAGATTTTCAGATTTTCCGCTATTCCGAAGCAGGGTTTTATGCCGGTGAAAATAACGTGGTGGCCCTGATCGAACGATACTATGATTCATCAGGAGAACTGATAGATTCCTATGGCGATGAAAGTATCTATTCTTACAATTCCGATGATTTTCCGGTTGAGATGAATCAGGCTGATACCGGCTGGTCGTATAGAGAGTCTTATTTTTACGAATGATATCCGGGCCGGGATGTCTTATCCTAATTGTAACTAATGACCTGAGCGAAAAAACCTGAACACAGTGTTCAGTAACGAAGTGCGCTTACATTTGCCTATCTTTGCACCCCAAATCAAACAGATTTCAGGCTTATGGCTTTAAAATGCGGCATTGTAGGATTGACCAACATCGGTAAAACCACGCTGTTTAACTGTATCTCGAATACCAAAGGGCAGACATCAAATTTTGCATACAGCACCAATAAATCGAATCTGGGGCAGATTATTGTTCCGGATGACCGGTTGTATGAAATTGATAAACTGATCAAATCGGCAAGGGTAGTGCCGGTAACTGTTGAAATTGTTGATATTCCGGGTTTGGCTAAGGGCGCCAGCCAGGGCGAAGGCGTCGGGAATAAATTTCTGGCTGATATTCAGCAAACGGATGCGATTATACATGTGTTGCGCTGCTTCGACGATGAAAACCTGCCGCATGTTGAGGGCTCGGTAAATCCGGTCCGCGACCGTGAGATCGTTGATCTTGAGCTGCAAATCAGGGATCTTGACCTGGTTGAACGGAAAATCCAGCGCCTTGAAAAAATTGCGAAATCGGGGGACAAAGATGCAAAGCATGGAATAGATGTGCTCACAGGGGTAAAAGAACATCTCGAAGGCTTTCAGTCAGTGCGGTCTCTTGCAATAGATGAGACCAACCGCCGGTTTATTGATGATATGTACCTGCTGACGGATAAGCCGGTTATTTATGTTTGTAATGTGGATGATGCATCGGCTGTGAACGGTAATAAATATGTGGATCAGGTAAAGGAAGCGGTAAAAAATGAGGATACCCAGGTTCTGGTGATTGCCGGTGCGCTGGAAGCGGAGATCGCCGAGCTGGAAAGTGCTGAAGACCGCGGCATTTTCCTTGAGGATGCAGGTCTGTCGGAACCCGGAGTAAATAAACTGGTCCGTTCCGCCTATGATATATTGAACCTCATGTCATTTTTCACCGCCGGACCCAAAGAAGTTCGTGCATGGACCATTAAAAAGGGAATGACCGCCCCGCAGGCTGCCGGGGTAATCCACAGCGACCTGGAGCGGGGCTTTATCCGTGCCGAAGTGATGAAATACAAGGATTTCATTGAGCTGAAATCGGAACATGCCTGCCGTGAAGCCGGTAAACTTTATGTCGAAGGGAAGAACTATATTGTTGAAGACGGCGATATTATGCATATCCGTTTCAATGTATAGTTCTGCCTAGAAATACAGGGGATGAAATTTTACGCCTTTGCTGCTGAATTCAAGCGCCGGCAGGGGTATCTTCAGGAATCCGAAGGTTTTAAGGGTTTTATTCAGCAATGGAGATTTTGTCCTTATCCTCGTGAGATCGATATCCGGTGAGATGTAGAACTGCCTGTATCTGTCAAATCCAGGAAGCGGCTCGTCGTTATGGAAGGCGGGATTGGAGTTCGCCCCAATCATTCCTTCAGCACCATAGCCAAATGCAATATTCAGCCATCCGGGGAAACGGCGTTCGTTTTTCAGGAATGAACGGATATTGGCTGACAGCCAGATGGTTTGTCCATTGTAGTCTTTAAGGGCCCTCTCGGCAAAGGACCTGCCAAGCAGGTCGGGCCTGTATTTCGCATATCCGGTCATATGAAACGACCATTTCATAAGTATGCGCTGTTCCTCCCAGATTAATTGCTGACTGATGAATGCTGCCGATCCAAGGCTGTTTGCGATCAGATCACCGGAAGAAGCCCCCCAGCCGGCAGAGAAACCATCCAGGATTTCAATAACGGTAAGGTAGGCGAATCCCATACTGCCACCATACCATGCGGCTTTCTTATTGTTGAAACCTGCCCAACGGAGCGCTTCATATCCGAGCAGCCCTATGTAATACGACGAGGTAGCATGGCCTGCTTTATCCATCTGGAGCCATTCATGATTATCGTTGATGAAGTGAAAGGAGGATTGCGGATAATTTTTAAACCACAAATGGTAAAGCCCGGTCATACTGCCGGCATATGCCAGACCACCGCCGATCAACAGTCCGTTTATCCGGGCCTTGTTGATTGTATTGATTTCAGTTGTGTCCGGATTACTATGCTGCTGTGCCGGTTTTTGGGCAATGATGATAATAGGCAGTAGCAGAAGCAGAAACAGGAGGGCATATGCCCCCCGGAGCCTAATGTACATGGAGGTTCTCAGTAATAAATGGTTGAAGGATCTCAAGGGCTCTGGCCTTCTTGATATTCAGCAGTTCCTGTGATCCGGCTTCGGCCAGGAAGCGAAGGTATGGTTCTGTATTTGAAGGCCGAACATTGAACCACCAATCCCTGAACTCAATCCTGTATCCATCGAAATCGTAAAAAGCAACTGGCTCTTCTATGTCGCAAAAAGCTTTCCTGAGCGCTTCCATCGCTTCGTTTTTCTTCTCAACGTGGAAATTGATCTCACCGGTACCTGCATATCTGCTGATTGCATCGATCATTCCGGACAGACTTAATCCGAGGGCTTTATGCTTTTTCAGCTCCGACAAAATAAGCAGTGCAGCCAGGTAAGCTGAGTCAGAATAGTAAAAATCCCTGAAGTAGTAATGCCCGGCGAGTTCACCGCCGAATAAGCCGTCAATTTCCCTTAGTTTTAAAGCAGCGTAGGCTCTTCCAACCCGCCACATGTGCATTTCAAAACCTTTGGCTTCCACCGCTTCCGTTACTGATTTCGATGTCCTGATATCCTGAATAGCTTTCCCTGTCAAGCCCTTGCCGGAAAAGTAACCGGCCAGAACCGCAATCATCATGTCAGGCTGAATAAAACGGCCTTTTTCATCCACAAACATTACCCTGTCGGCATCTCCGTCGAAGATCATCCCTATATCGCAGTTGTTTTCTGTAACCAGATGCTTCAGGTCTTTAACGTTTTCTTCCTCAAGCGGATTTGGCTGGTGATTTGGAAAAGTGCCATCACGATCTTCAAAAATATAAAGATGTTCATCTCCAAATAACTGTCTGGCCAGCAGAGATCCCATCCCATTGGAGCAATCAATGGCTATCCGCAGACTCCGGTAATCCTCCTGGTATGTTTTCAGGAAATCGAGGTAGTCAGAAATAAAATTAAAACTGCTGTAAGTTCCCGGAATGGCGGCCGGCTTGATGTCTGCAGTTTCAGCCAGTTCGAGCAGTTCTGAAAGCCCGCTGTCAAATCCTACGGGAAGCGCTTCGGCCCTGGAAATTTTCAAGCCATTGTAATTTGCAGGGTTATGTGATGCGGTAATCATTACCGAAGCCTGGTAGTTGAACTTAGCGGTTGCCCAGTAAATCATAGGTGTGGTGCATTCTCCCGCCACATGCACATCAGCTCCTGCATCGGTAATGCCTTTACACAGGTATTCAAGAATTTCAGGGGATGATGTTCTTACATCGTGCCCGACCAGCACAGTTTCGGCTTTCAGCAGGGTAGGCAGAAAAAAGCCGATTTTGTATACATCCCCGCCATTAAAATCGCTGTTGTATATCCCTCTGATATCGTATGCTTTGAATGCTTTTCTCATAGATTAAAAAAAATGGACAGACTGCTGATTTAAGACTAAATGGAACGCCTGTCAACGGTAAATGTTTCTTCTGTTTAACGCCTGCTGGTATTTCCAGGCATTCAGGTTGTGCTGCTCCAGTGTGCGGGCAAAGTTATGATATCCTGAGAAGTCCTCTCTGGCACAAAAAAACATGTAGTTATGATCTTCGTAATTTAGTACGGCATCTATGGAGGCTATGGAAGGCAGGCAGATTGGTCCGGGGGGGAGCCCTTTGTTTTTGTAAGTATTGTAAGGAGAATCAATTTGTTTATGACTGCTGAGTACCCTGCGAATTTCAAAATCTCCATGAGCAAATACCAGGGTGGGGTCCGCTTCGAGCAGCCAGCCGTTTTTTAGCCTGTTTATATAAACGCCGGCAACCCTGGCTTTTTCATCAGTCTTATTGGTTTCTTTTTCAACAATTGAAGCGAGGGTGATTACTTCGTGCCGGTTCATATTGATCTGACTCAATTTCAAACTTCGCGGTCCTTCCCAGAATTTCTCGGATTCACGTTTCATCCTGCTGATAAAAGCCCTTGCGCTGGTGTTCCAGTATAATTCATAAGTATTCGGAATAATAACCGTGAAAAGGCTGCTTCTTGTGACACCCAGAGAATCAAGATAGGCGCTGTCGTTGAAAAGTGTAATGAGCGAAGTTGAATCAGCTTCAATTTGCCGGGAAATCCTGCCGGCAAGCTGATCCGGTGTTCTTATATTATTGAAAATCACTTTAACCGGGGTCTGGTTACCTGATCGCAGTAATCTGACTAATTGAAGGTTGTTCATGTCGTCAGTCAACCTGTAACGCCCTGGCTTAACCGACTGATCGTATTTTTTTAACCTTGCTACCAGTTCAAAATTTTTGCGGTTGATGATCAGTCCGTGAGAATAAAGTTCCGTTGTTACATCCCTGAAAGAGCTTCCGGTGGGGATGGTGATAAATGCTTCGTTTTCGGAGGCTGTGTAGACATTGTCCTTTAGCAGGATCATATAAAGGAACCAGGCGGCAATAGCTGCAAACAGCACGAAAAGGACGAATATCCAGAAAAGTCGTCTTCCGGGTTTTCTGCCGGATCTCCTCATATTGCTGTATCGCGGATGATAGTATTCACTCATGACAGGCAAGGATTTTATTTCAGAAAAAGCTGATAAAAAAATTCATTGGTCCATTTTCCTTTCAGGAGAAGCCATTCTTTCTTTTCGCCGTTTTTCCTGAAACCCGCTTCATCAAATAATCTGATACTTGCAGCGTTATCTTCGGAGATGTTGCAATAGACCTGGTGGAGGTTCAATATATTTCTGCAATAATCCAGTATCAGCGCAAGGGCTTCACTGGCATATCCTTTACCCCGGAATGATTTACCGATCATGATGCCCACGCCAGCCCTCCTGTGAATTGGTTCATAGTCAAACAGGTCAATCGCACCGGCCGCGACAGATTCGCTTTCAAGCGGAACAATCATTAAACGTAGTTGCCTTGAGTTAAAAATGTCGTTCCCCGCATTCAAAACATACTGTTCGATGGCAAATCTTGAATAAGGAGCGGAGGTGTTGCTTACATGCCAGATCTCCGGGTCGTTTTCCCATTGGTATAGTATGTCAATGTCAGCAGGCTCCGGAGCCCTAAGCCTTATTTTTTTGCCGATCATTGTGCAGGTTGTTTTTTATTTATCCGGTTCATGTGCAAAGGTGATAGTTTTATCACGGAAAACTGCCCGTAAATTCGCCGCAGAAAACCATTGTTGCAGGGCCTTTCAGCCTGACATTCTCAAAGATGTTTATATTTTTTTTCAGCTTTACTTCAAGCAATCCACCGCGGGTTTCAATAATCCAGTTGTTAATGCCCGTTTTCAGTGCAGCCACGGCGGCACAGGCAGTGACACCGGTTCCGCATGACAGAGTTTCATCCTCAACGCCTTTCTCGTATGTGCGCACTTTAAGCCGGCCTTCCCCGATGCCAAGAAAATTGACATTTATCCCATTTGCACGGTAAGGTCCGGAATATCTTATTTTGCGACCTTCAACAGGTACATTGACAGCGTCAGTATCCTGGGTGAGAATTACCAGATGAGGCGTTCCTGTGTTAATTTCCGTGAATTCCCCGGTTTTGTCAGGAATGTTGATATTGCTCATGCTGATTTCAACCATCCAGTTGTTATCTGTCAATGGCTGCAATATTCCGGTATGGCCGCCATCCCCTGCTTTAAATGTGACTTCTGAGCCTGATTGGCCGGTAAGAAAACTGAATGCCACCGCACAACGGGCCCCGTTGCCGCACATGGTTGCCAGGCTGCCGTCAGCATTGTAGTAAATCATTTCAAAATCAAAACCTTCAACAGGCTTGACGATAATCAGTCCATCTGCACCTATACCCGTTTGCCGGTGACATAAATGCCTGATTTCATCAGGGGTGGGCAGCGATATCAATTCCCTGCCATCCAGCATGATAAAATCATTGCCG
Source organism: Lentimicrobium sp. (assembly GCA_023957275.1). Lineage (GTDB taxonomy): Bacteria > Bacteroidota > Bacteroidia > Bacteroidales > Lentimicrobiaceae > Lentimicrobium. The sequence goes on along the minus strand of JAMLHF010000044.1, from coordinate 18,581 downwards.
GTGCCATGGAATTTGAAGAATTTTATCATAAGTCACGGCTTTTGACAAAATGTCATACTCATGTCGAAAGGGTCAAAATTAAACAATTTTGATTAAAAATGAAAGTATACTGCCTATTTCAGGGATTCATTTTCAGAATATTCCGGCTTCACGCGGCCTTGGAGCAATGCGGTGGAATGCCCGCCTCATAATGTATTGATATTATGTTCTTTGACAGCTTTTATTGATTCAGAACCCGGGTTTTCTCCATAAGTGCCTAGCACCTGGCGGAAAGGGGCTGTTTTTACGCCTTAAACCTGACATTTAGATGATTAACACTTTTTAACACCTGTATTTGTAACATTGGTATTCAAATTGCGTTTAAATCAATGCCCGCCATCAAAAAAATCATGATGATCTTTTGCGGGTGTTTAACTAAAACTACTAACTTAATAATCAGTTACCAGGTTATGAAAAGAATAGTCGGGAGTTTGTTGATAGCCATGGCCGGCGGGTTAATCGCCGTAGCCGCTTTCAGTCTGATCAGCAACAGGAAAATTGAACAATCAGCAAAGGATGATTCAAAACAGGTGCCGGCATACCTGACCAATATGCCAGGTTCTGTAACGCCCATGGTTTTGCCTGACTTTACAGCTGCTGCCAGTAATACGGTTCATGCAGTAGTGCACATTAAGACAGAATACCAGCGCAAAAGCAGTGTATATGATTATTTCTTCGATTTCAGGGATTTTTTCGGCGAACGTGCGCCCAGGGGCGGGTCTTCTCCGATCATTGCTACCGGATCGGGTGTTATCATTTCACCGGATGGTTATATTGTGACCAACAATCACGTGGTTACTGAGTCCGACAGGGTGGAAGTAACCCTGAACGACAAACGTACATTCGAGGCCAGGATAATAGGGACCGATCCTTCAACAGATCTTGCACTGATTAAGGTTGACGCCAAAGATCTCCCTTATCTTATATATGGAAACTCTGACCACCTTCAGGTTGGTGAATGGGTGCTGGCTGTCGGAAATCCGTTTAACCTGACTTCGACCGTGACAGCCGGCATTGTCAGTGCCAAGGCACGAAATATCAATATTCTTGGTTCTCCCGACGGTTCGGCCATTGAGTCATTTATTCAGACCGATGCAGCCGTAAACAGGGGAAACAGCGGAGGTGCGCTGGTAAATACCCGCGGTGAACTGGTCGGCATCAATGCTGCCATCGCCTCCGGAACGGGATATTATGCCGGATACTCTTTTGCCATTCCTGCCAATATTGTGCGGAAAGTGGTAGAAGATTTAAGGGAATTCGGCACAATTCAGCGGGGATTCCTGGGCGTGAGTATCCGTGAACTGGACAGTAAACTGGCTGAAGAACAGGGTATTTCTGATATTCGCGGGGTGTATGTGGCTGAAGTCACCGACAATGGTGCTGCCCGTGAAGCAGGACTCAGATCAGGCGATATCATCCAGAATATTGAAGGCGTGGCCGTAAATTCAACCTCCGAACTGCTGGAAATCATTGGTCAGCATCGCCCGGGTGATAAAGTGGACGTTGCTGTTAAGCGCAATAATAAAGATCTTGTGTTTAACGTTACACTGAAGAACAGGGACGGAAATACAAGTACCGTCAAACGCGAGGAAGTTGATGTTAATGGATTGCTGGGCGCTACTTTTGAACCGGTCAGCAAGGAATTAAAGTCCGACCTTGGCATCGAAGGCGGCCTTCAGGTAACTTCGCTCAGGGATGGTAAACTGCGCAACGCCGGAATCAGGCAGGGATACATAATCACTCAGGTTGACGGTAAACGTGTGAACAGCCGGGAAGATCTGGCACAGGCGCTCGAAGGTAAAAAAGGCGGTGTGTTGCTCGAAGGTATCTATCCGAACAGAACCAGGGCTTACTACGGATTCGGGATGTAGTAACTCTCAAATATAAAGTTCGATCGCTGAGGGATGTGTAACTTACGCATCCCTTCAGGCGCATGTAAACGGACTCCTGTCGACCGGGTTCAGATTGAACTTAAAGATGACAGAATTGTTAATAATTAGAATGGTCAGGATTCATCCTGCCTTCATAATAAACCTTCGCTATGAGACAACTAAAAATAACCAAGTCTATAACCAACCGCGAAACTGCATCGCTTGACAAATATCTGCAGGATATTGGCAAAGAAGAGCTGATCAGCGCTGAAGAGGAAGTTCAGCTTGCCCAGCGGATACGTCAGGGCGATCAACAGGCATTGGAGAAACTCTGTAAAGCCAATCTTCGTTTCGTAGTTTCGGTCGCCAAGCAGTACCAGAACCAGGGATTAAGCCTTCCCGACCTGATCAATGAGGGCAACCTCGGATTGATAAAGGCGGCTCAGCGCTTTGATGAAACCCGCGGTTTCAAATTTATCTCTTATGCTGTTTGGTGGATACGCCAAAGCATTCTTCAGGCATTGGCTGAGCAGTCGCGTATTGTACGTCTGCCGCTTAACCAGGTAGGATCGCTCAATAAAATTAAAAAGGAATCCTCACGCCTGGAACAGAAATTTGAGCGTCCCCCTTCGCCGGATGAACTGGCCGAAGCCCTTGAAATTCCAGAATACAAGATAGATGCAGCGCTTAAGATTTCGACCAGATACATTTCGATGGACGCACCGCTTACCGAAGACGAGGATATGAAATTCATCGATATCTTCGTGGATGAGGATACGCCTGTAACCGATGCCGGTCTGATGCGAGAATCACTCGCAAGGGAGATACAGCGGTCGCTGGCAACCCTGACAGAAAAAGAGCGTGATGTTGTAAATCTTTATTATGGAATCGGGATGAACCATGGCCTCACACTCGAAGAAATCGGTGCCAAATTCGATCTTACCCGTGAACGGGTCAGACAGATTAAAGAGAAAGCCATCCGGAGGTTAAAGCACACATCAAGAAGTAAATTGCTGAAGTCTTACCTTGGACAGTAACCGGTATTTAATCTTTTTTCAGGCTATCAGCATTATTTCTGGTAGCCTTTATTTTTTTTGTTTTTTATTCTGAAAACGGTATTACCTTTTACCGGATTCCGGATTAAGGGATAGTGAAAATGTATACCCGGAAATTTATGGAATTCAGGCATGAACCTACTGTGATTGACATGGAAAAGGAAGACAGGTCGATAAAAATACTGATAGCGGAAGATAACTTGCTGAATCAGAGAATAATAGAGATTCTTATTAAAAGGATGGGGTGGAATTATACCCTGGTCGGAGATGGTCTGGAAGCAGTAAATGAATGCCTAAACGGAGAATATGATGTGATTCTGATGGATATAGATATGCCCCAGATGAATGGCTGGGAAGCAACCATAGAATTGAGGAGGAAAAAAGTAGAAATACCCATTATTGCATTGACAGCTTACTCGGAGGAGTCATTCCGCAAAAAAAGCTTTGAAGTGGGCATGGATAAGTTTCTCTCCAAACCATATGACAAGGATGAGATTTATGATGCAATTCTCAACAGTGTAAAGTCGGGAAAATAATAAAAAATGTGATGCCCGGTCTTTTCAAAAAACTTATAAAACTTTTCATAATTTCTTAACAGGTCCTCGCTTTTTAACCAGAGGTTTGTATTTTTGCCTCCGGACATATCAGGTGTCAGGATGATCTCTGGAGCTCTGATTGGCGGGGTTTCGGGGAAATCGCAATTACCGGTTCAGGCTGTTACGCACACCCGCTGGTTCATGTCTGATCTTCTGAACTGGCAGATACGTCGGTATCTGACCTGAATCTAAACTTGCCCTTAAGTTTGCCGAAAAAAATACTGATTTAATAAAAAAGAAACGGAATGCCATCAACAAAGTATGTTTTTGTAACCGGAGGTGTGGCGTCATCGCTGGGTAAGGGGATTATTTCAGCTTCGCTGGCCAAATTGCTGCAGGCAAGGGGTTTCAGTGTGACCATCCAGAAACTGGACCCTTATATAAATATAGATCCTGGCACACTGAATCCTTATGAACATGGAGAATGTTTTGTAACGGAGGATGGCGCTGAGACGGATCTGGATCTTGGTCATTACGAGCGTTATCTGAATGTGCCGACATCTCAGGCCAACAACGTAACAACGGGACGAATTTACCAGTCGGTGATAAATAAGGAACGGCATGGTGATTACCTGGGTGAAACAGTTCAGGTTATCCCTCACATTACCGATGAAATAAAAAGAAGGATCAAATTACTCGGGAACGAAGGAAAATACGATTTTGTGATCACCGAGATCGGCGGCACTGTCGGCGATATCGAATCCCTGCCTTACATTGAATCCGTCCGCCAGATGCGCTGGGAGATCGGAACGGATTGCCTGGTGATTCATCTTACGCTTGTGCCTTATCTTGCTGCCGCAGGAGAGTTGAAGACCAAGCCTACCCAGCACTCAGTAAAAGCGTTGCTTGAACAGGGAGTGCAACCTGATATCATCGTTTGTCGTACCGAAAAGCATCTCAATGAAGGGATGCGCAACAAGATTGCCCTCTTTTGTAACGTTGACCCAACGGCTGTAATTGAATCCATTGATGCCGAGTCGATTTACGATGTACCGCTGCTGATGCGCGATGAAAAACTTGATGTAGAGGTGCTTGAGAAAATGCGTATGCCTGCCAGTCATCTGCCAGACCTGAGGAAGTGGGAGGAATTCCTTTACAAATTAAAGCACCCGAAAAACCAGGTAACCATTGGCCTGATCGGAAAGTACGTAGAGCTGAAGGATGCCTATAAGTCAATAAACGAAGCATTTGTGCATGCCGGTGCAATTAATGAATGTAAAGTGGTAGTTAAAACAATTCATTCTGAAAGCATTACAGCTGAAACGGTGGCTGCTTCACTCGCAGGGCTTGATGGGATTTTGGTGGCGCCCGGATTTGGAAACCGGGGAATCGAAGGGAAAATTGAATCCATTCGCTTTGCACGGGAAAACGAAATACCATTTCTTGGTATTTGCCTGGGGATGCAGTGTGCCGTGATAGAATTCGGACGAAATGTGCTTGGGTTAAGTGGCGCAAATTCAACCGAAATGGATCCTGATACCAAACACCCGGTGATTGATATTATGGAGACCCAGAAAAATATCAGCAATAAGGGCGGGACAATGAGGCTGGGAGCTTACCCATGCACCATAGCAGACGGCACAAAGGCCATGGCTGTTTACGGAAAGTCAGAGATAACCGAAAGACACCGCCACAGGTATGAATTCAACAATTTTTATCTGGAACAATACCGGAATGCAGGGATGCTTACTTCAGGGATTAACCGTAAGGATGATCTTGTTGAGATCATTGAGTTGCCGGAGCATCCCTGGTTTGTAGGGATACAGTTTCATCCTGAATACCGCAGTACGGTTGCCAGTCCTCATCCTTTGTTCGTTCATTTTGTGAAAGCAGCACTGGATTTCAGTCTTCGCAGATAACCTTTTCCGTTATCAGGGTTTTCTGCTTACCGGTATTCCGGCCAATGCATTCGAGCCTGAACAGTCCGGATATTTTATTTTGGTGCATTTCCCTGCTTTTGATTAATTTTGCACCCTTCTTTTCATTTACTTTATCTTATTTTCATGAACAAGAATTCTATCATTGGCCTGCTTCTGATCTTCGCCATTATGATTGGTTACACCGTGATGATGTCACCATCAAAAGAGGAGCTGGAAGCCAGGAAACGTACCCAGGATTCCATAGCTGCAGTTCAACAATCAGTATCTGATTCAATCCGTGTTCAGCAGGTTCAGCGTGAAGAGCTGAAGAACTCCGTTGCAGAAGTGCAGGCACAGGCAAAGGACATTGATTCCGGGGCGATGGTGTCAGCCAGAAACTCAGTATTTGGGCCCTTTGCTGTTTCAGCTTCAGGGGTTAATAAGGATTTTATCATTGAAACTGACCTGCTCAGGCTTACCATAAGCAATAAAGGCGGGCGAATCAGCAAGGTCGAATTAAAAGAATACAAAACTTTTGACGGCGAGCCTGCTTACCTTTTTCTGCCGGATTCTTCCATGTTCGAACTGGCCTTTTTTACAGATGTAAGGCCAATTTCAACCGGAAACCTTTATTTTCTGCCTTCCTGGACCGATCAAAGATTTGAAGGGCAGGATGAATTGAAAATAAGCGGGGATGACTCCCTGCATTTTGCCATGAGGCTGTTCGCCGGAAACTCTGACAGCGTTTCATTGCCCGATAGCTATATTGAATATCTCTACACGGTAAAAGCCAACGATTATATGGTTGACTTTGAGGTGAATTTTGTCAATATGGAAGGGGTGATTGCCCCCAATACAAAAGAACTGAATGTAAACTGGAATGCCCGTTTACTGAGACAGGAGAAGAATCTCGAAAATGAGAAACTTAATACTACCATACATTTCCGGCATTCCGACGGTGAGGTTGACTACCTGAGTGAACGCAAGGATGACAGTAAAAACATCAATACCCGCGTTAAATGGGTTTCTTTTAAGCAGCAGTTTTTCTCTGCTTCGCTGATTGCCGGAGAGCTTTTTCAGAATGCTGAATTATCAAAAGTGCGGGAACCCGAAAAAGAGGCGAAGTACCTTGAACAGATGCAGGCTGTTCTCTCTCTGCCTTTCAACCCTATGGTTGACAAAAGCCTTGAGATGGCCTTTTATTTTGGGCCGAATAAATATAACCTGATGCGCAGATACAAGCTGGATCTTGAAAGACAGATACCGCTTGGCTGGAGTTTCTTTTTAATGCAATGGATCAACCGTTTTGCAGTAATTCCTGTCTTTAACTTTCTTGAAGGGTTTAATCTGAATTATGGGATCATTATTTTGATTCTTACCATACTTTTAAAAATTGTTCTCTTCCCGATTGCGTACAAAACTTATATGTCTTCGGCTAAAATGCGTTTGCTGAAGCCGGAGGTTGACGAGATCAATGCCAAATATCCGAAGAAGGAAGATGCAATGAAAAAGCAGCAGGCTACCATGACCTTATACAAAAAGGCCGGGGTAAATCCGATGTCGGGCTGCGTGCCCATGCTGTTGCAGTTCCCCATTCTGCTTGCCATGTTCCGCTTCTTTCCTGCCTCCATCGAATTAAGGCAGGAGTCTTTCCTCTGGGCTCATGACCTCTCCAGCTACGATTCCGTGCTTGATCTGCCCTTTACCATCCCTTTCTATGGTGACCATGTGAGTCTTTTTACCCTGCTGATGACCATATCGACAATTATCTACACCAAGATTAACAACGATATGATGTCAACCGGAAACCAGATGCCGGGGATGAAAACCATGATGTACCTGATGCCGGTGATGTTCCTCGGATTCTTTAACAGTTATTCTTCGGGACTCAGCTACTATTACCTGCTGGCGAACCTGATGACCTTTGCGCAGATGTATCTTATACGTCGTTTTGTGAACGAGGACAAGCTTCATGCTCAGATTCAGGAAAACAAGAAAAAGCCTGTGAAGAAGTCAAACTTCCAGAAAAAGCTTGAGGAGATGGCAAAGAATCAGGGTAAAAAATAGCCCTGCAAGTCACAAGTTAATAGATTCTTTCTGAGTCTGATTTTGCCACTATCCGGATGCCAATCCGGAGGGTGGCAAAAGTTGTTTAACGGGGCTGCCTCTTTCTGTTTTGTCTGGCATAGTTACCTGAAAAGTGCTCATCAATACAGGCCAACTTCTGCCTCATCTTTCTGATCTTGTCAGTAAGCGGGTTATTTCATCTTTATTAAACACTAAAAATATACGGTACCGAAGTTTTTTTTCTCTTTGAAAATTAACTTCTTACCCTCCGGATAATAAATTATTTTTTTACCTTTGCACCCCGGTTTGGCCGGCGCTTCTATGGCCTGGCTATGGGAGTGATCCTGTCCGTCCGAACCACATAACTCACTTATTATTAACCCGGTATCGCAGGATGCCACAAAGAAGAAAAGAATGACAAACGACGAATTAAACGTCAACGGGGAGTTGGCCAATGCTGAAAACAAGCCTGAAGAGGTCAATGCTGAGGTGAATGAAACCCCGGTTGTAAATGAAACAGAAACCGTTGCTGAAGAGGCCCGGCCCGCAGAGGCAGAAGAAACTGCAGTTGTTGCAGAGGTAGCAGCTGCTGTTGAAAATGATGATGATGAGCCAACTGTAGAAAAACTGAAAGCTCCACAGATCCAGCAGGTTTCACTTGAAAATTTTGATTGGGATGCCATCGGAAAGAAACATGAAAATTATTCCTCTGATGAGCGTTCGAAACTTGAATCACTGTATGACAAAACCCTCAGTTCCATCGTTGAGCATGAAGTGATCGACGGGACTGTAGTTGCCATAAGCAGCCGTGAGGTTGTGGTGAACATCGGATTCAAGTCCGACGGCGTAATTCCTCAGTCGGAACTCCGTTATAATCCAAACCTGAAAATCGGCGACAAAATTGAGGTGTACGTTGAAAGCCAGGAAGATATGGGTGGCCAGTTGCTGCTTTCGCACAAGAAAGCCCGCATTCTCCGTTCATGGGAGCGCGTAAACCAGGCATTCGAAAAAGAAGAAATAATCAATGGTTACGTGAAGTGCCGCACCAAGGGCGGACTTATCGTGGATGTATTCGGCATCGAAGCATTCCTCCCCGGTTCGCAGATTGATGTGAAACCCATCCGCGATTACGATATCTATGTTGACAAAGTAATGGAATTCAAGGTTGTGAAAATTAACCAGGAATACAAGAACGTGGTTGTTTCGCACAAAGCCCTTATCGAGGATGAGCTTGAGCAGCAGAAAGCCGATATCATCAGTAAACTTGAAAAGGGACAGATCCTTGAAGGTACGGTTAAGAATATTACCTCCTACGGTGTATTTGTTGACCTTGGCGGTGTTGACGGACTTGTACATATTACTGACCTTTCATGGGGACGCATCAATCATCCTGAAGAAATTGTTCAGCTTGATGAGAAAATTAAAGTGGTTATTCTCGACTTTGATGAAAATAAGAAACGTATCGCCCTCGGTCTCAAACAGCTTACCCCGCATCCGTGGGATTCGCTGGATGAAAACATCAAGGTTGGTGATAAAGTTAAAGGCCGCGTAGTGGTAATTGCCGATTATGGTGCATTTATCGAGATTGCTGCCGGTGTAGAAGGACTGATCCACGTTTCTGAGATGTCATGGTCACAGCACCTGCGCACCGCTCAGGACTTCCTGAAGGTTGGTGATGAGGTAGAGGCCGTTATTCTTACCCTCGATCGCGAAGAGCGCAAGATGTCGTTGGGTATTAAGCAGCTGATTCCGGATCCCTGGACCAACATCAAGGAAAAATATCCGCTCAACTCCAAGCATGAAGCCACTGTCCGCAACTTTACCAATTTCGGTATTTTCGTTGAACTTGAAGAGGGCGTAGATGGTCTGATCCATATTTCTGACCTTTCATGGTCGAAGAAGATCAAGCATCCGGCTGAATTTACCAAAATCGGCGAGAAGATTGAGGTAATGGTACTTGACGTGGATGTTGAGAACCGCAGGTTGAGCCTTGGCCACAAACAGCTCGAAGAAAATCCATGGGACGTATTTGAGACCGTATTCTCTGTCGGCTCGGTTCACAAAGGAACCATTACCAGCTCAAGCGATAAGGGAATGGTTGTAGCATTACCTTATGGCGTTGAAGGTTTCGCCCCCCTGCGCCACCTTGCCAAAGAGGATAACACCACGGCTAAAGTTGATGAAACCCTTGATTTTAAGGTAATTGAGTTTTCGAAAGACAACAAGAAAATTATCCTTTCACATTCACGGATTTTCCAGGATGCAACTGCCGCTGAGCGCGTTAAGGAATCTGCAGCTAAGGAAAGTGCTGAAAACTCAACCAAGCGTGCCGTTAAAAAGCTGAAGGATAACCTTGAAAAGACTACCCTGGGTGACCTTGAAGCGTTGGCTAACCTCAAATCAGATATGGAGCAATCGGAAAAGAATGCCAGAAACAAGAAATCCGAAGCAGAACCCAATCAGGAATAATATCTGAATTTCTATAAAAAGATCCCCGGAAGGGGATTTTTTTTTGCCTTTTCCGTTCGTTTTGAATGTAATATTGATGATTTTTACAACCGCTTGATACTGCAATGATAATTCATGATGAAGAAATTTGAAGTAACGATACTGGGGAGTAGTGCCGCACTTCCCACCCGTAGCCGCAACTTGTCGGCCCAGGTGGTAAATTACCGCGACCGCCTGTTTCTGATCGACTGTGGTGAAGGTACACAAATGCACCTGAAAAGGAACAGGATCAGGATGGGAAAGATTAACCACATCTTCATCAGCCATTTGCATGGTGATCATTTTTATGGGTTGATCGGACTTGTTTCGACTTACCACCTGCTGGGCAGGAGGGAGGCGTTGCATGTATACGGTCCTGAACCGCTTGAACAGATTATCAGCATACAGCTTGATGTTTCGTCAACCACACTGCAGTACCCCCTCGTTTTTCACGTGACACAGCATAGCGAGCCGGAGGAAATTTTCAATGACGGAAGAATTTCAGTTACAACACTGCCATTGCTCCACCGGGTGCCAACCACCGGTTTTTTATTCAGAGAACTTCCTCACCCAAGGAAACTGATCCGGGAAGCCGCCGACAGATACGGGGTTCCTGTGAGCGCTTTTGAAGACATCCGTGCCGGAAATGATTATGTGGATGAGGAAGGCAATAGCATTCCCAATTCTCTGCTTACACGGGAGTCTTCACCGGTCAGATCATACGCTTATTGTTCCGATACCGGATATCATGAACCGGTGGCTGCATTGATCAGAAACTGCGATCTTTTGTACCACGAGGCGACCTTTATGCAGGATATGCTTGCTTCAGCCCGTGAAAAACAGCATGCAACGGCTGCAGATGCAGCCACAATCGCGAAGTTGGCAGGGGCAAAACGACTTCTGCTTGGCCATTTTTCAGCGAGGTATGAGGATCTCCAACCATTGCTTGATGAAGCAAAGGCAATTTTCAGTCAAACCGGACTGGTTGAAGATGATGCTACTTATGAAGTCTGACTACCGTATAGGATTCCTGAAAAGAGTCTGAGCAGTGTTTTTTTATCGTAAGGTTTGGGCAGGTAGTGAGAGCACCCGTTCGAAAGCAGCTTTTCCCGGTCTCCATGCATGGTATAACCCGTAACTGCAATAATAGGAGTACTTTTATTGATCTCAAAGTTCTTCACCTGATGGGCAATTGACAATCCGTCAGGGCCGGCTCCGAGATTGATATCCATCAGGATGGCATCATACTTTTTTCTTTTTATTTTTTCAATCGCAACATATCCGTTTTCAGCCATTTCTGTGTTGCATATTTCCCTGAGGTAGAGCGCGGCCAGGCGCCGGTTAACCTCGTTGTCTTCAACGATGAGTACATCAGGAATCGGGCCTCGGCTGAGCCGGTGGGTGCGGATTATTTCAGCGGTTTCCGTGTCAAGGGCCGGTTCCTGGATATCGGGCAGGGTAAGCGGCAGCGCAACATAGAAATCCGAACCTTTTTCCTGTACACTTTCAACCCATATTCTTGCATTCAATAGTCGGGCAATCTTTGCGCACAGCGATAGTCCCAGTCCGCTGCCTTCAAAAGTACGTGAAAAGCCTTCGCTTACCTGACGGAACTCTTCGAAGATCATTTTATGGTGTTCAGGAGCTATTCCGATACCTGTATCGCTGATGCGGATGATGACTTCGGTGCTCGCCTTGTCAAGCGTATATGCACTTACCGAGATTCCACCGTCTATTGTGAACTTTAATGCATTATCCAGCAAGTGGTGAATCATCTGCCCAAGCAGTTTCTCATCTGCCATCACATGCAGATGGGGCGGCAGGGAAGTACGCAGATACAAGCCTTTGTCACTGGCTATGGAATGGGCTACCTTTAGCAGGGGATTGAAAAGCAGTCGGGTGTTGACGGGTTTCAGGTTCAGGGTGTGCTTGTCCGCTTCAATGGCCGAAAGATCGATGATCGAGTTCAGCGTTGACATCAGGCGGCTGGCCGATTTGAAAATGGTGGAAGCCATCGACTTCATCCTGGCGTCTTCCAGCTCTTCGGTAAGGATTTCGGAGAACCCCAGGATGCCCGTCATCGGTGTACGAAGCTCATGGCTCATATTTGCCAGTAATGATGACTTTAACCGGCTCGAATCTTCTGCAACATTTTTCGCATTAATCAGCGCTTCATCGCTACGGATACGCTGTATGGAGAGGGCGATCTGCTCGGAAACGAAAATGAGGATATTTTTTTCATCCTCACCATAGGTGATGTCACTTGAATAGGATTGTAACGAAAGGACCCCCAATACTTTTTCATGCGTTTTCAGCGGGACGCCCAACCATGATTGCGGGATACGGGATGAGCCGGAAATAATCTTTTCGCTGATCATCAGTTCAATGGCAGGAACAGATACCAGCAGCGGTTCGCCTGTGCGCAGCACGTAACCGATCAGCCCTCCCAGTGCTGATTCCGGATCAGGTATACCTTCCGGGTCAACACAGTAGGGGAAATGAAGTTTACCCTCTTCTCCGTTGGTCAGGGCTATCATCAGGTTAGGGGAGGGCATGTGGGAAGCGATGATCTGGTGAATGGCTTCCATCAGAGGCGTAAGGTTATGCTGCGAATGGATCAGCTGTGAGATCTGAAATGCCGAAGCTTTGAGACTTTCAGCCTTCTTATAGGAACTGATATCCTGAATGGTGCCTGACCACCGGCAAAGTTCTCCCTGACTGTTATATTCAAGCTGGGATTCGCAGTGTATAAACCGGACTTTGCCTGTTTTATCGACAATCCGGTAATCGTTGCTGTAGGTGTTTAGATTTTGACTCCTGACGGTATTGAGTAAATTTTTGTGCTTTTCCAGATCTGCCGGATGGATCAGTCCAAAATGATTGAGATTCTCAGGCGTGCTTTTATCCCCTGTATTATCAATCCCCAGCAACTCAAAGAAGTTCCATGTCCTGATAGCTGGCTCCGGCCCGTAAGTAACATCCCAGGTGCCGATTTCTGAAAGCTGCTGTACCTGTTGCAGCCGCATCTGATTTTCGCGCAGGGCAGCCTGGGTTTCTTCAAGTAAGGCAGAAGGCGGGGCAACGCTGCCTGTTGCAATGCCCTGATCCTTTATCAAAGGGGTAAGTGAAACTATGCGGTGGGGTTCATTTCCGAGATTGATGGTCTTTTTTGCAATGGTGCAGGCAATCTCCGCTTCTGAAGCAGTTTTCAGATGACACAAGCCCTGCTCGGAGCCGTTGAGTGATCCAATGGGCACAATGGAATCCGGGTTTATCAGTAAAGCAATGTTCCTTCCGGTGATCTTGCTTTCTGAATAACCGCTCAACGAAAGAAAAGGGGGATTAGCCCTCAGGATATTCCAGAATTTATCGGTAATCAGCGCAGGCGAAGGATAATAATCTACCCAGTTAAACTGTTCATTGAGTTTCAGTTCATCCCTGCTTATATCTTCGTACTCAAACCAGTTCGATACCATTAAGTGATACTTAGCTACCTGTTAAGATTCAACTTGCGGGGAGTAAAATTAATATTTATGGCGGAAATAAAAAGAAAAATGTTGGTTGCCTGTAAGAATCAGATAGTCTGACCGGCATTTTATTCCGCAGCAGAATGTGTAATATCCTGAATTACAGCAGCTGCGCAGAAACATCCGAATATGGCCGGCATATAAGAGATCGTACCTACGGTTGATTTCTTATTGATTTCACCTTCAGAAAGCTCTACCGCGCTGCGCGATACCTCTTCAGGCGACCACACTGCTTTAAAGCCTTCCCAAATTCCGAGTTTGTGCAGGCGTTTGCGCATGTAATAGGCCAGTTTGCAATTGTTTGTGGCTGAAATATCAGAAATTTTTACCTGCATGGGATCAAACTTTCCGCCTGCACCCATCGAGCTGACCAGCGGCATTCCAAGCCGCAGCGTGTGGTATATCAGGTAAACCTTTGGCGAAAGGGTGTCGATCGCGTCGATGACGTAATCATATCCTTGTTCGAGGATCTCGATCATCCGCTCGTCTTTAATATACTCCTGAATGGTTGTCAGCCGGACTTCAGGATTGATGTCCGTCAGCCGCTGTGCCATAACCATTGTTTTTGGCATGTGATGGGTGCTGACAAGGGCAGGTAACTGCCGGTTCCGGTTTGTATGATGCACCCTGTCGCCATCCACAATGGTGATCCTTCCAATTCCGGCCCTTACCAATTGCTCAGCGGCATAGGCACCTACACCTCCCAATCCGGCTACCAGTACATTGGAAGCATGCAGTTTGTTCAGCTTTTCTTCGCCAAGCAGCAGCCGGGTCCGGGATTGCCAGTCAGAAGTATTCATTGCTTATGTTTTTCGGGGCAAAGGTAAGGAAAGTAGGGTGTAGAATACATATTAAGGATGCTGCAAGCGTCGCAGGACGGCCCGTTATGATTCCGGGTCGCCGTGTAGTGCAGATCCCGGCTAACGGAGAAAATTTAGTATACAAATCCCGTACTTTGTAAAAATATTACTTAAGTTTGCTGAGAACATTATATTCATTGTTATGAAATTATTTGCGCGGTTAACGCTGCTTGTTCTGGTGATTCCATTTATTGCGAAGTCGCAATCGCAACCCGAATGGGAAAACGAAAACATCAATTATATCAACCGCGAAAAAGCACGAAACTCCTGGATGCCCTATGCTTCAGAAGAGCAGGCGGTAACTGAAAATCTGAGCCTTTCGCCTTATTATCTTAACCTGAACGGTACATGGAAATTCAATTGGGTGAAACATCCGGACCTCCGCCCGGTGAACTTTTTTCAACCGGGTTATGATGTAAGCTGGTGGGACAATCTTGAAGTGCCATCATGCTGGCAGTTGAAGGGTTATGGAATTCCTGTCTATACCAATGTTACTTATCCGCATGCTGCGAAGCCGCCGTATATTATGGAGCCTGTGCCGGCAGAATTTACAAAACATCAGTATCCGAATCCGGTCGGATCTTATGTGAGGGAATTTGTGCTTCCTGAGAACTTTAAAGACAGAAGGACTCTTTTACATTTTGCAGGTGTAGAGAGCGCCATGTATGTATGGGTGAATGGTGTAAAAGTGGGTTACAGCGAAGACAGCCGGCTGCCTGCCGAGTTCGACATTACAAAATATGTCAGGTCCGGTAAAAATACCCTGGCGGTGGAGGTTTATCAATGGAGCGACGGCAGCTACCTCGAAGATCAGGATTTCTGGCGAGTGAGCGGCATTTACCGCGATGTTTACCTGCTTTCCGTTCCGGGAACATATCTCCGCGACTACTGGCTGAAAGCTGATTTTGTCAGCGATTTTTCGAAGGCAGAGCTGACCCTGGAAGCCGGTTTCGCAGGTTTTTCGCTTAAAGAAAAGCTAAACCTTGAGGTTTATTTGCTCCCATACGGGCAAAAAAACGAAAAATTGCCGGATCCGGTTTTCAGCTTTGCAATAGATGGAGGAAAAACCTATAAAGCGCCTTTGATTCATAAAGCATCAATCAGCAATCCCAGGCTTTGGTCGGCGGAAGATCCCAATCTATACCATGTTCTAATCGTTACCAAAAATAAGGCTGGCAAGGTTTTGATGGTACAAAGCTCCGATTTTGGCTTCCGGAAGGTTGAGATAAAAGATCAACAACTGTGGGTGAATGGAAAAAGTATAAAGATCAAGGGTGTTAACCGCCACGACATTGATCCCACTGATGGCAGGGCGGTGTCGAAGGCGTCCATGCTCAGGGATGTGGAATTGTTCAAACAATTTAATATCAACACCGTAAGAACAAGTCATTATCCGAATGATCCATATTTTTACAATTTGTGCGACCGTTACGGAATATATGTAATTGATGAAGCCAATGTTGAATCCCATGGAATGGGTTACGGCGATGAATCGCTGGGCCACGTCAAGAGTTGGCAGGAAGCGCATGTGTCCCGAATTATGAATATGATGGAACGCGACAAAAACCATCCTTCAGTGATTATGTGGTCGCTTGGCAACGAGGCCGGGCCGGGGATAAATTTTGAAGCCGCTTCGGCCGCTTTGAAAAAACGCGATCCTTCACGGCCCATTCATTACGAAAGATACAACGAAGTAGCCGATGTGGTTTCAGTGATGTACCCCGATGTGGAATGGTTTACAAATCAGGGAAAAAAAGATGACCCCAAACCCTTCTTTATGTGCGAATATGCTCATGCCATGGGCAATGCAGTTGGGAATCTGAAAGAATACTGGGAAGCAATTTATACCTATCCCCGTTTGATAGGCGGTTGCATCTGGGATTGGGCCGATCAGGGATTATATAAGGAGATTCCGGGCAAACCGGGGGAGTATTTTCTGGCCTATGGCGGCGATTTTGGCGACCGCCCCACCGACTGGAATTTCTGTGCCAACGGACTTACCACCGCCGACAGAAAGATTACCCCGAAAATGGAAGAAGTGAAACGGATCTATCAGAATGCCTGGTTTGAGGAATCTGATCTGCAAAAAGGAGAAATCCTGGTTGCAAACCGCAATTCTTTTATTAACCTGAACAAATACAAGGGTTTGTGGGAGTTAAGCGAAGACGGTGTTGTAATACAGTCAGGCGACTTTATTGCAGACATAGAAGCGGGAGAAGTTGGAAAACTGAAAATGGATTATAAAAAACCAGCATTTAAACCCGGGTGTGAATACTTTCTGAACGTTTACCTTCAGTTATCAACCGATGAATGGTGGGCCAAACGGGGTTATACCGTTGCTGATGCCCAGTTTAAATTGCCTTTCGGGATGGAGAAACCTCTAAAGGCAGAGCCGCAGCAGCTTTTCCCTCTTATAGTCAGTGAAGGTAAAGATCTTGTGCAGATTGCAGGAAGGGAATTTGATCTGGTTTTCAGCCGGAAAGCCGGAACCATTATACACTGGAGCCACAAGGGGACAGTTTTACTCAATACGGATTTAAGTACCATTCATGGGATTGAACCCGAAACCGGGCTGATTTTCCAGGATACAGCAAGCAAGGCAAGAATAGCCGGACCGCGCACCAATGTTTTCAGGGCACCGGTGGACAATGACTACATTTTCGGGGGAGGCCCGGGTCCGGTATGGCAAAAAATGCAGCTTCACACCTTATCGCATCGGGTTAAATCTTTCAGGGTGGACAAAGAAAGTGATTTTATTGTCAGGGTGTCGGTTGAGATTGCATCGGTATCACCCGGCGGATTTACGGTTGAATCGCACTATGCATATACTGTTTCAGAGTCGGGTAGCATTGGCGTTGATCTTACCGTTACCCCTCAGGATGTGGATTGGATGCTTCCTAAACTCGGACTGATTATGGAAATGCCTGAAGGATTTGAAAAAGTTACGTGGCTGGGAGCCGGCCCTCACGAAAATTACCGGGACAGGAAGACATCTGCAAAAATTGGCATATACAGCAAAATGGTTCAGGAAATGACCGAAGAATACATCCGGCCTCAGGATATGGGAAACCGGAGTGATGTAAGGTGGTTTGCCGTCACCGACAGAAAAGGTGCCGGAATTCAGTTTGTTGCCTCTGAATTGCTGAACTTCAGTGCATTGCATCATTTGCCAATAGATTTGGAAAAGGCAAACCATCCTTATGAGCTTGTAAAACGTAAAGAAACCGTCATTACCATTGATGCTGAACACCTTGGACTTGGAGGCGGCAGTTGCGGACCCGGCCCCATGAAGCAATATCAACTGAATGCCAAACCGGTCATACTCTCATTCACGATGCGTCCCGCTATTAACGGAGGCCCAGGTTTAGGTGAGGCAGGGAGAGTGTTATGAGTGGAAGGTTAAAGAAAGGGGCCGGGGTGTAAGGCATTGCAGAGCCTGGAGCAATGGTTAGCAGGCATGGGATGCATACCGTATAGCTGGATTCTTTTGGAAGAGGAAGCGTAAGAAAGTCTGGCATAACTTCATCGGATTTATTCCGGATTCCATTAATCCGATTCTTTTTCCTCCTTTTCCAGACTTTTTAAAAAATCGGCTACAATCAGCGCGGGGGCTTCGTTTTCATTTATAAGGCGAATAAAAGCCTGGTGTAACCTTCCGGCAACTATATAATGACGGTTCATTCGTTCGTAGATGAATCCCGGGTAGAGCAGCGTAACCAGGATGTCTTTACGTATGGTGTACTCAACGTATTGCTCTCCGGTGTCGACGGACACACCTCCTTCTGTCAGTATGTTGTTCAGATGCGTTGTCAGGATGAAGATTTCGGGGCTTAATTCTTCGGGGTAACTGCGTATAAGCCTGACATTGCAATAGTATTGCCCGAAAACAAGTGAATAACTGAAGGTTTCACTTTTGTTGTCAGTAAGTTTCAGTATGGTGGAAATAGTCTTTTCCTTTTCATATATTCCGGAATGATAGTCCTGCTGGAGATGGAATTTCTTCAACTCTTTCCATAAGGCTTCTTCCTGTTTATCAGCGTTAAGGGTCAAATGATAACACATTCGCAGATAATGCGCAATTCTGTTCATAGGATTTCAGATTTGGCTTCTGCAAAGTTCGGGATAAAAACCAATGCATCACCAGAACTTGTCCGTTGCGATTTTGAAAGCGTGTTTTACCGGATATTTTTTACAGGGAGTTTAAAAGTTCCGGGTATGAT
>JAMLHF010000043.1 GCA_023957275.1 Lentimicrobium sp. | reverse complement strand
TTTTACACTCCTAATTGGTTGCGCCAAAGAGAAAGTACAAACAAAAACTTCCTGCGAACAGATACCAGGTAGTGATTACAAAATATCTTCCTTAATAAAGTGCTTCAAGGCTCGTGGCGAATCCGGTCTAAAATCCGGCTATGAAATGACCATCGATTCCGCTAAATGGTACATAGGTACTGCAGCCAATTACACATATGGAGATGCCTCTCGTGAGACCGAACAAACATTTACCGACTCTTGCTTTGTAAACATTCCTTTGGTTAATGGTAAGATACCAGAAAATGATGTCTACGTAAAGTATGAAGAAGTAATAAATAATCTTAGAATAATTTACTATAACAAGAATGAAGAAAACAAGCAACTTTTGTCTGTTTCCGTAAAAATACATAGCATACAAGCTGAAAGTTTGATATTTAAAGTAACTGGCGTATTTGCATATGGAGGGCCAATACAAGTGCTTTGTGTATTCAATGAAATTGATTCTTGGTCATATTGGAAACAATATGGCAATGGAGGTATTTGTGGTGGTATTAATTGGGGAACTCATCCGGAAAGCGATGCTGCAGAAGAAACCCAGAAAAGAATTATGGCTTGTAAGGGAGTTCCACAAGGCAATTATTATTATGAAGAATTACCATATCCTGAAAGTCCAAAATATATTACTAATCCACTTCTTTATCCAATTTTTAATGGTGAGCCTAACAATTACCGGTATTCACATCTATACTGGAATAGTAACCAATATCCAAACCCTGACGGGTGCATTCCTCCTGGCGACCTTAATTTTTACCTTACCAAAACCAAAGAATTGATATATAACGACACTGAACATGGAGGAATACGACCAGTGGGTTCCAGTTTGATCTCTATTGATATGTATGGAAATCAGGACAATGAAGATGATTACACAATTTACGAACATAATGCCATTGTAGATTATGGAATTCTTAGATTAAGCCCAGACCCTAAACAACCATTGTAATTGTTAAACTCATTGTAATGGGGAGAAACCAAGACAAACTTTATTTCTCCCTATAATACCAAATACCAATGATCTATGAGGCAACTATTAATAGTGATTTTCTTAATTCACTTTATTGCAGATGCTCAACCTTATTTCGTAACTACATATGGAGATCAGAATGATGAGATTCCTTTATGCATTAAACAGGTTGGCTCTTCTTATTTCATTGGGCAAAAGTATAGCAATGATCAATTATCAATATGGAGGTACGCTAAACTGTTAAAGATGGATGGTAGTGGAAATATTCAAAGCGGAATAACTTTTCCGGAAGTATTTGGACAATACTCTGACATCCAATGTATCTTCCCATTAAATGAATCAGAGTTTCTAACAATCGGTGGATATAAATCAAACGATCTTCCTTACTGCCAGATATGGTTAATGAAATTAGAT
This sequence comes from Lentimicrobium sp., assembly GCA_023957275.1. GTDB lineage: Bacteria > Bacteroidota > Bacteroidia > Bacteroidales > Lentimicrobiaceae > Lentimicrobium. The sequence continues at coordinate 33,920 of JAMLHF010000043.1, read as the reverse complement.
ACTTCACTAAGAATAATCTGGGAAAAAAAATATATGACAAATCGGCCATTTACATCAAATATAGCCTTAGTAGAAAATAACGAGGGTAATATTTTGATAGGTTCAACATTGACTACTGGTGACCCTAACCATTTACATTCATTATTTTTCCTTGAAATTACAAAGGAAGGGGACTCACTAAATTCCAATTACATTATAAATGGTAATCCCCAGACAACTAAGATGAGGACACTAAATTGGATTAATGGGCAATACAAGGCATTTGTCAGTGGCTTTGAATCTTATACTGGCAACAGTAGTGCATCACAAATCCTGCAATTAGACGAAAACCTATTGTTAGTTGAAGTCAGGCCGATTCCAAACTGGCATGATATATATATGACAACCGAAAGGATCAATAATAACAGCTACTTCTTAACAAGCATGGTTTACATATCGCCGTATTATTATGATGTGGCAATTTCCAAATTCGATACAATTGAAAATACCCTTGCATTTAACCATGCCGGCACAACTGGCGATGTCCCTGACTATAGTGCATGGAAAAGATGCATGTCCATTGCCAATGTTAACAGCATATATACAGGAGGTACAGGAAAAGATAACGGCGATTTTTATAGTTGTAACGAAAGCATGCGAAAAGTGATTATGCTTAGCAACTACGATTCACTGCTTAATTGCCGTTGGACTTGCTTTTATGGCAGTGATACAGCCTGTTATACACTAAGCACCATGGATGCCACGTCAGATGGTGGTTGCATATTAGCCGGAATGTTTTACACGCCTTCTAGACCTGAAAATATGTTAGATGTTATTATGATAAAAGTGGACAGCCTGGGGTTGATTACCGGAATTCATGACAAGCCAACAATTACTGCTCATCAGGCCATTGTTTATCCTAATCCAGGTAATGATAACATTATAATACAAAGCGGTCCGCAGATATGCAGTTCAGAATTCAGATTGTATAATACTTCAGGTCAGCTCGTAAATCACAAAATCCTTAAAAATACAAATGAACAATCAGATGTTACTTCCCTGCCGAAAGGAGTATATCCCTGGAAAATAATCCATCAAGGAAAAACAATTGAACAAGGGAAATGGGTTAAGCAATAAACTATTGTTAAATCTCAATTTGTGAATCCAAATTAATAAAAATAAGGAACCTAACACTAAATTGTATGAAATCTATAATTGTTATTTTAATGATGTGTTTCCTGATAATAATTGGTAAAACTTCAATAGCGCAGGATCCGTTTTTGTTAAGTCCTTCAGGAAATACTCAGGAGTTTTTCAAATATGTAACCAAAGATTACAATATTAGCGGAACAATCTATCATACCGGCATGTTAAATCTAAGTGGATATAAGAGAATAACTTCTGGAACGACCGGTGTCTTTTATAATACTTCAGCACCAGTTCAAAAACTTCAACTGCAAGGTGGAAATATTTTACTATGCCGGACAACTACAGCCTCAACCACACCGGATATTAATCCAACTTCTAGAAATGGTGCCATTTTATTCAGTGATAATGTTCTTACAGCCAACAATTGGATTCATGGTAAATGGGGCATTGAATACGATGATCAATATAGTACTGGTGGGCTGAATTTTTTCAGACCGGTTTCTTCTATTTCAACCATACGCAATAACTTTAATATTTTTATAAGCAATTCAGGTAATGTTGGTGTTGGGACTGGATCTCCTATGGCTAAATTTCATGTAGAAGGAGGTGGTACATTGCTTAATGGCGACCTTACTGTAGGAAATCGCGAGCGGTCAATAGTATCGATAATATATGGGAAACTTGGAATCGGAACAGATAGGCCAGAAGCTCTTCTTCATGTGGAAAATGGTAAAACTTTTCTCAATGGTAATTTACAGGTTGGCAACGAAAGACTAGATGTAAATACTACAATATTCGGGAAGGTAGGAATAGGAACAAACAATCCTTTATCTGCTTTACAGGTTGAAGGTGCTGTTTCAATTGGTTTCAGCACACATACACCACCCGGAATGGCAGGGCTTATAGTTAATGGACCGGTTGGTATTGGTACTTTTGCTCCAACCGTCCCACTTGAGGTTGTCGGAAAGATTAAAACAACAGAACTTCAGTTGGCGGCTGGATATATGAATGGTTATATCCTTCAATCTGACCAGTATGGGAATGCAATATGGGTAAACCCGACTTCTGTTAACACAGGTATCTGGCTGCAGAATGGTAATAATGTGACCGTTGACAATACAAAAAAAATTGGCATAGGCACCCAAACCCCTGCTGAAGCATTAGACCTGAAAGGTAACCTGCTATGCAGCGGTAATATTAAGGGCGGTAGAACAGATTGGCAAGCTTTTAAAATATTTGCCAACAGCAGCGAAACAGACGGATCTTATATACTGTTATCAAACAACAGCAGCCAGGCAGGTTCTATAAAGCTATATACAACAGGAACAGAAGGGCGCATTGAATTCCATAATCAAAATATGCAGGTTATGTCAATCCGGGCTGATAACAATGTCTATTTCGGTAATCCTGATGTATCAACCAACCTTTATGTAAACGGTGAGATTACTTCAAGCCTTGTAAGGGTGAATACTCAAAGCTGGTGGGACTGTGTGTTTAAAGACGATTACCGCCTAATGCCCCTAGCCGAAGTTGAAACCTTTATCAAAGAAAATCAACACCTGCCCGATATACCCTCTGAGGACGAAATTAAAGCAAGCGGTATTGATGTTGCACAAATGAATGCGCTGTTGCTTAAGAAAATTGAGGAGCTGACATTGTATGTGATTGAGTTGGAGAAGAAACTTCAAAAATGAAATGATATGAAAAGAATAATAATTCCCATTGCTTTTCTTTTTTCATCCATAGTGAATGTAAATTCTCAGGAGATTATTTTTAATTCGGCTGATGGACGATTGAAGATTGACAAAATACTTTTCTTGGAAAACGACAAAATCATGAGAACAGTTAATATTCATGAAAATAATCCTTTTAATTCATTAAAGTACACTTTTAATAATTCCACTGATTTTAATTCAGAATTAGTTATAATAAGCTTTGGTGATGCTAAAAAGTTTATTAACGGGTTATCAAATGGAAATCCAATTAAAACTCGAAAACTTAATGATACAACAAAGTTGTTGTTTCATTCCAATATTTTCGTTTCATGGACACCTTTTCAGGCAATTAAGTCGTACAAAGCAGCAGCTATTTCATACAGTATCTACTTAACTACGATGGATTATGAAACAACAATTGCCTCGCAGAGTATAGTTCAGGCATATAACAATCATGGTGAAAAAATTTATTCTGAAGTTGTGGATAAGTATGTGACCTCTGTGGGTATAACATCAGAATATGAATTATTTTCGTATTCATGGGACTGCGACTGGCCGAATTGTGATTTATTTGAACCAGGCTATAAAATATTAGATTTGAAATCAGGGCAAATTGTTCTTGAATCAATTAGCAGAAGCGGCTATCCATTTACATGGCAAATTGAAAATGGAATTGGTTGGCGTGATTTATATGAAGGGAAAGAAGTAACATATTATTTGTTAACTGATGGTGAAACTGTAGTTATAGAAAACAATCTTGTTCATGGTGTAATTAAAATCGAAAAAGAATGGATAGTACTTATTAAAAATGATGGAGATAGGTATCGAAGACCAAGAATTAATAATACTATTAACATCCTAAAATAGAACAAAGCCATATGAAGCGTTTAAAAATTGGATTATTTTTCATTTTTCTTTCAACAGTAAGCGCATATTGTCAATATGATTTGCAATATCGCGTTTCTTATGATTCGCCGAAAATTAATTTCATAACAAAAAATATTACATCGGATTTTGGTCTCCGACGAGATGCTTCTCTTTTTCATAGGGGCATTGATTATTCCGTTTTGACTGGTGATGACGATATGGGATATAGATTAATAACGCCAGTTACTGGTAACGTAAAAAAAATACATGGTACAAATTACATTATTTTGGTTATTGATGGTCCAAATAATAATGATTTTGGTTATGGTCATATATTTGACAAATCAAATTTATTCGATTACGATACCAAAGGAATGGTTCTGTTATATGTAGATGGCAAGCCAGGCACTAAAGCTATTTTAAATTTAAATTCAAATCCGATTAGCGCAATAGGCCCCGAGATAGGAACAGTAACATACAATGATGTAGTTTACCCTGTCGGGACATTTGTTTCTGCAGGAACGGATGTTGCGCCTATGGGAAATTCAGGTATTGACAATGTTCATTTGCATCTTTACCTGTGTGAAGATCCTATGATTAACCCAAATACTATTTTAAATAATGCAAAAAATCCTTTGCAATTTATTAATCATGAAGAAACAAATTATGATATTACAATAAATGCTTTGAATAATTTGAGCGAATACGGACAAAATGTATTCATGGCTGGCGATATAACTGGAAGTATAAAAGTTCAAGTAAAGATGGCTGGAGCAAATAATGGAAGTATCTATACAAATCACGTGATGGATATAGAGAAAGTTCATCTTTACATAAAAAAATACGGACAAAATGATAATGATTATAAATTAATCTTAGGCAATAATTTTGAAAGTAAAATTGTGTTGGGTGGCAGAATGGATAACGCTCGATATCCATCAGGCAATTCTAGTTACGATATTGCCTCGGCCTTTGGTTCTATTACTCGTACAGGTATTGAACCATTTGCATATAAGCTATATCCCTATGACAATTGGTATTTTTCTGATATTTATACAAGAATACACAAAAACGATAATTTTACCGGTAGCCTTAAATTGGCAGCATGTAATGCTGAAGCCAGATATTCTGATGGTGTGTATTTTATTAAGCCAAGAGCGTTCAGAATAGATAATACTGAGGCTGTAAACCCTGCCAACCCCAATAATAATACTCCAAAGCAAATTATTATTGACAACTTTCGCCCATACATTGCCAATGTTAAAATAAAAGAATACGGTGCTACTGACTTCAAATATAACCGTGGCTGGCAATGGGTAAATAACAGCCTGCTTTTTGAGCCACTGCCAATACCGGAGCAAAAGTTTGACAACAACAAAGATGTAGAAATAGAAGTTACGACCTCAGAACCCATGCAAAGTGTACAATTGACAGTAAGTAGCTATTTGCCGCCGCCACAGGATTGCAACGGGGACCTGAATAAAACAAAGTGGACTTTTATAATCCCAAAAATCAAATTGATAACAGGTCGTAATCATTTAAAAATAAACGGGTACGACCTGGCTAATAACCAGATTCAATCAAATCCGGAATACATTCCAATCCGTCTATCCAATAGCAGTTGGACCGGAGTAACAAATCCAGGGGTTGATCAATATCACAGTTTTATTTTTGGCAATACAACTGTCGATTTTACAGCAACACAACTTGGATTCCCGGCAAATACAATTCGTTTTGAAGATGCTTCTGAATGCAGCAGCAATTGTAGTTATTATTGGAATTTTGGTGATCCGGCTAATTCATGGTCAATCAATGAAGATATTGATAAAACATACAGCATCACTGGAGTATATAATGTAAAACACTCTGTCAATAATGTTGAGGTATCAAAGTATGTATCAGTAAATGAACTATCAAAACCCAAAAGTAAATTTGTTTATTCTCCGCTATATTCAGGTGGTAACAGAATTGGCCCGGAAATATCGGTAGATTTTTTCAGTACTTCTGAAGGAATAATCGGTACCTATTTTTGGGATTTTGGCAATGGAATAACAAGCGACCAAAAAGATGTGGAAGGTATTGTTTTAGAGCTTAACAGGGAATATATAGTCAGTCTGACTGTTACCAATGAAACCGGAAGCGATACTTATACCGAGTCAATTTATATAGATCCTGCCACTTACCCATTTGCGTCTGTTTTTGATTGGGAAATAAACTATTTTTTACATGATATTGAAATAGCAACCTCAAATTTTAATGACGATTTTCCTTTGAAATTCGATATCAATTTTGGCGATGGTACATCACAAACTGTTGATGACATTTATAACAACTACTATACTTTCACCCACCAATATTACAATATGGGCCGGTTTCTGATAGTTGCAACTGTAACCGGAATTGATAATACCGGTCACTCAAGAACAGTTGCAAATGCAAAAGAAATCAGCGTATATCCTGATGACCTCATAGTTGATATTTCTTATGCCTCTCCGAATAGTCCGCCTTATCCGCAACAGGAAGTCATATTTTCTGCGCTGATTGACCCTGCCGGGAGTTTCTACGGGAACTGGGCGGTTTATAAAAAAGGTGATCCTTTGTTTTACTTCTCACAGAATTTTGCCAATACCTCTCCGGAATTAACTTACAATTTCCCAGAAGCGGGCACTTACAGGATTATTATTGATTTATCAACAAGTGGCGGGCCTTCATACGGCCATGCTGAGATGGAAATTGAAGTAGTAAATGCACCTAAATTTATTGATGTCGAACTTTACGGCCGAAATACAATTTGTCAGCATACATCCTATACCTATACAGCCCGATTATGGCCGGTAGGTGAGCCGGGTGTTCCTGAAAATCAATGGTTGCCAACTAATCTAAGATGGACATTATTTGATCCAAATGGTTCACAAGTTGTATGCAATGATTGCTCTAAGGTACTGCATGATTACCAATCCCAGGACCTTCAATATCATGAATTTCATTTTACAGAAATCGGAGTATATACTTTACGGTTAGAATCCTGGAATAATCAACACGGATATGAGGATTTCCAACTAAACCCGGAATATTCCAATACTTTGAGTTTTTACGACTATGAAGAAATAGATATTACCGTTTCACCCGGATTCCCAGCACTTTCAGTAATAACGCCGAATTTGCCTTATGTGGACAACATCTCTTCTTCTGGCAATAACGACGTAATAGTTGAGTTCACTAATCCCGGAGCAAGTTCTATAACATGGGAGATCCTTTCATCTAATCCTGATTGCGTTCCTGCCCCACAGCCAAATTCGGGTTTGAACCTTCATTCCGGTTCTATTGTGAATATTACCCTGGATGTGTTGCCAAATTTACATCCGGACAGCAGGGGTTCTGTGATTACAATAAACGGAAAGGATATGAACGGTAACCATGTTCAGGGCAGCCCCGCGCATATTTCAATTTACCAAAATGGCTCTGACGGCGCTGGGCGGGATTATATATTCGGTCAAACACCTGGTCATGCTTTTGGGTATTCTGTTTCAATCGATGGATTGGTTATGGCAATCGGATCTCCTGCATCATCGGGTAAAGGGGCTGTATTTATTTACAACAAGAATGAATTTGGTGATTGGGTAAATCTTGCTATGTTAGAACCTTCTGATAATAACCCTGATTTCGGTAAAAGCATTGATATTTTTGGCGATTATGTTATTGTTTCAGGCCAAGGCCATAACAATGCCTATATTTTCAAGAAACCCTTAAGCGGATGGTCAGGTACTTTAACAGAAATGAAGATAATAAACAATGCTTTTGATAACAATACCGGCATCAATGTAACCATATGGGGCGATTATGCTGCAATTGGCGCACCTTATCATGATGATAAGGGTATTGTGCAGCTATATTATCGAAACGAAGGGGGGACTGATAACTGGGGCCATATCAAGCAGTATGATGGTCCCGCTGACAATGACCAGTTTGGCGAATCGGTTGATCTTTATAATGATGTTCTGGCTATTGGTGCACCACAAGGGGGGTGGAACCATGGTTATATTAATGTTTATGAAAGGAATCTGAATGCTGCCAATTCATGGGAAGAGCTTCAGAAACTGCAAATCGAAAATGCACCATTATTGCAAAATATTAAATTCGGACAAAGGGTTTCCGTTTTTAATGATGCTATTACTACTTCATACTTCATAGACAATGGTGCCTATATTTCCCCACTCTATTTCCCATTATATAGAAGGAGTAATGGCACATTATTCGAGTTATTGGACGAAGCTTATTTTGGACTTCAATATGAACCTCTCTTTAATATAATAGGTTCAATTTCATTATTCAAGGATACTGAACATCCTAAACCCGACATGTATGATTATAAAGCTACATATGGTTCGGAATTTAGGTCTAACAATCAAGGGATAAGTGGAATAGGTTCATTTTCGCAGTATTTTACAGGCGATAATAATTACTATTTTGCTTGGGATTACCCGCTTGAAGTAATTCTGCCCGGGGATTTATACGGAAAGTCTGTCAGCAGATCTTACGGATATGAAATAATTGGAATTCCCGGATATAGTCGGGATGGAGCACATGGAGCAATAGTTTTCCAAAGGCTAACTGATATTAAATCAAACTTTGAGGCTGCGATAGATATCAATTTTTGCAATTTTACCAAACCTTCAGGGTACTATGCAACGGTGAATGCGGCAAACATTAGCTTAGGCGGGGAATCATTCCCTGCAGTTATAGAAAGTGGAGCCAATATCCAATATGAAGCAGGTGAAATACTCTTAAAAGACGGATTTATAGCTGACCGTGGTTCAAATTTCACAGCCTTATCCCTGCAACAAACAGAAGGCCCTGGAATTAAACATGTTACATCAGAGCCTGAGCCCTGGATTGAAGAACCATTTCTTGCACAGGTTAATGACGCTCAAATCCTAAAGGCATTTCAACATAAATATCCTGATTTCCCCTGGATACTTTATAATCCCGATAGTGATATTTCAATTTCATTGCCAGATAAGGAATTGCTGTTTGAAATGAATAATCAAAATAACCTGGCAAACAATCAGACAAACGACGTGCTTCCTGATCAGAATCCAATTCAAGCCTTGTATATTATACATTTGCCCGGGCATGACAATAAGCTGAGCTTACCAATTAATTCAAATAATACTTATTAGCTAAACACGTAATAACCATGATAAAAATACTGAATAGAAATGCCATTTGTGTCATTTTAGTATGCTTTTCATTTTTACCGATGATTGCATTACCCCAGGCATCAGATTGGGAATGGATCAGAGCGTTTGGCAGTAAAGGAGCCGATGAAATAAACAGCGCATGTAATGATACTCAAGGAAATCTATACGTCGCCGGTTATTTTCAGGATGAAATCGATCTGGATGGTATAAAGTTGAAATCAAAAGGTGACAACGATATCCTGATCGCGAAATTCAGCAACAAAGGAAATCTTTTATGGGCTCAACAGGCTGGAGGGTCGTATTCTGAAAATCTGATTATCTCGGAGTATGCTAAAAAGATCGCGATAGACAGTGATGGTAATGTTATCGTTACAGGTTGTTTTATGTGGGAGGCAGATTTTAACGGAAAACTGCTCAAAGGACCCGGGAACACCGATATTTTCATTGCCAAATATTCTCAGGAGGGGGCGCTTCTTTGGGTGAAGAGTTTTGGCAGCGAACAACATGATTATCTTTATGATATGGATATTGATGAGGAGAATAACATCTACCTTACAGGTTTTCTGACAGGAACTTTTATTCAGGCCCCGGCAATTGATGATTACAAAGGTTCTGAATATGAAGGGCCCGGCACTACTCCCTTTATCGCAGGTCTTAATGCTGTAGGCGATTTGAAATGGATCCGCCGTGATATAGGCAAAGCCGATAAAACTCTGATAAGAGTCAGCTCAGACAGGATTTATTACGCGGTTGAATACAGTTCTGATCTTCTTATGGGCTCTGAATACCACTCTGTTTCCGGAAATAAGGATTTTATTGTTCAATGTCTTACAACTGATGGAATCTTAGAGTGGCAACATAAGTTTAGCAGTGACAATAATGAAATGATCGAATCTCTTGATGTGGAAGAAGATGGATCTATGTTGATTTCAGGAAAATATGGAAATATTCCGGAATTCAAAACTTTTGATATCAATTCTGAAATCAGGGATCAAAGAACTTATTACAGTAAGTTAAGTCCGGATGGAAGTATTTCCTGGACAGCAAATAACAATAGCCCTGCATTCCCGGGAGGTACAAAGTTTTCAAGGTTCAGGAACAATCAATACTTTTCCACGGATGTTTTTTCCACCAGGATTAATGTTGCAGGGAATGATTTGATCCCTGATGGAAAATGGTTTAATTCATACGTTGCTTTGCATGATAATCTGGGGAAAATCAATGAAATTCTGGTCAGTACCCCTGGAATCATAAAGGCTGTTCTCCCAATAGATAAATCCGAATACCTGGTTTGTGGCAATTATCTTTCTTCATCCCAGACTCCATATCAAAAAAATGGTGAAGGTGGTTTTATTGATTTTTTTATTGGCTTGAAAAAACTTCAGTTAAAAAATGAAGCAATGGCGGCTCCAGGTGTAGTTGGTCCATTGGATTTTGACATGAATGTTTTCCCAAATCCTGCAGAAAATTCTTGTACTTTACAAGCAAGTAACCCGGTGGTTGCTGAACAAATCAACATAACAACAACCGATGGTAGAATTCTACGAAATTACTTCAATTGTGAACTTCCTTTTAAAATAAATCTCGTAGGATTAGCCTCCGGAATTTACCTATTATCACTTAAATCCGGGGATGTGATCACAAGTAAAATTCTGACCATAAAATAACAACTTGGCAGCCCTGTATAGATACAGGCCATTGTCATTGGTCAGAAGTTGTATCCTTTAACCGTTTTTAAATGCTATAATTACTTCTTACCCTGCAACCTCCCGCTAACAGCAATCAGTAACAACAACACCAGGCCCAGCACCGAGCCACGGGCAATGTAATCGCCGTAGCGCACATATAATGTAATTTTATCATTGGCATTTATTTTCTGCCTGATTACTGCGGTTTCCCAGTAGGGGGTGGGTTGCAGTATATCGCCCCGCTGGTTTACAAAACATGATATACCTGTGTTGGCCGAACGGGCCACGCTGCGCCGGGTTTCGATGGCCCTTACCGATGAAAACAGCGCATGCTGCCGGTGCCCGGCGGTATTGCCCCACCAGCCGTCGTTGGTGATAACAAAAATCATATTGGAGCCGTTGCGCACAAACCCGGCCACAAATTCCCCGTAAACCGATTCATAACAGATTACCGGGGAGATCTTTAAGGTGTCGTTGATGGTGAAAGGGATTCTTTCGGGATCGGTTCCGAGTTGACCGACCGTTCCGCCCAAATCAATGGCAAAATCGCCCAGCGGCTTCAGCAGCCAGGGGAAAGGCATCAGCTCCACCCCGGGGGTAAGCTTCGATTTGTGGGTGCGCTGCAGGTCGGGATAGTTTCTGAAAAGGAATGCAGTGTTAAATGCATCGTAATATCCTTCGCTGTTTTTGAATTTTCTGGCGGTAGAGGGAATCGCTTCTCCGGGCTCATAGGAGCGGTAGGTAGAGTATCCCACCACGATGCCAGCCTGAGGGAGTTCTTTCAGCAGCCCGTTGCGGAACATATTGATGGTGGGATGATTATCAAGATCGTTCTCCCAGATCATTAAACCCGACGACCAGTTGGGCTGAACCATGGATTCGGGAAAAACAACAAAATCGGTGAGGCTGTCGGCCTTGGTGAGCGCCAGTTTGGTGGCATGTTCTATAACTAAATCGGCCGGCAGCTCATATTGTTCCTCATACGGATCGATGTTGGGCTGAACCACCACCACATCAACAGGGGCTGTTTTCTCGCGGTAAGTGTAATACATCAGCAGCGAAACCGCCAGCGGCAGCGCCATCACCGCAACAGGCAGCCACAACTTCCGGAACGCAATCTTTAAAGATGTTCCATCAAGCCACGACTGTATGACTTTATAAACAAGTATATTGATCACGAGTACCCACAGGCTTCCGCCGAACATGCCGGTAAATTCGTACCACTGCATCCACGAAGGCCAGGCCGAAAATCCGTTTCCGAGACTCAGCCACGGCCAGTTCAGATCCCAGTGGTGGTGAAGGAATTCGAAGGATATCCAGGCAAAAATTAATCCGAGGTATCCCTGCGAAGGATTTTTAAGCCGGCGGCGCATAAAATGAAACAGCCAGAAGGTAAGCGACATAAACACCGAGTTGATCAGCACTGCCATGGTTACCCCGAAGAAGGTGGAATTGTAAATCCACCAGGTGGTGAGGCCGTTCCAGATAATGAATGCAGGCCATACCCGGAAGAAAATCCCGAAAGAATGATTGTTGCTTCTGTTCGACAGGAAGTAACCCTCCATCAGCAGCAGGGGGACAAAAGCCAAAAACAGCAGGGGCGGGAACCCATTGGCCGGCCAGGCCAGGGAGAATAACAATCCTGAAATCAGGGAATAAAATGAGAGAAACGGAGGCTTTTTCATGAATCGGGGATCTGTTCAGGCAAAATTATCAAACCCGGCGGAATAATTGTCAGGTGAATTTCAATTCAGGTATAATCCTGGAATTTCAGCGGATAGTTTAAACGGCAATTCCGGAAAAAAGGTTCTGTCAATCCGGCAGGTACCGGAAAAAAATCTTTTGGACGATGAACCGATTATTGTTAGTAAATTAACACAGAATTGGTAATTTTGCACAGATTTCAGTTGCAAGTATCGCATTATCAATATTTTTACATAACCAACCAAACCATTAAACGGAGGATTACATGGCAATAACGAAACTGGACCAGATGTTTGAAGTCCTGAAGTCGAAAAGCAAAAAAAGGCTGGTAGCGGCCTATGCAAATGATTCACATACCATTGAGGCTGTGAGTGAGGCTGTTGACAAGGGCATTGTTGAAGGGACGCTTGTGGGCGATAAAGAAACCATGCTGCAGGTATGCGGGCAGTTAAATATAAATCCCGAAAAATTCCGCCTGGTGCACGAGCCCAACGAAGGAAAAGCTGCCGCCGTTGCCGTAAAGCTGATCAACGACGGGGAAGGTGAGCTGCTGATGAAAGGGTTGGTAAGCACCGACAAATACATGAAAGCCATTCTGAACAAAGAGAATGGACTGATGGATCCGGGCGCAATCCTCAGCCACGTTACCGTGATTGAGAACCCGAACTACGAAAAGCTTATGATTGTGGGCGACGTCGCCATAATCCCCCTGCCGGAGTTCAAGCAAAAAGTTGCCATCCTGAACTATCTGGTAAATACCGCCAAGGCGCTTGGCATAGAAAAGCCGAAAGTGGCCGTTATCAGCGCTTCGGAACAGGTTTTGCCGGGCATCCCTTCGTGTGCCGAAGCAGCGTTGCTGTCGAAGATGGCCGACCGTGGTCAGATCAGCGGTGCCTATGTGGATGGCCCGCTGGCGCTGGATGCAGCCATCGACAAGGAATCCGCGCAGATCAAGAAACTCTCCGGACCCGTTGCCGGGGACGCCGACTGCCTGCTCTTCCCCAATATCGAATCGGGAAATGTTTTCTATAAAGCCAATACCAAGCTTGCAAAGGCCGAACTGGGCGCATTTGTTGCAGGCGCCCGTGTTCCCTGCGTGTTGTCATCGCGCGGCGACAGCGCCCTTACAAAACTCTACAGCATTGCGCTGGCAGCGCTGATCGCGAAGTAAACCGCCTTAAACTATCCGACATGGAAGAATTCAGGATTTTAGCCATCAATCCGGGCTCAACAAGTACCAAGATTGCCGTATTTAATGGCGCCAATCCGGTTTTTGTGCGTACTATCACCCATTCAACCGAAGAGCTTTCCGGTTTTGATAAGATCACGGATCAGTATAATTTCCGGAAGGAGATCATTTATAAGCAACTGGAAGAAGCCGGCATAGAGATGGACAGCATCAGGGCGGTGGTTGGCCGGGGCGGGCTTACCAAACCCATCCCCTCCGGGGTTTACGAGGTCAATGAAGCCATGAAGCACGATATGGCCAACAGTCCGATGGGCGAGCATGCCAGCAACCTCGGCGGATTTATTGCCGATGATATTGCAAAGAGCCTGCCCAACGCCCGGGCTTTCATTGCCGACCCGGTGGTGGTTGATGAACTGGAGCCGCATGCAAGGGTATCGGGACATCCCGAATTTGCCCGCAAATCGATTTTCCATGCCCTGAACCAGAAAGCCATTGCCCGCCAGCATGCCAAATCCATTATGCGGAAATACGAAGACCTTAACCTGATTGTGGTCCACCTTGGGGGCGGCATCAGCGTGGGCGCGCACCGTAAGGGTCAGGTGGTTGACGTAAATCAGGCACTCGACGGGGAAGGCCCGTTTTCGCCCGAACGCAGCGGCACCCTGCCATCTGCCGATCTTGTCAGACTTTGCTTCAGCGGTAAATATACCCAGAAGGAAATCCTTACGATGATCAAGGGCAAAGGCGGACTGGCCGCCTTCCTGGGCACCAACAGCGCTTACGAGGTGGAGCAACGGGCAATGGCCGGCGATGAATATGCAAAGTTTATCTTCGAAGCCATGGCCTTTCAGGTGGCCAAAGCCATCGGCGCCATGAGTACGGTGCTCAAGGGTGAGGTTGACGGAATCCTGATCACCGGCGGCATCGCCCACGGCAAATGGTTTGTTAACCAGGTGATCGAACGCGTGTACAAAATCGGACCGGTTCATGTCTATCCCGGCGAAGACGAAATGCGGGCCCTCGCCGTCAACGGACTGATGGTGCTGAAAGGTGAAATTGAAGTAAAAGAGTATTAATAGCATAAGCCGGATTCGGCTCAATTTGAGCTGCATCTTACAAGAAGCGGTGTATTCATTCTCTGGATACACCGCTTTTTATGCCGGGAACTTCGTCTTTTCAACGCGACAAGCGATCGGCGGCCCATTTCCATATATTGCGGTTGAACGTTTCTCCTTCCGCCTCCGGATAAAGGTCAATAAATGACATTGCGGCCGGTTTGCCCGGATCAAACTTCAGCTTCTCATCCGGTTTATACAGAAGTGCCGGCTCCGGATGAAACTGAAAACCAATTACGTTCGGATAACGGCTGTGCAGAAGAATCTCGGGAATTTTTCCGTCCATGGAAGTAGCAACCACCTCCAGCCCTTTGCCGGCCTTTTCAACGGCCTGGTGATGACTGCTCAGCACGCCCGGGTGCGGGGCAGAGCCTGCAGTGAGAAACTTCAGTTTTTCGGGACGGGTAATTTTAATCCGGTGAAAACTTCCCCACATCAGCGCATCGTCAAGCCCGAACTGCGTATGGTAATTGCGGTGCCGATTGTCCTGTTCCATGGCCAGGACCTGCTCAGCGGTGGTTAATTGGTATATTTCCGTCGGGATGTCCTGAATCATGGTACCCCCGGCAGCTATATTCATGGTTTGCATGCCCAGGCAGATGCCCATTACCAAAAAATCGGGTTTTTGTTCCAGCAGGGGGGTGAACGCATCATCCTGAAAACCGCCGGTCAGATGAAACAGAAAGGAAGCTTCAAAAGCATGGCGGTGATAATCGGTGATCGCCGTCAGCAGATTGGTTTCCTCCCCGTAAAACGCCGGGGGGATATCGGGGCCACCGAAGAAAATAACGCCCGCTGAATTCTCAAAAACAAGGCGGAAATCATCGCTGCACGGGTTTTCCCCGTAAAGCCGGAGGCCTGGCAATCCGCTACAGGCATGCAGAAAGACGCCTTCCCTGCCCGATTCCCGGATAAAGCCGGCGGACTGGCTGAAATCGTACGCCTGGGCGGTGTGATAAAATCCCACAAGCCGGTAGTCCTCCGGCAGCGGAAAAATGCCGTTGTCGATCAGGAAAAACACCGTCTTCAGATTATTTACGGTCGGGTTCATCAGCACCAGCACAGGATCGCCGGTGGCAGCAGGGGTGTTGAAATATTGCTGTGCCAATAATAAATGACCGGCAAGAATGATAACAAAGAGTAAAACTGTTTTTTTCATGACTATTTGTTGGTATAATCCCGATTACCAGAGTTTAAAGTTACTCCATTCCAAACTCAGGTGCAAAGTTCAGATAAAAAAGATGACAACTAAATGAGATTTATGAAAAGGGTGCTTCTGCTTAATAAAGAAATAACCACATTAGGCACAGTAGAGCACAATAGGTTTTAGTATTAACATTGGTTGATGCTATTTTAAAGGATTGAGTCATTTTAAATAAATTCATTCCGGCCCTTTAACTTGAACTATTGTGTCCTACTGTGTCTATTGTGGTGAAAAATACTTCCCGCCCTTCAACCAAATTATCGAAAAGAACCACATTAGGCACAGTAGAGCACATTAGGTTTTAGTATTAACATTGGTTGATGCTATTTTAAAGGATTGAGTCATTTTAAAAAATTCATTCCGGCCCTTTAACTTGAACTATTGTGTCCTACTGTGTCTATTGTGGTGAAAAATACTTCCCGCCCTTCAACCAAATTAGCGAAAAGAACCACATTAGGCATAGTAGAGCACATTAGTATCCTTTGGGCAATGATGCATAAAGCTCTGTAACCATGGTTTTTTGTCCTTCTTTAAAGATATTCATACAATTAAAATTAATCAGAATTCCTTTGGGCTTTGCAAGCAACTTTAAGTAGGTAAGCAACTGAGCTTCATGGATTGGCAATAATCCATCAACAGCTTTTATTTCAACAATGATGGAATCTTCAACCATCAGATCAAAGCGAAGATCACAATCGAGATGCAGTCCCCTGAATATAAGAGGGACCCTTTGCTGCGTTACCAGATGAAGACCTTTTTCTTTGAGCATATGTGCCAGACATTTTTCATATACACTCTCCAGCAATCCAGGCCCGATTTCTTTATGAACCTCAATTGCAGCTCCAATTATGGTATGAGTTAACTCATTCAGGTACTTTTGTGTCATCTTGTATCTGTTAAAATATTTTTCATTGTGCTCTATTGTGCCCTATTCCCGGCAAAGTAGTCGGGAGTAGAACATATTAGGTTTTGGTATTAACATTGGTTTATGATATTTTAAAGAATTGAGTCATTTTGATTATGTTCATTCCGGCCTTCTAACCTGATCTATTGTGTCCTATTGTGTCTATTGTGGTGAAAAGAAACTTGCCATATTTCTCCAAATCTATTAAATAAAAGAACCACATTAGGCACAGTAGAACACATTAGGTTCATGCACTAATTTAAAGTTGATGAGATTTCATAGTTTTGAATCATTGAATGCTGAATTCCCTGAGAACAATCTATTGTGTCTTATTGTCACTGTTATGGTCAACACTTTTTTGCCCCATGCGGTATGCAGCCTATCAACAAAACGCCTTTCCCGTTGTTAATCAGCTAAATTATTCAGTTTATGCAACTTTTCGCTATCCCGACCGGAAATTTCAAGCTTGACGGCGGCGCCATGTTTGGCGTTGTCCCCAAATCGTTGTGGAGCAAACATTACCCTTCCGACGAAAACAACATGATCAATATGACCATGCGCTGTCTGCTGGTGGTGGACGGAGACCGCAGAATTCTGATCAACAACGGCATCGGGGACAAACAAAGCGAAAAATTCTTCAGCCATTACCATCTCAACGGCGACGATAGTCTGATAAAATCCCTGGCGGCGGCCGGGTTTGCACCCGAAGACATCACCGATATGTTTCTCACCCACCTGCACTTCGACCATGCGGGGGGAAGTGTAAAATACAAAGCGGACCGCAGCGGGTTTGAAACCGTATTTCCAAATGCCACTTATTGGATCAGCGCTCCCCAGTGGGAATGGGCCATGCATGCCAACCGCCGCGAAAGTGCTTCATTTCTGAAAGAAAACATACAGCCCATTGAAGAAAGCGGCCGCCTGAAATTATTTGATCATCCGGGCGAGCTATTCCCGGGCATCGGAGTCCGCTTTTACAATGGCCACACCGACGGTCAGGCCATTCCGTTTATAAAATACAAGGGCAAAACCATTGTTTTTACCAGCGACCTGCTGCCCACCGCGGCCCACCTGCCACTACCCTGGGTGATGAGCTACGACACCCGCCCGCTGATCACCCTGGATGAAAAAGAGGTTTTTCTGGAAGAAGCTGTGGACAAAGGTTATGTCTTATTTTTCGAGCACGACCTTTATACAGAATGCTGCACCCTGGCACGGACAGAGAAGGGGATTAAGGTGGGTGAGGTGATGAAAATATTGGATCTTTGAGTTGTTAATCCCTGATATCACCATATTATCACTTTACGGACCACGCTTCTGTCGCTTTTCATTAGCATGATTAACAGATAGATACCTGCCGGGTTATCCCTCAGGTCAACCAATGCCTGACCGCGGGTTAACTTATCAGAGAAACTGACCAGTTTGCCACCGGCATTGAAAACGGAAACTGATTTAACTTCTTCTCCTGAAATCCGGACAATTCCACTCTCCGGCTGAAAAACAACGATGGCTTCATTTTGAACGTCCTTATTTATAAACCCGGTAACCGGGCTGCCGAGCTCATGCTCTCTGACCCCGAGGTCAGGTGCTGACCCGGATGGAACCGGGCGTGGATTCAGGTCAAGATCAAACCCCGGAGCAGCAAGGAAGGGATAGGAAGTGATGGTATCAATGCCCGCACCGATGCCGGGACTGCTATCGGATAGGCGGAATGCCAAGGTATCGGCAAATTGAGGATCCGCTGAAAATAACGGACCAATGATGTGTTTTGTTACATCACCCAAAATCCCGGAGGCTCCGTTTCGGATAAGTGAATGGATCAGATATAAATTATTTGACGGCCCTGTAAAGTTAATTTCATGATTACTTTCACCCCAGATGATGGAATTAAAAATACGTGCTTCCGGAGCACTGATATAAAGATTATGATAGGAGCCGTTTGACGCAAAAGTCGAATTGATGATAGTCAACTCCTGATCAAAAATACTGATTGCACTTCTTTCGTTGTATGCAAAAAGGCAATTCTGTATATCAAGGGAGCCTTCGAACATTGAATAAATGCCGTCACCTGTATTTCCCCGGAAAGTGCATTCAGAAATATTCAATTCTCCTCCGAAAGCACAAATACCTCCACCCGGCCAGGGAGCCTCATTATCAATAAAATCAACCTGTTCAATAAATGCAGTGCAGTTGTTTGAGAAACAAATACCTCCCCCAAGATAAGCACAATTGTCGATAAACTTACCTCTGATAAGATGAAGTTCAGAATTGCCGGCAAAAAGTGCCCCACCTTCCGGATTCACTCCAGAAGTTGAACATAGCACCCGGTTATTATCAAATATGAAATCACTGATTATCAAGGTAGATGCCCAGCAGAATATTCCACCTCCGTATACAAATTGATTGTTGCCACATTCCGCTGTGCAATTCAGAATGTTCAGATGGTCTGCCTGCAAGTGGCTATTCGTAATCCTGATGGCAGAGCCTTCGCCGGAATACCCGTTAATTATCGTAAACCCACTGATCCTTGCTAAACCGTAAATGTCTGAGACAGAAATTAATCTACCTGTATTGCTACCGTCCAATATGGTTTGCCGGATATACGCGGTATCACCGGTTGTAATGAACCACGACCCCAGGGTGATGTTTTTGCCGTCATAACTCAGGTGCTCATACCAGCTACCGGGAGCAACAATGACCGAATCACCATCAAAAGAAGCGTCAATGCCCTGTTGTATTGAAGGAAAATCCTCAGGAATATGAATCTGTGCTGAAAAGAGTTTTGTAGTAAAACTCATTGCCAGCAAAACCGGGAAAATCAGACGATAGATAGTAAAAGACTTTTTCATATGCGGTTGGCTATAAATTATAATGAACCAGGACCGGGCAACCGGAAATAGATGACTCTATAACTTTATGATATATATAAGACAATTATTTATCACTTTACCCCTATTTGAAATTATAAAAGTTATCATTCCATTGATTTTACCAAGGAATTATTCCGATGAAATTCAGCTTATGGTCATGATTATACGATCAATGGTGGTTCCGGAGAGTTCAAGTCATAAGCCTGTTCATGGTTAATCATAAAAACTCCGCAATCTGATATCTCATGTAACCTGTAGCTCCCATAGCATACAACTTTGGTTCTGGATCCCTTCTTTTCTGCATCAAGATATTTTAAATCTAACTTCCTGATATTTAATTGATTTCGTTTTGATAATTTACTATACAGATAATCCTGAACCAATATAAGATTAGAGCCTTTAAAGGAACACTATGCTGAACACACTCAATTTGGAAGGCTTCGTCAGCCGGACAACGGAAGTATGTTCTGATTCCGGTCCCGATTGAGGAAGCCGGTTATGAACAACACATATTCCCGGCTGTTTAAATGTTTACGCTATATTTCCTTAAATTAGCAATCAATTAACCGGAAAACACTTAAACCCTCCCGCTTTGTACCGCATCGAATCGAAAATTGACACAAAATCGGCGGAATTCCTTTCGAATTCTGAAGCCTTTCAGCAGTTGCTGGGGCAATACAGGCAGCGCATGGCCGATGCCATTCACGGAGCGCCCGAACAGGCCGTGAAGAAACACAAGGAACGCGGCAAACTGCTTGCCCGCGAGCGCATCGACCTGCTTGTTGACCCCAACACGCCCTTCCTCGAATTGTCAACCCTGGCGGCTTTCGGCATTCACAACAACGAGTTCCCGTCGGCCGGAATCATTACCGGTATCGGTGTAATCCACGGCCGTGAAACCATGATCGTGGCCAACGATGCCACCGTAAAAGGGGGGACCTATGTGCAGGAAACCATCAAAAAGCACGTGCGTGCCCAGGAAATTGCCATGGAAAACCACCTGCCCTGCGTGTATATGGTGGATTCGGGCGGGGTTTTTCTTCCCGAACAGGCAAAGGTTTTTCCGGATAAATACGATTTCGGGCGCTTTTTCTTCAACCAGGCGCGCATGTCGGCCGAAGGGATCCCCCAGATTGCGATCGTGATGGGCAGTTGCACCGCCGGTGGCGCCTACGTGCCGGCCATGAGCGATGAAACCATCATTGTGCGCAACCAGGGAACCATTTTTATCGGCGGCCCGCCCCTGGTAAAGGCCGCAACCGGCGAAGAAGTCACCGCCGAGGAGCTGGGGGGCGCCGACGTGCATACCTCCATTTCGGGGGTGGCCGATCATATGGCCGAGAACGATCAGCATGCCATCCGCATCTGCCGCGATATTTTCAGAACACTAAAACCTGCCGCCCGTCAGCCGCTGGATATCCAGCCCATTGAAGAACCTTACTACAACCCGGAAGAGCTCTACGGTATTGCTCCCCTTGACCTTCGCAAACCGGTTGACTCGAAAGAAATCATCGCCCGCATGGTTGACGGCAGCCGTTTTCATGAGTTCAAAGCCCGCTATGCCCCTACCCTTACCACGGGGTTTGCGCACATCATGGGATTTCCGGTGGGCATACTGGCCAACAACGGCGTGCTTTTCGGCGAAACCGCCCTGAAAGGCGCCCACTTTATCGAACTCTGTACCTCCCGGAAGGTCCCCGTACTTTTCCTGCAAAACATCACCGGCTTTATTGTGGGACGGGATTATGAACGCCGGGGAATTGCCCGCGACGGAGCCAAACTGGTTCATGCCGTCGCCAATGCCCGTGTTCCCAAGTTCACGGTGGTATTCGGCGGTTCGTTCGGGGCCGGAAATTACGCCATGGCGGGCCGTGCCTATGAACCCCGGCTGTTGTTTATGTGGCCCAACGCCAAAATATCGGTCATGGGCGGCGAACAGGCTGCCGGAGTGCTTACCACCGTAAAGGAAGAGCAACTCAAAGCCCGGGGCAAAACCCTGCCCGAAGCCGAAAAGGAAGCCCTCCGGCAATCCATCCTGAAAAAATATGAGGAGGAAGGCTCCGCCTACTACAGCACGGCCCGGCTGTGGGACGACGGGATTATTGACCCGGTGGATACCCGGAAAATCATCGCCATGGGCATTTCTGCATCGATGAATAAGCTGTGGGAGGAGACGAAGTACGGGGTGTTCCGGATGTAGGGGCGAGGGACGGCCCTTCGGCTCCCCTTCGGCTATGCTCAGGGTTCACGCTCAGGGTCCGGGACGAGGGACGAGAAATTCTCCGATTCCCGGCATCTGAATTCAAAAAATATCGTTGCGTCATAGCGTCTTTGCGTGAGGCATGTCAGAACATCAAAACCAACAACATAAATTAAATATGAAAGCATATGCTACCCTGGAAATCCAAATCTCGGATCAGACAGCAACCGTCTGGCTGAATCGCCCGCAGATACACAATGCCTTTAACGAGGTAATGATTTCGGAAGTGCTCGAGATCTTCACGGAAATCGGTAAGATGGACGACATCCGGGTAGTGCTGCTCCGCGGGCGCGGGAAGTCTTTCTGTGCCGGGGCCGACCTCAACTGGATGCGCGATGTGGCGAAGTACAGCTACGAACAGAATTACAAAGAGAGTCTGCAGCTTTCGGAGTGTTTCTACGCCATCTACAACTGTCCGAAACCCACCATTGCCGTGGTACACGGAGCGGCCATAGGCGGAGCCAACGGACTGCTTGCTGCCTGCGATATGGCCATTTGCGATGATGAAACGGTTTTTTCGCTTTCCGAAGTTAAAATAGGCATCGTACCCGCCTGTATTTCGCCCTATGTGATCAAACGCGTGGGAGAATACGGGGCACGTGAGCTTATGCTTACCGGAAAGCGCATCAAGGGGAAAGAGGCCGAACACTTCAGGCTGGTCAACAAATCGCTCCCGGCAAATGCGCTGGAAAATTATCTGAATGACCTGATCGCCCTGCTGATGAGCAGCGGCCCCAAAGCCATGACGCACTGCAAAAACCTGATCGATGAGGTGTGCAACAAAATAGACCTGGAAGAGGCGCTCAGCTTTACCGCCCGCATCATCGCCGAAATCCGCGCCTCGGAAGAAGGCCAGGAAGGGATGGCGGCGTTTCTGGAGAAAAGAAAAGCTAGATGGAATTTCTGATTGCGGATTGCGGATTGTGGATTGTGGATTGCGCTTGTCACGTGAGACGGTGATAGCCGATTAACGAGAGATTGCGGATTGCCTAAGGTGAGCCCACTTTCGTTCGGTTGCGGATTGCGGATTGTGCCTGCCATACAAAGCTTCTCATCACGGGAAAACCAGGGATTGCAAATTTCAAATTGTGACCTGGACGGCGATCTTAAGACAAATTGTGAAATAATTTTTATACAGAAAACCAAATCATTTTCTAAACATTTTAAAACACAATAGTCATGGATAAGTATGAAATGCAAAAAAGACTGATGAACCTGGCAATTGCAGTAATCAGACTTACAAAAGGATTCCCGATTAGTCAGGAAAGCAAAGTGATCGCATATCAAATCATTAAATCTGCAACTTCAATGGCAGCAAATTACCGGGCAGCATGCAGGGCTAAATCAGCCAGAGATTTTATTGCCAAGATGGGAATTGTTGAAGAAGAAGCAGATGAAACAGAACTTTGGCTTGAATTGGTAAAAGCAATAAATCTTGCCCGTGAAGAAGAAGTTGGGCCATTACTGAAGGAGGTCTCTGAAATAATTGCAATTACGGTGGCATCAATCAAAACTTCAAGAAAAACATTAAGATAGTGGTGATTAAACAAAAACCCGGGATTTTGCTTTAAACTTCTTACAAAGGCAAAACCAGCAAAATGGCAAGCAATCCGAAATCCGCATTCCAAAATCCGAAATCTCCATGAAACTCCTTATAGCCAACCGCGGCGAAATCGCCCTCCGCATCCAGAAAACCGCCCGCCGTATGAGCATTCCGGTGGTGGCTGTGTATTCACATCACGACAGGGACGCGCAGCATGTGCTGCAGGCCGGTGAGGCGGTTTTGCTTCCCGGAGAAAATCTGTCGGAAACCTACCTGAATATTGAAGCCGTCATTGCCGCTGCGAAGAAAACGGGGGCAAACGCCATACATCCCGGATACGGGTTTCTCTCCGAAAATCCCCTGTTCTCAGAAGCCTGCGAACGCGAAGGCATCACCTTTGTCGGGCCTTCGGCAGCTTCGGTCAGGGCGATGGGGAATAAAATTGCCGCCCGCGAAGCAGCTGTTAAACTGGGGGTTCCGGTTACCACGGGGGTTACCGGTGACCCGGATTATTTGCTGGCAAATTACGATAAGGTCGGGTTTCCCATGCTTATCAAAGCGGCAGCCGGCGGAGGCGGAAAGGGCATGCGCATCGTCCGTACGCCCGGAGAACTCGGGCAGGCACTTGAAAATACCTCGCGCGAAGCATTGAATTACTTCGGCGATGGCACGGTGTATATCGAACAGTTCATCGAAGGTCCGCGGCACATCGAGTTTCAGGTACTCGGCGACAAGCACGGCAATATGGTGCATTTGTTTGAACGTGAATGCTCCGCACAGCGCCGGCATCAGAAGATCATAGAGGAAGCCCCCTCCCCGGCCCTCACCCCCGGAGTCAGGAAAAAGATGGGGGAATCGGCCGTGCTGCTCGCTTCATCCATAGGCTATTACAGCGCAGGAACCATTGAATTTCTGGTGGATAAAGACCTGAATTATTACTTCCTGGAGATGAACACCCGCATACAGGTGGAGCATCCGGTAACTGAACTGACTACCGGCGTTGACCTGGTAGAAGAGCAGATCCGCATCGCCAACGGAGAGAAACTCAGGTTTAAGCAGTCTGGCCTGGTGCAGAAAGGACATGCCATTGAATGCAGGATTTACGCGGAGGATCCGTTTAACAACTTTATGCCCTCACCCGGCAAAATTCATCTGTATCGTGAGCCGGCCGGTCAGCATATAAGGGTCGACAGCATGGAAATCAAAGGCAAGGGGGTAATTCACAGCGCCTTCGACCCCATGATCGGCAAACTCATAACCCGGGGCGAAACACGGGAAGATGCCCGCGACCTGATGATCCATGCACTGAGCCAGTTCGTCGTTCAGGGCATACAAACCAATATTCCTTTTCTTAGCGGACTGGTACAGCACGATTCGTTTATCCGCAATGCCATCACCACCCGGTACATCGACGACGAACTCGATCATCTGATCGCACATGTAAAGACGCTGAAGGCTTCGGTCGATCCGCGGATTCCACTGCTGGCGGGATTACTGGAGAGCCTTAAAATCAAAGATGAAAAGAAGGACAGCGTCTGGCAGACTATAGGCTACTGGCGAAACCTCCCGGAACCAAAACTGCGGCTCGACAGGCAGGAGCACCAGCTGAATTTCATTTCCATAACCCCGGGAAAGATAAAGATCCGTGAGAACAATGCCTTAACGGAGGCGTTGCTGCGCGAAGACGATTCAGCATCCTATCTGATTCTGGATGGATTAAGCTACAGCTTTCATGCATGCGCGGATGAGATGGGCGTGATCACGGTGAATATCTGCGGATTTCAGTTTCAGTTTGAAAGGGCTGACATGGCCCGACCCGAACATGTGGATGTCTTCAATGCGGGAGAACTAAAGACCGACCTGAGTAAAATTGTCTCACCCATGCCAGGGAAAGTGATGAAGGTAAATGTTTCGGAGGGTGAGAAAGTACAAAAAGGGCAGGTTTTGGTGGTGGTTGAAGCCATGAAGATGGAAAACAACGTACTGAGTCCGGCCGACGGCTTGATAAAACGCCTGTATGTAAAGGAAGGCGACACCGTGGACGGCTCCGCACTTTTGGTGAATCTGGACACAACGTCTTAAAGAATCACGCAAGGACGCTAAGACGCAACGTTGTTTTTCAGTATTGAAAAACTGATGATTTGTCACATCAACAAATAATGAAATAAATATCACAGGAGGTACGCTAGCAAAAACAATAAAATCATTTATTATGACCGAAAACGAAATTGCTAAATTATCTGGGATATTTGTTTTAGGATTCATAAAGTTTTAGGACCTGGCCTTTTAGAATCTGTTTACGAAGAAATCCTGACTTATGAATTAAATAAATTGGATTTGTCTTATGAAAGACAAAAATCAATTCCTGTAGTATGGGAGAGTTTGAAACTGGAAACGGGTTTTCGGGCTGATGTTATTATTGAAAATAAAGTTATTGTTGAATTGAAATCTATCGGTGAAATTAATCCGGTTCATCAAAAGCAGGTACTGACTTATCTGAAAATTACCGGATTAAAATTAGGATTACTGGTTATTTTCAACGCAAGTTTGTTAAAGGATGGGTTTCAAAGAATTGCAAATCATCTTTAATAAACAATTACCTTAGTGCATTAAAAGCACGGGAAAATCAATTAATCATTGCTTCAATGTGACCCCATCTGCCGTTGGGCAGATTCGCGTGAGACCCGAAAGAAAATCAAATAACCATTGCGTCCTTGCGTCGTTGCGTGAGAAAAAACTTAAATTTAATGAACTAAGCGTCTTGGCGCGAGGCACCTCAGAAAATCAAAACAGTACGATATGGACTACAATCTTAGTGAAGAACACCGGATGATCAGGGAGACGGTCCGGCAGTTTGCAGAGCGGGAAATCAGGCCGCTGGCACGTGAGCTCGACGAAAAGGAGACATTCTCCCCCGAACTTACCCGCAAAATGGGTGAACTTGGCCTTTTCGGCATTTACCTTCCGGAGAAATACGGCGGTCAGGGCATGGACAACCTTGCTTACATTATTGCCGTTGAGGAGATTGCACGCGTCGACGGCTCACAGGCTGCTACGCTGGCAGCCCATAATTCCCTGGGAATCGGTCCCCTTTACTATTATGGCAGCGAGGAGCAGAAAATGAAATACCTGCCCATGCTCTGTACGGGCGAGGCCCTATGGGCCTTCGGACTTACCGAACCGGATGCCGGATCCGACTCCCGCGGTTCAAAAACCCGCGCCACTCTCGAAAACGGGGAATGGGTCATCAACGGCTCCAAAATATTCATCACCAACGGCTCAGCCGATAACTCCATGGGCGCGACGGTACAGGCCGTAACCGGCGAAAAACAGGGGAAGAAAGAGTTTACCACCATACTGGTCGACAAAGACACTCCCGGATTCACCCGGCAAACCATGCACGGCAAAATGATGTGGAGGGCCTCTGATACCTCGCAGCTCTTCTTTGACGACTGCCGCGTTCCGGAATCCAATCTGCTGGGAAAAGTAGGTGAAGGCTCCAAAATCATGCTTTCAACGCTCGATTCGGGCAGACTCTCCATTGCAGCCATGGGACTCGGCTGCGCGCAGGGAGCTTACGAACTTGCCCTGAACTATGCCAAAGAACGAAAACAGTTCGGACAACCCATCTCAAAATTCCAGGCCATCGCCTTTAAACTGGCCGATATGGCGATGAAAATAGAACTTGCCCGAAACCTGCTCTACAAAGCCTGCTGGCTGAAGGATACCAACCAGCCTTTCGCCATGGAATCGGCCATGGCAAAACTTTATTGCTCCGAAATCGCCAGAGAGGTGGCCGACGAAGCCGTGCAGGTTCACGGAGGCTACGGTCTGATGAAAGATTACGAAATCGAACGCTTCTACCGCGACCAGCGCCTGCTTCAGATAGGTGAAGGCACCTCGGAGATTCAGCGGCTGGTGATTTCGAGGTATATCGGGTGCTGAAGGAGGGACGAGGGACGCCCCTTCGGCTGCGCTCAGGGACCGGGACGAGGGACTAGCGGTGGTGGTCGAGCGGAGCCGAGACCACCATTTGGGAGGAGACAAAACCGGGACGAGGGACGCCCCTTCGACTTCGCTCAGGGACCGGGACGAGGGACGGAAAAAAGGGACGAGGGAGTATAAATAATTAATTCAATTAAAATTTCCTTTTATGATTGATCGGTTGGATGATATCAGATTCTACAAGCTATCCCTGGAGCTATGGGATGAGATGTGGACTGATACTGAAATCCTGATGCTGGATTTCAGAGGAAAAGAAATCGCAAAGCAAATGGTCAGGTCCGTAGGCTCAATCAGTTCAAATATTGAAGAAGGATATGGAAGAGGTTTTGGAAAGGAATACCCGCAATTTCTCCGGATCAGCCGTGGTTCTGCAAGGGAGTCAAAAGGGTGGTACCGAAAATGTAACAAACTGTTAACCCCGGAAATAATCAATTCCAGAATTCTGAAGCTGGATGAAATTATTTCAATGGAAACTAAAGCGATACAAACACTGGAGGACAAGTCAAAACATTAATCTGATCGGACGTGTTTCTTAAAAAAGCACATCGTCCCTCGGCCCGGACCCTAAGCGTGCACCCTGAGCGGAGTCGAAGGGGAGCCGAAGGGGCGTCCCTCGTCCCAACTCAAAAAACTATGAAACCAGATAAACTCATCAAACTCACCGAGTCCCCCCGCGACGCATGGCAGGGGTTGCCTTACGTGATTGCTCCGGAGAAACGGGCGGCATACATCAATGCCCTGTTAAAAGTGGGATTTGATGTGATTGACTTCGGGAGTTTCGTGTCGCCGAAAGCGGTGCCGCAAATGGCCGGTCAGGATGAAGTGCTCAGGCTGGTGGATAAAACCGGAAGCCGGTCGAAATTAATGGCCATTGTCGGGAACATGCGCGGCGGCAGGGATGCCGTTGCTCAGCCAAAGGTTGATCTGCTCGGATTTCCGTATTCCGTCTCGGAAACATTCCTCAGAAAAAACATTAATACCGGCTTTTCCGGGGCAAACGAGACCATCGACGGCCTTTTATCGCTATGTAAGGATCATGGTTGTGAACTGCGCGTCTTTATGAGTATGGCCTATGGTAACCCATACGGGGAAGCGTGGAGTCTTGACCTGCTTAAAAAACATATTGAAATGCTGGCCGGTAAAGGCATCAGCACCATTACCCTGGCCGATACGATTGGCATTGCCACGGCATCGCAGATCGGTGAGGTTTACGCCGGGTTGATTGAATATTTTCCGGGTTTTGAATTCGGATTACATATCCACACCCGCCCCGGAGAGTGGGAAGCCAAACTGCATACCGCCTGGGATGCCGGATGCCGCTGGTTCGAAGGGGTGATCAACGGCATCGGCGGATGCCCTATGACAGGGTATGAACTGGTGGGTAACCTCAATACCCTGAACCTTTTGGATTTCCTTGAAGGGAAACAGGCCAGCCATACCATCGACCGGGAAAAAATCATTCAGGCCATCACCACCGGTTACTGAATTTTGCCTTCCATAGAACCAAAACGGCATACAGGTGTTAATCTGTTAATTAACATGTGTCTTTATGAATAAAGTTGTTTCCAATGCCCGGGAAGCCATTGAGGGGATACACGACGGAATGACGCTGATGGTCGGAGGGTTCGGATTAAGCGGAATCCCGGAGAACAGTATTTCTGCCCTGGCTGAAAGCGGGTTAAAGGAACTGACCTGCATTTCAAACAATGCCGGTGTGGACGAATTCGGACTCGGACTTCTGCTTAAAAAGGGGCAGATCCGTAAGATGATCTCTTCCTATGTTGGCGAAAATGAAGAATTTGAACGTCAGTTGCTAAGCGGAGAGCTCGAAGTGGAGCTTATCCCCCAGGGTACGCTTGCCGAACGCTGCCGTGCCGGTGGCGCCGGAATCCCGGCATTCTTTGTCCCGGCCGGTTACGGCACCGAAGTGGCGGAAGGCAAGGAAGTGCGGGTATTCAACGGTAAACCGCATCTGCTTGAACACGCCCTGACTGCCGATTTCGCCATCGTGAAAGCATGGAAAGGCGATACCCACGGGAACCTGATCTACCGGAATACTGCCAACAACTTCAACCAGGCCATGGCAATGGCCGGTAAAATTACCATTGCCGAGGTGGAGGAACTGGTCCCTGCCGGAGAACTCGATCCCAATCAGATACACACCCCGGGAATCTTCGTTCAAAGGATTTTTAAGGGGAAAGACTACGAAAAACGGATTGAAAGGTTGACGGAAAGATAGGGATTGTGGATTTCGGAATTCGGATTACCTTCGGTGAGCTCACTTCGTTCGGTTGCGGATTGCGCTTGTCTCGGGAGACGTCGATTGCCGGATAACGAGAGATTTGGGGTTTCGTTCCAAAGGAAATGATCACAGGGGGAAAATAATTCCCAAATTCCGAAAATGAATTTTTTGAATACGCATTCCTTATAGATTAATCAAATCTGCTTAACCTTGACTTTGGTTGCTGAGCGACGGTGGTCGAGCGATTCCGATCGCTATCGGAACGAGACCAGTCGAAGCACAACCTCAACCTGATTTCCGGCCTCCAATATAAAAAAGTTTACAGAAAATGGCACTTTCAAAAGAACAGATTGCACAACGCATTGCACAGGAATTAAAAAACGGGTATTATGTAAATCTCGGAATTGGCATTCCTACCCTGGTAGCCAACTATGTGCCTGAAGGCATTGAGGTGGTGCTGCAGTCAGAAAACGGGATGCTCGGCATGGGCCCTTTCCCCGAAAAAGGGCAGGCGGATCCCGACCTGATCAATGCAGGCAAGCAAACCGTAACGGTGCTCCCGGGCGGATCGTTTTTCGATTCATCCACCAGCTTTGCCATGATAAGGGGCGGGCACGTCGACCTGACCGTTCTGGGTGCGTTTGAAGTCAGCGAAAAAGGAGATATTTCCTCATGGAAAATTCCGGGAAAAATGGTGAAGGGCATGGGCGGCGCCATGGATCTGGTGGCTTCAGCCAGAAACATTGTGGTGGCCATGCAGCACTGCAGCAAAGACGGACAGTCGAAACTGCTCAGGGAGTGTACCCTGCCCCTGACAGGTGTTGCCTGTGTGAAGAAAATCGTAAGCGATCTGGCGGTGATTGAAGTTACCGGCCAGGGCTTTAAACTGCTCGAACGAGCGCCCGGCGTAAGTGTGGATGAAATTATAGCAGCTACAGAAGCCCGGCTGATTGTGGAGGGGGATGTGCCGGAGATGAAATTTTAAAATATGTTGATGTAAGGATCATCAAGCATGTTCATAACACCCTGTTTGGGCAAGCAACTCCTCCCGGCTTTTCCGGGGAAGTCATAATAAACTGACCTCCGGACCTATAAACAATCCGTACCGGAATTTATCAGAAATTCGTTTGCCGGCAATACATGGATCGTAAGCTGGTTCCTCCGGAATACATCCTTTTGTTCCCGGGTAATTATATATCCTTCTTTTAAACCGAAAAATCTCATGGCTTCTTCCAGGCCTTCGGTTTCGCGATTGAGGTTATCATTACTTAAGGTGTCACAAACCTGTATCACCATTGAACAATCTTTATCCCTGAAAACTACAAAATCGCATTCCCGGTTTTCGCGGAAATAATAAAGCGGCTGATTTTGCCGGCGCAGATGCATGTAAACTATATTTTCGAGCAGCCGGCCCCGGTCCTCATTGAAGCTCAGGCTGTTGGCACTAATCAACCCACTATCAACAGCATAAACCTTACGGGGGTTAATGGCTGTGCTTTTGGCCGACCAGCTGAAACGGGGAAGATAATACAGTAAATAAGTATCCCCAAGCCAGGACAAATAATCGGAAATGGAATTGGCAGAACCTACCGAAAACAATTTTCTCAGATTGTTAAATGAAAACTCTTTCCCGATATTTGAGATCATATACAGGGCAATATTCATCAGGCTATCTGTATTTCTTATTCCATAGCGTACTGCAACATCCCTTAAAACAATATCCCTGAGGAGGTTCTGTAAAATTTCCGGATTCCGGGTACCATGATATTCCGGAAAGCCTCCTGAATTTAAGAACCGGCTTAAAGAATCAGTGTTGTTCTCAAGCTTATGAAAAGTGAGAAATTCCTTGTAAGAAAATGGAAAGAGCTCATATCGTAAATATCTGCCGGTGAGCCGTGTACCAAGTTCTTTGCTAAGCATTGCAGCATTTGATCCTGTAATATAGACTTTTGATTTCCGCTCATTCAATTGTCTCACGAAAACCTCCCATGCCGGAACATTCTGAATCTCGTCAAAAAAATAGGCTTCAACCCCATTGCCGAATAATTCATCCAATCTGGCAAAATCACCGACTTCAAATCCATAAACACGTGAATCCTCGAAGTTGAAATAAGCAAAGTTTGAATAATGCCGCTTAATGATTTCTTTCATCAAAGTGCTTTTACCGCATCGCCTGATTCCGGATATTACTTCGATGTAATTACCGGTTGGTTTAAAATCTTTCATCAGTTCGCGGCCGATTATCCCTTCTTGCCGGGTCAATAGCCCTTTTTGTGCTTCAATCGCAAGCGCGATGTCCTGTTTCAATATCATTGGGCATATTTTTTATATATTACAAATATAAACTAATTTATGTTAGTAATATAAACTTTTTTAAAGAGAGCAGGGATGAACTACTATAATTACTTATCCAGCTAAAATAAAATGTTTTACATTAACAGTATATAATAGCTTACATTAGTAATATAAACCAATACTCAACCTTGTCCTTAGCCTCAACCTCATCTAAAATCCGGATCCACCTCAGAACTTTGCAATCTGGCTAATTCATTCGTCATCAGCATAGAACCATTTCAGTAAAGCCTCAGAAATGTTTACAATAACGCATATAAGGCTTCTATGTCTTCATCTTTCGTTTATATCCAAAACTCTTTCTTATTATGAAATATTGATCAACAACTCTTTAACAACAATAATCAGCATATGAATATCACCACTGTTCAAAACAATTTATTACTCGAAAATTTCCCACTTTAGAAGATTATCCTCCTGGGCTAACAAGAATTCACGAATTTAAAAAACACCTCTATTATGCACACAATCAATTGTATATCCCTTCTGCTATTCAGAATATTGGCAAGAATTAAATCCCATTGTTAAGTAAATGCAAAAGGAAGGAAAGCTCCCAAATTTTGTTTTGATGGTATCGCATTTTGTGATACTAATAATTGAACTTCACTTTTTTCATAGAGTTGAATCATAAATCATTCAGGGAAACGATACGAGTTCCTTTTAACCTGTTCACGCAGACGTATCGCTTTTAAGACATAAAGCAAAGCGATATTTTTTCTAAAAGCACTACAGCCAACTCATTGACCATTATGATAAGAATATTCCAGCAAGAGCCATGAGGGAGTTGAGCCTTCAAATACTCCGGAATCAAATTAATAATTCTGCTCTTGCATAAAAAATTTCTTAGTACGGAATCCAAAAAATCTTGATTAAAGAAAACAAAGCAATAATTGTACAAATGTTGAGAATTTCTAACTACCTTTGCTTCAATTCACAGATTCTCTTCAAGAAATTCCTACATTATTCTTATTGTTAATTTATTAAGAATCAATGATAAAACAATAGGTAATGTAATATAGTGTAAAAATAATTGACTTCATAATTATGGAAATTCGTCATTTTCATAAGGCTTCTCTGATACTTTTGAAATATTATATTCATGAATAAATAAGACACAAAATGAATGAACCCATAGATTTTTCTGATCAACTACTTCTTGATGTATTTAATGCAGCTATGGCAAATAAAGAAGTGGTAAATGAACAAGTACATTATTACGATAAGTCAAAAAATCTTATTAGAGTAATGACATATGGTTCGGAGGAAATTATTCAAAAAGTACACAAAGTGGTGTATTTGTTTAATACTATTGAAGAATTTTCCAATTCCGTAGATGAAATTATTGGTATTAAAGTCAGAAAAGAATTCTTCAAAAAACACTTAATAGACATTAGATCAGGTTTCAAATACAAAGATATTATATACTCTCTTTTTGATCGTGAAATGTTTGATCTATTCAAGCATTTTGTTACAGAAAATCGGGACACGTTAAAAATTGATCCAAATGCAATAGAGAGATTAATCAAGGAATCTTCTCTAAAATGGCTGAGAAAAACCAATACGCAATCATAAAATATAATTTTATCTATGTTTAAACGCAGCATATGTGGCGATTGTGACAATAATCATATTCAATAACCATCTAATATTTTCTTCTTTTTGAATCCATAATCGCTTATGAAAGAAATATAATTTCATTCGATTAAGAAAGCCAACTTTGGCGTAAAAGATTCTCCCTTTTTCAATTAATTTCAATTGAATATTTATACCTTCAGAATAAAGCAACTCAAAATCTTTGTTCGAAATAAAAGTATAAAAGTCTCTAGCTTCCGGTTGCAGTATATGGCCTCCTTTTGAAATATTTTTATCCATATAAACGATTATATATGTTCGATTAATCGTTGCTGAATATTTTTCATATTGTTCGCTTTGG
>JAMLHF010000042.1 GCA_023957275.1 Lentimicrobium sp. | reverse complement strand
ATCTTTTTTGAGATTTCACCCTCAAATATTATTGGACTAAAATTATATAACTTAGGCAAAAGATTCTTATGCGAAAAAGCAAATTTGTTCATTTCAAATACCGGGTATAAAAAACTCTGATCACGATTGAACGTGTCATATAATTTTTTTCTTATCAGTTCTTGATCTAATTCAGTCATTATCTCAAATGAAAATCTGAAAAGAATGAAATCTAATACTTTATCCAAATTCCTCATAATTATCTTTTCTCAAAATGTGCCATAGTCGAGTCACACCGGGGAGTTTCACCCCAGCGTTCTCACGGAACCGTACTTGAACCTCTCAATTCATACGGCTCTTCCTGTTTCATCACAAATGTATCAATACATTATGGAATACACAATCTCCAGTGTTCAAAGAGGTAGGGATTTTCCTTGCGTTTGGCACGAAGGTACCTTACAGCAGCCAACTTATAAAGACCCTTTTCCCACATGACCCACTTCAGTAACCTTTTATTGAGTTGATCCCAGATATAGTGCGTGTGTGAGTGCCAGAATTTACAATAGAAATTCATAACACCTCTGATAATGGGATTCAGCATTTCCGCCAATGCACCAATAGGTTTGCGCCATTTGTGTATCTGCTTCTTTCTGAATTTTTCCATTACCGCACTCATGGATTTACTGCTCATAAATGAAGTGACCATCAGGTGAAAGCCTTTCTTCGTCTTACACCAGAAAGGTTTAAGGGTAAAACCAAGAAAGTCAAGCCCTCGGGGATATTTCTTGTCAGAAATCCCACGGAAATTAACAATCTTCGTCTTTGTCGGGTGAAGCGATAGCTTGCAGCTTTCAAACCGCTCACGAATCCTTGCTAACAGGAAAAGCGCCTGTCGCTCCGTTTTACAATGTACTACTATATCGTCGGCGTAGCGCTCGAATGGTTTCTCCGGATGATATTTCTCCATCCACTTATCAAAAACCACATGAAGGAATATATTCGACAACAGCGGACTTATTACACCACCCTGGGGCGTGCCGGTAAGCCGTTCGACATAGCTGCCGTCTTTCTCCATAATCCCAGCCTTGAGCCAGCGTTCGATGTACATCAACATCCATCCATCCCTGCAGTAATGTTCTACTGCTTTCATCAACAGGTCATGGTCAATGGTATCAAAGAAACTTTTGATATCAATGTCTATTGCCCAATCATGTGAAATAGCCATATTTGTAGCTTTCCCGACTGCCTGATGGCAATCCCTTCCGGGGCGATAACCAAATGAACTGATGTGAAATACCGGCTCTACAATCCGCTCAAGTGGCGTTTTGACCACTTGCTGCGCAATCCGGTCTATGATGGTGGGAATACCCAACTTCCTTTTTCCTCCCCCTCGCTTATCAATCTCTACTTCTTTTACTGGCATTGGAAAATAACTGCCCGAAGTCAGCCGGTTCCACAGTTTATAGAGCTGTCCAGATAAGTCATTTTCAAGATCTGCCCAACTCATTTCATCTATGCCCGCACTGCCCCGATTGGCCTTTACCTTCCGGTATGCCTGTAATACCATTACACGGGTGATTGGTTGTGATTTTGTTTCGTAATAATCAATCATTCCTTTCGGTTGTTGTTCACCATGAAACTAAACAGGCCAGCCCCTTCGCTCCACCCGGTTTCCCGGGGTTCATCACTACTACGAACTGGTCCGCCGCCGGAACCTCAGTTATTCCTTTTCTGTCTGCTTCTCCATATTGCTACAGATTTACAGAACGGTTCCGACTTCTCTTGTTCCGTACCTGAGCCCGGTTAAATGTCCTGATACCTTTACCCCGGATGTTATGCAGACAGTAATCAGGTTCCTTCTGCATTGCCCTTTCCATCGGGCTTTTCCCGGGTACAAACGTAACTACCCGATTTTAACATCAGTTATGCCTTATCGAGGCTTATATCGATATTTTACTCTATTCAGCTCATTTTAACCCTACCTGAACAACTCGTGGTTGCCCTTTTCCTTATCGTTCACCACAAAAGGAGTTTCCGCCTATTGCAGCATAAGGTGGTTTGCCAACAACTCCTGAAAGCCGTCAGCAGAAGGCCTATCCTTATGATTGGTTATACTGTCCCGGACTATCATTTCGCTTGATCTCCGCAGCCATGTATAACATCATAAAGTCTTCCATCTCAGATACAGCATTCTCAAAGAACTTGGTTTGTTCTTATTGATTCAAGACACACACGGTTGAGGCTAAGCGCTGGCGGGCTCTTGTGAAAACTTATCTTTCCGGCCAGCACAATTTCCAATAAATTTACAATCTTTCTCCTTACAACCATGCGCCCGATAGCGTTTTAGCCTTTGTTATGCATAGTTGATTCATATTTTTCTTTATAAAGTTCTATTGCATTTTCAATTGTACAAGTGTTTAAAAGAGTCCCCAACGGAATAACTATTGGTTCACTACTCGTCACTAAGCTTAATAACAGGTAGTCAAAATTTTGATTTCCCCAACCTCTCTTACTTTTCACTAAAGTCAATAGTATTTCCTGCCAGGAAAATCTTCCTTGTTTATAATGCTCTATTCCATTGTTGCTAATAATTAGAACTTTCTTTCCTTTTTTAATTTTGTAGAAATAGTATGAGGATTTCGCGGTTACATATATTATGAATACAGGAAAGATATATTCACTTATAATATTACCTTTTGTAATATCTGCGTTTAAATTAAAAATGACTATTAGAAAAAACAAAGCGAATAATTCACCCAAAATTGCCCATTTATAATTTTTTAAAAAATAAGTTTCCGTTGGTAAATAATTCAAGCTTTGTGCACGGTCATCTCCGCATTTCCTTGTCTCGCGTAGTAATGAAAACTTTACTCCAAACGCATATCTAATATTGTCAAATTTTTCATGATTTGTGTTCAATTCTAAATTCTTTCTCCGCACATTTTTCAACTTCTCTTTTTCAGCAGAATCAAACAAGTATAGTTCACAATTGTCTCTAAAACTTGGAGTTTCATTTGTTAAACCGCAAAATACTCCTCTCGATACATTAAATCCTTTATTCTTGCATACATAACAAAAATTGAGGTTACTGTCTTTATTCATGTTTCTGTCTATCAATTATGCATAACGGTGGCGGTATGAAACGTTGCGCATTTTGAAACACAAACTTATCAGCCCGCTAAGCCGCCCGTTAAATGCTATTTCATTCAAATATAGCACTATCCGCGCAATGTATTATGACCGCGTGTTACAGCCAGTATTTTTTTTAGTCAATTTCATATATTTTCTTCGCATTTTTCCACATTATCAATTTTGCAATCTCATTTGAATCCTGTTCGCTTATCCAGTTATCTTGGACTAATTCTGATAGAGTTTTCGAAATTCCTTTTCTTGCCAATTTTGCATGTCCAACCAGATTCTCAATATATAAATCATCACCTCCGAAAGCCATAATCTTATTGATTGGAGAAGTCATTATGTATTTTTTCAAAAAGTCAATTGAGGCGATTGGATTTATTGTCCATGACCAGCACATATCAACTATTGCATTTGAATAATGCTTGGTCAATAAAATCATTGGTTCGTAATAAGGATATGAAATATGAAAAAATATGAATTTTGTATCAGGACTTAATCGACAAAGGTTTGCACAATCAGCCGGATTAAACATTACATTTTCAAGGTTCATGAAATTATTCATTGCCTGATGTCCTGTGTGAAATTTTATTGGAAGTCTATTTTTAGTAGCCAAATCTACCACATACCAGAACAGGTAATCTTGCAATGTTTTTTCCTCTGTTTTACTTAATTTCTCACCTTTAACTTTCTTTGAAAATAATGGATTGGCTATTTCAATTGTAGTTTTATTAAAATCTAATCGTCTGAAATATGCAATTCCAATCTTTACGCCTACTGCATTATCAGCGTATTTGTCAAACCACCAATTTATTATTTCTAACCAGTCGTTTAACTCGGAAATTTCAGGAACAATGTTTTCATTTAGCTTTTCAAAATCCATTCTTATCATTCCCATTGCATCAATGTCTTGAAGGAAAAGTTTTGGCAATTCTGTTTCTTTAAAAGGGCGTCCTGGTGGATTTACAACACAACATTTAATATTTGCTCGTTTAAGTGTTTCCTTGTAAAATCCTTTTTTTCTATAGCTTATATATTTCTCCTGAAGTTCAGGTATCGATTTCTCCTGCAGTTCCGAGATATCATATAAATCGTTTATTGTATGTTGAATTACTTGTCCGTATCCAGTGAATTTTATTCTTTGCCAAAATGGCTCAATAATTTTCCATTTCTCAAGAGGAAGAATTTCCTGTGATAAAATTAGTTCTATGTCTTTTTGTGGCATTCCTGAAGATACAAAATCAAATTTCGTGTACAATCCAAAAATAGTTGTCCAATCATCACATTGAATAAATGGTTTTAGGCAATCTAATCTTTCGGATTCATCAATTAGATGCTCATGAGTATCAATTAATTCAATCTGATTTACTTGGTCGCTTATTATCTCAAATTTATTATTCATTCAGTCACAATTTTTGTTTGTAGGATGCTCTTTAATATTGGCTGTAACGTCCGAGCCTAAACGCTGGTGGGCAGTTTTGAAAACGTCACTTTCCGTCCAGTACAATTTTCAATAAATGTACAATCTTTCTTCTTACAACCATGCGCCCGATAGCGTTTAGGCTTTGTTACCCACGGTTTGTATTATTCCACGAAAGTTTCCCTTATGGTATTTTTTACTTCAATGATTTCTTTATCAGCAAGTTTGCCTAATATTTTTATTATTCTTTGTTTATCGATTGTTCTAATTTGATCAATAACTACCCAGCCAATTTGATCATTGTGCTTTACTTTGACTCGTGTAGGATATTTCCTTGACTGAGAGGTCATTGGAGCAATAGTAATTGTTTGCAGATGCTGATTCATTTCATCTGGAGAGATTACTACACAAGGTCTGGTTTTTTTGATCTCGCTACCGACAGTTGGATCCAGATTAACAAGAATAATAGAATATTGTACTATTTCCATTCTTCAAAATGTTCATCATCAAAAACATCTGCTATCAGCGGCTTATCATCATTGTTTTCATGCATTTTTTTAAACGCTTTTTCCCAACCTTTTCTTGGGGTTGATTTTGGTCGAATAATAATATAGCCTTTCTCAAGGATCAGTTCAACCGTGTCCTTGATATTATATTTTTCAAGAAGGGTTTTGCTTAATCGTATCCCTTTTGAATTGCCTATTTGTATTACGGATAAATCCATGGTAGATTATTTTGTAAATACAAAGTTATTACATTTTTTTCTAAAAACGTACAACAATCGATTTTTTTTCAAATCGTGGGTAACGTTCGAGGCTAAGCGCTGGCGGGCACTTTTGAAAACTTATCTTTCCAGCCAGTACTATTTCTCATTAAATGTACAATCTTTTTCCTTACAATCATCCGCCCGTTAGCGTTTAGGCTTTGTTATGCAGCGTTTAATCTTCTCTAAATTGAACAACATATATTGCTTCAATCCCAATTCTAACTAAATCCATTGAGAAGTTTCTACCATCTGTATTTAAAAACTCAATACTATGTTTTCTATTCAGAGCCCCTTGATAACAAGTTCCATTAATTATAACTTCAATACTTTGAGGTAGAAAGTCAAGCTTTCTAGAATTATTAGGAAAATACTCGAAATTTTCCTCGATTCTCTTATTTGAAAATGCTCTTTTTTTTGAGACGTATTTATACAAAGTATCTGTTGCAATATATTCAGATAAATAAGGTAGCTCAAAATTGATTACACTACAGTTGGTCTGCTTTATATTAAGCAATGCTACTGGGATATAATTCATTTTGTTTATTACTAAAGAATCAGAAGTCTCAAGATTTATTTCAATTGTCTTATCGCGCTTACTTTTCATTGAATTAACTAACCTTCCTTTGAAATAATTACTCAACTCTATTTTATCTTTTTTAGACAACGAATCAATTTTAAACATTATTTGAGACGATGCATGCAGATGGGCAAACAATATTATGAATAGTAGTAGTAATTTATTTCTCATCTTATTTAAATGCTGCATAACGAGTTTATATACACAATATTGCGTATATCTCCGACTTGTCCACAATCACCACAATTGTTTTCTCAAATCGGATTTTCAACGCAAATATACCATTATATTAAATATCAAAACCTGCCGAAGATTTTCTGTTTTTAATATTCCCGGCTCTGAATGGCAAACAGGTTTGCATTACATCTTTCTGAATTTATTTCTCACATTTTCTTCCAAAGGTTAAAGAACTGCTTACATATCTGGGCAGCTATACGCTAGTATTTTTTTTATTGATGTACCTGATTAATATAATTTCTTGCGCATTATCCTTTAATATTTCAAATCCGACTTTCCTTACCATCTTAATTGCCTGTTGATTGGTTGGTAAAGTTTTTCCAAGTACTTTTCGCACTCCGAAATCAATTTTCGCTATTTCAAGTAGTTCATTAAATGCATTTTGCATGATTCCTTGTCCCCAGAATTCAGGGAATAAGGTGCCTCCGATTTCAATCGATTTTTCTGATTGGTCAAAATGGTGCAAAGAACAAATTCCCAAAAAAGTTTTGTTTTTATCATTTGAGATAATTTTCCATGACCAGCAACCATTGGTTGTTATCCTCCGAATAAAATCTTTTGTCTGAGATCTATTCGCAATCGGTCTGTGCTGATAGTTTTGAAGTACCATCCCGTGTGAGTATAGTTCAAATACTTTTGCACTATCTGTTATTGAAAGAATTTCAAGTCCGATAACCTTGGCCATCTTATCACTTTTTAAATGACACAGAAGTTCGCATACATTGGCAACGTAAGTACATCTGACTTATATGAAAGATGAAATACTTACGTTGCCTTACCAAAGAGTCATTTGCATTGAGTATATTAATTAAACGGACTTTACAATCCTTTTTCAGCCCACAATCCAATCAACGCCATGGCTTCATGATTGTGACGGATACCGTTATGGGTTTCGTCACGGATTATATGACATTCACCTTTTGAATACGCATTAAATAAGGGAACGTATTCCGCGGCAATAAAAGCTTCATCTTCGCCTCCCACAAGCACAATTAACGGCCTATCAATACTTCGTATAGCATGCTTGTAATCAATGGGAATGGCAGCCTGCATACTTCGGTAGGAGTAGGAGCGCAAAGGCATCTGAAGTGGCAAGTTGTAGAAAACGACTTTTAATGAATCGTAGGTGTGTATTCCATACTCGTTTAACATACGAATTCCCAACCCTCTTGACAAGTGTGACTTGATAAAATTATTTTTCAGATCCAGATCGGTGCGCATAGTAGGTGCATTGTTGCCCAGATTGGGGGCAAATAAAATATATGCTGAGATGTCTGTTTCCGGAAAAGTTTCTTTATGCCTCAGCACAATGCCGCCTCCCATAGAATGCCCGGCAAGAATGATTTTCTGCCCGGGTCGATTCTTTTTAATTGTATTAATAATATCTTCCAAGTCTTCGGCATACTGATTGAGTGTAGTAACGTCGCCCGGCGTTCCTTCCGATTGACCGTGCCCGCGCAAATCTATTGCAATCACTTCCGCACCGGCAGATTCTCTAAGTAAACCTGACATTTTGTTGTATGTATAGCTACTTGCTAAGGTTCCGTGCACAAGAATAATTGTTTTCCCGGACTCCAATTCATATTTTTCCGCATGAATTGTTGCACCATCACGCATTTTAAATTTAACAGCAACCGATTTGTCAGGCTGATCAAAACCCATATCGGCAATTGCTTTGGGACTCAGATCAGCATTT
Organism: Lentimicrobium sp.; assembly: GCA_023957275.1. Taxonomy (GTDB): domain Bacteria; phylum Bacteroidota; class Bacteroidia; order Bacteroidales; family Lentimicrobiaceae; genus Lentimicrobium. Next base: position 29,368 of record JAMLHF010000042.1, on the reverse strand, counting down.
ACATATGGTTCTTTGAATTCCGGTTCAGGGAACGCTATCATTTTCAATGCCTGCTCAACGATAAGGATGCTATCGGAATCAGTCTGTGCTATGGCAGGTTGGCACAAAAAAAACACAGAAATTAATGCTGTAACGATTGTTAATTGTTTCATTGTTTGTTGTTTTTGTTGTTTTAAAAATTACACGTTGAACTTGGCTGGCAAGCAGCTCAGGGAAGTGATGCAAGAGCCTATTGTTTCAATATTGAAAGCAATTCGCTTAAAACATTATCCACGCCGTTGGCATAGCTATCCCATGAATAATCGATAAAAAAATCGGGCTGAACGCCTTCGGTTGCTGTTTCCTGAATCCGGAACAACCTTTTTGAATAGGTGATTCTCAGGGTTGAATAAGGCAAATCAAACGCGTCCATATCCTGGTAGCCTGTTGGATTTGAACCGGTTGGCATGCCAACGATTTTTGCATTGAGCAATTCGCGGAAGAGTGCCACATTGCTGGCACCGGCCGAAAAGGTAATACAGCCTGAAAGTATATAAACACCGTTTTTCCAGTCAATTCCGTCCACCATATTGAGGGCATTGGCCATGATAAGACCTATGTACAAATCGCCGCCACCATTGTTGCGCAAGTCAATAATTACCTGCCGGCTTTGACTTTGCATGATAAAACCTACCAGTTTCTCTGCAAAGGGCATCATTTCTTCAAATGACGGATAGCTATCGAATCTTATGTAGGTGATGGCCGTACCTTCCACTTGTGTAAACCAAAGGAAATCGAAGTCCGGAATATCAGGCTTTTCGATGCCCGGAACACCAATTTTCAGTTCCTTGTACTTTTGACTTTTCAGCTCACTTTGCGAAAGAGGCTTAAGAACTAGGTTCAGTTCCTTTCCGGCATCGGTAACAAATTGAAATTGTGCTTCATCTGTACGTTTTGTGATTCTCATCGCGTAAAGCAATTCAGATAAGGGCAGATTTTCGCCAATCCTCACAACTTCTGAATGTTCATTTTCAACGAATTGAGCTACTGCAGAAAGTTCTTGTTCAATTTCCTGAATGGGCTTTCCATCAATTTTAGTCAGTGTAGCCCCCAGTACTGAAGCATATTCTTCAGAAACTTTAACAACACGCCATTGGTCACTTATTTTTTTCACTTCTATCGGGAAATAATGCGTTTCCCAATTTGCGAGTGAAACCGAAGTATGTCCATCGCCAATTTTTCGCGTTAAACGCATCAGTTCAACGACAATTTCCCAATCGGTGCGGTTTTCAACGGTTGAATAAATAAGGTTCAACTCGTTTTCAAAACTTTGTTTATCAATTTTATGGTAAACATCAATGTGCCGCTTTTGCAACTCTTTCTGATAGAAGGCCAAATCGTTCTGCCATTTATCGGTTCTGCTTTCCTGCGAGAATACAGCATTAACAAGCAAAACAAGCACAAAAAAATACATCGCTTTCATAACTTCATGAATAACCGGAGATTAATAATCAGATTCATTTTCTATATAACTCAATACTTTTGCCGGAATCTCGAAAGTCTTTTTCGATTCAGTTACCTGATTCAAGGTACCGGACAAATAAACATCCATTTCAGGGCAGTAAAACATAAACGATGATGTGCTGCCTGTATGACCCACAAACTGAATATCTGAAAAGTCAGGCACACGCTCGTTATAAACTACTTTGCGTAAACCGTAACCGTAATATAGCCCGGTGCTTTCGCTCACCCAATCTGACATTTGCTGAACTGTTTCTTCCTGAAGCATTTCGTGTGTTTGCAATGCCTTCTGGAATTTATTTAAATCAGAGGCGGTAGTAACCAATCCTCCACCAGTCCAACCTATGCTCAGACTTGTGTATTTGGAAACTTCAGTATTCCCGACATAAATTTCAGCCATCCTGCCGGTGGGTTTGCCGGGCATAGAGCGCAAATACATGCTTGTATGATTCATGTTAATTGGTTCAAAGATGTATTTCCTGTAAAAATCGTGTACCGGCATTGCGCTAACCTTTTCCACAATCAGCCCTAATAACACATAATCGGTATTGCAGTAATTGTAAGCTGTGCCAGGGGCAAAATCAGCTTTCATTTTTGTTTTCGCCAGATTGACCATTTCCATTGGATGCCAGAATTTTGCGGTGTCTGAAAGCAACAAAGCCATTCCATTTGGAGTACCATCCATGGTTACACCATCAATATAATCCGGAATACCTGATGTATGCTGGAGCAGTTGTGTAATGGTTATTACTCTCGAATAATCTTTCCCATTAAAAACATGCAAGCCATTGATGATACTGTCGGGCAGATACGCGCAAATTTTATCTGAAAAATTTAGTTTCCCCTGTTCGTGCAGAATAGCAATAGCGGTTGCTGTGAAGGTTTTGCCAATACTGGCAGAATAAAAAGGATTCTGAAGCGATACTTCTTCACCATTTTTAAATGCACCTCCCGCAAAACTCCAGTCAATGTTTTTTGAGGGTGAGTATACCGACAGGAATGCATTGTGAACTTCCTTATTTCCGAATACTCCATGAAATAATTTTTCAGTGCGTTGACGGGCTTTAGAATAATCTTGTGCTTGCACAGAAAAAGCACATAGCACGATCACAAAAAATGGCAGATATTTTCTCATAACTTCAAAACAATTTAGCGGGATCTTTTCCCGTAAGATGCTGAACATTGGCTGTTATACGCTCAATATCCCAATCCCACCATTTGATTTCCAGAAGTTTAGCAATGGTTTCGTCGGAAAAACGTTTTTTTATCAGTCTTGCCGGATTTCCGCCAACAATGCTATAGGGTTCCACATCTTTGACAACTGTGGAGTTGGTTGCAATAATGGCACCATCGCCAATTTTTACGCCGGGCATAATGGTTGCATTGTGGCCAATCCACACGTCGTTGCCGATGATTGTATCGCCTTTTTCAGGGAACGATTTTCCATCCATTGCATTTGCCCAATCGCCGCCAAAAATTGAAAAGGGATAAGACGAGATTGAATTTGTGAGGTGATTACCGCCATTCATGATAAATTGAGCGCCGGATGCTATCATACAAAACTTTCCAATAATGAGTTTATCTCCTGTGAAGTCGAAGTGGTATTTCACATTTTTTTCAAAATTCTCCACATTCTCAAAATCATCATAGTAAGTGTAATCACCAATGACAATGTTTGGGTTCTTAACGACATTTTTAAGAAAACAGAGCCTTTTATAGCCGTCAAGCGGGAATTTCCGGTTTTTGTCTGGTACATTCATAGCGCATTCTTTTTCAAAAAGCATATCCAATAGAGAGTTCGCCCAGGAAACCGTTTAAAAAGTCGTAGTTATCGCGGAAAACGTCAATGGCGTCAAGTGCTGCCTGGCTCCTGTTGTTCACCTTCTGCTCATCGTAAAAGTAGCCATACCCCAGGGCAAAGTTCATGGTAAATCCACTTTTCCAAACCCAGCGCTTTCCAGCATTGAGCCCGACGGTACATTCCGGAATTGAAAAATCGAATTTTCCGGTTTCCAGGGTTCCATCGCCTTTGTATTTGCGATAACGGGCAAAGGCCCCCGCATAGAACGAATTCAAGCCACCGCCGATGTGGTAGCGGTAATTCAGAATAACCGCTTTTCCGCTGGCATTAATTCCGGCGTCAGAATACGTTCTGGGGATCGCTTCATAATCGCCCCGCAAAACCAGCCCGTGGTGACGGCCAAACAGGTGTTCGACGTTGGCCGAAAAAATTCCGAATGCAATTCCGCCAGGGCAGAAATTAATGGCATTTTTAAAATTGAGACTGCTTTCGGTGCTGTCGTTTGGCACATCACTACTTTGTGCTATAACTGATTGACTTATAAACAATATGCCAATCAAAAGATTCAATATTTTGATATATTTCATTTGTCTGAAATTTTTTTTGTGAAAAGTTAGTATTTACGGTAAGTCGATTTACCGGATTATTGAAAAACCTGTTCAAAAATCAGCTCACTTACCAACCGATTTTGCTAGAACTTCACCCCGAAGTAAAGATTGGGTTCAAAAAGGAAGTAGTTTTTCCATTTATCATCAAGGGCTTTAAATCCTTCAGGAGTATTTGTATCAAAAACCCAGAATTGAGAATGTATCTGAGGCTCGATGTAAATTCGCTTTTGCTTGCCAAAGGCAAACTGATAGCCAAGATGGAAAGAATTATAAAGTTTAAAACCATTTCCTTTTTTGTTACCATCCAGATCCAGGTAGGTTTTATATTGTGGCAAGACTTCAACGGTGGCAAACAGCCCTTTCCAAAACATGCGTTGGTATGATATCCCAATTCCGGTTTCGCGCAGATATCCGGGATAGAATTCGGTTTCAGATTTTACTTTATCGGTAAGTCCATCCCACCAGAGAATGCCCATTGGCTGAAACAAACGCCAGGTAGCAAGCTTAACCCCAACGATGTTCTTTTCATCTAAATTACGCTTGACATGCAGTTCAATGTGCTGCGTATGCGTTCTGTCTTTCCAGCCTTTTTCAAACAACTGGGGCAAAATTATCACCGGTAAACTAACACTATACCTATGCTTCATTTCGGCTTCATTTCCCAATTTATGGCTGCTCTGTGCAAAAGCGCCGATTGTACAAAAAGTTGCAATAATTATTACCAGGGTTCTCATTTTCGAAAATTTTAAAGGTTAATAAATTCTTTTTTACGAAGTGGTTGTAATTGCCTTAAGGCCAAAAATTTAATCAGAAAAAGTTTATCAGTTGATCCCGGCTAGCGCGGAATGATTTTTAATCCAAGCCCGAAACTAAATCCTGATAAATGATTGTCTGCAATATTGTATAACCCTTCAACATCAGCAAAACGATAGCCAAATTGGGCACTTAATGCCAGATGCCTACCGGTTTTTATATCAAAATGCAGTTCAGGTTCCAGCACAATCAGACGCGATTTTTCAAGTCTGTCGTCAGAGGCTTCACTGTATATTCCTGTCAGGCCATAACCTAGTTTCACGGGCAGGCTTAATTGAAATTTGTTGTTTCTGACAAGAAAATATTCAACAAATAAGCCGCCGTAGCCATATTTCAGATACAATTCAGTGGTTTGGTAATCGTGTAAGTTACTGCCCAAAAACTCAATGGGACGCATAAGTCCGTTACCAAAAGCCCCCGCAGCTATTTTGTTGTTGAAAACAACAGCGCCCATTCCACCGATTTGCGGATGGTAATTACCAAATAGTCGGGATGATTTTACAAAAATGCTTCCGTAAGAAGATAATTTATGAGCATTTGAACCCTCATTATGCATTTGTATCCGGCTTGCTGCTGTTTCTGTTGTGTCAGATGTTGTGGCATAGTTATTAACTGTTGCCAGGCAAATACTTGCAATCAATGATAGTTTTAATAAGTTGTTCATCCTTGTTGTGTATTAAATTTGATGCAAAACTACAGACGAGGATCATGGCAGTCGTTCGGAAATGTAATTGGGTACCACTTGTTGAGATTTTGTACTTTGTGAAGGATCGTCAAAAATCATTGCGTCAGTTTCTTAATGAAATCCACAATTTGTTCATTTCCATACCGGTCAGGTACATGCCTGGAATTTTTCAGCAATAAGACCTCTCCCAGTGCTGGAAATATGGCTCTTGCACGTTTCAGCATTTTCTCACCCGGAAAGAGCACATCCTTTTCGGCAGCGATCAGGTGAACAGGTTTCTTAATCTTTTGCGCTTCTTCCTTTGTTATCACGGGGACAGGCGAAAAAGCCATTTGAGAATGAAAAAGCCATTTCGGGAAAAAGGCCAGGCCTTCTTCATTTTGATCAGTAAATAACTCCTTTGAAACCTGACGAACAAGGCATGAATGTTTCAGCCATTTGTATAGTTTAAAGGGGAGCCATATTTTCCATAAAATTTGCCATTTACCACCATTCACAAAGCCAGCGGGGACGATGAAGATGGCCCTTGAGACATGGCGTTCGTCGAGCAACAGTGTTTTCCAGCTGATAAATCCCCCAAAAGAAATTCCCAGCAATATCGCATTACGGATATTCAACCAGGCCAATACTTCATACATCCATTGTCCGTAAGACTCATTCTGCACCGAGGGAAAAGTTTCTGCATTCAGGGTCGATTGGTCCATTCCATCAATGGCAAAAACCCTAAAATCATCCTTAAGCCTGATTACTATGTCTAAAGCAAACGGAGGACATCCGTTTATACCATAAATCAACACCAAAGGAGGCTTGTTTTCCTGTCCTGTCACAAGTACACAAGTATTGCCAAAGCTTGTCTCAATAGTTAAACATTCGTAAATCAGGGGCAGTTCGTCCAGTTCGATCTGCAATGCTTCCTTAACCTCTTTTTTGCCCCGGGGAGAATTGAAAAATGAAATCATTGAAAGGGGTGTTTTCTGAGTTGTTATTTTTAAAAAAACTTTGCACCTATTATCCAGGACAGATGATAAACCAACCGACATTTATTCGGAATAAACGGCTCAAAAACATTTACTGGTGCTGAATAAAGGCCGAAACTGCAGCATGCACCTTCCCGGCCAGTTCGAAATATGCCTGATCATGTATATCGGTTGAAGCGTCCATATTCGTTAAGAGGAAATATCCTGAATTACCATCTTTTCTGAATTGAAGATTACAGCTTGTTCCCGGGTCGCTGCCATCATGTTTAATCTCCTCACCGTTCAGAAACCAGAACACTCCCTGATTCTCTGCCAGGATTTCCGGTACTATGCCCTCAGGAAGTAAGGCTTCAAAAAGCATTTTATAACCCGCCGCTGAGAACAAAGTGGCAGATTGTCCCTTAGCCCCTTTCATCATATCCAACAGGAATTTTGCCAAATCTTCATTGCATGTATGGATACTGCCATCAGGGTAAGAATCATTGGCATAATCTGGAAGAGGTGTACTCTTGTCCCAATAAAGTTCGGCCATATTTTCTGAATTCAGCTCTTCCATATTATAAGCCGTTCTTGTCATACCCAAAGGCAGCAGGATGTTTGTTGTAACGTACTCTTTAAAATCTATTCCCGTTGCTGTTTCGACCAAATAGGCAGCCAAAGATGTTGCAATATTCGAATAGTTCCAGGTTGAGCCCGGGGCAGTTGAAGCAAAATTCTCAGAACTGTACAAGTCACCCCCGGGATAATAATAGGATGCCAGAAAATCCGCCAAAGGCATGGTTTCCCGTTGCTGAATCCCAAAGCCACCGACAAGTAATTGTGCTCCTTCCGTTGAAATATCTTCACCGGGTAATATATGATAGGCCTGAAAATAGCTCCCGGCTTCATCCAGCAAACCGGATGTGTGTGTCACCAGGTGCTTCACTCTAATTATGGCATCCGGTATTTTCGGGTTTTCTAATTCAACGGGCAGTATGTCGTTGATATTAGTTTCCAAAGTAAAATACCCTTGTTCAATGGCTTTCACGATGGCCGCAGCCACAAAGGTTTTGCTGATTGAACCAATAGGCTGTGATGTTTGGTTAGTGTAGGGCTTATTGCGCTCAATAGTTGCTTTTCCAAAGGATTGCTGGTAAAGGACAGAATCGTTTTTGATGACAGAAACAGCCATACCTGGCGCATCAGAATTGCTGTATATGTCATTCAAAACTGCGGTCAGATCAGCCGGTGTATCTATAGAGCCCGGGTCAATTGTTGGTTGTACATCGTCCTTGTCGCAGGAAACAGTAGAAATAAAGAGCATTAATGCAATCAGGGGAAAGATCAGAAAATTTTTCATTTGTAAATAATTTTGATTTTGACACAACAATTCCTTTTTTCGACAGCTTAGCCATCGAAAGTGAATAGGATTATCATTGACCGTTTATTTGTGTATCAGCCAAATGACAATGCGAAGGTGCAGCGAAAAACCAGGCCTGTCGTTCACAAATGAAATTGAGGACTTCTTAGTGAGAAACAGAACCCATAAATAAAGGAGAGCTTATTGAAAAAGAATCATTTTCTTCTTTGCACAATTCTGTGAATGAGGTACATCAGTCCTATGGTAATGGCCATCACCCCAATGACCGTCCAACCCAGCGATGGAAACCCATGTATCATTCCATCGGCTGCCTGATAAACAATCCAGCCTGCGGCAGTTGCTGCTACACCTCCCGCAACCTGCTGAAACGATGAGTCGAGCGCCATGAATGCACCCCTGTCATGCATTTCGGGCACAACCGTTGCCAATGCCGTGGAAGCAATCATCCGGGCATTGATACCGATAAAAAGAAGCGTATGCAACAATACCACCAACCAAAAGGGAACATGTGCCAGATTGCTGTAAACAGCTACCAAAACAATAGCCAATACTGTTCCGATGGTAAAAAGCCTGAATTTCCCATACCTGTCAGATAATCGCCCGATTAACGGGCTCAAAACAATAGCAGCCAATCCTCCGGCACCATATAACAAGGGTAATTTATCAAGCCCAACCCCCAGATTGTTGGTGCTGTATGCCGAACCAAAAGTCATGTACATGGTGTCGCCCAGGACGAGAAAAATGTTATTTAGAAAAACGGTCCAATAATCACGATTCTTTACGATATGCAATGAATGCGTCAACGGTTGGTCTTTTGAGGCATTGTTTAGATGCGTTTTGATAGGGTTGACTTTAAAAATAACTACAGAAAAAATCAGGATTCCAAACAAGAAAAATATCCAATAGGTAAGCCGCCAGTTAAAGTTGGTTGCCAGATACAGGGCCAGCGGCAATCCGGCCACAAGGCTCGCAGCAAAAGCCAATTGCACAAAACCCATTACACGGCCGCGTTGGTCTTTATGAAACAGATCGGCAACAATGGCAAAGATTACAGCAGCCACGACCCCACCAAAAGCCCCTGAAACAATTCTTGCAATAATCAGGACCAACAAAGAATTTGCGGTAGCACAAAGCAGCATACCCAATAAAAAACCGCCGTAATACACCAATAGTAAATTCTTTCGATCGAACCTGTCAGAAAACCCGGTTGCCAGAAATGCCGATATGCCTGCACTGAAAGCATAAGCTGACACAACAAATCCAAACTCTTTGGTGGTGATTTGCAGTTTCGGAAGCAAAATCGCCGAAAGTGCGGGCAGCGTCATATAATCCACAACAATGGTGAATATGATGAAAACAAACAGCACAATGAGAATAATCTGATACGACGTCAGCGGATTGGTTTTCAGGTTGTCTTGTGCAATCATTTTTCCTGCTTCTTTACCCAGGCTGTTGGTGTGATGCCCTCCATTTTTTTAAAATAACTGTTAAAGCTTGTTTTTGAATTAAACCCACTTTCATAGGCAAGTCCTAAAATAGTAATATGTTTATTTTGGGGGTCTAAGGCTTTTACTTTAAAGGTCTCCAGTCTGAAAGCATTGATGTATTCATTGAAATTTTTGTGAAGTTGATCGTTGAGCAGCCATGATAATCTGTTTGGATGCAATCCTATCCTATCTGCTACCTGCCGCAACGAAAGCAAAGAGTCGGTATAGATCTTTTCCTCATGCACCAGTTGCTCAAGCTGTTGCAAATAATATCTGATTTCGCTTTCATTCAATAAAGAAGCATTGGTTGTGGTTATCTGACCAATCGTAACTGGATCAGTTTTGCACTGGTTTTCAACAGAAGGCGGGAAGTTCATCTTGTCATACATTTCCTTAAAACGCGGATCATCCCTAAGGTTATCCCACACCCAAAAGTTTTTCAGCGATACCATCATCACCGAACGTTCCTGACAGGCTTTTTTCAGCCAGAAAATGGCTTCGTCCGGCATATCTAAAAGAGAATATAAAATAGCCGGATCTGATGAGTCAACATATTCTGACTTTTCCATGACAGCAACTACCTCCTTTTTTTTCCCCATCAGAATTTTCACCACCAAAAGGTCCAGATTGGCCAGCCCTTGTCCACTCGACAGTTCAAGTGCCCGGTGTATGTCGGATAATGCCTCCTGGTATTTACCCAAATAGCCTTTGACCAGACCCCGGTAGCGGATCGCTTCACTAAAATTCGGGTCAATATCCAAAGCTGCGCTAAAAGCGGCGATGGCTTCCTTAAACCTGCGGGCAAAATAATAAGTCAATCCCAGTTGCCAATGCGAAATAACATGAAGGGGATCTGTTTCCGTCACTTTTCGGGCAACCTGAATTGCTCTTTCATAATCTTCTTCTACAAATATGTAGTAGTATGAGATAAATTCATTTTGTTCAGGCAAGCCATAAGCAATAGCTTTGTTATAAGCATCATAAGCCGCTTCCCAATCCCAATCGTAAAACAACTTCACAAAGGCGAGCACTTTATGTGCATATGCATTTTCCGCATCCAGCGCAATGGCATTTTCTGCCGATTCTCTGGCCAATTCGTGCGCTTCCTTTGTTGACATCATTCCAAAACCAGCAGCATGAATATACGCTTCGCCTAACATCGAAAAGGCTTCGGCATAGTTTGGGTCGACGTTAATCGCATCTCTGAAAAAACTGATCGATTTTTTTACATCATCATAGCCTTTCCTTTTCAGATGATAGCTCCCCTTCAGAAACAAATCGTAAGCGTCTATCTTTCGGGTAGGATAGTTGTGTGGATGGGATGGGATGTCAAAATGTCCAAAATTCTCCCTGATCTGGTCCGAAATGAGCAGACTGATTTCATCCTGAAGTGAAAAAATATCTTCCATTTCCCGGTCGAAGTTTTTCGACCAAAAGTGAGATCCGTCGGTGGTGTTTATTAACTGGGCAGTAATCCGAACCCTGTTTTTCACCTTTCGCACACTCCCTTCCAAAACAGTACTTACACCTAACTGACTGCCTATCGTCCGGATATCAATATTTTTATTTTTAAAGGTAAAAGAAGAAGTGCGGGCAATGACTTTCAAACCTTGCACGGTGGTCAGTGCATTGATGATTTCTTCTGTTATGCCGTCGCTGAAATATTCATTGTCCGGGTCAGAACTCAGGTTTACAAACGGAAGAACAGCAATTGATTTGTGTTGTGTCTGACGGGTGATATTTTCGATGGTGTTCATTCGGTCATATTCCTGCTCGTTAATCTATTTGGTAAATTTAACTTTTCCTGAGTGCTTCAGAGAAAACAATTCGTCCGGTTTGCAAATATGCTGTTTGTATATCTGTTGCTTATTCTCATTGCTCTTTTTCTCTCATTAAGTAACAATTTGACAACAGTGTTGTTTTATCATTTGGCGGTAATGTAAGTATATGTCCTTCAATGCGTATCTTTTCGCCTTGTTTCCAAGCTTTATTACACGCGTACCTCAACCGTTCAGAAGCTTGTTTAACGAAGCGATTTTTCTGTTTTCAGCACTTCAATTCCGTTCAGCGCGCTTATAAGGGTAATCATGTGAATAAACCGGTAAAAGGCTCCCCCTTACCAACCCCTGAATTCCTTTGCTTTCAATCCCCCGAAGATTGCTAACTTTGCATCCTCAAATTTTTAAAACACATTTTGTTTCATGGAGTTCAGGCTTACGCATACCGATTCCCGTTCAAATGCCCGCGCAGGCCTGATCACTACTGATCATGGCGAAATTGCCACGCCGGTATTTATGCCCGTGGGTACAGCCGGAACCGTGAAGGCCGTGCATATCAGGGATGTGGACGAAGATGTGAAAGCCCGGATCATTTTAGGCAATACTTATCACCTTTACCTCAGGCCGGGACTGGATATTCTGCGCGAAGCCGGCGGATTGCATAAATTCAACGGCTGGAAGAAGCCCATACTTACCGACAGCGGCGGCTACCAGGTATATTCGCTTACCGACCGCCGTAAAATGAAGGAAGAAGGCGTCGTTTTCCAGTCGCACATCGACGGATCGAAACATATGTTCAGTCCCGAGCGGGTCATGGATATCCAGCGCATCATCGGCGCCGACATCATCATGGCCTTTGACGAATGCACCCCCTACCCCTGCGATTACAACTATGCCCTCAAATCCATGGAGCTTACCCACCGGTGGCTCGACCGCTGCATCGCCCGCTTTAATGAAACCGAAGACCTGTACGGCTACCGCCAGACCCTCTTCCCCATCGTACAGGGCAGCGTTTACAAAGATCTGAGGATACAATCGGCCGAGAAAATCGCTTCATGCAACGCCGGAGGCAACGCCATCGGCGGCCTGGCAGTGGGCGAACCGGTGGAAACCATGTATGAATTTACCGAACTGGTCTGCAGCATATTGCCTCACGACAAGCCACGCTACCTGATGGGCGTAGGCACTCCGGTAAATATTCTGGAAGGCATATCCCAGGGAGTGGATATGTTCGACTGCGTGATGCCGACGCGCAACGGCCGCAACGGTATGATCTTTACCAGCCAGGGCGTCATCAACCTGAAAAACGAAAAATGGAAAGCCGATTTTTCGCCCCTGGATCCTGACGGAACATCTTTTGTCGACAGCGCATACAGCAGGGCTTATGTCAGGCATTTGTTCGTAGCCGGCGAAATCCTCGGGCCCATGATCGCCAGCCAGCACAACATCGCCTTTTACCTCCGGCTGGTTGATGAGGCGCGCAGAAAAATAGAAGAGGGAACATTCAGCAGCTGGAAAGATGCAATGGTAAAACGTCTGGGGCAACGCATATAATAAAGACAACCGAAGCCCGTTAACAATCCCGGCACCGGCAGAAAAGCATGAAAAAACTTGACCTCTACATCATACGCAAGTTCCTGGGCACTTTCTTCTATGCCATTGCCTTGCTGGCGGTTATCATCATTATTTTTGATATTTCTGAAAAAATTGATGACTTTCTGGAACGCAAGCCCCCGCTCGAAGCTATCATCTTCCAGTATTACGCCAATTTCATCCCCTATTTTATCAACCTTTTCAGCGCGCTGTTCACGTTTATAGCCGTTATTTTCTTTACTTCAAAACTGGCCGCCAACACCGAGATTGTTGCCATACTCAACAGCGGCGTCAGTTTCAGGCGCATGCTAAGGCCTTACCTGATCTCCTCGCTTTTCCTTGCCCTGATGTCGTTCGGACTGACCAATTTTGTGATCCCTGAAACCAGCAAGAACATGCAGGAGTTCCAGAAAAAATACCTTAAAAGCCAGCGCAAGGCGAATATGAACAATATCCATATGCAGATCAGCCCCGGTGTTTTTGCCTATGTCGAAAGCTTTGACATGAAGAACAAGTCAGGTTACCGCTTTTCGCTGGAAGGTTATCACGAGGGAGGTATGGACTACAAGCTCAGCAGCGATTACCTGAGGTGGGACAGCATCACCGGCATGTGGAAAATAGAAAACTGGGTAAAAAGACAAATTCAGGAAAGCGGGGAAATAATCACCCGCGGACAAAAGTTTGATACCCTGCTGAATTTGAGGCCTGAAGATTTTGCCGTGGATGTGGATGATGCCATTTATATGAATTACCGGGAGTTACGCGATTTTATCAATGCCGAAAAAATGCGCGGATCCGGGAATCTGATGAAATTCCAGATTGAAAAGCATAAAAGGATCGCGTTCCCGTTTGCGACCATTGTCCTGACCCTGATCGGGGTATCCCTCTCGAGCCGGAAAGTCAGGGGGGGCATTGGCTTCAACCTCGGGGTAGGCATTACGATCTGCTTTGCATTTATCCTGTTTATGCAGGTAACCACCGTGTTTGCCACCTTCGGGAATCTGCCGCCCGTAGTTGCCGTCTGGATTCCCAATTTTATCTTTGGACTGCTTGGCATTTACCTGCTCAGGGTGGCACCCAAATAACAAAGATATCAGCAGGGCAGCAGTTCAACGGCCTGACTGTCCCGACTCGCAATTTAAAATTGTGATTGATTTTATTAAACGGTAATCTGTAAATCTTTCCTCACCGGGAAATTCAGCACAATTCCTGCCAGACAAACATCCCGCTGAAATCTTCCTTACTCACTAAAGGAGCGCTTTTAAATAATCCGAAAACCGCAGAACCGCTGCCACTCATGGCGGTATAAAATGCGCCCAGGTCCCGGATCCTGTCACGAACCTCCTTTATCTCCGGATAAGTTTTCATCACTGCCGGCTCAAAATCATTGACAAGCATCGCATCCCAGGCTTCCGTTTCACGAAGCTGATCAGGGGCCGGAAGCGGTATCCCGGACGGGGTAATATTGTTGTAGGCCCAGGGCGTGGAAACATTAATATCCGGTTTAACCAGTAAAAGGTGATATCCCTTCAGGGACAAGGGAAAAGGCTGCAGCGCCTCTCCCCGGCCAGCGGCAACGGAGGTTTTGTTTTCGATAAAAAAGGGACAGTCGCTGCCCAGGGCAGCCGCCATTTCGAGTAATTCACTTCCGCAAACTTTAATGCTGAACAACCGCCGGGTCAGCTTCAGGGCAAAGGCGGCATCCGACGATCCCCCGCCAAGCCCGGCCCCGGCCGGTATCGCTTTATGCAGGTGAATTTTTACTTCCGGAAGCCCGTACTTCCGCTGCATCATCCTGAAAGCCTTAACGCAAAGGTTCTCTTCCGGATCGCTCTGAATTGCAATTCCTGAAGCGGTGAATGCAAATTTTCCGTCAGCGGAAGGAACAATCTCCAATGCATCTGACAGGCCAATAGGAATCATAATGGTTTCAATGTCATGAAATCCATCGGTTCTTTTTCTCAGAATCCTGAGGCCCAGATTAATCTTTGCGTTTGGAAATACGATCATAAGGCAGCAATTTCTCCGCGTTAATGCAAATATACATGCATTCGTGCATAATCTGCCTGTATTCTTAAACTTTCAGCCGGGCAAAGACCTGTGAACTAACCCCGGGCAGGGGCGGAAAAATTCTTTTTCCAAAAAAGGATCATTCGCATTGAAAGCCCGTGGTGGTTACGGATTAAAAATTAATTTTGTAATGACAAAACAGTTCCAGATGACGATAATCAATTCCGTGATTTCATGGTTCATGAAAAAACGCATGCATCAGCTTGAGCTTTTCATGAAATACCCCCACGATGTCCAGGAAGAATGGTTCAGGCGGTTGATCCTTTCGGCACGGAACACGGAATGGGGAAAAAAATACGGGTATGCCGGCATTGAAAACTATGAAGCCTTTGCCCGGCATGTTCCGTTGACCGAGTACGAGGACCTTAAGCCATATATCGACCGTCTCCGGAAGGGGGAACAGAATCTTCTCTGGAATTCGGAAGTTAAATGGTTTGCCAAATCATCAGGAACGACCAGCGACAGAAGCAAATTTATTCCTGTAAGTCAGGAAGCGCTGGACGAATGCCATTTCAAGGGCGGAAAAGACCTGTTATCCATTTACTGCAACAACAATCCGGATACCCGGATTTTCACCGGTAAGTTGCTGGGAATGGGCGGTTCACATTTTCCTGACAACCCGGAGGCCGGGACGATGGTAGGTGATGTTTCAGCAATCCTGATGGAAAACCTCCCCTCCTGGATCGAACTGATCCGCACCCCGGAACTTTCCGTCGCGCTGATGAGTGAATGGGAGCAAAAAATTGAAAAAATAGCATCCATAACGAGTAAGGAAGACGTAACAAATATAACGGGCGTCCCTTCGTGGACCCTGGTTCTTCTGAAACGCATATTAGAAATTACAGGTAAGGAGGATATCAGGGAAGTGTGGCCCAACCTTGAGCTTTTTATCCATGGAGGTGTCAGCTTTACCCCTTACCGCAGTCAGTTTAAAAAACTGATTCCGGAGCCCATGAACTATCTTGAAACCTATAATGCCTCCGAAGGCTTTTTCGGGATTCAGGACCGGATCGTGGCTGATGATATGCTGCTGATGCTGGATTATGGCATTTTTTATGAATTCCTTCCGTTGGATGATGAAGGCACCGGACAGGGCAAACCGGTGCCACTCGGCGATGTGAAACCCGGCATCAACTATGCCATGATCATCAGCACCAATGCCGGTTTGTGGCGGTATAAGATCGGTGATACAATTACCTTTACCTCTACCGACCCATACCGGATCAGGATCACCGGCAGAACAAAAAATTACATCAATGCCTTCGGGGAGGAACTGATCATTGACAATGCGCAGAAAGCCCTTGACTGCGCCTGCGCTAAAACCGGCGCCATGCTGAATGAATATACGGCTGCACCGGTATATTTCGGAGATACCGGAAGCGGGGCGCACGAATGGCTGATTGAATTCGCCACCCCGCCTGAAGATCTCTACTACTTCGCCGAAGTGTTGGATAACGCATTAAAATCGCTGAACTCCGACTATGAAGCCAAACGGTATCACAACATGATCCTCGGAAACCCGATTGTTAAACCAATGGCGCCGGGCACCTTTTACCAATGGCTTAAACTCAGGGACAGGCTCGGCGGACAGTACAAAGTCCCCAGGCTTTCCAACGACCGCAAATATGTGGATGAGATCCTGGAAATGAGCCGTAAGGGCTGACAATTAATCCCGTTAAGACACTATACAAAACAAATCCAATGCATATAGCCATCGCCGGAAATATCGGTTCAGGGAAAACCACCCTCTGCGGGTTACTTGCCAAGCATTTTGGCTGGCAGGCCCATTTCGAAGATGTTGAAACCAATCCGTATCTCCCCAGTTTCTATGAGGATATGCAACGCTGGTCGTTCAACCTGCAGGTTTACTTCCTCAACAGCAGGTTCAGACAGATTATTGAAATCAGGAACAGCGGCAAAACGGTGGTTCAGGACAGGACCATTTATGAAGACGCATACATCTTCGCCCCTAACCTGCACTCGATGAACCTGATGACTACCCGTGACTTTCAGAATTACTCCTCCCTGTTTGAACTGATGAGCACTTTTGTAAAACCACCCGACCTGCTGATCTATCTCAAGGCAAGTGTACCTACCCTGGTTTCGCAGATTCAGAAACGCGGCAGGGATTATGAGAATTCCATCAGGCTGGATTACCTGAAAAGTCTGAACGACCGCTACGAAGCATGGATAGGCGGCTACAAACTGGGCAAACTGCTGGTTGTGGAGGTGGACAACCTCAATTTTTCGGAAAAACCCGAAGATCTGGCGGTGGTAATTGATAAAATCAATGCCGAAATCCATGGACTTTTCTGATACCGGCCTTACTGTTGCCGGCATCATCCCGGCCAGATACGCCTCCACCCGTTTTCCGGGGAAACCCCTGGTGATGATCCGGGGAATGAGCATGATTGAACGGGTTTATAGACAGGCCTCCGGCTGTGCGCTGCTTAACGCCGTGATCGTGGCCACTGACGATGGCAGAATTGCCGATCATGTCACCGGTTTCGGAGGAAGGGTTATCATGACCAGCCCGCACCACCCCAGCGGAACGGACCGCATTGCGGAGACCTTAAGAATGCTTGCCGGAAACGGTGAACACTATGATATTGCAGTCAATATCCAGGGCGATGAACCAACCATCCGTCCGGAGCAGATCGAAAGTGTGGTTAGCTTATTCAGCAGCAACGAAACCCGGATTGCCACCCTGATCAAGGTTATCGATAAAACGGAAGACCTGTTCAATCCCAACGTGGTAAAGGTGGTTACTGACAAAACCGGCAGGGCCCTGCTTTTCAGCAGGTCGCCCATTCCGCATATCAGGCAGCATCCTGATGAAGCATGGACATCGGCATTCACATTTTACAGGCATATCGGCATATATGCCTACCGCACGCAAACGTTGCAGGAAATTTCAATGCTTCCGCCTGCCCCGCCCGAAACCGCTGAATCGCTGGAGCAGTTGCGCTGGCTATGGAACGGATACTCCATTCAGACCAATATCACTGATTTTGAAACCATTGGCATTGACACTCCTGAAGACTTATCAAAACTTACCAACATCGCTTGAAAAAGCGGTTTCAACCCTTTATCTTAGCGCTGCGTTTGACAGGGGCATAACCTGTGATCAGGCAGGAACCGGAAGACATTCCGAATAAGTTATTTAACCCGGCTCCTTTGAAGTAAAACCGTTGTTATGAATCTTGAAAAGTACATCTGTAACTTACTGTTTGAGCATGATTGCGTGATTATCCCCGGTCTTGGCGGATTCATTGCCAATTACACCCCGGCTACCATTCACCCGGTAACGCATACCTTCATGCCTCCATCAAGGCAACTTGCTTTCAATGCCAGGTTATGCAACAACGACGGTATCCTGGCCAACGCCATCGCATCCACCGATAAGATTACCTTTGCTGAAGCCAACAGGCTGATAGAGACAGAAGTGAACGGGTTGTTGAACCTGCTGAGTAAAAAAGGTGAAATCAGGTTGACAGGGGTTGGGCAACTTATTGCCGATCGTGAGAACAACCTGAGTTTTATTCCTGAAAAGGGAGTAAACTTTCTGGATGATGCCTTCGGCCTTGTTCCATTTACTTCCGAACCTGTTAATCAGGAAGGTTTCCAGGAAAAGATCAGCCGCAGCCTGACCGGAAGCCGTGCAGTGCCTTCCATGCGCAAGCTTCCTTCCACACTCAGGTGGGCCGCCATACTGCTGCCCCTTGCCGCCATTTCTTTATGGAGTGCACTGAATACCGGAGGCCTGACCCGGCTGAAGAATAACTACGCATCCCTGCTTCCGGCCCGGACCGAATCACCGGCACCGGTGATTGCAGACACCCCTGAAGTGAAAACGTATACGGTTAGCCCGGCCGAAATCACCCCGGAGCCGGTTGCCACCCCCGAACCAGCAGAAACGGTTAAGCCGGACATTTACTTTATAATTGCCGGGGCTTTCAGCATTCAGGAGAATGCCGAGAAATTGGTAAGTGAACTCAGGGCTGCAGGATACGATGCCCGCATAACCGGGCAAAACAGCCGGGGCCTTTACCATGTAAGCGCGGCCGGATTCAATAACAAAGATCTGGCAATCAGCAAGATGAATGAACTTCGCCATGGCAAATTTCCCGATGCCTGGCTGCTGACCCGCAGGTAATCCGCGAAAAAATTCTTACGCATGACTCCCTGTTTTACTGCAGGTAAGGTGCTGTTTGCTATTTTTGCAAGCCATTAATCCCGGACAACCACGGTCCGGCCATAATAATCCCGTCATTGAGCAAGCGAAAATTAGACCGATTCGCGGAAAACGCCACCTTTCCGCACCTTTTCCAGCCGGCATTTGAAGAACTGGTCCGGGGTTTCGAACAAAAAGGCAAGTGGCATGGTTTTTTCGGAAATGAAAACCCCGTCATCCTGGAACTCGGATGCGGCAAAGGGGAGTACACCGTTGCCCTTGCAGAAAAATATCCGGAAAATAACTATATAGGCGTTGATATCAAAGGGGCGAGAATATGGCGGGGCGCCAGGACATCGTTCGAAAACGGCTTCCCCAATGTGGCTTTTCTGCGCATGCGTATCGATATGATACTTAACGCTTTTGCACCGGGCGAGGTGAGCGGCATCTGGATTACATTTCCCGATCCCCAGCCTGCCAAAGCCAGAAAACGGCTGACTTCACCAATGTTCCTGAACCGGTATAAGACCCTGCTCAAACCCGGCAGCATCATACACCTGAAAACCGACAATCTTGCATTTTTTGAATATACCCTCGAAACAATTGCCGCTGAAGGCCATGAACTGCTGATGCATACGTTCGATCTGTACAACAGCGGATTAACGGAAGATGTGATGCTCACACAAACCCATTACGAAAAGATATTTCTCGCACAGGGCATTCCTATCAAGTACCTGAGATTCAAATTAAAATGAAAACGGTGAAGGCAGATGCCCGGGCTTCATTCTTTGAGAATGTCTATGAGGTCGTAAAACTGATCCCTTACGGCAGGGTTACCTCATACGGGGCCATCGCTGCATTTTTGGGCAGCCGGGGATCTGCGCGCATGGTCGGATGGGCGATGAATGCCTCCCACGGTTGCCCGGAGCCGGTACCTGCACACCGGGTGGTTAACCGCAACGGTTTGCTTACCGGCAAACATCATTTCGGCCATCCTGATCTGATGCGAAAACTGCTTGAACAGGAAGGCGCGGTGGTAGAAGAAGATAAAATATTGAATTTTAAAGAACTATTCTGGGACCCGTCCCGGGAACTCGGGATCTAATTCACTTCCTGCCTCATTTCACGGGCAAGGCCACCCCAACCGTTCAATTGAAGCACTGCATCACAGGATTTCAGAAAATCATCCAGCATGCTGCTACCGATAAGGAAAGTGACCCCGGGCGCCGGTTCGCGCTCCGTGCGCACATAAACGGGCCCGGTATAGGGCAGGGAGATATTGTAAGGCGCTTCATGGATCTCCTTTTCCGGACGCAGCACATAACTGCTTCGGGCGGCCACAGAACGCCCGATACCGGCCAGCCGGAATCCGTTTGCCCGCCGATCGTAAACAAAGGCAGGCGCACCGCTGTAGCCTTCACTAAAAGGCGCATCGGTCATCAGTAAACCATCGGAATTGCCCGGATTACTTATAAGGCCGGAAGTCATCATAAACCTTCCCGAAGGATAGCCCGTCAGCCACACCCTGTCGCCCCAGGCAAGATCACTTCCAGCAGCCATGGGGATTACTCCATGAACTTCTCCCGAACCCGGCGGAATTTCGAGCAGCGCAAGATCATTGACGGGATCGGAAACAAGAATTTCGGCCCTGCAATGAAGATTGTTGCCACTGACCTGAATCACCTGACTTGTCTTCACCGACAAGCCCAGCAGGTACCGGTGCCCGGATGAACTGGCATTGTCATCATAAGTGAAAACCGTGTCGGGAAAATCTATGACATGCGCGCAGGTCAGCAGCAGGGATTTCCCGGCATTCCCCTTAATCAGGATTCCCGTACCGCTGAAAGATTCATTATGCGTCAAACGGGCCTTTATCAATGAAAAATCAAAACCCTGTCCTTCAAGATCCTTTAGCGTAAGGCCGCTACCTTGCTCAAAAACCTGTGATTCGTAGGTTACATAGGTTACAATCCTGTATACCCGGAAGGTGAGGCTTTCAAACTGCCGCTGCATTGTGTTATTGTCAAATACAGAGGCTTGCTTTGTTTCACCATCGTTTTGCTGAACCGGCGGGATGATCCGGCATCCCCAAAGCATAAGTGGGACACATAAAGCAAAAAACAACCGATATCGCATAGCTGATTACCAATAAATGATCTGCTGAAAAAGGTTCCTTATTTCTGCAAATCAATGCAACTGCAAAGTAATTTTATTCCTGCTCAAAGCCTGATGATTTTACGATACGCAATCTGATCACCGGCAGTAATCTTTAACAGATATAGCCCGGAGTCGAGTCCGCTCAAATTGATTTTTGTATTGATTCCGGTGATATTTTCTGAAAGGATGATATTTCCCCTGACATCAAATAATTCAGCCAGCATCACTCCTGAAAGATCTTCCGGCTCAACAATCAGAAAATCTCTGGCCGGAACAGGGTAAACTATTGTTCTGTCTGCCATTGGCTTTTCATCGGTTGCCAGGGGCTGCCCATCCCAACCGGCCATTCGGGCAAGCATCCACCAGAGTGCTTTTGCCAGCCTTACGGCCCCTCTTTCGCCGATATGATCCCCGTCCTCCACATAACCGCCATCCAGATCAATCAGGTTGTCCGCGTGAATAGCCTGATACTCCCGGGTTACACCTCCGAAATCAGTCCATGACACTACCCTGCGTTCCCCGGCGTCATTCCGGCAAAGTATATCGGCATAATCAAAAAGGATGCGCCCGGCGCCGGCATGCACAAAATCTCTGATATACTCATGTTTGATAAAACGCTGGTATCCGTTTTCACCCAGATTTTCGTTCGCATCCACCGGGCCGGTCGTGTAAAAAACTTTGGTCGGGTAAGTGTTGCCGGTGCAAAAGGCGTTATACCCGTCGGTGGCATTCAGATAGGTATCCATGCATACTGAATTATCCGTGAGGGCGTAGTCACCGGCATCCAATCCCCAGCGCTTGCTACCCTCCGGCCCCGCGGAGGAACGCCCGGCCCATCTTACCTGGTGAACAGGATCGGGAGTTCCGGCCGGCCAGTTATTGCTGGTCATGTCCCAGCACCAGCCGAAACCCATGGCAGCAATGGCCAGGTTATTGGTATTGCAATGGGTAAGGTGGGCCCGGGTTCGTGTCAGGGCGGTGGCATTGGTAAACCAGTCTTCCTCTCCGTAGCTGTATACCCATCCGTCGGGGTTGTTCAGGTCACCCCAGGTGGCACTGCTCAGGCGCATGTGGGCATCTGTATACCCTTCGGGGACTCCGGATTCCCTGATGCTGACCTGAAACCGGGGATCCAGCTCTTCGAGCAAACGGCAGCCGATCCTGTATCCCTTTGAGTGAGACTCCCCGGCAACAATCACCCACATCTCTTTCACCTTATCGATATATTGCTGCGGAATCTGATCATACTTGTCCACCACTGTGTGGTCAGCGATAATCTGACACTGAACCTCTGCGGGAACGTTACTCAGCAACAGTAATGTCAAAATCCATACAGCCGTCAAAAGCTTTTTCATCCCTGACAAAATTGTGTAATATAATGATGATTCTTACAAAGATAAGCCAAAACCGCTTGTAATGCCAGCTGATGAACAGCTTTTTGAAAAAACCCCGGACATCGGTGCATTTCTAAAAAACCCTTATCTTTACAAAATCTAAATTAAAACAAACGTTACTGCCATGGCTTTCTCTAAAGAAGACGTTATCAATGCTTTAAGAACCGTTAATGACCCTGACCTGAAGCGCGATCTGGTCACGCTGAACATGATAGAAGATGTTCAGGTGGAGGGCAACAGGGTTTCTTTTAAAGTTGTACTCACCACCCCCGCCTGTCCGCTGAAGGACAAAATCAAAAAAGACTGCATTGCTGCCATTCAGCAACTGGTTGACCCCTGGGCTGAAGTTAATGTGGAGATGACATCGAGGGTAACCACCCGCCGGGCCGACAAACAGCCGCTGCTGCAGGGCGTAAAAAATATAATAGCTGTTGCATCAGGTAAAGGGGGCGTAGGTAAATCAACCGTAGCTGCCAACCTGGCCGTAGCCCTCGGACGCACAGGCGCCAGGGTGGGACTCATTGACGCCGATATCTACGGGCCCTCCGTTCCCCTGATGTTCAACGAGATGAATACCAAACCGGCTGCCGTTGAGAAAAACGGGAAAGCCTATGTTGTTCCGGTTCGCAAGTACGGGATAGATATTCTGTCGATCGGCTTTTTTGTGGATCCTGCCAAAGCCCTTGTATGGCGCGGGCCCATGGCCAGCAATGCGCTGACCCAGCTTTTCAGCGAAGCCGACTGGGGCGAGCTCGACTACCTGGTTATTGATATGCCCCCCGGAACCGGCGACATTCACCTGACCATTGTGCAGCAACTGCCTGTAACCGGCGTATGCATCGTTACCACGCCACAGGAAGTGGCCCTGGCGGATGCCCGGAAAGCCATCGGTATGTTTACCCAGGAGAGCATCAACGTTCCCATCCTCGGCCTGATTGAAAATATGGCATGGTTTACCCCGGCCGAACTGCCTGAAAACAAATACTTTATTTTCGGAAAAGAGGGCGGCAAACGCCTGGCAGAAGAGCACAACATCCCGCTGCTTGGCCAGATTCCGCTGGTACAGGGGATCTGCGAATCGGGCGACAAGGGCAGTCCCATCGCGCTTGATTTCAGTTCACCGGTATCTGAAGCCTTTATCAAACTGGCTGAAAACACTGCCCAGCAGATCGCCATACGCAATGCCACCCTGGCTCCGACTAAAATTGTGGAAATCACCAAGTAACCCATCAAACCTTTACCCTAAATCACAAAAAACATGTCAAACCACGAAGAACTGACCATAAAAGTCAAAAACATCATTGAGCAGATCAGGCCTTACCTGCAGGCCGACGGCGGCGATATCAGCTTTGTTGAACTTACCGATGACAAGGTGGTAAATGTTGAATTGCAGGGCGCCTGCGGTTCCTGCCCGTTCAGCCGTATGACCCTTAAAAACGGCGTGGAAGAAGCCGTGAGAAAAGCCCTGCCCGAAATCAAATCGGTGGAAGCATTGAATATGTAATCCATTTCTGCTCAACCCTTTGCACAACTATTTTTTAACATCCTGTTGCGTTAATAAGAGTTTGCTGTAAAAGTGGATGCAACATGAATCATTCAGCCCCAAAGTATTTACAAAATAGCTTTGGGGCTATTTCTTTTCCCGACAAAATGCGCTGACTGAATTTCGAACCCAGATATTCAAATGCGGCATTTATCATTGCCAATGGAAGATAGCTTTCATTACCAATGGAAGATAGCCATGCGTTTCAAAATCTATTTCACAAAAGATGAAAATTGATTACTTATTGTTATTCATCCAGTTATTTCTATCCATTTTAGTTGTTAGAACGTAGTTTTATTAATCCGTAACGGGTATAGTATGTACTCATAAAATTATGCTGGTAAGTAGTCAATATTTTTGGGATTACATTCCAAAAACTATCTCTTTTTTCAAAGTTTTGGGATTTCATTCCAAAAAGTATCCATCCTTACAAAGTTTTGGGATTCTATTCCAATAAACCTGGTAGAATTTCAGCGGTTGTAATTCCGAAAGGCCATAAAGTATCAATTAATAAGGCTTTTTTGATCTTGTTGTATTTATATGATAAAACTGAAGCCTTAACCTTTTTCGTTCCAAAACGAAAATGGTTATGATTTTCTTCGTTTCAAAACGAGAAAAGTCATGTTTGCATAAATTACCCGGTGTATTTCCCCACTATCGGCATTCTCCGGCCCATGCCGAAAGCCTTGGGTGAAACACGCAGGATGGGTGGAGTCTGATACCGTTTCCACTCATTTGTATTCACCATTTTCAGTACGCGGGCAACCAGCGCCGGGGCGAATCCCATCTCTTCCAGTTCCCGCTTTCCCCTGCGTTTTTCAATATATTGGAACAAAAGTTGATCGAGCACATCGTATTCGGGCAGCGAATCACTGTCTTTCTGTCCGGGGCGCAGTTCAGCCGAGGGCGGTTTAACAATTGAATTCATCGGAATAACTTCCGTGATCCGGTTTATATAATGCGCCAGGCGGTAAACATCGGTTTTGTAAACATCGCCGAGCACCGAAAGTCCGCCGCACATATCGCCGTAAAGGGTGCCATAGCCCACGGCTGCTTCGCTCTTGTTGCTGGTATTCAGCAAAATGTACCCGAATTTATTTGCCATCGCCATCAGGATCACCATCCTGATCCGTGCCTGCATGTTTTCCTCGGTCAACCCGAATGGAAGATCTTTGAAAAATGGCTGCATGGTATTTTCAAGTGTATGGAAAGTATCCGAAATCGGGATGACCTCATAGGGACAGCCCAGGTTGACCGCCAGGGCTTTCGCATCTTCAACGGAATGGTCCGATGAAAATTCAGAAGGCAGCAGGATACCGTGCACGTTTTGCGGGCCCAGCGCTTCAGCTGCCAGGGCAAGGGTAACCGCTGAATCGATACCGCCGGAAAGACCAAGTATCGCCTTTTTAAATCCCATTTTCCCGAAATAATCGCGGATGCCGAGCACCAGCGCATCATGGATCAGGGCGATATCCCGTACTTTCTCGTCTATCTGAACTTCAGGCGCAACCGGTGCATTGTACCAGGATTCACCGGTTTCAATGATTTTCATACCTTCCTGAAAAAAAGGCAGGGTTTCCCGGATATTCCCCCCGTTGTCGCAGGCCATGGAGCCCCCGTCGAAAATCAGCTCGGTCTGGGCCCCTGCATGGTTTACATAAATAACCGGCAGCTGATATTTAAGCGCATTATCCCTCAGTACTTTCCTGCGATCAAGTGCCTGGTTGTAATGAAAAGGCGAAGCGGCAATATTGATGATCAGTTCAGGGTTCTGTGCGATTGCCTCATCCAACGGAAACCTCCGGTAAAGCGGAATATCCCCGGTATTCCAGATATCTTCACAAATGGTTACGGCCAGGCGGGTCCCGTTTACTTCAACAACGCCGGATCCGGTTGCCGGTTCAAAATAGCGGTATTCATCAAACACATCGTAATTGGGGAGCAGGCTTTTGTTAACCAGTTGTTTTACCTGCCCGCCGGCAAGTATCCAGGCCGAATTGAACAGGGGCTTTCCCCGCCCTGTAACGTTACGCGAAGGGCCGCCCACAATTGCCGTGATGTCGCGGCATTCCTCAGCAATGCTCTGCATGCATTCCTCCGACCTGCTGATGAAGTCGTCAAATTCGAGATAGTCGCGGGCGGGATAACCGGTGACGGCCAGTTCCGCAAAAACCGCCAGTTCGGCGCCCTCCCGGCCGGCTAACCGGATATGCTCAATAATTCTACGGCTGTTGCCTTCAAAATCGCCAATAATATAATTCAGCTGAACCAATGCAATTTTCATAAACCATCCGGATTGAAGGGGACGAATTTACATAATTCTGAAGCGTAATCAGACTTTCGGGCCAATTCAGCGGCAATTTACCGCAAAACCTTACGCAGCATGCTGTGGCGTGCGTAACAAACCCTGTGCAATAATTTCCCGGTGAACAAAATTTTCATCCGCCGGCCCTGTTGAGCCGGCCTAACCCTTTATAAACTGCAGGCTGTATCAGCAGTACTCAGAAGATAATTCCCAGGGTTATTTCAAAAGCGTTGGGTACCGCCAGATGCTCAACCGTGCTGTCAACTTCATTATCCCCCTTCAGCACATCGCTCAGACCGTTCACAAAATTGATTCCGCCGACCAGTGAGGTGGAATTATCAATGGGGTATTCGATGCCGGCCCCTACTACCATGGCGACCCTGAAAAGGTTGGTTTGCGAATCAATAGTACGCCATTCTCTTTTTACCGTTGAGGGAGGAGCCACCGATTTGAAACTGTCTTTTGCTTTTGAGCCGATCCTGACCCCGGGTTGCAGACCAATTTGTCCGAAAAAACGAAAATCTCCGATATCATTGGTTTTCATCTTAATCAACATGGGAATATCGATGTACTTAAGGCGGTATTGCCGGTTCAGTACCCCGATGTTGAAGGATTCGATATCGGGATATGATATTTTACCATTGTGGAAGGTGACATTGAACCCTGAAGAGAATGCGTAATTCTCAGCAAAGTAAAAATCGGTAATCAGCCCCCAGGAGATGCCGGGAACAGCGCCTTCGGAGGAGTAATCTTCTGCATCCGTCCGCAGCCAGCCTATATTCGGGGATACTTTAACACCCATGGCAATTGATTTGTACTGCGCGAATGCACCGGAAACTAAAACAAATAAAAAAAACAATGTAATGAGCAGTGCTCTTTGTGCCAATTTCATAATCGGAAAATTTAAGTATTTCACAAAAATACAAACCTTTTGCCACAATAAATAAGCAGAATGGCAAGTTTATTGTATTTGACAAATTATACCGGTCATTTGTTTATTCAGCCAACATTAATTTAGAATCTATGAAAAAGTATCTGATTGCAATACTTGTCTTTTTCGCGTTTTCTGCAACTGCCCAGGTTCCTTATTTTACCTTCGGGCCCAAGGCCGGCGCTTCATTCTCCAGATTCAGCGCCGATCAGGAACAGATAAAGGAGGAAATAAAAAGTTCGCTTCATTTCGGCGCATTCGTCAGGATAGGCGACAAGCTTTACCTGCAGCCGGAACTGCTTTTTATGAACCGCAAGGGTGATCTTTCTCAAACAGAGGTTGCCGGCAGCACGAAATCGCTGCACATCAAAACACTTGATGTTCCCGTTTTACTTGGCGGCAAGCTGATTGATACAGATCTTTTAAATGTCAGAATCATGGCAGGACCGGTGGCTTCGCTGGCCCTAAACAAAGACATCAACAGCGAGAACTGGGATAACTCCATTACGGGCGATGATATCCGTAGTGCCAATTGGGGCATCCAAGCCGGTGCCGGGGTGGATCTGCTGTTGTTTACCCTCGACCTGAGGTATGAATTCGGCATTTCCGATTATTCCAAAAACGAAGGCCTTACGCTGAAAAACAACATGTTCACGGTAAGTCTTGGATTGAAAATACTATAGGCTGACTTTAACCGTTTTAAACCCCTGCCCTTCTCATGTCAGGGGTTTTTTGTTATTTTGCGCCAGATAAACACCAATCGTTTCAGGTATTATGTTTTCCAGATTTGCCAGACTGATTTTCCCTGCCCTTCTCCTGTTTGCTGCCTGCACCGGCGAAAACACAGGAAGAAAAACCGTTTCAGACGACTCCGGTTCATTACAATTTCAGAATGCAGATCAAGAATTCAGCATAAAGCGGTACGAACAGGTATTGTTTGGCCCGGGTGAAGCCGATCTGGAAAAAAGGCTCAGGGCCGTTGCATCTGATTATGCTGTCTTTCTGGGAACCGGAGATATCGGCAATGAAGAGGTAGATCAACTGAAATTGTTTATCAGTGATCCGCAGAACAAGGCTTCTTATGAGTCGGTTATGAAACAGTATCCTGACCTGGGATGGCTTGAAAAAGAACTTGAAGAGGCCTTCGGCATTTACGAAAAGGAAATTCCGGGAGGCAGGAAACCGCTTACCTATTCATATGTTTCGGGATACGATTTTCATTTACCCGTCAAATATGCCGACTCGGTACTGATCATTGCCCTTGACATGTATCTCGGGCAGGACCATGAAATGTACAAGAAACTGGGGATTCCGCTCTATTTATCCCGGCGTTATACCCGTGACCATATCGTGCCGGATGTGATGAAAGAGGTTGGCATGCTGCTGATTCCCGAAAAAAGCAGCGCCTATACCCTGCTTGATGCAATGATAGAACAAGGGAAAACACTCTATTTTGCCGATGTAACAGCCAAAAATTCAGAGGACCGCTTTAAAATAGGCTTCAATGCGACACAACTGGACTGGTGTGTAAAAAATGAGCGCAATCTCTGGCAGTTTATCATTGAAAATGAGTTGTTGTACAAAACTGATTCGAAAGCTATGAGTATGTTTATGGTTGACGGTCCGTTTACTTCCTCCTTTTCGCAGGAATCCCCGGCCCGTACCGGGGCCTGGCTGGGCTGGCAGATTGTGAAAGCCTATATGAAAAAGAATAATGTGAGCCTGAAACAACTCCTCGACAACGTCGATTCACAGGAAATACTTGAGAAGTCAGGGTATAAACCCGGGAAAGGATGATCAAAACTTAATATCCCTGAGCTGCATACGCAGATGAGCCTTGCGCAGCACCTCCAGTTTTTCTTCTTTGGTAAGGATGGACCAATTGGCAATTTCATCAAGATTGCGGAAACAACCAACACACATACCATCCTCGTCAAGCCGGCAAACCCGTTTGCAGGGGGATTTCGGTTCAGGGACTACTTTTTCCGGTTCCACTTACTGTCGTTTTGATGATTCTATAAACCTATGAAATATCTAATTGTTCACAATGATACAATAAGGTTACGGTTATGCTGTTTTCAGGAATTCATTAAATGATTTGCATGAGTTGTTCAATGGACCGGAAATTTTTCCTACATTTGTGTGATATTTTAAAATACTAATATTCAGTAGATTAAATACTTGCTTCAGGT
>JAMLHF010000041.1 GCA_023957275.1 Lentimicrobium sp. | reverse complement strand
CATTATCCGGAGATGCCATACCCCCCGCCATCACCAACACCCCGCCCTCAACCATTGTGGCTGAATGCGGGACTCCGTTTGATCTGCTGCCGTGGCAGCTGCCCGAATGGACGGACAATTGCGGAACGGTAACGGTTATTTCGGATGTGATTGATCCTGCGTCAACAGCTCCATTACCTGCTACATATACAAGAACATGGACTGTGACGGACGCTTGCGGAAATCCCGCATCGTTCACACAAACAATTCAGGTGCCGAAGTGCGAGGAGGAATACTGCACCGTGACCCAGTTTACGCTTGGTAGTTCCACTGCTTCATTCTGTGATGGCACCAGTTCTTATGACCTGATGGAATCCCTGTTGCAGGAAAACGGACCGCTGGTAGTGGGTCTTCCGGCCAGTAACCGTTCATTTACCGTACCGGTAGTTGGCGGAGCTCAGTGTATCATTGATCGCTTCCCCAGCTGGAACAATGCCTTTGTATTGACCGGCAATTACAGTTGCGGCAATTTCGGGGATCTCTTGCAGCCGGATGGCAGATTTAACAACACCCTGCTTGTGGAAGCCATTACGATGCAGTTTAACCTTTGGATGACTCCTGCATTGGGCGAATTGTTGCTGGAAAATTCTGCATTTTACATCAGATCTGCTTCAGGTTGCGGAGGCGAAGATGATTATCCGCTGGATGATTCAACTTATTATGAAATACCTCCTTCGGTTTATAGCTATCTCGGATCTGATCCTACTGTCCAGGATCTGCTTGATCTGGCCAACCTTGCACTAGGCTCTCCGGTGATTCCAGGTCCGAATGCACCAACCCGGGCTCAGATTAAATATGCGCTGAAGTACATCAATGAGGCATTTGAAAATTGCGGATTTATCTACTTTGTACCGCCTTTATCCAATAATATTGAGCTGGTTAAGACAGGTACCATTATCGACAATGAGCCCATTGGGGTGCATAATGCAGGCGACCAGGTATCATACCAGTTTGCAGTTTCCAATATCGGCAACCTGACCTTCTCCAGCGTTTACATCAACGATCCAATGATTGCGGTAAACGGCGGACCTATCAATAATATGGCTCCGGGTGCTACCGATAACACAACATTCTCAGGAGTTTATACTATAACTCAGGAGGATATTGATGCAGGATCGCTCTCCAATACAGCGATGGTAATTGGTCTGGCAGGTGTCAATGCGTATTACGATACCGATGACGACGTTCAGACATTTATCCAGGCTCCATCGATCGGTCTGGTTAAAACAGGAACCTTCGTGGATAACTTCCCGTTGGGTATTTACAATGCCGGAGATCAAATCGTCTATACATTTGATATTACCAACACCGGAAACGTAACGCTCACGGATGTTGCCCTCAGTGATCCTTTGGCAGATCTCAGCGGCAATGCCATTGAAGTCCTGACTCCTGGAATGACCAACAGCAGCGCCTATTCGGCTGTTTATACCCTTACAGAACCGGATATTGCAGCCGGGTCGTTCACCAATACCGCGTTTGTAACCGGATATTTCGGGACAACACCTGTTACTGCATCGGCCGAGGATACCCAGGCATGGAGCCAGCCTCCTATGATTGAGGTTTGTACACTGACTGAGGAAGGTTACAGCGATCAGTTCGGAGAATTCTGCAACGGTCAGACCATTTATGACCTGATTGAATCACTGATGTATCCGGATGATCCGCTGTTGCTTGGTTTACCTGCCAATGGCCGCACCTTCAGTGTGCCGGTGGACGGCGGCGCCCAGTGTATTATGGATATATTGCCGGGTGAAGGGTTTGCCAATAAACTGACCGGCAACTGGGGCTGTGGAAACTTTGGCTATCTGCTCAACAATGATGGCAAGCTATACAATACGCTGCTTTCGCAGATGATTGCCCTTGAGTTGAATATGCGACTGTCGCCCGGTCTGGCCGATGTTGTGCTTACAAGTCCCGAATTCTACACCCGGGCTTCGTCGGCCTGTGGCGGCGGTACTTCCAATGGCAGTTACCCGCTGGACGATTC
Organism: Lentimicrobium sp.; assembly: GCA_023957275.1. Classification (GTDB taxonomy): domain Bacteria; phylum Bacteroidota; class Bacteroidia; order Bacteroidales; family Lentimicrobiaceae; genus Lentimicrobium. Next base: position 38,586 of record JAMLHF010000041.1, on the reverse strand, counting down.
ATTACATTTCGTCATTCCTTATTCGGTATACCTCTATCTCGGTATTAATCCGACCATTCAGGATGTTTATGAACTGGCCAATTCGGCACTGGGTGGTGTTGCACCTCCTCCGAACCTTGGACCCACCCTCAGCGATATCAGGGATGCCGTGCAGGTGATTAACCAGGCATTTGAGGATTGCCGTTTCATCTTCTTCATTCCCAAGCCCAAGTCCTCCCTGGTACTTCCGCTGGGGAACGAATTGCCTGTGGGCATTGAATTAAAGGTTGCACCCAATCCTTTCCGTTCATTTACCGAGGTATCCTTCAGTGTGGATAAAGACAGCAGGGTTCAGGCCCAGCTTTACGACATGCAGGGAAATCTGGTAAAAACCCTCTTCGAAGGTAATATGGAAGCAGGGCAGGAACGCACCGAAGTCTACAATGTCAGCAGGAATGAAAGCTTTGCTATGTTGATTTGTGTAATCCGAACCCCGACAGCCATCAGGGTACAACGGATTATCCGGGCTCACTAGCAATGTGGTTATAATTTGAGTTCAGGCAGGCCTCCGGATTTTCAGGAGGCCTGTTTGATTATATGAAAAAAGACCGCCATGATAAATGTGCGGTCTTTTCTGTGGGATGTACTGGACTCGAACCAGTGACCCCCGCCCTGTCAAGGCGATGCTCTGAACCAACTGAGCTAACATCCCGGAGGGGTGCAAAATTAATAAATTTTACTGATACCAATCCATTTGCTGAAATTTTTCTTTTCTAACAGGAGTTTTTTGCGCATTTCTAAGGTCCGGACCGCATTTTTCAGGGTGCAGGCCGGTTTGTGATACTTTCGCGGATCTGCACCATTGCCGGCTTTCTCCTGATTTCCCGGCCAGGATATAATAAGACAACTTTCATGCAGAAATCCAAAGATTTTAACCATCCAGCAGCTTTTTTGAGGACAGCATTTCTCCATGTCAGGCAGGCTGGTTACCTTTGGCGTTTCAATCCTGTTATATTCCACGCTTTGCATGTTAACAACAGTGGATGGGATTCAAACATAAAATACTGCTGATTATGAAAAAGTTACTTTTTACCATCTGGTTTTTTGCCCTGTTCGTGTTGGCTCCGGTTCAGCTTCCGGCTCAGACCGGCCAAAAGGCTTTCACCCTGGAAGATCTGATGAAAAAGCGGATTTTCGCTGCATCTTCCGTGCAGGGAATCAGATCAATGAATGATGGGATGCATTATACTACCCTGACTGAGAATAACCGTAAACTGGTGAAATCAAGCTATAAAACCGGAGAGGTTGTTTCCGGTATCCTCGACCTCAACAGTTTCGAAGATTCCGGAATTAAAATGATCGTGGATTATGAATTCAGTGCCGATGAGAAAGAAATACTGATACAGTCCGATTACGAACCGCTATACCGGAGGTCATTCAAAGCAGATTATTATATTTTTAATATTGCAACTGAGACGTTTTCGCCATTGTCCCGCAAGGGAAAACAGCAATTGGCTACTTTCTCACCCGATGGCACAAAGGTTGCGTTTGTACGCGACAATAATATTTTCATCACAGATATTGCAACCGGGGAAGAGAAGCAAATAACCACCGACGGAAAATTCAATGAAATCATCAACGGGGCCCCGGACTGGGTTTATGAGGAAGAGTTTGAATTTAACAAGGCTTTTGACTGGTCGCCCGACAGCAAACGGCTGGCCTATGTGAAGTTTGATGAGCGGAATGTGAAAATGTTTAACATGACCATGTTTCAGGGCCAGAAGCCTTCGCTTGATGAAAATGCCCTGTATCCTGCAAACAGTCAATTCAAGTATCCTAAGGCAGGGGAGGATAACTCGAAGGTAAGTGTACTGGTCTACAACCTTGAAAGCGGGAACACCCTCAGGGTAAATACCGGGACGGAGACCGATCAGTATATCCCGCGTATAAAGTTCACCACAGATCCGTCTGTTCTGGCTGTGCTGAGGCTTAACAGACTTCAGAACAAGCTGGAAATATTAAAGGTCAATGCATTGAATGGCGCTTCATCAGTCATGTATGCAGAGGAGAATGAAAGATATATTGATGAAGGGAATTTTGACAATCTGCGTTTTCTGCCTGATGGCAAACACTTTGTAATTACCAGCGAACATGACGGATGGTCGCATCTTTATCTTTTTACAACGGAAGGGGTCATGGTACGACAACTGACCAAAGGAAACTTTGATGTAACCGAATTTTACGGATACGATCCTCTGAAAAAACTGTTTTATTACCAGGCTGCCGCTGTTTCACCCTTGCAGCGCGAGATCTATTCAGTAAGACTCGACGGAAAGAAAACCAACCGGCTTACAGCCCTGACCGGAACCAATAGCGGTGCATTCAGTGCTACCTTCAGGTATTTCATCAATACTTATTCATCGGTAACAACGCCTCCCGTCTATACCCTGCATGAGGCAGGCGGAAAGCAGATCAGGGTGTTGGAGGATAACATGGCACTCAGGACAAAGCTGGAAGAATACAAACCGACTCTCAGGAAGTTTTTCAGTTTTACCACGCCTGATGATATCACGCTGAATGGCTGGGTAATTTATCCGCCGCAATTCGACAGCACCGTGAAATATCCTGTGCTGATGAATCAATACAGCGGACCGAACTCGCAGGAGGTTATTGACCGCTGGTCATTGGGTTTCGATGAGTATATTGCCCAGCAGGGGTATATTGTGATGTGCGTGGATCCGCGTGGAACAGGCGCCAGGGGTGAGGATTTCAGGAAAGTTACCTATTTGCAGCTGGGAAAATATGAAACCCTCGACCAGATTGCAGCAGCAAACTATGCCGCTACACTGCCGTACGTTGACGGTTCAAGGATCGGCATCTGGGGATGGAGCTACGGCGGGTTTATCTCTTCATCATGCATGGTGAAAGGCAACGGGGCATTCAGGGTAGGCATAGCCGTGGCACCTGTAACCAACTGGCGCTATTACGACAATATTTACACTGAAAGGTTTATGCGTAAACCACAGGAAAATCCCGAAGGCTATGATCAGAATTCGCCGCTTTTCTTTGCCGGCGACCTGCAGGGTAAGCTATTGCTGGTGCATGGTACTGCCGATGACAATGTACATGTGCAGAATACGCTGGAATTTGCTGAAAGGCTGGTGCAGGAGGGCAAACAGTTTGATATGATGCTGTACACCAACCGAAATCACGGAATTTACGGAGGAAATACCCGTATGCACCTTTTTACCCTGATTGAGGACTATCTGAAAGAAAATCTCTGAAAAAATGTGAGTTATAATTTTGATTATTCGGAGAATAGTTCTATTTTTGCACCCCTTTTAAGAAATTATTTTTTCACCATTAACAGAAAGAGAGCGTATTCGCATGATTATCGTACCCGTTAAAGAAGGCGAAAACATTGACAGGGCCTTAAAGAAACTGAAGAGAAAGTTTGAAAAAACCGGTGTTGTTAAAGAACTGCGTGAAAGGCAGAAATTTACCAAGCCTTCAGTTAAAAATCGCGAGCAGCGCCTGCACGCAATCTACGTGCAGCAGCTTCAGCAGGCACAGGATCAGTAGGCCGCCTTATTTAAGTGCGATTTAAGGAAGAAAATTTTGATTTCCGGTAATAATGTCTTATTTTAGACGTTGTAATTAAGGAAACAAAGTTTTCTTCTTTTTTTGTTCATGATAAGAGATTCATTCTACGACTATTTACTACTCGTTAAACGCTATTCGCTGCATACACTGAATGCATACAAAACCGACCTGCTTCAGTTTCAGGAATATTGTGACAATTCATATAATCTGACCGACGACGCACAGGTTACTTACCCCATTGTCCGTTCATGGCTTGCATCACTTGTGGATTCGGGGCTCTCTGCGCGCAGCATCAACCGTAAATTGTCATCCCTCAAGGTTTATTTTCGTTATCTGCTTAAGGAAGGGTTCATCAGCGAGAATCCCCTGCTCAGGGCAACTTCGCTGGGAATGCCTTCGAGGTTGCCTGTTTTTGTGTCCAGGAATGAGATGGCAGCAGTGCTGAATGAAAGAAATGAACAGGTTTCTTTCCATGAATGCCGTGATATGTTGATCGTTGAAATACTTTATTGCACAGGGTTAAGGCTTTCGGAGCTGATTAATCTGAGAATCAATGATCTGGATCATGCTGCAGCAACGATCAAGGTCACCGGAAAGCGTAACAAGCAGCGGATAATACCGGTAACTCCTGCGCTGATCGGCCTGATTGATGAATATCTAGATTTAAGATCAGGTGTTGCTGGTACCGGTGTTTCAGAAATAATTGTGACTGATCAGGGAAAAAAGGCTTATCCGGTGTTTATCTACAGGAAAGTGAGCAGAGCGCTGGGAGCCGCAGGTGTGAAAGGGCGCCGAAGTCCTCATGTGCTCAGGCATACTTTTGCGACCCACATGCTTAATGAAGGTGCTGACCTCAACGCCATAAAGGAATTGCTTGGCCATTCGAGCCTGGCGGCAACTCAGGTCTACACGCATATAAGCATTGAAAAACTCAAATCTATATACAAACTCGCCCATCCAAGGGCATAAAAAAAAAGGAGGTTATCATGAAGGTAAGTATCAATGCCGTCAAATTTAAAGCTGATAAAAAGCTTGAGGAATTTATTAACGATAAGGTAGAAAAACTTTCAGGCGTTTATGACGGAATCATCGGAAGTGAGGTAATCCTTAAGCTTGGTAATGTGGAAACCCCCGAAAACAAAATAGCTGAAATCAGGTTGCAGATCAAGGGTAACGATCTGTTTGCCAAGAAGCAAAGTAAAACCTTTGAGGAAGCGACGGATACAGCAGTGGATGCATTGCGCAAGCAACTGGATAAGCATAAAGGTAAATTTCAAAAATAATTTTGAAGCTTAGACGAAAAAAAATCGCAAAGTATTTGTTCGTGTCAAAATAGTTCCTATTTTTGCAGTCCTTTTTGAAAAGAAGGACTGCTTTTTTTTGGAAGCCTGTATAAGTTCATCGAAAGCCGCAGCATTCAAAGGATTTGTAATAGAAAGTTATCTTTTAAATGCCTGAAGGGATATCAGAGCACAAGCAGAAGTCTTGTCTTTTCATTGACATCATGCCGATGTAGCTCAGTTGGCCAGAGCAGCTGATTTGTAATCAGCTGGTCGGGGGTTCGAATCCCTCCATCGGCTCAGTTCTTTAGATATTGAATATAATTGGGGAGATACCAGAGCGGTCAAATGGGGCAGACTGTAAATCTGTTGGCTAAGCCTTCGGAGGTTCGAATCCTCCTCTCCCCACATTATTGTTAACATTCCTGATTTGATCAGGATGTATATCAGCGGAAGTAGCTCATTTGGTAGAGCGATAGCCTTCCAAGCTATAGGTGGCGGGTTCGAGCCCCGTCTTCCGCTCAATGATTAAAACTGTCGGATTGTATTGAATATGCAATCCGGCGTTAAAGCCGATGTAGCTCAGTGGTAGAGCACTTCCTTGGTAAGGAAGGGGTCACGAGTTCAAATCTCGTCATTGGCTCTGATTTAGTTTACTGAACGTAAGTTTTCATTAATTTACAATTAACAACAATTATTTAATATGGCAAAAGAAAAATTCGATCGTTCCAAACCGCACGTTAATGTTGGTACCATCGGTCACGTTGACCACGGTAAAACTACCTTAACCGCTGCTATTACCCTCATCCTTGCTGATGCCGGGTTATCGGAATACCGGTCATTCGATTCAATTGACAATGCTCCGGAAGAAAAAGAAAGGGGTATTACTATTAATACTGCCCACATTGAGTATCAGACCGCAAACCGCCACTATGCGCATGTTGACTGTCCCGGACACGCCGACTACGTAAAGAACATGGTTACCGGTGCTGCCCAGATGGATGGCGCTATCCTGGTGGTTGCCGCAACTGACGGCCCTATGCCCCAGACCCGTGAGCACATCCTGCTCGCCCGTCAGGTAGGTGTTCCCCGTCTGGTTGTTTTCATGAACAAGGTTGACCTTGTTGACGACCCTGAACTTCTTGATCTCGTTGAGATGGAAATTCGCGACCTGCTTACTTTCTACGGTTTTGATGGTGATAATACACCGGTTATCCGTGGTTCAGCACTCGGAGGATTGAACAAGGAGCCCAAATGGGTTGAAAAAGTAATGGAACTGATGGAAGCCGTTGATACATGGATTCCCCTGCCTCCACGTGATGTTGACAAGCCTTTCCTCATGCCTATCGAGGACGTATTCTCCATCACCGGCCGTGGTACCGTTGCTACAGGTCGTATTGAAACCGGCGTTATCCACACTGGTGACCCCGTTGAAATTATCGGTCTTGATGCAGATAAACTGAAATCAGTTGTTACCGGAGTTGAAATGTTCCGTAAGATCCTCGATACAGGGGAAGCCGGAGACAACGCAGGTCTGCTCCTCCGTGGTATTGACAAAGACGAGATCCGCCGTGGTATGGTTATTGCAAAACCCGGTTCAATCACTCCTCATAAAGAATTCAAGGGTGAGGTTTATATCCTGAAGAAAGAAGAAGGTGGTCGTCACACTCCTTTCCACAACAAGTACCGTCCCCAGTTCTACTTCAGGACTACTGACGTTACCGGAGAAGTTCATCTTCCCGAAGGAGTTGAAATGGTTATGCCTGGTGACAACCTTTCTGTTACCGTTAAGCTGATCGCTCCTATCGCTATGGCTAAGAACCTGCGTTTTGCGATCCGTGAAGGCGGACGCACCGTAGGTGCAGGTCAGGTAACTGAAATTCTTGACTAACAAGCTAAATCTGAGATAAAGGTATTCCGGCTGCGGAGTGCCTTTATCTCTGCCATATTAAATAAATACAATTGGCGGAGATAAATCTCTGAGAGGAAATTTACTCAAACGGGTGTAGCTCAATTGGTAGAGTAGCGGTCTCCAAAACCGTTGGTTGGGAGTTCGAGTCTCTCCACCCGTGCAAAAATAATACTGGTTAAATGGCAAAGACAAAGATTCAGGAATACATCAACGAAAGTTACGATGAGTTGGTGCACAAAACTTCCTGGCCCAGCTGGAGTGAGCTCCAGAACAGTGCAGTAGTAGTATCCATCGCTTCCCTTATAATCGCGTTAGTCGTTTATTTGATGGATATGTCTTTCCAAACTATCCTGAAACAGTTCTACCTGCTGTTTTAGTTAGTTAACCTCTTTCTTCTACTTTACAATATCAGTTATTTGATATTCAATCTTATCAATTACGTCATTCTGTATGGGTGAACAAGTTAAAAAGTGGTACGTCATCCGGGCCATAAGCGGGAATGAGAAAAAGGTAAAGCAATACCTTGAAAGTGAAATCAATCGCCTTGGTTTAAGTGACTTTATTACGCAGGTTCTTATCCCTACAGAAAAGGTTTATCAGGTACGTAAAGGTAAGAAAGTCAGCAAAGAACGGAATTATCTTCCGGGATATGTGCTGATTGAAGCGATTTTAACTGGTGAAATTCCGCACATCATTAAAAATGTGCCCGGAGTTTTAGGCTTCCTTGGGTCAAAAGGTGAACCCGTTCCCCTCCGGCCTGCTGAAGTTAATCGCATACTGGGTAAAGTCGATGAATTAACCGAACAGGGCGAAGAAGTCAGTGTTCCGTTTATCGTCGGCGAAACCGTAACCGTAATCGACGGACCTTTCAACAGTTTCACGGGTATTATCGAAGAGATAAACGAAGAGAAGAAAAAGTTGAAAGTAATGGTCAAGATTTTTGGCCGCAAAACTCCGCTTGAGCTCGGCTTTATGCAGGTAGAGAAAGATTGACGAACGGGAAAGTGTAGTCAATTCACTCACTAAGTTTACACAAATGGCAAAAGAAGTAAGCGGTTTAATCAAACTGCAGATAAAAGGTGGAGCAGCCAATCCTTCCCCACCAGTAGGACCTGCATTGGGTTCTAAGGGTGTGAACATAATGGAGTTCTGCAAGCAGTTCAATGCGCGTACCCAGGATCAGGCTGGCAAGGTTCTTCCGGTAATTATCACCGTATATAAGGACAAGTCTTTTGATTTTATAATCAAAACCCCGCCGGTTGCAGTGCAGTTGTTAGAAGCAACCAAACTGAAAAGCGGATCCGCTGAACCTAACCGTAAAAAGGTGGGTTCTGTTTCATGGGATCAGGTTCAAGCTATTGCTGAAATCAAAATGGCCGACCTGAACGCCTTTACTATTGAATCTGCGATGCGGATGGTTGCCGGAACAGCAAGAAGTATGGGAATTACCGTAACCGGTAACCCGCCTTTTGCTAATGACTGATCAAGTAATTCTACCATAGGTACGAATTACGAACGTTTAAACAATTCATAACAAAGGCGCGAAATGGCTAAATTGACAAAAAAAAGGAAAGAGGCTCTGGCTAAGTTCGATAAGAGCGCGACCTACTCCCTGAATGATGCCATAAAAATCGTTAAGCAGACTTCCAGTACGAAGTTCGACAGTTCAGTTGACATTGACGTCAGACTGGGTGTTGATCCCCGCAAGGCCAATCAGATGGTCAGGGGTACTGTAATGCTGCCTCACGGTACCGGTAAAACTGTAAGGGTATTGGTATTGTGCACCCCGGATAAGGAAGATGAAGCCAAAGCTGCCGGTGCTGATTTTTATGGGCTGGATGAGTATATCCAGAAAATCAAAGAGGGTTGGACCGACGTGGATGTGATCATCACCATGCCAAGCGTAATGCCCAAGGTTGGTGCACTCGGTAAAATACTGGGTCCCCGTGGACTTATGCCAAACCCGAAAACCGGAACAGTTACCATGGAAGTGGGAAAAGCCGTTCAGGAAGCTAAAGCAGGTAAAATTGATTTTAAAGTTGACAAATTCGGAATCATTCACGCAGCTATCGGTAAGGCCTCTTTTGATGAGATGCAATTACTCGAAAATGCGAAGGAATTGCTTCACACCATCGTGAAACTGAAACCTTCTGCTGCTAAAGGCACTTACATGAAATCATTATTCATGTCAAGTACCATGGGCCCGGGTATCCGTGTTGATCAGAAATCAATCACCGTGTAAGTTAATCTGTTGAACTTTCCTCGTAAACCGAAAGAAAATCATGAGAAAAGAAGAAAAGAGTCAACTTATTGACACCCTGACCGAGCAGCTGAGTAACAGCAATAACATTTATATTACTGATATCTCCAACCTCAATGTTGAAGTTACCAGTAAGTTGAGAAGGTTATGCTTCAAGAAGGACGTCAAGTTGATCGTTGTAAAAAATACATTGTTGCGTAAAGCAATGGAGCGCTCCGGAAAGGATTTCTCCCCGCTTTACGGTGCACTCAAGGGTGCTACTTCCATCATGTTATCGGAAGTAAACAATGGACCGGCCAAGTTGATCAAGGAGTTCCGCAAATCAAGCGACAAGCCTATACTTAAGGGTGCTTATGTAGAAGAAATGTCGTTTATGGGCGATCAAAGCCTTGATATGCTCGTCAACATCAAATCCAAAAATGAACTTATCGCCGATATCATCCTGGCTCTCAAGTCACCTGCAATCAATGTGGTTTCAGCACTTCAGTCAGGTGGTCATAAATTGAGCGGAGTTCTGAAAACCCTCTCTGAGCGGTAATATACAATTGCTTCATTAGGAAGCCCCGAAAAAACAAATCACTTTTCATTGTAAAACAATTAAAACAACAATAAAATGGCAGACTTAAAAGCTTTCGCAGAACAATTGGTTAACCTGACTGTTAAGGAAGTTAACGAATTAGCCCAGATTCTCAAAGATGAATATGGCATTGAGCCCGCAGCAGCAGCTCCCGTAATGATGGCTGGCGGCGCAGGGGCAGGAGAAGCCGCTGCAGTTGAAGAGAAAACCCAATTCGACGTAATTCTGAAGGCAGCCGGACAGGCTAAACTTGCTGTTGTCAAGCTTGTAAAAGAACTCACCAGCCTTGGACTGAAAGAAGCTAAAGAACTGGTTGACGCTGCTCCCAAAGCAATCAAAGAAGGCGTTACCAAGGATGAAGCTGAAGCACTGAAAAAACAACTTGAAGAAGCTGGTGCAGAGGTTGAAGTAAAATAAGTAGATGGGATTATTTTGCAATTATACATGCAGATTCTGTTCCTATGCGTATGCGTAGGTTCAGAGTCTGCTGTTTCCCGATTATGATGATCGGGATTAATTGTTTAAATTATTAAGAGTTCTTACTTTAAATTTTACCACCTTGGCTTCAAAAAAAATTGATAGAATTAGTTTTGCAACCTCAAAGGTTCAAGCCGAATATCCTGATTTCCTTGATATCCAGATCAAGTCATTTCAGGATTTTTTCCAATTGGAAACCAACCCCGAAAACAGGGCTTCGGAAGGCTTGTATAAGGTATTTGCAGAAAATTTCCCGATCACTGACGCCAGGAACAATTTCGTGCTTGAGTTCCTGGATTATTTCATTGATCCGCCCCGCTATTCAATAGAAGAATGTATTGAAAGGGGATTGACCTATAGTATCCCACTGAAGGCCAAGCTGAAACTTTATTGTACCGATCCGGAGCACGAAGATTTTGAGACGATCATCCAGGATGTTTATCTTGGAATGATTCCTTACATGACCCCTAAAGGTACTTTTGTGATCAATGGTGCCGAAAGGGTTGTTGTATCGCAGTTGCACCGTTCACCCGGCGTATTCTTCGGAACCAGCTACCACGCCAATGGATCGCAGCTTTTCTCGGCCCGGATTATCCCTTTCAAGGGATCGTGGATGGAATTTACCACCGACATCAACAACGTGATGTATGCTTACATCGACCGGAAGAAGAAATTGCCGGTAACCACGTTGCTCAGGGCTATTGGCTACGAAACTGATAAAGACATCCTCGAAATCTTCAACCTTGCTGAAGAAGTTAAGGTGTCCAAAGCAGGTCTGAAAAAAGTTGTCGGTTCCCGTCTGGCTGCCAGGGTCCTTAAAAACTGGATCGAAGATTTTGTGGACGAGGACACCGGAGAGGTTGTTTCAATCGAGCGTACCGAGGTCATCATCGACCGCGAGACCGTGATTGAAAACCATCACATTGATCTTATCGTAGAATCCGGGGCAAAAACCGTGTTGCTCCATCGCGAAGATCCCGATAATATTGACTATTCGATTATATTCAATACCCTGCAAAAAGATACCGCCAATTCCGAAAAGGAAGCCGTGGAGTTTATTTACAGGCAACTCCGTAATGCCGAACCTCCTGATGAGGAAACGGCAAAGGGTATTATTGAAAAGCTCTTCTTCTCCGATAAACGTTACGATCTCGGAGATGTTGGACGTTACAGAATAAACAAGAAACTGAATCTCGATATTCCCATTGAAACCAAGGTACTTACCAAAGAGGATATCATCTCCATTATAAAGTACCTCATTGGCCTTATCAACCTCCGCACAGAGGTAGATGACATCGACCATCTGAGTAACCGAAGAATCCGTACTGTTGGCGAGCAGCTCTACAACCAGTTCGGTGTTGGACTTGCCCGTATGGCGCGTACCATCCGTGAACGGATGAACGTTCGCGACAATGAAGTGTTTACGCCAACTGATCTTATCAATGCGAAAACCCTTTCTTCGGTGATCAACTCGTTCTTCGGAACGAATCAGTTGTCGCAGTTCATGGACCAAACCAATCCCCTGGCAGAACTCACCCACAAGCGCAGGGTTTCCGCGCTGGGACCCGGAGGTCTGTCGCGTGAGCGTGCAGGTTTCGAGGTTCGTGACGTACATTATACCCATTACGGTCGCCTGTGTACCATTGAAACACCGGAAGGCCCGAATATTGGTCTGATTTCTTCACTCTGTGTTTATGCTAAAATCAACAGGCTCGGATTTATTGAAACACCGTATAAGCGTGTTGTAAACGGTAAAGTAGCCGTGAACGAGGATCCGGTTTATCTTAGCGCAGAAGAAGAAGAAAACAAAGTTATTGCACAGGCTACCACACCTTTTGATGATGCCGGAAATTTCGAAAACGAGCGTATCAAAGTGCGTTACCTGGCCGATTATCCTATCGTTGAAAAGGAGAATGTTGACCTTATTGATATCGCTCCCAATCAGATTGCTTCCATTGCAGCTTCGCTGATTCCGTTCCTTGAACATGACGATGCTAACCGAGCATTGATGGGTTCAAACATGATGCGTCAGGCAGTTCCGCTGCTTAACCCTGAAGCCCCGATTGTAGGTACAGGTATTGAGCGCAATGTGGCCTTCGATTCCCGTGTACTCGTCAATGCTGAAAGTGACGGACTGGTCGAATTTGTTGATGCGACAGAAATAGTTATCCGTCATACCAGGCTTGAGGAAGAGAAACTTGTAAGTTTTGATGATGATGTAAAACATTACAAGCTTACCAAGTTCTCAAGAACCAATCAGAATACCTGTATGAACCTTCGCCCGGTGGTGCGCAAAGGCGACCGGGTAAAAAAAGGACAGGTTCTTTGCGAAGGATACGCTACCAGCAAGGGTGATCTTGCACTCGGACGCAACCTGATGGTGGCTTTCATGCCCTGGAAGGGTTATAACTTTGAGGATGCGATCGTAATTTCTGAAAAAGTTGTCAAAGAGGATATTTTCACCTCTATCCATATCGAGGAATTTGTACTGGAAGTGCGTGACACCAAACGTGGTGTTGAGGAACTGACCAATGACATTCCGAATGTAAGCACCGAAGCCACCAAGGACCTTGACGAAAACGGATTGATCCGCATCGGAGCCGAGGTCAACGAAGGCGATATCCTTATCGGTAAGATCACGCCAAAAGGCGAGAGCGATCCCACACCGGAGGAAAAACTTCTCAGGGCAATCTTCGGCGACAAGGCAGGCGATGTGAAGGATGCCTCGCTCAAGGCGCCACCATCAATGAAGGGTGTGGTCGTTGATAAGAAGCTCTTCTCGCGCATGATCAAGGACCGTAAAGTGAAAGCCAAGGAAAAAGACATGGTGAAGGTGCTTGATGATGAATTTGCAAAGAATTCACAGGAACTGAAAACCAAGCTCGTTGATAAGCTTACAGTACTGGTTTCAGGTAAGACTTCCCAGGGCGTCTACAACAACTTCAAAGAAGAGATCGTACCCAAGAAGATCAAATTTACCCAAAAAATGCTGATGGGTATTGATTACCTGAGTGTTAATCCGGGCAAGTGGACAACCGATAAGGATGTGAACGAGCTGGTTAAAAAGCTTATCAACAATTATATTATCAAGTACAAGGAGATTCTTGGCGTATATAACCGCAGGAAGTTTGTTGCTACGGTTGGAGATGACCTGCCAAACGGAATTGTACAGATGGCCAAGGTTTATGTTGCCAAGAAACGCAAACTGAAAGTGGGCGATAAAATGGCAGGACGCCACGGAAACAAAGGTATTGTTGCCCGTATCGTTCGCGAAGAGGACATGCCTTTCCTTCCTGACGGAACACCTGTGGATATTGTACTGAATCCGTTGGGTGTACCATCACGTATGAACCTTGGACAGATTTATGAAACCGTACTGGGTTGGGCCGGTAAAAAGCTGGGATTGCATTTTTCCACGCCTATTTTTGACGGTGCCACCGATGAGCAGATCAACGAATATATGCGTCAGGCCGGGCTTCCGGAGAACGGCAGGGTTTACCTTTACGACGGAGGTACCGGTGAACGTTTCCACCAGCCGGCGACAGTAGGTTACATATATATGCTTAAGCTTCACCACATGGTGGACGACAAGATGCACGCCCGTTCTATCGGACCTTACTCCCTCATTACGCAGCAACCCCTTGGAGGTAAAGCTCAGTTCGGAGGTCAGCGGTTCGGAGAAATGGAAGTCTGGGCTCTTGAAGCATTCGGTGCATCGCACATTCTTCAGGAAATCCTTACTGTGAAATCAGATGATGTAATGGGCAGGGCCAAAGCTTATGAAGCGCTTGTTAAAGGCGATAATATGCCGATACCGGGTATACCGGAATCGTTTAATGTTCTTGTGCATGAGCTGAGAGGTCTTGGACTTAACATCTCTTTCGATTAATATTTTACGGAAGTGCCTGCCGTTTTGCCTGATACGCAAAATGGCAGACATTTACCGCTTGTTTGTTTTTTACTCTTTCATACCTTATTAAACAGCATATGGCTTTCAGAAAAGACAGCACCATTTCCAGCAATTTTTCCAAGATTACCATCAGCCTGGCTTCACCGGAAATGATCCTCGAACGCTCGAGCGGTGAAGTGCTGAAGCCCGAAACAATTAACTACCGCACCTATAAACCCGAACGCGATGGTTTATTCTGCGAAAGGATTTTTGGCCCGGTAAAGGATTGGGAATGTCATTGCGGAAAATATAAAAGGATACGCTACAAGGGGATCGTTTGCGATCGCTGCGGCGTTGAAGTTACAGAAAAGAAAGTACGCCGCGAACGCATGGGTCACATTCAGCTCGTCGTACCGGTCGCACATATCTGGTTTTTCAGGTCATTACCTAACAAAATTGGCGCATTGCTTAACCTGAATACCAAAAGGCTTGATTCCATCATCTATTATGAGCGGTATGTTGTTGTTCAGCCGGGAATTATGGATGGGGTGATGCTCAAGGAGGATGTTAAAGTCGAAAAGCTTGCCCTGCTTACTGAAGAGCAGTATTTCGAAGTGCTTGATTCACTCCCGAAGGAAAACCAGTATCTTGATGACAGCGACCCCAATAAATTCGTTGCAAAGATGGGGGCAGAGGCTTTATTTGAGCTGCTGAAAAATCTCGATCTTGACTTCGAATCCTATGAACTCAGGCACAAGGCCAACAATGAGACTTCACAGCAGAGAAAGGCTGACGCGCTGAAACGCCTGCAGGTGTTCGAAGCTTTCCGTGATGCCCAGTCACGGATTGAAAACCGTCCGGAATGGATGATTGTTAAAGTGGTTCCTGTTATACCACCGGAACTGCGCCCGTTGGTGCCCCTGGATGGCGGACGATTCGCAACCAGTGACCTGAACGACCTGTACCGCAGGGTTATTATCCGCAACAACCGGCTTAAAAGACTGATAGAGATCAAGGCACCGGATGTGATTATGCGCAATGAAAAGCGTATGCTTCAGGAAGCCGTTGATTCCTTGTTTGATAATTCACGTAAAGCCAATTCGGTAAAGACCGAGTCAAATCGTGCCCTTAAATCACTCAGCGACAGCCTTAAAGGAAAGCAGGGCCGTTTCCGTCAGAACCTCCTTGGTAAACGTGTTGACTACTCCGGCCGTTCGGTAATCGTTGTAGGACCTGAGCTGAAACTTAATGAGTGCGGACTGCCAAAGGATATGGCCTCTGAGTTATTCAAGCCGTTCATTATCAGGAAGATGCTTGAAAGAGGCATTGTAAAGACGGTGAAATCGGCCAAGAAAATAGTTGACCGAAAGGACCCGGTAGTATGGGATATCCTTGAAAATATCCTGAAGGGCCATCCTGTAATGCTGAACCGTGCTCCGACACTTCACCGTCTGGGTATCCAGGCATTTCAGCCTAAACTGATCGAAGGGAAGGCCATACAGTTGCATCCCCTTGTATGTACCGCTTTCAACGCCGACTTTGACGGTGACCAGATGGCTGTCCATGTACCGCTGGGAAATGCGGCAGTACTGGAAGCCCAGCTTCTGATGCTCGCCTCTCATAATATTCTGAATCCCGCCAATGGTGCGCCGATCACCGTTCCTTCACAGGACATGGTTCTCGGGTTGTATTACATGACCAAAGGAAGGAAATCAATTCCTGAGAATCCGGTAAAGGGAGAGGGAATGAGTTTTTATTCTCCTGAAGAAGTGATCATTGCCTATAATGAGCGCGTGGTTGATCTTCATGCCTACATTAAAGTCAGGATCACTGAAAACGAGAAGGGTGTTGCCGTTGAGAAACTGATTGAAACGACTGTTGGACGCGTATTGTTCAACCAGGTTGTGCCGCAGGAATACGGGTATATCAACCAGTTGCTGACAAAAAAAGCGCTCCGCGACATCATCGGTGATGTGCTGAAGAAGACCGGAACAGCCAAAACATCCCAGTTCCTCGATGATATCAAGAACCTCGGATATACTATGGCTTTCAAGGGCGGACTTTCCTTTACCCTGAGCGATGTAATCGTGCCGGAAGTTAAGGAAGAACTGGTCAGCCAGGCCAATGAAGAGGTGGAAGAAGTTGTGGGCAACTACAACATGGGTTTCATTACCAATAATGAACGCTATAACCAGATTATCGATATCTGGACACATACCAACTCACGGCTTACTTACACCCTGATGGAGAATCTGGCAAAGGACAAACAGGGTTTCAACCCGGTTTATATGATGCTGGATTCGGGAGCGCGTGGATCGAAAGAACAGATCCGTCAGCTTTCAGGGATGAGGGGTCTTATGGCCAAGCCGCAGAAATCAGGTGCTACAGGTGGTGAGATTATCGAAAACCCGATTCTCTCTAACTTTAAAGAAGGCCTTTCGGTTCTTGAGTATTTCATCTCTACGCACGGTGCCCGTAAGGGTCTTGCCGATACCGCGCTGAAGACAGCTGATGCCGGTTATCTTACCCGAAGGCTGGTTGATGTGGCCCAGGATGTGGTTATAACTGAGCCCGATTGCGGCACCTTACGCGGACTGACCACTACGGCCCTCAAAAAGAACGAGGAGGTTGTGGAGACCCTCTACGACCGGATTCTTGGCCGTGTAACCCTGCATGATATTTATCATCCGCAAACCGGTGAGCTGATTGTAGAAGCAGGAGAGGAACTTACCGAAGATATCTGCCGCATTATCGAAGATTCGCCGATTGAGGCTGTTGAAATCCGTTCGGTACTTACCTGTGAATCAAAACAGGGCGTTTGTGCCAAATGCTACGGACGTAACCTGGCCTCAGGAAAAATGGTACAGAAAGGCGAGGCTGTGGGTGTGATTGCCGCGCAGTCGATCGGAGAGCCCGGTACCCAGCTGACCCTTCGTACTTTCCACGTCGGGGGTACTGCTTCCAATATCTCCGTTGCTTCGCGCATTGAGGCTAAGTATGATGGAATTCTGGAGATTGATGAGCTCAGGTTTGTTGAATACGAAAACGCTGAAGGAAAGAAATATGATATTGTTATCGGCCGTTCAGCTGAAATGCGTATTGTTGACAGGAAAACGGGCATTATTCTTTCTTCGGCCCATATTCCTTACGGAGCAAACCTCTATTTCCGCCAGGGTGATGATGTAACCAAAGGAAGCCTGATCAGCGACTGGGATCCCTACAACGCCGTTATTCTTTCGGAAGTTCCGGGAAAAGTTGTTTTCGACAATATCGTGGAAGGGACTACCTACAGGGTGGAATCGGACGAGCAGACAGGATATCATGATAAAGTAATCATTGAATCCAGACAGAAAGCGAAAAATCCGAGTATCCGTATTGTTTCAGGCGATGGCTCTGACCTCAGGGTTTACGATATCCCGGTCGGATCGCATATCATCGTGGAAGAGGGCCGTATGATCAAAGCCGGTGAAATCCTTGTCAAGATTCCGCGTGCGGTTGGAAAATCAGGTGACATCACCGGTGGTCTGCCAAGGGTAACCGAGTTATTCGAAGCGCGTAATCCTTCTGATCCGGCTATCGTGGCTGAAATCGACGGGGTGGTTTCTTTCGGTAAGAAACTCAAACGTGGTAACCGCGAAGTAATTATAACTTCAAAGACGGGTGAAGAGAAAAGTTATCTGATCCCGACTTCGAAACAGATTCTTGCTCAGGAAAATGACTATGTAAAAGCCGGTACTCCGCTTTCGGAAGGTGCCATGACCCCCAGCGATATTCTGGCGATTAAAGGCCCCATGAAAGTTCAGGAATATATTGTCAATGAAATCCAGGAGGTTTACCGCTTACAGGGTGTAAAGATCAACGACAAGCATTATGAGGTGATTGTTCGTCAGATGATGCGCAAGGTTGAGGTTGCCGATCCGGGCGATACAAAATTCCTTGAAGGGGAGCTGGTAAATAAGATAGATTTTCATGATGAAAATGACTGGATCTTCGGCAAGAAGGTTGTCATTAATCCTGGCGATTCTACAACCCTGAAACCGGGGCAAATCGTCACAGCGCGCAAACTGAGGGATGAAAACTCATTGCTCAAACGCCGTGACAAAAAACTGGTTGAAGCCCGTGATGCACAGCCGGCTACTGCTAAGCAGGTACTTCAGGGGATTACCCGTGCCTCACTGCAGACCAAGAGCTTTATATCAGCTGCTTCATTCCAGGAAACGACCAAAGTACTTACGGTGGCATCCATCAATGCCAAGAGTGATGAACTGCTTGGTCTGAAGGAAAATGTGATCGTCGGACATCTTATCCCTGCCGGTACCGGACTTCGTGAATACGATGATCTGATCGTCGGGTCGAAAGATGAGTACGAGAAACTGATGGCTTCAAAGGCCGAGGAATTCTGATTGTAACAGACTTACAAGCAGGGCGGCCGGTCGTATAGCCTGCCGCCCTTTTTTTAATGTATTATTCATCGTTTAAATACTTAACCATGAGCGACAATAAACAAAACCAGATCAACATTGAGCTGAGTGACGAAACCGCTGAAGGAATCTATTCAAACCTGGCCATCATTACCCATTCCAATGCCGAGTTTATCATTGATTTTGTGAAAATGATGCCTGGTGTTCCCAAGGCAAAAGTTAAATCAAGGATCATTCTGACTCCTCAGCATGCGAAACGGCTGATGGGCGCCTTACGTGAGAATATTGCCAAATATGAAGCCGTTCATGGCAATATTAAGGAAAGCGATGCCAGTATGCCTTTTTCTCTTGGAGGGCCTACCGCACAGGCTTAGTATAAGAAATTGAGTTTATGAAAAGGGAATAGCCGGACAAGACCGGAAGTTCCCTTTTTGCTTTTTCCGGAGTTCGTACCGGAAAATGAAAAAGAGTGCCGGAAATTCAGCATACGCCTGTGGTCTTAACCCCGGAAGATCAGTATTTGCGTTCCTTCAGAACTGCGGATTTTCATAGAAATCCGGCCCTGAATTCATAAAGCTGAAAAATACAGCGCCGAACAGTATTGTCAGGATGACGATGATAACAATAGAAATCAGCGCCCATATCAGCGTTGCTTTAGCCCAGTTTGCCTTGCTGGGATGATAACCGCTTCCGAAGGCCCAGACAAACAGCATAATAACATTAACCAATGGAATTGCTGCAATAAGCAGGGTAATCATCCAATCGCCTACGGAAATTTCCGGGGCAGGGTATTGTTCATTTGTTTCCATATTTAAGTTATTGTGATTGGTTCATTCAAATATACTCAACTTTTGCTGAAAATTTCCTGATCCGGATTTATATCCTGTCATGCGACCGGGATTGTTGCAGATAATTGGATAATAGAGCTGTTTTATAAACTAACAGCATGTTTTAACTTAACTTTGCAAAGAAATAAACCTGTAATTATGGATTTGTCATTTTTATTCCAGGCCGATTCACCGGTGTTTACATGGGTAGTGCTGCCGTTGCTGATATTCCTGGCACGTATCAGCGATCAGACAATCGGCACGATGAGATTGATTTTTCTTTCGAAAGGCCATAAACTGCTGGCTCCTTTCCTTGGGTTTTTTGAAGTGATTATCTGGCTGATTGCCGTCAGTCAGATCATGAAGCATCTGGATAATGTACTCTGTTATATTGCTTATGGAGGAGGCTTTGCCATGGGTAATTATATCGGGATGGTTATAGAAGAAAAACTTTCACTTGGAAATGTGCTGATCAGGATTATTCCGCGCAAAGATACCAGTGAACTGATCCGTTATCTGAGGGAAAATAATTATGGTGTTACATCGGTAAATGCCGAGGGCAGTAAGGGAAAGGTTGATATTGTATTTACGATTATCAAGCGCAAGGATATTGAAAATGTCGTAGGTATTATCAATCAGTTTAATCCGAATGCATTCTATACCATTGAGGATGTAAAAGCCATCAATGAAGGGATATTCAAGAAACCACGGAAAACAACGATTTTTGACAGCCTGTCGTTTGGAATTAAAAAGATTAAATAATTTGCCGGTGAAACACAATGTTTATTCTTGTTTAAATAAATGAAATCGTTTTAACATGCCCAGACCAAAACGCCGCCGGAAAGTTTTCAGGCCTCCGTTGATTTCAGGGTTTCTGCCTTTTGGGTCTTCAGCAGGTTCTTCGGGTGGAATATCCTTGCTTTATGAGGAATTTGAGGCCATGCGGCTTGCAGATTACGAGGGACTGCCTCAACAGGAAGCCGCCGGCAGGATGGAGGTGTCGCGACCGACTTTTTCGAGGATATATGACCTGGCGAGGCAAAAACTTGCCAAAGCCCTTGTTGAGGGTCTTACCCTGACCATTGAAGGCGGCAATATTCTATTTGATGAAGATTGGTTCAGGTGCAATACCTGCCATACTGCCTTCAGCCCTTCAGGGAAAGGTGGTTCTGTTGTCTGCCCCGTATGCAGGGGTAGTGACCTTTCTGATATCAGAAAGATCGGCAGGGAGTCAGTTACGGATATGCTTCCCAGACCGGCGATTCATCAGACAGGTTTTTGCGTGTGTTCCAGATGCGGGTTGAAGGTTTCACATCAGGCGGGAATTCCCTGCCGTAGCCTGGTTTGCCCTGTATGCAGCATACCCATGATTCGGGAACATCACCCGGTAATCCCTTGATTTTACATTCAAATCATCAGGATTTGGAATTTTAAATAACTTTTAATCAGGAAAATATGAAAAAAAGTAAACTCGGGTTAAATTCACGGATGATACATGGCGGAGAATTTGACAATCCGTTGGGAAGTGCCACAGTTCCGATCTATCAGACCTCCACTTTTATATTTGAAAATGCTGATCATGGAGCACGATGCTTTTCGGGCGAAGATGACGGCTATATCTATACCCGTATCGGAAATCCGACCATTCACGCGTTGGAAACCCTGGTTGCTGACCTGGAGGGCGGATCGGAAGGCATTGCCACAAGTTCAGGTATGGCTGCGGTAAACACTTTGTATATGGCTTTGTTGAGCCAGGGTGACCATATGATCAGTTCCGCGGCAGTCTATGGCCCGTCAAGAGTTGTTATGGAACAGCACTGGGCACGCTTCGGGGTGGAATCAACCTATGTAAATACGGCAAATCCGGATGAAATACTTGCCGCTTTTAAACCCAATACCCGTTTGCTGTATGTTGAAACCCCGGCTAATCCTACCATGGATATTACCGATCTGCAATTATGTGCCAAAATAGCGCACGAACATAACGCCTTACTGGTAGTAGATAATACCTTTTGTAGTCCATACCTTCAGCGGCCGCTTGAATTGGGTGCCGATGCGGTATTTCATTCCATGACCAAGTTTCTGAACGGTCATGCAGATATTGTTGCGGGAATGATTATTACCAAAGACAAGGCTTTGGGAAAAAAGCTCCGGGGCATGATGGTAAATATGGGCTGTAATATGGATCCACATCAGGCCTACATGGTTATCAGGGGAGTGAAAACCCTGGGTATCAGAATTGAACGCTCACAACAGAACGCCTTGACGATAGCCCGTTTTCTGGAATCACACCCCAAAGTGGCATGGGTGAAGTATCCGGGGTTGGAATCGCACCCCCAGCATGAACTTGCTAAAATCCAGATGCACGGCTTCGGATCAATGATCAGTTTTGAACTGAAAGGTGGACTTGATGCAGGCAAAGTACTGATGAATAATGTAAAGGTAGCCATATTGGCTGTATCGCTGGGTGGCGTGGAAACACTTATACAGCACCCGGCTTCCATGACACACTCAAAAGTCTCACACGATGCCAAGGTCAAAGCCGGAATTTCTGATGGATTGGTCAGGTATTCTGTTGGTATTGAGGATGTTGATGACCTGATTGATGACCTGAAGGAAGGCCTGGATAAAATTTAGGCCTGTAAGTGTAACATTAGCGTTTGAGGAGCGTTAATAAACCAATAGCGATTGGTTTATAAATTATAGAACTTCCGGAACCCAGGCCGTCAGAAAGGTCAATTATACATAGCGAAGTAAATGTATAATGGAATTTTGTTAGGTGTAAATTCTATATCCTTCAGACTGATCCTGTCGTTTTAAGTTTTTTGTTGTAATCAGGTGTTAATATGCTCTTCTTTAATCCCGGATCATGAATGCTCTGACTTCTTTCCGCACACTTTTGCTGTCAACTGTTTTTTTGCTGATAACCGGATTTGAGGGTAATGCCCAGAAGGTCGGACTGGTCCTTAGCGGCGGAGGAGCCAAGGGGGTGGCACACATCGGAGTCATCAGGGCGCTCGAAGAAGAAGGCATCTCTATAGATTATGTGACCGGGACCTCTATGGGAGCCATTATCGGGGCCCTTTATGCTTCAGGTTATTCACCTGATGAAATGCAGGAAATCTTACATTCTGATGAATTTAAAAGTTGGATTTCCGGAAATATTGATGAACAGTATCGTTATCTTTTCAAAGAATCTGCTCCGGATCCTTCGTGGGTGGATTTCAAGTTTAAAATTGATTCCCTGATTTCCCCTTCTCTGCCCTCAAATATCGTGTCACCCATTCTTATGGATTTTGCTTTTCTGGAGATCTTTTCTTCCGCAAGCGCAGCTGCAGGATATGACTTTGACAGTCTGATGGTCCCTTTCCGGTGCATGGCTTCTGATGTTGCAAGGGCTGAAGCGGTTATGCTGAAAAGGGGAGACCTAGCCAGTGCCGTCAGGGCGTCAATGACATTTCCGTTTTACTTCAGACCGATACGCATTGACGGAAAACTGCTTTTTGACGGGGGGATGTACAATAATTTCCCTTCAGATGTTATGTATGAAGAGTTTTTTCCGGATATAATTATAGGAAGCCAGGTAGCTTCCAATTATGCAGATCCGAAAGATGATAATGTGCTGTCGCAGCTGCAGAATATGCTGATGCAAAAGCAGGAGTATTCCGTGATTTGTGATAACGGGGTTTTAATCCGGCCTGATGTTCCGGAAGTGAACGTGATTGATTTCAGTTACACCAATGCTTTTATTGATTCCGGTTATGTAATGACTAAAAGGATGATTCCTGAGATCAGAAAGTTTCTTGTTGACAAAGTCAGTCAGCAACAGTTTGATGCCAGACGGACTGATTTTAATAACAAAAAGCCCCCGCTGCTGATCGGTGAATTGAAAGTGACCGGGCTCAGGAGCGGTCAGTATGATTATGTAAATAAATTGCTGGGAATTCGTGCTGCGGGCAACAGGAAAAATGCGCTGGTGACTGATGTTGAAAGGTCGGAAGGCGTTCCTTTGGAATCTATTAAGCCTGAATATTTTAAGTTGATTGCGGAAGATAAAATCGAGCATATTTATCCGCAGCTGATCTATGATGATGAATCCGGACTGTTTGACCTATCCCTTGATGTACAACGCGAGAACCAGATGATTGCAAATATCGGAGGCGCCGTTACATCAAGTGCAGTAAATGAACTTTTTTTGCAGTTACAATACAATTACTGGACACGGGTGGCATACCAGGCCAAGGCCAACGCTTATTTCGGAAGATTTTACAATTCGGGCAAGTTTGAAGGCCGGATAGACTTTGCCAGGGAGACCCCTTTTTATCTGGAAGCCAGGTATATATTTAATAAATTCAACTATTTCAAGACCAATACCTACTTTTTTGAGGATGAGGATCCGTTTTATCTGATCGAGAGGGAACACTTTTTTACCCTATCTGCCGGGATTCCGCTGTCAGATAAGGGGATGGGGTCAATTGATATTTCATCAGGCCATAACCGGGATGATTATTTTCAAACCAATTTTTATACCAGAATTGATACCCTCGACCGGACCGCCTTTAACTTCTTCTCCCCGGGATTTCATATAGAGTATAACTCCTTGAACCGTAAAGAGTATGCAAGCCGGGGAGCCAGGCTCAATGCTGAATTCAGATTTGTTAACGGGAGGGAAATTTTTACTCCGGGCAGTACCTCTCCGTTTCGTATGCGATATGAAGAAAATCATACCTGGATACAAATGAATGTATCGTATGAGAATTTCTTTTACTCCCGGAGCCCGATTCACCTGGGGCTCTATATGCAGGGTTTCTTTTCTTCACAGAATTATTTCAGCAATTATACTTCCAGCATACTGGCTGCAAAGCCATTTCAGCCGTTCCCGGAAGCACTTACGCGCTTTATGCCTCAATTCAGGGCAAACCGGTTTTTGGCTGCCGGTACTAAAAATGTGGTGGAACTCAGGAATAACATTGATTTCAGGGCAGAAGCCTATATCTTTTTGCCCCTGCGGGCGATTGAGCAGGATTATTATACCCGGAAAGCAGTCAGGGCAAACATGATATATGCATACACAACAGGAACTGCTGCCCTGGTATATCATTCGCCGATAGGACCATTAAGCTTAAACCTGAACTACTACTACGGAGAAGACAAGCCTTTCTCTTTTTTCTTTAAATTTGGTTATCTGATTTTTAACGACAGGCCTTTCTGATTGCATTTCGCCATTTTTCAAGTTATGGGCCGCGTTTTGCTGTAATTGCAAAATTTAATTCTTACTTTTGCAATTCCAAAATCAATCTTGAACCTAAAGAACTGAAAAAAGAGCAGTTACCAATCCCACCTCTGTATCCGCTATTCCGCGTCTTTTTCAATCAAAAACGGTGTTTTGCTGCATGATCCGAAAAGGGCCATATATCAAAAGATTACAGGGGAGTACGTAGTCAACTCATTATTAATCATTCATTTGAATTCTACATGGAAACTAAACCGCAATCCGATCAGAACCCTGATGAAGTTATCAACGATCAGGATCTGAATGCTGTTTCTGCTGAAGTTGAAGCAGAAATTACTGAGAATGAAACTCACGAACCAGTAATGGAAGAACAGGAAAAAGAACTGACCGGTTCAGAAATGACCTCAGAGGATGAATTGCCGTCGGGTGAAGCCCCCTCTGCAGAAACCCCTGAAATAACCAATACAGAGACTCCCGACACAGTGGTTTTAGCGGAGGCTGAGGTTAAGGCAGAGGTTGTAGCAGAGACTGAAGCTGAGGTCAACACTGAAGCTGAAACTGAAGAGCGTTTGCCAGCCCCGGCTGAGACTGAAACCCCGGCTGAGACTGAAGCCCCGGCTGTGACTGAAACCCTGGCTGAGACTGAAGCCCCGGCTGAAGTTTTACAGGAAACCTCAATGGAGGCATCACCTGCCCCGGATCCGGAAGTTGTTCCGGAAGTTTCCGAAAAGGAGCCTGTTGCTGTTTTGCCTGATGAGAGTTCCGATGATGATGAACAGGACGACAGCGAAGAAGGGCCGGAAGGAGAGGATGCCGGGCAACCCGGGGAACTTGAAGGAATGACGCGTGAGGAACTGGTTGTCAGGCTTGAAGAGCTTGTAAAGCAGGATGACGTTAATAAGATCAAGGGAGAGGTTTCTCAGATTAAGGTGGCTTTTTTAAAGCTGAACAAAGAATTCAAGCATGAAGCATATCAGAAGCTGGCTGCCGCTGCTGCTGAAATTGAAGGGGATAACGAGAGCGAAGAATCTCCGGTAATTCCTGATGATGAGATTGAAGAGCGGTTTAAGGCCGCATTCCAGATATACAAACAGAACAAAGGTAAATACAACGAGCAACAGGAAAAGATTAAAATTCAGAATCTTGAAGCGAAAAATCATATCCTTGAAGAGCTTAAAGTGCTTATCAGTTCTGAAGAAACACTTAAAAAAACCTACGATGAGTTTAAGGTTCTCCAGGAGCGCTGGAAGGCAATCGGGATGGTGCCAAAGACAGAGATCAACACACTATGGCAGAATTACCATTTCCTGGTAGAGAAGTTTTTTGATAAGGTAAAGATAAATAAGGAGTTAAAGGATCTGGATCTTAAGAAGAACCTGGAGGCAAAAATTCACTTGTGCGAAAAAGCGGAAGAATTGTTGCTTGAGAGTTCAATTATCAAATCCTTCAAGCAGCTTCAGCAGTATCATGAGGAGTGGAAGGAGATCGGGCCTGTACCTCAGGATAAGAAAGATGAATTGTGGGAGCGTTTCCGCAGTGCGACTGATAAAATAAATGAACGCAGACGGGAATATTACAACCAGATGCAGGAAGGTCTGGAGCAGAATTTTGCCGCTAAAAACATTTTGTGCGAAAAAGCGGAACAGGTGATTTCCACGGAGCCTGATTCCATTAAGGGATGGCAGGATTCTACCAACCAGATTACTGAACTGCTGCAGGTATGGAAAACCATCGGACCGGCTCCCAAAAAGCAAAATAATGAAATCTGGGCTCGTTTTAAAGGTTCGCTTGATGCTTTCTTCAATGCAAAGAAGGAATTCTATAACAAGCTGAAGGAGCAGCAGATGCATAATTATAACCTGAAAATCGACCTTTGTGTTCAGGCCGAAGCGCTGAGAAGCAATACAGACTGGCGCAATACGACCCGTGAATTGATCAACCTCCAGAATGAATGGAAAAAGATCGGACCGGTGCCGCGCAAACAAAGCGACAGGATATGGAAGCGGTTCAGGGCTGCATGTGATGAATTTTTTGCCTCAAAATCTGAATATTTTAAAAATGTATCCGGACATGAGGAGGAAAACCTGAAGCTGAAACTTGAACTGATTGAAAAGGTTAAGGTTTTTGAGATAGGTGATAACCGCAATGAGGCTGTTGAAACCCTGAAGGACTTTCAGCGTCAGTGGATGGAAATCGGTCATGTGCCCATTAAGGAAAAGGAAAAGCTGCAGACGGAATTCCGTACACTGATCAACAAGCATTTCGAAAAGCTGAAAATGGAATCCATATCAATGGGTGCCCTTAACTATAAGAGCCGCATTGAACGCATGGCCAAAGACGCGCCTGATGCCGGAAGGGTCATCAGTAAGGAAAGAAACTTTGTACAGGGCAAAATCCAGCAACTGCAGGAAGATATCAAACTATGGGAAAATAATATAGGTTTCTTTGCAAATTCCAAAACAGCTAACCTGTTAAAGCAGGAATTTGAAAAGAAAATTGAAAAAGCGCGCGAGGAGTTGCAGATGCTTGAGACAAAGCTGAAGATGCTCCGTGAAGCCAATCAGTAAATCGAATCAACCGCCGGAAAATCCGGCGGTTTTTGTTTGAAAAACAACCCATTTCTTTTGTAATTTAGCTTCATGGCTGGAAATACTTTTGGACATCTGCTTTGCCTGACGTCATTCGGCGAATCCCACGGTCCTGCAGTTGGCGGAGTGCTCGATGGCTTCCCTTCCGGATTGACCATTGATGCGGAAGCGCTCAGGGCTGCCATGGAAAGGCGCAGGCCTGGCCTCGGAGAGTTTCAGACTGCCAGAAATGAGGCTGACCTCCCGGAGTTTGTTTCCGGTATTTTCCAGGGGAAAACTACTGGCGCCCCGTTGGCCTTCCTGATCCGTAACAGCGATCAGCGACCGGCAGACTACAAAAAAATGGAGGAGTTTTACCGCCCTTCTCACGCTGGATTTGCATGGGATGCAAAATTTGGTTTTCATGATCACCGGGGAGGAGGCCGGTCATCAGCCCGTGAAACAGCCGTAAGGGTTGCTGCAGGTGCACTTGCCATGCAACTGCTCGAAAAATTTGGCGTAAGCATTACAGCTTATACCGGGCAAATTGGGAATGTTGTAACGCGCCTCAGGCCGGCCGAAGTGAACCCGGCAGTTGTGATGGAATCTGCCTTGCGTTGCCCCGATCCTCATACTGAAACTAAAATGAAAGCACTGCTTACCAGCCTGAAGGCTGAAGGTGATTCTACCGGAGGCGTAGTCGGCTGTGTGGTACGAGGGGTGCCGGCCGGAATCGGCGAACCGGTTTTTGACCGGCTTCAGGCCGATCTCGCGAAAGCAATGATGAGTATCAACGCTGCGAAAGGGTTTGAATACGGAGATGGTTTTGCCGCCGCTTCTAAAAAAGGGTCAGAACATAATGACCCATACGAAGAGCAGGAAGGCAGACTCAGGCCGGCCTCCAACCATGCCGGAGGGATATTGGGAGGTATTTCAACAGGTGAAGATATTTTCTTCCAGGTGGCTTTCAAGCCGGTATCATCTATCTCTAGGCCTCAGTTCACTGCCGGAAAATCCGGCCAGGTGCAGCATCTGTCCATCGAAGGACGTCACGATGTGTGTATTGTCCCCAGGGCCGTGCCGGTGGTTGAAGCAATGGCTGCGCTTGTTATTGCTGATCATATGCTGATTTCAGGCAAGATACCCCGCAATATTCTTTAGTTTACGGAGTTTTAATAACGTGGCGTTTCCTGCCTGCGTTGTTCACCCTTGTTACAGTTAAATTTCTTTCCATGAAGAAAACTGCTAAGATTATCGTTGTGACCCTGTTGGCGCTGATGCTGGCGTTAGTTGTGCTGCCTTATGCCTTCAGGGGAAAGATTAAAGAAGCCGTTAAAAACGCGGCCAATAAAAGCCTCAATGCCAGACTTGATTTTGAAGGCGTCAGTCTTTCGCTGTTGCGGAGCTTTCCCGATCTCTCTGTAGGGATTAAAAATCTTTCGCTTTCAGGCACCGGCGATTTTGAAAAGGACACGCTTGCAGGGATTCCCGACCTCAGGGTAACCATCGACCTGATGAGTGTGCTGAGGGGAGAGCAATATGAAATCAAGGCGTTGCGGCTGAGAAATCCGGCCATTAAACTCAAGGTGCTGGCTGATGGCCGGGTGAACTGGGATATTATGAAACCCGACACCGTTCCCGTACCCGAAGGCGAACCGGAACCTTCTGCGCCTGTGCGGGCTGCCCTGCGGATTATGGAAGTTACCAACGGCCGCCTGATTTACGACGATGTTACGTTTCCCATGCTTTTGGATGCCGGAGGACTGGAAATGCTGGTAAAAGGCGACCTCTCGCCTGATTATTCTGAATTAATTGCAAAAGCTACTGCTGCGTCCATCGTTGTGGATTACGACGGGATCCGCTATCTCAACAAGGCAACTGCAAGCCTTGAATCTGCAATAGGTGCCGATCTGAACGCCTGGAAATTTACCTTTCCTGATGCGAAACTCAGGGTCAACGAGTTGGACCTGCTTGCCGCAGGATTTTTTGCCATGCCCGATGAGGGGTATGACATGGATATCAGTTTTGAGGCCGTCAAAAACGATTTCAAAAACTTTTTATCCCTGGTGCCGGCCATATACTCAAAGGACTTCTCTTCGTTACAGGCGGAAGGGACCCTTGCACTAAAGGGGTTTGTCAAAGGTCTTTACAGTGAGGAAACCATGCCGGGTTTCGGGGTAAATATTGAAATCGGTGAAGCCATGTTCCGCTATCCCGGTTTGCCTGAAGCCGTGGAAAATATTTCGGTGTCTGCCGGTATTACCAACAACGATGGCGATGCGGATGCCACCATCATTGACGTACGCAGAATGCACCTGGAAACTGCAGGAAACCCCGTGGATATCCGGCTCTACGCCAGAACGCCCGTCAGCGATCCTTATGTGGATACAAAAATTACGGGAAAGCTTAATTTGGGCGATGTGGGCAGGTTTTACCCGCTTGAAGATGGCGATGACCTTGCCGGAATGCTGGACGCAGATATTGTTGCGAAGGGTAATTTATCGGCCATCGAAAGCGGGCGCTATCAGGATTTTGAAGCCGGAGGGCGATTAATATTGAGCGATGTACGCTACAAAACAGCTTCGTTGCCCCAGGGCCTTTCGGTAACCGAAGCCCGGTTGAATCTTACACCGGCATTGGCTGAATTGCCTGTGCTGAAAGCTCAGATCGGTAAAAACGATCTGACTGCCAATGGAAGACTGGAAAATATGTTGGCCTATGCTTTCGGAAAAAGTGACCTGAAGGGATCCCTTAATCTGAGTTCAAAGTATTTTAATGTGAACGATTTTGCATCAGAGCCCGCTGAAGCACCTGTGGAAAGCGATACTGCCGCCATCGGCATCATCGAAATTCCGGGAGGGATTGATTTTGTGCTGAAAGCGTCGTTTGATCAGGTGATTTATGACAACATGGATCTGAAGAACGTGAAAGGGGTGATGAAAGTTAAAGATAAGGTACTTTCCCTTGAAAATCTCACCATGAACACCCTGGAAGGAGCCCTGGGAGTTAACGGTACTTATTCTGCCGTTGCCGAAGGGAAACCGGCTGTTGATTTCAGGGTGGATATCCGTGATGTTGATGTGAAACAGGCATTCCGGACATTTAATACCATGGAAATGCTCGCCCCCATCGCCGGAATGGCTTCCGGGAAGATCAGTACCCGGCTCAACATCAAAACCGACCTGGACGGCAATATGATGCCGGTGTTTTCTTCTGTCAACGGCGATGGCCGGCTGATGTCACAGGCATTAACGATCAGCAATGTGAACAGTTTTAACAAGCTTGCCGAAACGCTTAAAATTGAAAAGTTCAGGCAATGGGTTATTGAAAAAATCAACCTCTCTTTCGAAATGGTTGACGGAAAAGTATTTGTCAAACCATTTGAAACCCGGCTGGGTAATACCCGGGCTGAAATATCGGGGTGGAATAGCTTCGACAAGACTATGGAGTATGTGATGCAGCTGAATATTCCGCGCGCTGAGTTTGGTGGGGCGGCCAACAATGTGCTCAATAATCTGGTGGGAGAGGCCAACAAAAAAGGCGCGAATTTCAGCATCGGTGATGTGATTCCGGTTACGGTGCTGATCGGTGGAACAGTTACCAACCCGACCATTACCACCAGCCTGAAAACAGCCGCCGGAAGCGCCGTTGAGCAGATGAAGCAGCAGATCACCGAAACCATTCAGCAGAAAAAGGAAGAAGTGGTGGCGAAAGCCCGTGAAGAGGCCTCCAGGTATATTGAAGAGGCAAACCTGCAGGCGCAGAAAATTTTAGCTGACGCGCAGAAGCAGGCCGACGAAGTGGTCAGGCTGGCTGATGAATCAGCAGCCAGAATCAAAACCGAGGCGGATAAACAGGCAGAGCAATTAATTGCCGAAGGCCGGAAAAAAGGACCAATCGCTGAATTGGCAGCGAAGAAGGCTGCGGAAAAAGTCAGGGCTGAGGCTGCTGAAAAAGCGGATAAGCTTGTGCTGGAGGCTCAGAAACAATCCGGCAATATTATGACAAAGGCACGGCTGGAGTCAGACAAGGTAGTCAATGATGCAAGAAATAAAGCCGAAGGTAATCAGGGCCCGTAGCTTTATTTAAACTTATAACAATAAACTGCCTGACAGGCCTCCGGGGCTCATCAGGCAGTTTATTTTTCAGGATTTTCAGATGGTTTCTGTTTCCACTATTTTGGCAAGAAGGTCGCTGTAGGGAACGATGAGGTATTTTTTACCTTCAAATTCAATATCGGTTCCCGAGAACTTCCTGAACAGGACCATATCTCCTGCCGAAATCTCGCTGTTTTCAATGTTTCCTGTGGCAATTACTTTTGCCACCTGCGGTTTCTCCTTAGCGGTGTCAGGGATAATGATTCCGCCGGCAGTTCGCTGCTCGCCCGATGGCTGGGTCATATCGAGCAATACATTCTGATTGAGGGGTTGTAATTCTTTCATTTTTTTTGTTTTTGTTTTTTTGACAGATGTAAAAATGTTTATTGGCAACTGAACCCGGTGATAAGACGGTTTTTATCCGTTGATGTTGAGCAGACGGTTAATCTTTGATTTATCAAAGCCGATTACCCAATCGCCG
This sequence comes from Lentimicrobium sp., assembly GCA_023957275.1. Lineage (GTDB taxonomy): Bacteria > Bacteroidota > Bacteroidia > Bacteroidales > Lentimicrobiaceae > Lentimicrobium. The sequence continues at coordinate 6,983 of JAMLHF010000041.1, read as the reverse complement.
TTGATCTGAGCCTGTGGTACACCGGTTTGTCCCGTGCGGTTTACCAACTCCCTGGCTGCCATGGGATCTGCCGAAACATCGATATCGGTGAATGCTACCCTGTGCTGCTTCAGGTAGTTTTTGAGTGTGGTGCACCAGGGACATGAAGGCGTAGAGTAAACGGTTACGCTGGGGCCCCCGTTTTCACCGCCGCCAGCAGCCTGATAAAGCTGGTTTTCAATAAGGTTCTTATAGTATTCAGCTGTCTGACAGCCTTTAATAATGTTTTTCAGGTTGTCATTTTCAAATACCAGCAACGAAGGAACGGTATCAACACCAAAAGCCGGATGAATATCACGAACGTTTACCACGTCGGCTTTCAGTATTGCTGCTTCACTCAAACGGGCAGCGGTTTCCTCAAGGTAGCTTTCAGCGCAGCCCGAAGTGGCGGAATTACTTTTGTAAAGAAGCAAAAAGGTGCGCTTCCGGGCTGTCAGTATTGATCTTAGTTCCTGAAGTGAGTTTATGGATTTTACTTTCATGGTTTTAAATTTTCAAGCGGACTTTCAACTTTTGTGCCATGACAGTCGTTTATGGCAGATGCCACCATCTAAATGGTGATAAATAAGCGATTTAAAATATCGGCTAAATTGCACAGACTGACACGCTGAGGTTTGGGTGACGATTTGGCAGAAGTCTGTGAATGCCAGGAATGGAAATGAGAAACTTATTCAGATTGAACTGGCCTGTATTCCGGAACCTGACGGTTTCCCTTCCCGAGGAGTTCGTCAGCGTCGGAGATAAACAGCCTGAGTTTTTCAAGTGCGGCTGTGTCCATGGTTGAATCATTTTCGAACTGCCTGACAGGGAGTATATAATATTGCTTTTTCCCGTCCCTGATGGGAGTATGTACCCATGTAAGGTGGTATTCAGGATTGATAACAGTTTTTTTATTCCAAGTTTTGGATAAGGTAAAGCTGATCATGGCACCTCCGTCGCGGTACCGGTCGCGTTGGTTTGAAACATAATTTCCCAGCGAATAGGCAAGCAGGAACCCTCCCGGCAGGGAATCTGAAGGTTCGTCATACTCCATCCGCTGCAGCACATGCGGATGGGATCCGATAATGACATCTGCTCCATGTCTTTTACACAGTCCCGCCAGCTTAACCTGGGTTAGCGAAGGCTGCGACTGGTATTCGTTACCCCAGTGAAAGAAAACAATAACAAAATCGGTTTTTGTCCTGTCCACAGCAGCAAGATCATTGATGAGCAGGTTGGTGTCGATAAGGTTAACAATCGCAGGCGGGTAGAAGGGGAGGCCATTCGTTCCGTAAGTATAGTTGAAAAGTGCGAAAGTTATATCGTTTTTTGAAAGGACCAGTGGGTGGTATTTTAGGAAGTCGGTGCTGTCGGTAAATGTACCCGTGCGCGCTATCCCAAGGCTGTCGAGAACATTGAGGGTGCGTGCCAGCCCTTTATTTCCGCGGTCGCAGGAGTGGTTATTTGCTGTACCAAGGATGTCAAATCCGGCGTCCCGTGCAGCAACGGCCAGCTCATCCGGGGCACTGAACTGTGGATAACCGGAATAGGGAGCTCCGGCCAGGGTGACTTCAAGATTGGCGATGGCAACATCAAAACTGCTGACCAGGGGCTTTACATAGCTGAAACAAGGGTGATAATTGAAGGTGGAATCATGATCGCTCCAGGCCGCTTCAATCTGCGGACCATGCTGCATGATATCGCCGGCAAAAATCAGGGTGAGGGCAACAGAATCAGGTGCCATTACCGGATCGGGCAGGGGGAGTTCCTCTGTTTTAGCCCCCAGGAAAATCGTTGCCGCCAGAAAAGCGTATTTAATGTATTCTGAAATCATGATTGGTTATAAAAATGTGTATTCACCGTGTTTTTGTGCACGACATCACCAGGTGTAATCCAGTCCTATCTGACCCCAAAAATGATGCCGGCCTTCCCTGATTTCACGGCTTAAGTAGTTTTGTGAAACCTGAATTCCAAGTTTGCGGTAACGTGCAAATATACCTAAATGCATGGCTGCGACCAACCGTTCGATATCTTTGGATCTCAGGGTGTAGATATTGTTTCTGTTGAAAACTCCGCCCTGAAGGCTGGCATCGTAACCGATCAATCTGAATTCAAGCCCGCCGGAAATTCCGTACTGCCATTTTTCGGTTTTTTTGCTGAGCTCCGCATTGCTGACAGGCAATTTCGTTTTCATGGAGGTAAAAACTCCGGCTCTCGCTTCAACCCCCATTGCAGCATAGGTATGAAGCGTGCCTGCTTTTGCCGACCCTGCTGCAGATACCTCGGTGTTCCGGTTTTGAAGCATAATCTTACTGATGCCGGCGGCATAGCTGAGAACAAGGTCATTCCGGATTTGTGTTTCCCAGCCCAGGGGCTCATCATTGGTAGGCACTGTGGCATGTACCGATTTCTGGAAGTACCTGCCGAGTGCTGCATCTCCTATCACTCCTGCTTCAATGGCCGAAGTCAATATTATTCCTTCTTCAGCGCATTCGGAAGTCTGACTGTATCGCAGAAACAATGTTGAAGCATAGGGGCGGTCACCGTCCAGCAGCGGAGGATTCTTGGTGGTAAATGGTGTAAACATTGCGTGATGCAGGCTGAGTGATGCATGCACAATGCTGTTGTGCCCTGGCGGAAGCATCAGCCGGTTAACAGGCTGGTTGATAAGTCCGGGGGCTGTATAGTCAAGTTTTACCCCGTTGGTATAATAACGGTCGGTGTTGGAAAAAATATCATTCTCGAATATCAGCCCGAAGCGCTGTTCGGGGCTGATATAGCTGGTTACCACCCTGAAGCCTGAGGTCTCGTTGCGGTTTGAAGGTGGCTTCACGCCCGGAGGAAGTATCAGGCGCAGGTTAGTTTCCGTGAACAGGGGAGCAGTGGGAGTGGGGAGTGTGTCTTCGCGCGCATCTGAAGGGTTATACGCTGGAATATTTGTTTTAACCGGTTTTTTAAAATCTTTTGAAGTGGTGTGAGATATGTCCTTTTCAGGCAGGTCAAAGAGAGAACAAGCCTGTTGAAAGGCATTTTCAGGTGATGCCAGAGTAGGAGTGCCTTTTCCGGTAAATATCAATACCTGCCAGGGTGAGTCCGATCTGCTCAGGTCTGTTATGGTAATAGCGCCGTCGTCAGCAATAAACCGGAATCTGGTGCTTTCGGATACATGAGTGGCTATCCCGGTTCCGGCCAGGTTATTTCTCAATTCATTGAAATGGCTTCCGTTTTGATCGGAAAGCCGGTAGAAGGCTTCGGCTCCGATGATTCTTTTCAGGCTGTCGGCCTGCTTTGAGCCGGGATAGATCAGCAAAACCTGAGGCCCGGAAATCTCAGCCACCGTCTCCGGGGCAACAGAGACTGCAGGGGCCTTTTCAGAATCCGTTTTGCTTTGCCTGCATGAATATGACAGGGAAGCAACAAATGCCAGAACAAAGATGGTAGCGCGCTTCATGCATAGATATCCGCAAAGTGCGGAAATATGATGTAAAAATAAGCATAATCCTTCAGAAGCCTGCATTTCATGCCAATACGAATTTTTGATTCTTGCCTTTAGCCGGAAAACTGGGCATGAAGAACCGCTGAGCAGCAGATATAACAAGGTGAAATCCGGTCGTATGCCCCTGATTTATACAGGTCTTACCGCGTGGTATCAGCGCGTCCTGAACCGAATGTTTAATTATAGAGGGTTACCCGCCAATCACCGGGTTCGGAAATTTCAAATTCAAACCTGACATCATAGGTAGCTGTCTGTAACCTGTTCATGGTAGTATACCTGACATTGATGGTAACAGGAAATGTAACCCCTTCGTAACCGGTGAGCGGACCCAATGTGGATTGATATCCGCTGTTGGAGGCAAGCATCAGATTTGTGATGGAAGTATTCGGAAGGCCGTTTTGAATAAATCCTATCAGCACCCGGTTAGTTATATCACCTTCTTTGCGGATAGTATACCGATCGAGATTTGAATTCTGTGTAATGCGGGGTTTTGCGTAAGCCGGCCCTGCATAATGATCCTCTATCCATTGTCCTTCCGATAGGGTATCCCGGCCCTGATAAAACCAGGAATAGGTGCCAATGCCGTGCCGCTTCCCTTTTTTCCAGCTCCCGTCATATACTTCACCGGTGGCCCAGGTATATATTCCTTTGCCATCAGGCAGGCCTTTTTTGAATTGGCCGGTATAATGATCAACACCCTGGGCCGTTCCTTTACCATCCGCAAGGCCTTTTTTACAACCTCCCGTATAGCTCCCCGAGATGGAGGATTTCATCACTTCGCATTTTTCCTGTCCTGCAACTGAATAAGAGATAAGCATGGATGCAGATAGCATCAAGAATAATCTTGTTCTCATATGATGGCAGATTAAGTGACTGTTAAATGATGTTTAAAGATATAGATTTTTTCTATATAAAAACCGGATTTATTCATTTTTATATCCGGAATGGTCAAAATTAAGGATGTTGCAGCCCGCTGAACTAAACAGGAATTGCTTAGCGCAATATCAGTTTTCCACCCGCAACTCCGATGTTGCCAGACGAGATTTTATAGAAATAAATACCGGAAGGGAGATTCCCCCTTTTTATTCTTAAAGCATTACCGTTAACATTTTCAATAATCCTTACTGCCCGGCCCTGGCTATTGGTTAAAGTCAGCACCAGATTGCTCATTGGTTTATTTACACCGTCAATAATGAAGTGATCCTCGGCAGGATTCGGATATACTAAAGTCTGTTCTGAGATATAATCCCGGCTTGGGTCAGGGATGCCTGTGAAAAGCGCCTGGGAGGTCGAGTCACTTCCGGAGAGGGTAGAGTCTATGGAATATCCTTTTACTTTTACCCGGAACGGGGTGCCGGGGTCAATACCGGAATTGTCCCAGAAAAATACAGTATCTGTAATATGTTGGGCTACGGTTTCATACTCCGGGTTCTCATTCAGACTGATCTCAACATCGTAGTATACCGGTCTTCCGTCGTCAGGATTCAGCAGTTGCCAGGAAACCGGATAAAGGCCACCCTCAGTAAAGTATCCTGCCGGCGGGTCGATACGGATTTCGGGATGCTGATACCTGTGCAGCAATTCAGCAAATCCTTTGCCGGTTACAATCTCTGATCCTGCAAGGCCGGAAACTTCCAGGCTCCCTTCGTAAAATCTGAACGGCAGCATGACTTCCTGGTTATCATGGCGGGTTGTAAAAGTCAGGTCGATGGTGTCGTGAACAAAGCGCCATTGTTTCGCGTAGCATTGTTCCTGGTCAGGGGTGAATATGTATTGCAGTCGCTCAAGCGTGAAATCTGAACTTGAAACGGCTGTCGAGTCATTGATGTAAATACTGAAATGACGGTAAGCAGATGTACCGGGAATGCTGTTTTCGGGAGTGAACAATTCCCAGATATTGAGATCCATGCCATTGGAGAGTTGTAACGAAAACCACTCATAATTCTCGCCGGTACTGGGATTGAAGGTGCCATATTGCCGGTCAAGCCAGGAGACTCCCGAAACCGGTTCGGTGAATCCGTTGAGTGTGATGCTGCCGGTTACTTCAAGGGTCGTAAGCGAATAATAGTAGGAGTATGCGGTTTCGCCCTGGTAAACAAAGCCCGAATCGTTGATCATCAGAGGTTTTTTAACTGCCGCAAAGTCAAGGTCAATGCTTCCGTATTCCGACTGTGCGTTAAGTTGGTATTCGAAAGGAATCAGTTCTCCGAGGTCATTTGTACGGGTTACCCATTGTTCGCTTCCTCCGCCCCAGGTCAGGGCCTGAATGTGAAGCATATCCTGCGAAATTACCGGATAAGTGCAGGGAAGTGTTTCAGGATAAAATTGTCCATCGGTTTCATCGGCAATATTAAATATCCGGAAACCATCAAAGCCAAAGGCCGGATAATAGAAATAAGAAACCATAAATGAGTATTCCTTTCCGGAACTCAGGCCTGTGAGGAAGCCATTGGTGTACCACCACTCGGTTGGCTCTGAGGGATGACGACCTTCGTCCTGTGGGAAATAAATCAGTGTACCTGCCTCATGATATGGGTAAGTTTTCCAGCTTTGGGACTTAAGGCTGAAACCGGAAAAAATCAGAAAAATCAGGAGGATATATTTTGATCGGGCCACGGCTGACAGGTTATACGACTTTTAATTCAACACCTGAAAAAACCTTTTGTTTGCGAGGCATTATCCCTCATTCTTCAGGTTTTGCTCAAATGTTTCCGCAATGGCTTTCGCCTCCTCATAATCATGACCTGCAACCATTACATCGGTGGTGTTGTATCCTCCGGGCGATGCATACCAGGGGGCAATGGTGGCGATATATTCATCTTTCAGAAATGCAGGAATGCCTGCGTCTTCAAGTATACTCTTCAGCAGGGCCGCGTGCCAGGGTGATCCTGAGTAGATTCTGACCGGCACATTTTCATGATCCTGTTCCATTTTTCATTTATTTAGGTTGCCGGTTATCCGGTTTTAATTAGTCGGGATAAATGCCGGATCTATTATTTTACCGGCCTTGCTAAGTTAATAATTTTGTGTAATAACGCTTGTTTTGGTGTATGTATATTTTTAATTATTGTGATTCTGCTGTTATGTGAATTTACGTTTTCCGGGAATAAGCCCCGTGAATATTAACGTTATTGTTAAGTTTATTTCATTTATCCTATCCCATCTATAAAGAGTTATGGATAATGAAAAACACGGAGCCGGTATTTCGGGAGCGGCTCCGGTTTGATGAATTTATTGACTAAGAATCATTGGGACAAGCACCTGTCTCCATGTCCGGGTTAAACTTTTTCAATCGCCATCGCTATACCCTGTCCAACCCCGATACACATGGTGCAAAGGGCTTTGTTCAGGTTGTTGCGGCGCAACTGATGAATGGCGGTAGTGATAAGGCGGGCACCGCTCATGCCCAGCGGATGGCCAATGGCGATGGCGCCCCCCAGCGGGTTAATTCTGGGATCATCGTCAGCAA
>JAMLHF010000040.1 GCA_023957275.1 Lentimicrobium sp. | reverse complement strand
GTCTGCAAATATACGAATTTTCTGTTTAGCACTGTCGGTCGTAATATAGCCGCTAACGAGCGCATACCCGCGACTAATCCAGGTAATTTAATCAACTTTTAAGATTAGCCTTAACATATTGTCATTCAGGAATAAAATCCAAAAATCACGGATACTGTTCTTATTTTTAAACGCTTATAAGCGCTTGAAATCGCAAAATTATATACGCAACTCAGGCCCAAATGTATAGCATTAAAGGAAAAAATGCAATAAGCGATAGAAAATTATATAAACACAATAGCCATTCAGAAGCGCTGTGAATACCTTTTTCACAAAACAAAAAAGGCTGGACGACTTCCAACCTTTTGTAATTGTAAATTAAGAAAAATCTGATGCAAAGTGCACACCATTTGCGTACATGTTAAAAATCAGAGGCTATTGTATCTGACTTTCAATGGATTGCATCTCTTTTTGTAGCCCCGATAGGAATCGAACCTATATTTAAAGTTTAGGAAACTTCCGTTCTATCCATTGAACTACAGGGCCATGGTTAACGGGCTGCAAAAATAAACAATAATTAAACATCATGCAAGCGCTTATAAGGCGCTTTATATTTTTCAGAAAATTAAGCATATAATCCTGCTTTTCAGCCTTCCGTTGCCCAACAATCCCTATTTTTGTCCCCTCATTTTCATTCCATTAACTATGAAAAAGTCTCTGGCCTTTCTGTTGCTGCTTATCTCCGTCACAGCCACCGCGCAGTTTGAAAAACATTTCTACAATAAAACCCTGCGTATCGACTATATGCATGCCGGTACCGCCGGTTCGAATGTTTATGCGCTCGATGAACTGATTGAAGAACCTTACTGGGGGGGATCAAAAACGAACCTGGTTTGTCCTTTTGATTACGGCAACTATAAATTCACGGTTACCGATACAGCCTCCGGCGAAATTATCTATTCAAAAGGCTATTCCAGCCTGTTTGCCGAATGGCAGACAACCGCGGAAGCCAGGGAAACGCGCCGGGCCTATCCCGAAAATGTCGTTATGCCCTATCCAAAGAAACCGGCAATCGTGGATTTTTACAAAAGAAACCGCGATGGTCAATGGGAAAAGCAGTTTACCCTCAACATCGACCCGAAGAGCTATTTCATCAAAAAAGAACGGAGGCATGAGTTTCCGTACTTTATGGTAAATGAGGCCGGAAAACCTGAAACCTGCCTCGACATTGTCTTTATTCCCGAGGGTTACACCGCTGAAGAAATGGATAAATTCAAAGCCGACAGCCGGCGGTTGGCTGACTTTCTGCTTCAGTGCAAGCCATTCGACGAATACCGGGGAAATATCAATATTTATGGTGTAGAAGCTGCATCGGCCGAAAGCGGGGCAGATATCCCCGGCAAGGACATCTGGAAGAAAACCATCCTCAACAGTAACTTTTACACCTTCGACATTGAGCGTTATCTGACGACCTATGATATGAAAAGCGTGCGCGATGTAGCCGCCAATGTCCCCTACGACCACATCTGCATCATCGCCAATTCCCAGGTATACGGAGGAGGGGGTATTTACAACCACTACGCCCTTTTTACCAGCGACAATCCTTTTGCCAATTATGTTTTTGTGCATGAGTTCGGCCACAGTTTTGCCGGACTGGGAGATGAGTATTACAACTCCGAAGTGGCATATGAAGATTTCTACAACCTCAGCATAGAACCCTGGGAACCGAATCTGACCACCCTGGTTGATTTCGATACGAAATGGAAGGATATGGTACCGGAAGGAACCCCCGTTCCGACCCCGGCAGGAGATAAGAACAAATATCCTGTGGGCGCTTACGAAGGAGGAGGATATATGACGAAGGGCATTTATCGTCCGGCGCATGACTGTACCATGAAATCATTGTCCTATAACAATTTCTGTCCGGTATGCCAGAAAGCCATCAGGGAAATGATGGAAATTTATATCCGTTGAAAGGAAATGCAAAAAACTACGGGAGCTGCCTGAAATTATGCCTGAAAAAAGCACACTCATAGTTTTCATGCAGATGCATCCGGCCAACATTTACTGACTTTTTACAGAGGGAACCTGAAACATTGAAAACGGAAGTTGATTTTTCAGATCTGGGACTGATAGAATATGGCGCTGCCTGGCAGTTGCAGGAGAGGCTTTTCTCCCGCATCATCGGTCAGAAAAGATCAGGGGTTTTCCCCACGGATAATTACCTGCTTTTTTGCGAGCATCCGCATGTATACACCCTCGGGAAAAGCGGTTCGGAATCGAATCTGCTGCTTGACGTGATTCAGTTAAAGGCTAAGGATGCCACTTTTTATCATACCAACCGGGGTGGCGACATCACCTACCACGGACCGGGTCAGATTGTCGGCTATCCGGTGCTGAATCTTGAACCCATTGTTCACGGCGCCCGGGAATATGTCGGAAAAATGGAGGAAGCCATTATCCGGACCCTCTCCCGTTACGGCCTGGCTGCCGAAAGACTGGCCGGCGCTACCGGGGTCTGGCTGGATACAGAGTTCCCTGAAAAAACAAGAAAGATTTGCGCCATCGGCGTCAGGACCAGCCATTGGGTCAGCATGCACGGCTTTGCCTTTAATGTAAATACCGACCTTAATTACTTTAATTACATTAATCCCTGCGGCTTTACCGACAAAGCAGTTACCTCTTTGTCAGCCGAACTCAGAACCCATGTGAATATCGATGAGGTAAAAAAACTGCTGGCATCAGAACTGGCGGAAGTTTACGGGCTGAAATTAAGGGAATTGCCACACGGACTACTTTTAACCGATTAATTATGAGTGACATAAAATCAATTTGTGTGTTTTGCGGTTCTTCTCCCGGAGCTTTAACCGAATACAGCTCGGCCGCACGCGAACTGGGCCGCTTGATGGGCCTTCAGGGACTTACGCTTGTTTACGGAGGCAGCAACATCGGGCTGATGCGCGTAATTGCCGATGCCTGCATGGCCAACGGGGGGCACGTGATCGGGGTGATGCCTCACGGGCTGATTGACCGGGAAGTGGCTTACCGTGATCTGAAGGAATTCCATGTTGTAGCCTCAATGAGCGAACGAAAGGAGAAAATGGCAGCACTATCAGATGCTTTCATTGCAATGCCGGGAGGAATCGGCACACTGGATGAGATTTTTGAAGCCATGTCGTGGAACCAGCTTGAAATCATGGACAAGCCCATCGCCCTGCTGAATACTGCCGGTTTTTACAACGACCTCGTTAAGTTTCTCGACCACGTTACCCACCAGAAGTTTGTCAGGCCTGAGCACCGGAACAACCTTATTGTGCATGAAGATCCTGCCACGCTGATCGCCGGCATTCGCAATCACGTAAACCAGAAAGTGGACAGTAAATGGATCGATGACCTGAAATCGGAGACGGCAAAACGGCTGTAATCAGCCTTACATTTTATTGTTATCCTGACCGGTTGCATCAGAAAGCCGGTTGACAAAATCAGCGATCTCCCTGCTGTTCTGGTCCATCATGCACCTGAAGTGCCCTTTCGGACAATTTTCAAAACCGATCTTGCTGCAGGGCCTGCAGCTCAGGTTTCTCACCTCCGCTACAAGATGGGGTTCTCCGGCTTTAAGATAGGGATACATCCCGAGTTCGGGAACGGTATTTCCCCATACCGAGACCACCGGCTTATGAAATGCCGCAGCAATGTGCATCAGCCCGGTATCGTTCGAAACCACGGCCACCGCCTGCTTAACGAGCGAGGCCGACTGCATCAGGCTGAACTCTCCGCAGGCATTCAGAACTCCGGAGCCCAGCGCTTCCGCGACAATCCCTGCCCTTTCCCTGTCTTCGGGGCCGCCGAGCAACACCACAGGCAGGCGGAGCAACCGGCAGATCTCAATCATCTTTTCCGCCGGTAATATCTTGGTTTTGTGCCGGCCCCCGGTCACCAGGGCCACATAACCGGTACGAAATTGCTCCGGCAGCCGACCAGTATCAACTTCGTCTCCTTCAGGTATATAAAACTCCAAACCTTCTCCATCCCCGGACACCTTCAGCCTTGCCGCGGTTTTGAGGTAGCGGTCAACTATATGTACATCCGGCATCACCCGGAGTTTAAGCCTTACCAGCAGCCATTTGCGCAGGTTGAGTTTGTTAAACCGGCTGAAAGGCCTGCCCAGCGCGAGAATTACCTGCCAGGAACGCAGGTTGTTGTGCAGGTCGATGATGAAATCGTAACAATGGCTCCGGAGCTCCGGGAGCGCTTCCCCTACTTTCTTCCTGATGGTGATAACTTTATCGATGCGCGGATTGGCTTGCAGCACCGGGGCATAGGTTTCCTTGGTCAGGAAGTGGACTTCAGCACCCGGCAATTGCCGTTTTACCGCCCTTACCACCGGAGAGGTAAGCACGATATCACCAATAGAACTGAACCGGACGATCAGGATTTTTCGGGCCATCGGGCAATGCAATGTTCAGAAAAGCAAAAGTAATACAAATGCACAGATTAGCCCGTACCAGTTTCGACGGGTGTTGCATCCTGTTCACTTCACAAGCAACTTGCCTCCGGGAAGACTGACTTCTTTACTGCTATAAACATTTATCTTTGCGGCATGATTTTTACCGACACCCACACCCATCTTTACCTGGAGGAGTTTGACCAGGACCGCCGCGAAGTAATCGAAAAGGCGACCGGCGCAGGCGTCAGATACATGATGCTGCCCAACATCGACAGCACCTCCATATCCACTATGCTTGCGCTGGCTGATGAGTTCCCCGCCAACTGCTTTCCCATGATGGGCCTGCATCCCACATCTGTGAAGGAAAATTTCAGGGAAGAGCTGGCCATTGTTGAAAACCAGCTTCAGAACCGGAGATTTTACGGAATAGGTGAGTGTGGTATAGACCTTTACTGGGACAAGACCTTCGCAAAAGAACAGGAGGTTGTTTTCAGGCATCACATTGAACTGGCGCTCTCATATAACCTGCCGTTGATTGTGCATATCCGGGAATCGTTCAATGAGGTGATCCGGATACTCAGGGATGCGAACAAACCGGACCTCCGCGGCATTTTCCATTGCTTTTCCGGAAGTCCCGAGCAGGCAAAACAGGCCACCGGGCTGGGTTTCAGCCTGGGGCTCGGCGGGGTGATCACATTTAAGAACAACAGGATGCAGGAAACACTGAAACATGTTGATATGAAACATCTTGTGCTTGAGACAGACGCCCCCTTCCTGGCGCCCATGCCTTATCGCGGCAAGCGGAATGATCCGTCCTACATTCCGCTTATTGCTGAGAAAGTAGCAGAGATTAAAGGGATCAGTGTTGAAGAGGTGGCCCGCGCTACAACTGAAAACGCCAGAAAGCTTTTCCGTTTTGACGATTAATCAGTTTCATATTCAACGTACCGGTTGTTCTATTTAACTTTGGCGGATCTGATTTTTAATATTTAGCCTTAAATTTTATGGAATCCAATATTCTTGTAATATACACCGGCGGCACCATCGGCATGATTCAGGACCCTGCTACGGAAGCCCTGACGCCGTTCAACTTTGATGCCCTGTACAAGCACATCCCCATACTTCAGAATTTCAACTGCAGGATTGACTCCTACTGTTTTGATCCGCTTATAGATTCATCCAACATGAATCCTTCCTTCTGGATCAAACTGGCTAAGGTTATTGAGGAGAATTACGAGAAATACGATGGTTTCGTGGTGCTTCATGGCACCGACACCATGGCTTATACGGCATCCGTGCTGAGTTTTATGCTTGAGAATCTCAACAAGCCTGTGGTATTCACCGGCTCACAGTTGCCCATGGGGGTTTTGCGGACCGATGGCAGGGAAAATTTTATCAACGCCATTGAAATTGCGGCGGCCCGGACCGATGACACGCCCATTGTCCCTGAAGTATCTATATGTTTCGAAAACAGACTGATGCGCGGGAACCGGACCAATAAATTCAACGCTGAAAATTTCAATGCCTTCCTGAGCGGAAACTATCCTTTGCTTGCCCAGGTGGGAGTACACATCCGGTATAATCACCAGCACATTCTCAAACCAAACTTCAGGAAACTGAAAGTACATCTCAATCTTGATCCCAATGTGGCGATTCTGAAACTTTTCCCGGGGATCACCGAAAACGTGGTCAGGAGTATCCTCAATATCCCGGGCCTGAAGGCGCTTATTCTAGAGACATACGGAGCCGGCAATGCGCCCACGGATGCATGGTTTTTAAAAGCCCTGAGCGAGGGTATTACAAGCGGAATAACCATTTTTAATGTAACGCAGTGCAAAGGGGGCTCTGTTGAGATGGGTAAATATGAAACCAGCGTACAACTTGGCAGCATTGGTGTAGTGGGCGGATACGATATTACCACCGAATCGGCAGTTGCCAAGACTATGTATCTGCTCGGAGAGGGCTTTTCGGGGGGGCAACTTTCACAAATGCTGCAAACGCCGCTCAGGGGAGAATTAACCATCGATTAGAGAGACCCTTATCAGGTAATTACAAACACTGAAAAAGTTCACCTGAAACATCATTTAGAAACTGTCTAAATTGCTAAAGTGCTGATTAACGGCTAAATGATCAAAAGTGGATGATTAAAAAATATGGCTGAAAACTTATTGTACACTTTTTTTTGTATTTTAGCGCCCTGAAATTCGAATAAGAGGCGTTAAGTTGAGCCTGTTACGGAGAGATGGCCGAGTGGTCGAAGGCGCACGCCTGGAAAGTGTGTATACGCCAAAAGCGTATCATGGGTTCGAATCCCATTCTCTCCGCCAATAATTTGAAAAACTGATAATTCACACAATAAACTGAAACAAAAACAAGTTCCTTTTAAAACAAAAATCAATAACCATTAACTATGAAAAAATTAATTGCGTTTTTGACGGTAGCAGGAATGCTCACTTTTGGAGTAACCAGCTTTGTTATGGCACAGGATGAGGCTGCTGCGCAGACTGAACAGACTGCTGACACTACAGTACAGGAAGAAGCTGCAGCTCCCCAGGAAACCCAGGAAACCCTGGTAGCTGAAGAAGAAGCGCCTAAATCATTCCACCAGGTGCTGAAAGCAAAATTTATCGAAGGTTCACCCGGATGGATGTTCCCTGTTCTGCTTGTGCTTATCCTCGGCCTTGGCCTGGCAATTGAGCGCATCATTTATCTTAACCTTTCAACTACCAACACCCAGAAACTGCTCAACAAGGTTGAAACAGCGCTGGAAATGGAAGGCGTGGCTGCTGCCAAAGAAATCTGCAAAAATACCCGTGGCCCTGTTGCCAGCATTTTCTTCCAGGGTCTCGACCGTCACGATGAAGGTCTTGAAATGGTTGAAAAATCAATTGTTTCCTATGGCGGTGTATTAATGGGACGTCTCGAAAACAATCTTTCCTGGATTGGTTTGTTCATCGCACTGGCCCCCATGCTCGGGTTCCTTGGAACCGTTGTTGGTATGGTTCAGGCTTTTGACGCCATCGAAGCTGCCGGCGATATTTCTCCGACCGTTGTTGCCGGTGGTATGAAAGTGGCCCTTTTGACAACCGTATTCGGTCTTATCGTGGCCATTATCCTCCAGATCTTCTACAACTACCTGATCTCCAAGATCGACGGTATTGTAAACTCCATGGAAGATGCTACCATCTCATTCATGGATATCCTGGTAAAACACAAAAACGTTAAAAAGTAAAACCCATGCAAGACAGTCCTTTAATTAACATAGGCCTCTACCTCGCTTACATCCTGATCTTTGTTGCTGCAGTTACAGCAATTGTATTCCCCCTGATTCAGACTTTCAGCAATTTCAAGAAAGCCAAGGGCGGACTGATCGGATTTCTGGTGCTGGTTGGCGTGTTGTTGCTGGCTTTTGCTTTATCACCGGCCGAAACCGGCGCATTCTACGAAAAGCATGAGATCTCGGCAACTGCGTCCAAAGCAATCGGTGGCGGCTTACTGGCGACTTACATTGTTTTCGCAGGTGTAGTCATCAGTATCCTCTATGCCGAAGTGGCAAAGTGGTTTAAATAAAAAAACTCCTTTAAGAAAGGATGAATTATGGCAAGAAAAGTTCCCGAAATCAATGCCGGGTCAATGGCGGATATCTCCTTCCTCCTGCTGATCTTCTTCCTGGTTACCACAACCATGGATGTGGACTCAGGTATCGTAAGGAGACTGCCTCCACCTCCGGACCCTACAGCAGATATTCCTGAAGTTAAAGAGCGCAATATTTTCAATGTACTGGTGAATAAAAGCGACCGTCTGTTTGTGGAAGGCAGATGGGGCGACATCAGTAACCTGCGCGCTGAAGCAAAGGAATTCCTGGCTAATCCCAATAACCGTGAAGACCTGCCTGAGAAAAAATTTGAAGTAATCCCCTACCTGGGCGAATATCCGGTTTCCAGGGGCATCATTTCACTCAAAAACGACAGGGGGACCTCGTATAATATGTACATTCAGGTACAAAACGAGTTGACCGCCGCCGTGAATGAGCTCAGGGACGAACTCTCGCGACAAAAATTCGGGGTAAAATTTTCCGAATTGAGCCAGGATTACACCGACGCAATTCAGAAAGCCATCCCGATGTCAATCTCTGAAGCTGAACCTGAAGATATAGGAGGGACAAAGTAATATGGCACGGTTTAAGAAAGAAAAGTCAGGAGAATTGCCTGCAATCAGCACTGCTTCGATGCCCGACATCATTTTTATGCTGCTTTTCTTCTTTATGGTAACCACCACCATGCGTGAAGTTACCCTGAAAGTACGTAACAAAATGCCCGAAGCAACCGAAGTTCAGAAACTTGAAAAGAAAGCGCTGGTTAGCTTTATTTATATCGGCCCCCCCATTCAGTCAAAACTCTACGGTACGGAATCCCGCATTCAGTTGAACGACAGCTTCCGCACCGTTGCTGATATCGCTGAGTTTATCTACACCGAAAGGGAAGCCCGTGTTGAAGCCGACCGGCCGTTGCTGACAACCTCTTTAAAAGTTGATCAGGAAGTTAAGATGGGCGTTGTGACTGATGTAAAACAGGAACTGCGCAAAGTCGGCGCTTTTAAAATCAACTATTCAACCCGCAAAAAAGCGGCTAAAACACTAGAATAATTTTCATAGTTAGTGATTCAAAAAAGGCGGTTCTTTGCAGAGCCGCCTTTTTTTTTGTATTTACAATCAGTAATTTACAAATTATAAACCTGCTTTAACACAGGGATTTCTACTTTGTCGAATCCCGCGTCGTGAAGGTGCGCCCGGTAGGCTGTGGTGGCATCCGCATCCCCGTGCACCAGAAATGTCTTTTTGATCTTCTCCTTCGACTGGCAACCCAGATAGCTGATCATTTCCTTGTAATCACCATGACCACTGAACGCTTCTATGCGTTCAACCTTAGCCCTGACCTTGTGAATCACCCCGAAAATGGATACTTCAGGATCCCCCCTGAGAATTCTTGCCCCGAGGGTTGACGGACTGCAGTAACCGACGGCCAGCACGGTGTTCTTCGCGTTGCTCAGGTTATTGGCAAGGTGGTGTTTGATGCGGCCCGCCTCCATCATGCCCGAAGCAGAAATGATCACGCAGGGTTCTTTCAGGGTATTCAGCTTTTTGGAGTCATCCGCGCTTTTGATGTAATGCAACGAACTGAATCCGAACGGATCGGGATCGTTCTCCATCACTTCCTGCACGTCACGGTTCAGGGTGTCGGTGTGCAGGCGGAAGATATCGGTAGCATTTACAGCCAGCGGACTATCTACATAGATTTTCACTCTTGGCAGCTTTCCCTCATTGAAATAGTTATTCAGGGTATAAACAAGCTCCTGGGTGCGGCCGATGGCAAACGAAGGGATAATCAGTTTTCCCTTTTTCTCGCCACAGGTTTCAGTAACCACGCGCAGAAGTTCTGCCTCGGCATCCTGTCGGGCCGGATGCAGGCGGTCGCCATAGGTAGCTTCAGTAATAAGGTAATCACACTGCGGAAAAGCATCGGGGGGCCGCAGGATGCGGTTTTCAGGCCTGCCGATGTCACCGGTGTAAGCTATCCTCACAAAATCGCCCTTGTCACGTATTTCAAGGCTGATAACCCCGCTGCCCAGCATATGGCCGGTATTGGTGAATTTCACCCTGATGTTGTTGTCGATATTGAACTTACGGTTGTAAGGAACCCCGATAAACAGCTCCATACATTTACGGGCGTCGTCAAGGGTATACAGCGGTTCAACAGGCTTCAGTCCCTGACGGGCCCTCTTCTTATTGAAATAGTAGTTATCGTTCTCCTGAATGTGCCCGCTGTCGGGAAGCATAATGGAACATAAATCGCGGGTGGCATTGGTACACACCACCGACCCCCTGAAACCGTGACGGTACATAAACGGAATCAATCCCGAATGGTCTATGTGGGCATGCGACAGTATGATGTGGTCGACTTCCGTCGGATCCACACCCAGATCGCGGTTCATGGCATCGGTTTCAAGCCCTTTGCCCTGATAAACCCCACAGTCAAGCAGGATTTTTTTCCCGGCTTCGGTGGTGATAAGGTGCCGGCTTCCGGTTACCTCCCTGGCAGCGCCTAAAAATTGCAGTTTCATAATTGAGTGCTATGAGATGAATAAATAAGTTTTTGGAGTTATGAATTTCAAATGTAGCCAAATATGACATTCAGAACCCATTCATGAAGTGAACAATTGCAATCGGACCGAAAAAAATGACAGCCTGAATTCGACATTAAATTAATACATTTGGGGTCCGAACATCTTATCAGACTATATATGGTTCTGAATTACATCTGGGTAGCATTTTTTATCATCGCTTTTATTGTAGGGCTGTTCCGCTTGATTTTCATGGGAGATGTGTCTATTTTCCCAGAAATGATGAACAGTACCTTTGACATGGCCAGGACCGGATTTGAAATATCCCTGGGGCTGACAGGGGTGATGACCCTGTGGATGGGACTGATGAAGGTAGGTGAATCCGGAGGTATTGTCAACCTGATGTCAAAGGCAGTCGGGCCGCTCTTCAGCCGGCTGTTCCCCGAAATCCCCAAAGGCCACCCGGCCAGCGGATCCATTATGATGAATATCGCCGCCAACCTGCTGGGGCTCGACAATGCCGCAACTCCCCTGGGGCTCAAGGCGATGACCCAGCTCCAGGAACTGAATAAAGACAAGGATACGGCAAGCAATGCCATGATCATGTTCCTGGTACTGAATGCGTCAGGGCTTACCCTGATCCCCGTGAGCATTATGGTTTACCGGGCGCAGCTGGGTGCCGCCGACCCCTCCGATGTGTTTATTCCTATCCTGCTGGCGACCTTCTGCTCCACACTTACCGGAATTATCGCGGTATCGGCATTTCAGAAAATAAACCTGTTCAACAGGGTGATTCTCGCTTACCTGGGAGGATTTACACTGCTGATCGCGTCCATTATCTGGTACTTCAGCACCATCTCTCAGGAACAGGTGACGGTGATTTCCTCCGTAGCCGGAAATCTTATCCTTTTCGGGATCATTTTTTCATTCATTATCCTGGGGCTTTTCAAACGGATCAACGTTTATGAGTCGTTTATCGAAGGGGCAAAAGAAGGTTTCAGCATCAGCATCCGGATCATCCCTTACCTGGTCGCCATACTGGTGGCTGTGGGTGTTTTCAGGACCTGTGGTGCCATGGACTTTCTGGTACAGGGGATAGGAAGCGGTTTTGCCGCCCTGGGGATGAACACTGACTTTGTGGATGCCCTTCCCACCGCCTTTATGAAACCGCTCAGCGGCTCAGGCGCAAGAGGCATGATGGTGGACACCATGAAACAATATGGCGCGGATTCATTTGCCGGAAGGTTATCCTGTGTTTTCCAGGGCGCGGCCGATACCACCTTTTATATCGTCGCCGTTTATTTCGGATCAGTCGGTATAAAAAAGACCCGTTACGCCATTACCGCCGGCCTGCTGGCCGACCTGGCCGGAGTAATAGCCGCCATTTTTGTAGCGTATTTGTTTTTTCACTGATCTGCAGCCCGGGATCTGAAGTGATTATATCCTTACAAACATACTTTTTCGGAATTTCAGGCCCATTTTTCTGATTATATTCAGAATATCCGGCCTGTTTTTCTGAATATTATAAAATGTTTGCGTATTTTTGCAGATAAAGAGAACTCATGATAACCCGTACCCTTCAGAAAACGATTGAAAATGCCTGCTTTAAAAGCAAGATAATCCTGCTGCTCGGAGCCCGTCAGGTAGGAAAAACAACCTTGTTGAAAAAGGTAGTGGAATCATTACAGGTAAAAACAATCTGGCTGAATGCCGATGAAGCTGATATCTTCAGCGAGCTTTCCCTGGCTGACACCAGCACACGACTCCTCCACCTGATCGGGAATGATACCCGCCTTGTTATCATTGATGAGGCACAGCAGGTACCTGATATCGGATTAAAACTGAAACTTCTGCACGATACGAAACCCGGGCTGCAGATAATAGCCACCGGATCATCCGCTTTTGATCTGATGAATCAGATGCAGGAACCTCTTACCGGAAGAAAGCGGACCTTCTACCTGTTTCCGATAAGTTACAATGAACTGGTAAATCATACAAGCATTCTCGAAGCCAGAAGAAGTCTTGAAAACAGACTTATTTTCGGGTCCTACCCCGAAGTAATCAACAATCCCGGGTATGAAAAAGAAATTCTGATTGAAATAGCCCAAAGTTATCTGTACAAGGATATCCTGAAATTCGAAGGGATCAGAAAACCCGCTCAGCTCCAGAAACTCCTTCAATCACTGGCTTTTCAGACCGGCAATGAAGTCAGCTATAATGAATTGTCAAATACCATTGGCAATATTGATAGCAATACCGTAGAAAAATACATTGATCTGCTTGAAAAAACCCATGTAATATACAAGCTGCCTGCGCTGAACAGAAATATGCGCAATGAGATCAAGAAAGGGAAAAAGTACTATTTCATCGATAATGGGATAAGAAATGTGCTGATCAGCAACTTTGCACCGTTCGAATTCCGCCTGGATAAAGGTGCATTATGGGAGAATTTTTTGCTTTCAGAACGCATGAAAAGAAACCATTACACGGCAGCGTACCCGAATACCTATTTCTGGAGGACGCATGATCAGGCCGAAATCGATTACATCGAAGAGCAGGATGGCGTTCTTTATGCATATGAGATAAAATGGAAAGAGACCAGGAACAGGTTCCCTGCTTCATTTCTCGAAGCCTATCCTCAGCATCAAACCCTGCTGGTAAACAAAGAAAACTATGAATCCTTTACCGGATCAGACCCTGAATGATAATAGATTCATTAATGTGACTGTTCAATTAAGTATGTTATAACAGATATTCAGATTTTTTGGCCTGTTTTTCTGATTATATTCAGAATATCAGGCCTGTTTTTCTGAATAACAATCAGTAAACCGCTACCGGACCGAAAAGCAGTATTCAGCTTTTACATCTCATGTTCTCCACGTTATGATCATTGCAAATCCCGGTAAACCATACAAATAGGAAGAATTAAATCTACATTCTAAAATCCGAAATCCAAAATCCAAAATCCAAAATCCATGAACCCTCAGGCATTACTTAAGAAATACTTCGGTTATGATCATTTCCGCCTCAACCAGGAGGAAGTGATTACATCGGCATTAGCCGGCAAAGACACCCTGGTAATTATGCCAACCGGAGGTGGTAAATCGGTTTGCTATCAGATTCCGGCCCTGATGAAGGAGGGGGTAACCATCGTGGTCTCTCCCCTGATCGCCCTGATGAAAGATCAGGTTGACGGATTGAAAAACAACGGGGTGGCGGCTGAATTTCTGAACTCATCCCAATCAACATCTGAACAAAACAGGGTGATCAACCTGCTAAGAAACAACCGTTTGAAGCTGTGTTATGTCGCCCCGGAGCGGATCTCCGCCGAAAATGCACTGAAAAACCTGCTCGGAGAAACTAAAGTTTCGTTGTTTGCCATCGATGAAGCCCATTGTATCTCGCACTGGGGGCACGATTTCAGACCCGACTACCTCGCTCTCGGCTCGCTCAAGCAGCAGTTTCCCGGAATTCCGGTGATGGCATTGACCGCAAGCGCCGATAAACTTACCCGCGACGACATCGCTGTCCAACTGAAACTGAACAATGAGAAAAGGTTCATCTCCTCCTTTAACCGGGCCAATATCTGGTATTTTGTGATGGATAAATACCTGATGGACGAATTCTTACCGGTATATCTCGACAAACAAAAGGAGAATTCCGGAATCATCTATTGTCTCTCCCGGAAATCAACCGAAATGATGGCGGCTGACCTGAAATCTATGGGATATCAGGCTGAGTGCTATCATGCCGGCCTTGAAAGAGGGGTGCGGCAAAAAGTACAGGATGATTTTATCCATGACCGTATAAAAATCATTGTGGCAACCATCGCCTTCGGGATGGGGATCGACAAACCCGATGTACGGTTTGTAATCCATGCCGATCTGCCAAAGAACATCGAAAGCTACTATCAGGAAACCGGCAGGGCCGGGCGCGACGGGCTCAGGGCCGATGCCATTCTTTTTTACAGCCGGGGCGATGTGGCCAAACTCGGTTATTTTATCGACAATGGCACCAATCCGGAACATGCGGATATTATGTACCGTAAGCTCGAAAAAATGTCAAAATTTGCCGAAGCCCGTCAATGCCGGCGGCAACAGTTGATGAATTACTTCAACGAGGCGCATCACGGCATGTGCAACTCCTGCGACTTTTGCCTCGGCAAATACACTACATACGATGGAACCATACCTGCTCAAAAAGCCTTATCGGCCGTAGCGCGGCTGGATGAGCGATACGGGATTAAAACTACCGTTGAATACCTTCGTGGCGCGGATCTTCAGAAGTTTACCCCTGTACAGAAAACCTTTAAAACCTGGGGTGTAGGTATGGAATTTACCGAACAGGAATGGTATGATGTATTTAATCAATTGCTTTCGCAGGGATTGCTGGATGTCACCGAAGGACAATATCCGGTGCTGAAACTGAATGACCGGAGCCGCGAAATTCTGAAAGGCAAAGCATCGGTTCAGCTGCTGAAAGCATCCGAACCCCGGAAACAAAAGGCAGCCGCTCCAAAGGTCTCCACCGAAAATGAAGAACTGCTGAAAGACCTGAAAAATCTCCGCCGCCTGATTGCCGATTCGGAAGGAGTGCCTGCCTATATGGTGCTGGGCGATTCCAGCCTGATTGAAATGGCCTCATTGCTACCGCTGACGAAAGAACACCTGAAAATAATCACAGGATTTGGAGACTTCAAGATCAATAAGTATGGAAGTGAATTTCTGGAAATCATCAACGATTACTGCGATAAAACGGGGCAAGGAAGCCGCATACATCTGAAAATGCCCAAAAGCGCAAGGGAGAGAAAGCCAAAAATGCCAAAAACGCCAAAATTGAGTAAGGTGCGGCCCGGCGCCCTTTCGCTTGAACTGTTCCGGCAAGGTAAAACGGTAGAACAGATTGCCGCTGAGCGGGAGTTGACCATTCAGACCATCTATAACCATCTGACCGGCTTTCTTCCGACCGGAGAAATACAACTGCATCAACTGATCGATATCACGAAGGTCCCGGCCATCCGCGCAGCCATTAAGACACATGGTACCGTATCGCTGAAGACCCTGAAAGCGGCGCTGGGGGATGCGTTTCAGTATCATGAAATCCGCGCGGTGATTGAAGCGGATAAAAAATGAAACATGATTCAAGCTCATCAGAAATTCTGAAACATCCGAACTCCTGCTGTATCAAAGGCAAGTACAAAAGAATAATGGTTACAGGGATAGAATTCGTCGTGTTCCAACCTGACCGGTTTGGGTTTGTTGGTTAGTCAGGCTTACGAAACCAGATGTTTTATGCAAATCGAAAGTTGAACGTTGGATCTACATAACATTTTGCATTCCCCCGATCTGCTCTAACGCGCAGCTGCGCCTCCGGAGCCGACTCTTCTGATTGTTAATGCTGTAAATCCTGCAGAAAGCAAAAACGCCCGGGTCGATAAACCGGGCGTCCTTAAAATCGTAAGCGGAAGGATTTTATCCCTTCAGTACTCCAAGTTCCTTACCAACTTTGGTAAAGGCTGCAATACATTTATCCAGATGCTCGCGCTTGTGGGCGGCTGAGATCTGAACGCGGATACGGGCCTGTCCTTTGGGCACAACCGGGTAGTAGAATCCGATCACGTAAATTCCTTCGTCCAATAATTTAGCGGCCATATCCTGGCTCAGTTTGGCATCGTAGAGCATCACGGCGCAAATGGCGCTGCGGGTTGGCTTGATGTCAAATCCTGCATCCACCATCTTCTTCACGAAATAAGCGGTATTCTCGTGCAAACGATCCTGCAGTTCATTGGTTTCGGCCATCATATCAAACATCTTGATACCGGCGGAAGCAACGGTGGGAGGAATGGAATTTGAGAAGAGGTAGGGACGCGAACGCTGACGCAGCATTTCGATGATTTCCTTTTTACCGGTGGTAAATCCGCCGATGGCGCCGCCAAAGGCCTTGCCCAGCGTACCGGTGATGATTTCAATCTTTCCGCGGATGTTGAAAAGCTCGGTTACCCCGCGACCGGTTTCGCCAACCACGCCGGCAGAGTGACATTCGTCAACCATCACCATGGCATCGTATTTCTGTGCCAGTTCGTGAATTTTGTCCATAGGGGCGACGTTTCCGTCCATAGAGAATACGCCGTCGGTAACGATCAGCCTGAAACGCTGTGCCTGGGCAAGTTTCAGCTGCTCTTCCAGATCGGCCATATCGGCGTTGGCATAACGGTAGCGCTGTGCCTTGCAGAGACGAACGCCGTCGATGATGGATGCGTGGTTCAGGGAATCAGAAATAATGGCATCCTCTTCACCGAGAAGGGGTTCAAACACACCGCCGTTGGCATCGAAGCAGGCTGCATACAGAATGGTATCTTCCGTGCCGAAAAACTCGGCGATCTTGGCTTCCAGTCTTTTGTGAAGGTCCTGGGTACCGCAGATAAAACGAACCGACGATAGTCCGTAACCGTGGGTATCGAGGGCTTCCTTGGCGGCGGCGATCAGCTTGGGATTGTTGGATAATCCGAGGTAGTTGTTTGCACAGAAGTTCAGCACTTCGGCGCCGCTGTTCACCTTGATTTCAGCTCCCTGGGGAGTGGTGATAACCCGTTCATTCTTGTAGAGTCCGGCTTCCCGGATGTCGGCCAGTTCTTTCTGCAGATGGGCCTGAAGACGATCGTACATAGTGTATTTTTTTAAAGTTACAGTTGATTGTTTTTGGAATAACAGTGGCGCAAAGATATCACTTTTGATTTTCAGGAAAAGGGATTTTGCAAATATTTAGCAGTGATTTTCAGCCTGTTTAAAAACAATGTGAATACCCTGAAATGCAACGATATGAAAACTGATCAAAGTTTTGTGATTCTGCAAATTATTGTACATTTGCCGCACTCATTGTTAACCGGTTAACAAACAAATAAACCTACTTAAACCCATGAAAAACATTTTGGTAATTGGCTCGGTGGGCCAGATCGGATCAGAACTCACCCTTGAACTTCGCAAAAGATATGGCAACGGCAATGTAGTTGCCGGATACCGCTCAACCTTACCCACCGGCGAACTGCTGGAATCGGGTCCCGCTGAGGTGGTTGACGCCACCAATGCCCAGCAGATTGCTGATGTTGTTAAAAAGTATAAAATAGACACCATCTATAACCTGGCAGCTATTCTCTCGGCTGTGGGAGAAAGCAAACCCCAGGTTGCCTGGAATATCGGCATCGGCGGACTGATGAACTGCCTTGAGGTAGCCCGCGAATATGGCTGCGCCGTTTCAACCCCCAGCTCCATCGGCGCTTTCGGCGGTGGCACTCCCCTTGACAACACCCCCCAGGATACGATCATGCGTCCGCAGACCATGTACGGCGTTTCAAAGGTTGCCGGTGAGCTGTTGAGCGATTATTATTTCAAACGTTTTGGTGTGGACACCCGTTCGGTCCGTTACCCGGGCATTATTTCAAACGTTACCCTGCCCGGCGGCGGCACCACCGATTACGCCGTTGAAATTTATTATGAGGCCATCAAACACAAAAAGTTCACCTGTCCCCTGGGCGCCGGCACCTACCTCGATATGATGTACATGCCCGACGCCATCGACGCAGCCATCGACCTGATGGAAGCCGATCCTTCAAAACTGAAGCACAGGAACTCCTTCAACGTGACCGCCATGAGCTTCGATCCGGAGATTATTGCCGCAGAAATTAAAAAGCATATTCCCGGTTTCGAAATGACCTACAATGTTGATCCCATGAAACAGGCCATCGCCAATTCGTGGCCCAACAGCATGGACGACAGTTGCGCCCGCCATGAGTGGGGCTGGAACCCGAAATGGAACCTCCGCGCCATGACCGAAGATATGCTGAAGGTGATCGGCGAGAAACATGCGAAAGGACTGATCTAGGATTGCGGATTTAAGATTGTGGATTACCTTCGGTGAGCTCACTTCGTTCGGTTGCGGATTTCAAGTTCTGAACTTTTACCTCTGACTTCCTATCCCGATTGATATCAGAACTAATTTCTATTGAGGTGACCTAACAAGTTTTCTTTTAACTTGTTAGGTCTTCTTTTTTACTTTGATTTTTCGGATTTTCTATTTTTCCCGTCAGCTATCGTGACCAATATCCATTGAGGTGAACTAACAAGTTCTCTATTTCAACTTGTCGGGTCTTCTTTTATTGACTCCGGGTTTCCGGATCCGCAGATAGCATCTGCAAACAGCAGAGGCTGTCATTTTTTTAATGTAATTTTGCAAACGCTGAGAAATCAGGCAATCCGAAATCCGAAATCACTACATGCAAATAGCCGCCCTCGTATCCGGCGGAGTCGACTCATGTTCGCACGCATCTTATTTTCTGATGCATGTGAACGACATAAGTCCCCTGTTGGGTCATGGCTCCCGATTCAAGCCTCTGTTCTTTGGGCCTGATCTGTCTGCTTTGAACTTGCCGTGGCAGGGTGACTCTACAAATTACAACGGTGCAATCAACAATTTCCCGCTTGCACTCCCCTCCTTGGTTTGCAGCCGGTACAGATAGACCCCCGGCTTTACCCCGGTTGTTTGCCATAAAGTTTTTTCTCCGTTAAGCGGAAACGAGGCAACCGGGCGGCCGGTGATATCGGAAATCGTGATAGTGCCTGAAGGCAGGGAATTTTGTACTTCAAAAACAATATAATCAGTTGCCGGGTTAGGATATGCTTTTACTACTCTATACACATTGGATATATCCTTAATCCCGACTCCTTCACAATTCAAAAACTGTACAGCAAAAAATTCATCATCCGAATAACTCCCTAATGTGTAAGAAGCATAATCGCTTGGTAACGAGCAGCCATAACCAAAGCCGGCAGGCTCTCTCGAATTTATCAGGGGCAATCCGTTTAAAATGCCGATTCGTTCAACAAGAGTATATTCAACTTCATCTTCATCAGGAACATTATAAATAGTCTTAAACAACGTATCCCTGAGTATTGACCTCCTTAATTGCATACCGTTTAAACTCAACATATCAGTGCCGATTGTTTTTAACGGCAGTATTGAAGTGCAGGCAGAGTCGTTCCAATTGTAGTAATGACCTGCTGATCTGAAGGTTGAAAAAACATTTCCGTCACTACTGTTAAAATTAAAGTATAAATACTCACGGTTATTCACGAACCGGTACACTGAGTCATTGCTAAACCTCGTATAGATTGTCATTAAAGCCGAAGTTGACCTATTTCCATTCCAACCCGATTCACTAATAGTACCTATTATCCTATAAGCTCTGTTATTAATAATCGTATCGCCTTTTAAACCTAAAATCAGATGCCCGGCAGGCATTCCATTCCAACCGGTGATACAATATTCCCAGGTCGCGCCTGGCATTGGCCATGTTTGCGCGTGCAAATTGTCAGTATTCCATGAAAAAGCGCCCAGGATAAGGGCAAGTAGTAATAAAAGCCTTATACTTCTCTTTCTTGGTTTCATGTTGTTATTGCTTTAATGTGAGATTAATAATTTCCCGGTTTCCCAGGCTATTCCATTTCCGATTCGGAACAAATAGAACCCTGGTTTCACTCCACTTGTGTCCCATACTGTTTTTTCTCCGTTAAGCGGAAACGAGGTAACCAGGCGTCCGGTGAGATCGGTAATGGTAACCGTGCCGTTTCTGTCATTCGTGTTTAGTTCAAAAATAACATAGTCATTGGCAGGTAGCGGGTAAACGGCAACCGGAACTTCAGGTTCAATTTTGCGTATTGCGGTGGTATATGGCAAAACACATACACCCTGTGTGTTAACAACACCCCCAGTCAAAAAATCACCCTGATAGAAAGTTGTATCATATGCACTCATGCATTTCATAAAATAAAACTCGGACCACCCGTTATCCACAACGTTTATTAATCCTGAATATACACTCCCAATCCCTTCAATCCATACTAAATCGTAAACCCTAGTAAAAAATGGAGCAAGGTTTCTTAAGAATATTCGTTTCCGCAGATACGGGCCATTGCTTACATAATCAACAGAATCAACACGCAAATCTGTCAGGGGATCCTGCCCGGCAGTAGAAAGGCATGGAAGTTGCCTTACGGTATCACCCTGCTGAACCGTTAAATCCATATACAATACCTCTTCCTGTTCAAAAAAATTACGATAATAGTATCGTAAATAGACCCGCCCCGAATCGTCCTGCCGAAACGCCCCAAAATACAGAGAATCATGAAAATAAATATTTCCCGGATCTGGCGGCGGGCCGGATGTAGTTACCTGATGATAATATAATTTTCGGTATGTCAGGCCATTGATCACCGTATCAGCATCACTATCCGGAATGTATACCTTATTGTAATCACACCCCTGGGCGCTTTGACGCCAATCTTCCCAAAGTACATTTGAATCGGGCAGCGGCATATAGCTTTGCGCATACCCATTACCTGAAAACACTATTGTAAACAGAATAAGGGAATTTCTTATTTTTTTTCTGAATTTGTTCATGGGTAAAGGTTTTATAGGTGAATAATTTAATAGGTGGCCATTGCAGTGACACGGCATACCTTACCCTACAAAGGTGCAACCATCAATTTACCGCAGGCGCTGCCCTGCCCGGTCTTCAGCCGGTACAGATAGACCCCAGGCTTTATCCCGGTTGTTTGCCATACTGTTTTTTCTCCGTTAAGCGGAAACGAGGTAACCAGGCGGCCGGTGAGATCGGTAATATTAATTGTAGCCTGAATGTTGGAATTTTGCAACTCGAAAATTACAAAATCCCCTGCCGGGTTGGGATAAACCTCAACTGCATATTCAGGCTTAGGCAAATGATTTGTACTTACCACTGTGGTATCGCGCAATTTTATAAGCCAGATATCGTAATTAGGCGACGGGGTGGTTACACAAGTCATATCACCACTATTAATACCAGTTAGTGTTGAAGCAATAACATAACTGCCATCTCCATTGTCAATAACACCATTCAAAAGACTTTCATCGCCTAAACCACCAAAACATTTTTGCCAGTGCAAATCGCCCGAGGCATTAATTTTAAAAACCCAAATGTCTGAACGACTGCCATGTGCATTGTGCTTGCCCGAAACATCCCCATCGTTGGAGTAGGTTTCTCCGATAACAATATAGCCACCATCCGGGGTTGGTAAAATTCTGTTGGACCAATCATTGTGTGTGCCACCATAACATTTGTGCCATAATATATTGCCCTCAAAATCCATTTTTGCAAGCCATATATCACCGGCTGGGTGGCCTTGTGGTAAAGTTCCATAATGATAACCGGAGCCTGTCATATCGCCATCAGCAGAATAAACATTACATACAATTATGTATCCATCTTCGGTTTCAAGTATATCATTAACTCCCTCATTTTCACTACCCCCGATACATCTTTGCCATTCAATATTGGCCAATGAATCTATTTTAAACAGCACTATATCTGAGTTTTCGTAGTTAAACGGTGTGCAGGTAATATTTCCACCGGTTGTAGGCATGGAGCCCGAAGCCACCAAAAAGCCCCGGTCGGAGGTTTGGATGATGGCATTGGGGAAATCAAGAAATTCGGTGCCTATGGTGAAATCCCATACTTTATTACCAAGACTGTCGGTGCGAAGCAACCAGGTATCCCAACTGCCAAAATAATTGCTGATATCGCCATCGTCACTACAAGTGTAACCCAAACTTACCATACCTCCATCGTGAGTGTGGCATGCAGTCCATCCTTGATCAAAACATGTTCCACCATACATTTTGTCCCAGATAATGTCACCGCTACCATTTATCTTAAAAAGCCAAAAATTTACATAACCGTCAGGATATGGATTATTTGAAATATCTCCATCTTCTGAAGCAGAAATTGCTGAAATATAGTAACAGTCATTACCTGCAGGGAATATGCGATATGGAACATCAGAAGATGTGCCTCCGATAAATTTTTGCCAAACCAAATTTCCATACAAGTCAGTTCTTATAAGGATAATGTCAGAGCCTAAAGTGTTACTTTCCCTTTCTGCAACAATAATATATCCATCTCCGGTTGAACAAACATCATAAGCAACCTCCTTTACTGTAGTACCAAAACATGCTTGCCATTCCAATACTATGGGTTGAGAAAAAAGGTAAGAATAATGGCAGATGATAAGCAGAATTAATAATAACCTCTTCATGGTAAAAATTTTAAAAACCGGCAGGTATTAATAATACCTGCCGGTAGATTATTAAAAACTACTTAACTACCACAAGTTTACCCGATTGTGTAAATCCGGCAACTTTAAGTGTGTAAATATACTGCCCTGCAATCCATGCACGGGTATCAATCAACTGCTGGCCACGGTTGCCGGATAACCTGAAAGAAACAACCAACCTTCCCTGAACATCGGTAACAAACTTAAGACTGTCAAGATACGGTAACATTTTATCTTCAATTGATTGAAATGTTGTGGCAGGTGTTGCACCATTAAGGTATGTCTGCAATTGGGCTTTTACTTCTCCAAACACCATTAATATCAACAAAATGCTTAACGCGAAGGGTTTAATTCTTCCGAAATTCCAAGCACGATCAGGTGGCTGGCCTGCCGAATTGGTTGTTGTGGGTACGGGTGCATGAATAGGTGTACCCTTTAAAGCACCTTGTGTGTGCGGGGGGGGGTTAATTGATTGATTTTCATAACATTAGTTTTTAATAGATTATTGAAAATTATAATTATTTGGGTTAACTAATTCTATTTACGGAGATTAATGACAAGTATATCGCTGCTAAATCCACCTGACCTGTTGTCAAAATCCTATTTTAAACTTACGATTATTCAGGGTAATCCTAAAAAGCATAAAATTCAACACGATTGTATTGAAGTTGAATCCAAAAGTAATACATCCTTAACTCAGATTCAACCACTTTTGGTAGTGAATGATAAATATCCTACAATTTAGAAACATTCTATATAGTTGGTTCTGAAATTACTCCTGAATTGCATTATTTCTTCAATTCATTGTTCGACATTCATATACCGGATTATCCATTTCCCCTAATTCTTAGAATAATATCCTAATTTTGCATCAATTTCTGTTGCCTGCATTAAAAGGCAAACCTGACTGCAGTTAACGGTTTCTACGGTTTTTCTGCCCGGTTGCATCAGGCAATGATTTTTCCCTTTGAGCTATGAACTTTTTACTTTAGACTTTTTACTTGTATGCCCATCGCCGCCCTCGTATCCGGCGGAGTCGACAGCTCCGTGATGCTTCACCTGCTGAAAGAGCAGGGTTATGAGCCTGTGATCTTTTATATCCTTATCGGGATGAAGGACAAGGAAGGCTTTCTGGACTGCCCTTCGGAAGAGGATATTGAAATCACCACCTGGCTTTCGAAAAAATACGGGCTGCGCATGGAAGTGGTGACCCTGCAGGAAGAGTACTGGAACAGCGTGGTGGCCTATACGATAGATTCCGTAAAGAAAGGGCTGACGCCCAACCCGGATGTGATGTGCAACCGCATGATCAAATTCGGCAGTTTCAACGATAAATACGGAAAAGACTTCGATGCGATTGCCACGGGGCATTACGCTTCAACCCAGTTCAGGGATGGCATCAAGTATCTGGCAACGGCAAAAGACAAGTTCAAGGACCAGACCGATTTCCTGGCCCAGATCACCTATGCACAATTACAAAAACTTATGTTTCCGATCGGCGGGTTGCCTAAATCCGAGGTTCGCAGGATTGCCGCTGAAGCCCGGCTGCCCAGCGCCGGCCGCAAGGACAGTCAGGGCATCTGTTTCCTGGGAAAGGTGAACTACAACGATTTTATCCGGAAGTATGTGGGTGAAAAGGAAGGAAATATCGTGGAGCTGGAGACCGGGAAAATCCTGGGCAAACACAAGGGGTATTGGTTTCACACCATCGGGCAGCGCAAAGGGCTGGGGCTCAGCCAGGGGCCCTGGTTTGTGGTGAAAAAGGATACGGATGAAAATGTGGTTTACGTCTCCAACGGTTACGACCCCCTGACCCAGTACCGCAACAGCATACAGCTAAAAGGATTCCATTTTATCTCGGGCAATCCCTGGAATGATTTGAGCCGGCCGGCGGATATTACCTTCAAAATCCGCCACACGCCCGAGTTTAACAGGGGCAGGCTGGTATTTACCGGAAGCGGAGCCGTTATAGAATCGGAAGTACCCGTTTCGGGGGTGGCCGCCGGACAGTTTGGCGTGGTTTACGATGCTGCGGGCGAACTCTGTTACGGCAGCGGGGAAATTGACTGGCAGTAAAAACAGCTGATTTTACATTTTCTTAACCCTGCGATAATTCAAGGTTAATATCAATGTATTATTCTTGCAATCAAGTAAAAAAAAATTGCAGGAAAAACATCACAAAACCATTGTTGTATCTGATGTGCACCTGGGAACAAAGAATTCCGGGGCAAGGCAACTGGTAAGATTTCTTAAAAAAAACAGCTGCGATACACTCATCCTTAACGGAGACATTATTGATGGTTGGCGGCTGAAGCGTACAGGAAAATGGCAAAAAAAGCACAGCCGATTTTTCAGACTGATTATCAACCTTCTGGATCAGAAAAAAACAAGGATTATATATATCCGGGGGAATCATGATGATTTCCTGGATCAATTCATCCCCTTCACCTCCGGAAAATTCTCAATTGTGAAGGATTATATCCTCGAATCCGGCAACATGCGTTATTACGTTTGTCATGGTGATATTTTTGACCTGTTTACAAGCCGGCTGCGTTGTGTGGCAAAGCTCGGAGACACAGGCTATACTTTCCTCCTCTGGCTGAACCGCCGGATCAACAGTTACAGGATCCACAAAGGCAAACCTTACTATTCCTTTTCTCAGGCTGTAAAACACAAAGTTAAAAGCGCAGTTTCATTTATCAGCAATTTCGAAAATGAAATGTGCAGGATAGCCCGCTATAATATGTGCCATGGAATCATCTGCGGGCACATCCACCAGCCTGCCAACAAAATGATTGACCATATCCATTATATGAACTCCGGAGACTGGGTTGAGAGTATGACTGCTCTGACAGAGGATTATCAAGGCAACTGGGAAGTCTATTATTATATTGAAAGTACGCCTGATTTACGCAATGTTGTATTCCCTGAAAATTGAAACCCATTTTATACTTTATAAATCGAATACTTCTCAATGGCCGAGAATCTCTTAAAAGAACATGATTATTCGCCCGGGATTTTTCAACAACAACGGGCCTTCAAATCCATTCAAATACAAACATAATTAGCTGGCTATCCAGCTTTACAAAATAAAAATGCTGTGACTGGTTATTAATCCTTATATCAATGGATTAATTACAGCAAATATCCCGAAATTTCTCTCCTGAGACTTCCAACCAACAGCGAAGCTGTTTAAAAAAACTGGATTTCAACAACAATGCTGAACCTCTCTGTCATTGGAATTTTATTCATAAATACAGACCGCTTCTTTAGATCAAGTTTAAATAACAATCTGCGCTTGCCACAGGGCGATTGATTCGGTATTTTTGTTTTGCTGAAAGCGATTCTCAACTGATTCACCACTATTCCGGGCTGCCAGGCATTACTTATATCACGCAAATCCATTAACCTAACAAAAATAACATTATGAAATTCTGTACAAGTTGTGGTAGTGAACTTCGCGAGGGCGTGAAATTCTGTCCCTCATGCGGCAAACCGATCCAGGCTGAGAGCCAGCCTCAATCCCCGGTCAACCAGCCTGTAACCCCGCCTCCCCCTCCGGTTTATCAGGCGCCTCAGCCGGCTTATGAAGAAC
Source organism: Lentimicrobium sp. (assembly GCA_023957275.1). GTDB lineage: Bacteria > Bacteroidota > Bacteroidia > Bacteroidales > Lentimicrobiaceae > Lentimicrobium. The sequence goes on along the minus strand of JAMLHF010000040.1, from coordinate 16,253 downwards.
CTGTTTACGGATCGACGAAACATACAAACCTTATTCAAAGGGTGATCAACATCATTATCAAGCCCAAAGAAGAATGGAGGGTAATTGCTTCGGAAAAACCTGACACCACAAAGTTACTGGTCGGTTACGCCCTGATCCTGGCTGCCATCCCGGCAATTGCTTCCTTTATCAAATTCGGGGTAATCGGAGTTACATACTGGGGATATACCTCGCGCAGCATTGCCGGCGGCATTCAGTACGGACTTGTTCAGTTGCTCTCGGCCCTGATCGGCGTGTACATTCTTGCCTGGATCATTGATCTGCTTGCACCGTCATTTGACTCAAAAAAAGATTTCGGAAGATCATTGCAACTGGCTGTATATTCCACAACGCCTCAATGGCTGGCCGGTATCCTTTTAATCCTGGGTACAAGTATGAGCATATTGGTACTGCTTATCGGACTATATGCCATTTACCTGCTGGCGGTTGGAATGCCGGTTCTTAAGGAGACCCCGAAAGAAAAGGTTGTGGGATATGTTGTTGTAACCATCATCGCCATGATTGTGCTGACATTTGTTGTCGCGCTGATTATCGGAGCTATTGTCGGCCTGTTCTTTGGCGCCAAAATGATGGGTATGTAACCCAGCTTAAAAAAGTTCATTAAACTGCCACACCATGAAATACTGCCCTCAGTGCGGAACCGGTTTTGAACCGGGCGCACGCTTTTGCAACGAATGCGGATTTGACAAGCAGAGTCTTGAAACTGAAATAGCCGGAGCAGCATCCGCAGATCAATCTGATAAGCCCCGGCCGCAGCATCAGCAACTTTGTCCGAAATGCGCCGCTCCTTTGCCGGCTGAAGACCGGTTTTGCGCTGAGTGTGGCTTCGATAAACAGGCTGCGGCAGCAGCCGGAATAACGGCAACTGATATCCCGGAAGAAACACCCCCGGAACCTGAAAAGCCGGCAAAAACATGCCCTGAATGTGCCGCCCTGCTTACCGATGAAGAACGGTTTTGTCCGCAATGCGGATTCGATACAGCAATGGCAGCGGCAGGTGGAGAAACGCCGGCGGATGCCGGATCTGCAGAGGTAATTGCTGACGCGGTTTCAAATGAACAGCCGGTGGAAGAGCCTGTTGCAGAATCTGTTGCACCAAATCCTGTTTGCCCGCAATGCGGTGGTCCGTTGGCTTATGAAGAGCGCTTTTGCCCCGGATGCGGCTTCGACACCTCAGCAACCCCAAAAGAGCCGGCAATAATTACACCTCCGGCAACACCGGAAGCGCCACCTGAACCGCCTGCTCCCGTTGCACAGCAGGCCGACGGACAGTATTGCCCCAACTGCGGCGCATTTGTGGTATCAGGCGACCTTTTCTGCCAGGATTGCGGATACAGAATGACCGATATGGTTGCAGCCGCCACGGGCGAAGAAGTGAAACACGAAACCCAACAGCCTCCCCCGGTGGTTCCGGTTGTTGAAAAAACGGTTCACACCCCTCCGGTCGCTGCCCAGGCTCCGCCTCCGGCTGCCTTACCACCACAGCCTTTGGCATCAGAAGCCCGAAAACCTCAAAAAAGCAGAAAAGGAATCCTGGTTGCCTTACTGGCACTATTGGGCTTAGCGGTGTTGGGCGCAGGCGGATGGTACGCGTATCAGCATTTCTTCAGCGGACCAAAAACAGAAGTAGCGGAAGTAATCCCTGCAGAAACAGTGCCGGAGCTTCCTGTAACTGAGCCGGAAATAATCCTGCCGGCAGAAGATTCGGCAAGCACTGAAGTTGCTGAAGAGGTGCCGGTGGTAAAAGAACCTGAAAAAAAAGCCCCAAAACCGAAAAAGACGACGCCTAAAAAGCCGGCGGAAGCTCCGAAGCAACAACCCGCTCAGGAAGAGCCGGTGAAAAAAAACGAACCCCTGACCGTGGTAATGAAAAACACCACCACGTCAAAATCGCCGAGAACGCTTTACAACACCTTCAATACCGAACCGGTAAAGGGCAACCCTCCCTTTGCCAATAAGGTTAAGTTTGACAAGGCCATGGTAGTGACAAGGATTATCACTTTTCACTATAATGAAGGAAACGGGGCGCCCGCAGGCACCATCACCCTCGAAGGCCGTAAAAAAGAGACCGGCGGTCCTTGGCAGGCGCGGAATGCGCCCGGCAGCGACGGGACACCCAACGAAAAATGGATCTGCGAACCCAATGCACGAATGGAAGCAGGCACTTACAAGGTGGTGGTTTCGGATGATAAATCCTGGTCTTTCAACACAAAATCAGGCCGTAAGGGCATGGTGATTATTGAAGGTTACGAAGCTGACTGACCCGATGATGGAAAAACCGCGGAACAAGCAATGGAATATAGTAAAAACGTGGATCATCCTCACGGTATTGTTCCTTTTCGGGTGTTTTACCCCGGCATTAACCGGCATCGACGGGATGAACGGCGGATTTGCCATCATCACCATCTGTGGTTTCCTGGTGATCTCCGGAATATTTGTTACCGTAATATATTATAAAAGAGCGCGTCAGCTCGATCAGCTTTTCAGCGCTGACCGACCCCTGGCCCGCTGGGAAATAAGCCCGGCTGCCTGGGAAACTTTTGTAGCTGAAGATTTCAGCGAAGACAAGGCCATCAGCAAAGGTACATTTATACTTACCACTGTGATTTCGGTGGTTATCGGTGTGGGCCTCAGCCTCTTGTTTCAGGATTTCCTGATGCTCCTGATCTGCCTGGGCATTATCGTATTGCTGATATTTCCGGCCTTTGCCTTTCCCTGGTTCAGGCGTCGCCGGAAACTGCGCGGACCGCGGCTGGTAATAATTTCGGAGCAATCGGTGTACGTGGGTGGTACATACTTCAACTGGGAAATGCTGGGCGCCAACCTGCATCGCGTAAGCACTGACCTGACGCAGGGGAAAGGGCTGATGCGCATTGAAATGCGCTATCCGGCGCGCACCGGCATTGAACATTACGTGATCAGGGTGCCGGTACCCGATGACAAATGGGACGAAGCCCATGAGGTAAGCAAAAAACTCGGCTTCTGATCAATGACAAACAGGAGATTTCAACCATTAACAGTAACAGGGTGATCCGGAAAGAAGCCGGATGCTGCTCAAAAAAATGTAAACAAATAACCAACTAAAACAACTCTGATATGGCTTTTTGCGGAAATTGCGGAACCCGTTTGAAAGACGGCGCCGTTTTTTGTCATGAATGCGGTGCCCGGCAGGATGCCGGCGCAGCACCACCCGTCAGGCAAACCATGCAACCCCCTTCAGCACCGCCCCCGCCCGTGTATCAGGCCCCACCACCTCCGCCACCCGCTACGGCAGTAACAGGCGCGATAAAATTCAGCGTTGAAGAGAAACAGATGCTGAAAATGGTGAAGGTTGAGATGCAGAACACGATGTTCCGCTGCGAATCGGGCGCCATGTACTACATGCAGGGCAACCTTCAGATAGAATCAAAAATGCCCTCGGCCGGTGGGTTGCTCAAATCAATGGTGACAAAAGAAACAGCTTTTAAGCCCACCATCAGCGGAACCGGAACAGTTTATCTGGAACCAAGTTTCGGAGAGTTTACCATTATGGATCTTAAAAATGAAACCTGGATCCTGGATAAAGGCGCATATTATGCTTCGGAAATGGGTATAGAAGTCGGCCTTTGGACCAACAAGGCCATCAGCGGCCTGTTTTCGGGTGAGGGATTTTTCCAGACGCAGGTTTCAGGGACGGGCAAAGTGATTGTGGTCTCCAACGGCCCGCTTGAAGAAATTAACCTGGTGAATGACCGGCTGGTGGTTGACGGTTCCTTCGCCGTTGCGCGTACGGCAGGTATTGAGTTTACCGTGAATAAAGCGACCAAGGGCCTCTTTTCATCCTGGACATCGGGCGAGGGCATCGTGAATACCTTTACCGGCACCGGCAAGGTGCTGATTGCCCCTGCCGCAAACCGTCATGTTACCATGATGAACTACCTGGGATCAATTTACCGCAGGGTGATTGCGATAAAGAATTCATAAAACGCAGATCCGGCCCGGTAATATTTCACCGGTAAAAACCGCATTATTCTTTCGTGAAGGTGATTTTCCATAATCCGCGGAAATCACCTTCTTTATAACCTGTTGCCAGGTCGTCATGATATTTCTGCCGGATAACTTCAAGTGTTCCGGGCAGGATGTCTTTCCCCGCTGCTCCATGGCAACTGAGACAAGCCGGCATCGCCACCCTGATGGGCTTGTAATAGACAAGGGTACTGTCTTCGTTAAAGATCAAAGGTGATGCAGCATTTAAAAAACCCGGTTTTTTCAGCAGGGCCGCTTCTTTTTCGCCGGGCTTATTGGCGGGATTGCGGTATTTGTCAGATATCCTCTGAATCCTGCAGTTGTATTTCAGCGCAAGTGAATCGGTAAGCGCCATGGCACGTTCGTTACAGAAAGCGACCGCGTGGCCTGCCCCTCCGGCTTTAGTGGCAAGCATCACGTTTGACAGTAAGACCTGTTGAACGGCCACCGTAATTGAATCGCCAAGCTGCATAAAAGCAGTGGTATCAAATCCCCTGCTGTCTGAATTGCCAGGCTGATTTGATTGATTGCAGGAAATAAGAACAAACAGAAGCAGGAAAGGGATAACGGAAAGTAGTTTTCTCATAGGATTTTTAATGTTTGATGATCAGCATGATTTGCCCTTAGTTTTCCGGAATAGAAAAAGAGCAGATAGAGCACAAAAAAAGAAAACAGATTCGCGACCAGCACTGCCATAAACCCGCTTCCATAAATAAACAGTACAGACAGGATAAGAAATGCAGTATTTACCAGCACAGCCCTGAACATAGCCTTCAAACGGATCAGATCAAAGCCTTGCTGTTCATTTTTTTCCTTAGAGAATGCAACCAGGGCCAGGCCGGTCAATAAAGTCAGCAGGGTCAGCTCATCGGAAAAGTTCGTCCGGAAAGTCACGAACATTTTGGTTTCCAGGAAGGCCGAGTAAACGGCAAAAACCGGGATTTTCAACCTGAAATCAAACCAGGTGAAGAGCACCGCCAGCAACACGCCGGCGGAAGACAGTATCATACCGGGCAACTTCCACCGGTAAGGCAATAGTAACTTGTTCATTAATAATGTATCAAATACAAATATGAAAATATTATACCATCACGCGCTGAAATCAGTTCTCAGCACTGGAATAAACCGGAAAAGTCACGCTGGTTTCATCATCAAAGTCGACCCTGACTCCGACCATCCCAAACTTATGGTTTGCAATGTAGGTGATTTTCTGAATCCCGCCGCTCTTCATGTCAATCGGGGTGGTTTCAACCTGAATGGTTTTGATCAGGAAAAACCCATACGGATAGTCATCTTCCCCGGTTTTACTGACTACCTTCCTTTCTTTACCGGTATTGCCAACCGGGTAGGTGTCGCCAACCTTCGAATCGTACTTCACCAGTACACCGGCACCCGGGCCCGTCAGGCATTTAATGCCTTCGGTGGTTTGCTGCATCTTCAGGTTGGTGATGGTGACATCATCCCCGTTGATGGTAACACCGGGGAAACCCGAAACCATGTTTTTGATAAAAGTGTTGGTGACTTTGGCAGAGGCGGTATAGGTTGAAACACCCTCCTTCAGCTCGGTAACTACCGCTGAAAAGTCGCTTACTCCAGCTATTTCAGCAGAACCGGATGAAACGATAACGCCCACCTCGCCCATGGGTGACTGGTCGCCCTTGAGTTCATTCGCATCTTCCTTGTCAAGGATTTTCTCGCAGGAAAAGCAGAAAACGCCGACTGAGATGCCAAGCAGAATTACGAATAGCTTTTTCATGTAAGGCTAATTAATTTAATGTTAAGTGAATCAAGATCTCATATTATTGATACTAAAAGCATTACACTTTCAAAATCAACCGTTCGTCTATAAAAGATTAATAAAACTGATTCCCGCACTTTCCGCAGAATTTTACGCCCGGTTTCAGCGGATTTCCGCACTTAGGGCAGAATTTGGGTGTAGAAGCAGGTTTTATGTCCGTACCACCCGCCTGCATTGGAGCGGGTGGAGTTGCTGCCGGCATGACCGGGGCAGCAGGGGTAGTTACATTCACCGGACCGGAAGCCGGCTGTCTCTTTCTCCGGCGCCTGCGGATCAACAGCAGCAAAAGTAACAACAGCAATAAAAATCCTGCTGCAATCAAAACATAAACCATCCTTTTGTCGGTTCCGGTCTTCAGGATAATAGCTGAAGACTTTTCCTCAAAAGTATTGACCCCGGGATTCACCTCCATGGATTTCAGCACAGCTACGGCCTCTCCGGAGGAGGCAATCATTTCGGCCGAGGTCGCCACCACCTTTCCTGAAACCTCCTCCCAGCGGCTTTTCAGGAGCGGATCCTCCGGAGTTTGAAGAACACCCGGTGCAAGGATAATCAGTGACTCTATTCCCGACCGGTATGCACCGGCTGAGCTGAATAAGCGGGCTGCCTTTTCGGGAGACTCTACCGTAAGCCATTGAAGCTTCAGTTCATGCTGCTCAAACCAGCGGTTGAATTCAGGATAACCTTGTAACAGCTGGTTCAGCGCCTGAACGGGCAAGGAGCCATTGCCGAGCTTGAGTTGTTTGTCATTTAATGCCGGAACGCCTTTCATCAGCAGGGCCTCCTGCCCGTTACCGGCCATCGCGGCGGGAAACAGCGACCAGTGTGAACCGGTGTTTTGGGTCACCGGATTTATCAAACCCTGTTCAATGCATTTATTGGCATAGATCAGCACGGCGTCACTTTCAGCCCACAAATTGCGGAAGCTGCAGAATTCAAGGGCAACGCTTGAAGCATGATAGGCGGCATTGAGGGCATTTTTGGTTTTGTCAATGTACTCCAGATGCTTCTGGATATTCGCAAAATTGAGTGTTTTTACATCCCAGATAATTACAGCCCCTTTGACTATAAGATCTGCAAAAAGATCCGTATAAGCCTTAAAATCATCCAGATTAAGCCTCCAGGCAGCCACATCCGTGTATTGCTGCCGGATATCGGTGGAACGGTCGCGCAGGGCCGGTTGTAACTGTCCGTATACCGCGTGTACTTTCGCCGGATCCTGGTTTAAAAGCTTCAGTACTTCCGATGTCTGTCCGGCGTAAAACTTTGCCACCAGCTTATCGGCAATCATGTCGGGGAACGGAAGGTAATAAACAACAGCATCCACCACAGCATCCATCATCTGCTTCTGCTTTTCGGTGAGCGCATAATTGGCAGCATGGCCCAGCAACCGGTAATATTCATCCGTCGGCAGTTTCTTTACCTGTGCAATCACCTCCAATAAAAAATTCTGGGCAATATTGCGTTTGGCAGCATCCTCACTCATACCAAGCAGATGCTGGTTAACATAGCCTGTGGCCTGCACGCCCGCATCCGACAACTGTTTGCCGGTTTCGGTATTGCCCAGCCAGTTGCCGACCTTCTCATTGAATTTAAACTTTTCGGCGGCGTAAAACATCAGGAACTTCAGCGCTTCATAGCTTTGCTGACCGAATACTTTGGCGCAGTCACGCACATACCTCGCGGATCCTTTGATGTTGGTCATCAGCATACCGATCACATGCAGTTTTTCCTCAATGTACATGGCATCCTGGTGACCTCCGGAACAGAGGCTGTTTTCCATTTCGAGCAACTTCGTCAGGACATTTGCCTTAAAATCCATCGCCTTGAGGGTGGTTACCACCGGGGGCTCCCCCGCATTCTGCGCATCAACAACAGCGGCATCCCCGCCGGCCAGCAGGTCCAGGGCTTCGGTAAGCGCGCCCTTCCTGCGGCCGGTAAGATCAGCGATTTTCGCTTCCAATGGCTCTATCTGCATTGTGCGGTCATAATCTCCTGAAAACAGCCTTCTTTTCCCTTCAAAATCCCTGACCACCAGTTTAAACTTACCCGAAGGCTCCGTAATGGCCGAAAATCCTCCCTTCTCATTTTCGAGCAATTGTATAAACATTGCCCGGTCTTCTTTAAAATAAAGGTTATAGATCTTCTGAAACTCTGCCTTGTCAAACTTCCGGCTGGCCAGAAATACCACCGCATCGTTGACCGGTGTCTTTTTGTTCGGAACAGTCATGTAGCTTTCAGGGAGCAAAGCATAAATACTGCTCTCCAGATTGTAATATTCAAGCTGGGGAAGCAGCACTTTATAGGGCAAAATTTCCATCCCGGGTTTGAGGATATAAATATCCTGCTCAAGGGTTTTATAAACCGAGAGATAGGCCTGGGTGGTCTCGGTTTTTTCGCTGAGCGAAGGATAACTGGCCTTCAGCAGAAACAGATCGTAATTATCGATCAGCCCGCCGGTGTTTTCGCCCCTTTTTTCATCAGTAGCTTTTATGATGGGCGCTTCAAGCACAAGCACTGCATTCCCCTGGGCGTTTGTTACCGTTTCCTTCGAGATAACCTTCAATCCGGCTGGAACCGACCAGGAGATGGTTTTCCCCTCAACAGGCCTTCCGTTTTCATCTTCAAAATGAAAAACGGCCTTTGTCCTGCTGCGCCCGTCGCCGACAATTTTATTCTGGCTGAATACAATGCCTGTCTTTTCTGTTTTTACTTCTTCTTCTTTGGTTCCGGCTACCTCACTGCTTTTTTTCTGACCGGCATATTCAAATAAAATGGGGGGTATGTAAACAAAAACACCGTGGTTGGGCATAGGCATATAAGCCGACGACATTCCGCTGGTGCGGATATCATAATTCTCATAATACTTCTGCTCGCTTGCGGGTGGTCCCAGGAATGCCTTTTTAAAACCGGTCATTCCTGCCATTTTTCCCATCGCATCGTTAAATTCGGAATAATCCTCATTGGAAAAAAGTATGGCCACCTGTTCGCTCGAACCTGCACTGGCCTCACCAAAATATCCTTCTCCACCACGGCTGATATCAAGTACCCAGTCCGATTGCCCCGTAATATCCTTACCGTAATAGACTCCGGGAATAATGTTCCCGTTCCGGCCGTCGGTAGCTTTTGTAATTTCAATCTTCGCTTTACCCTTTACGCCGTTCAGCTCACACACAACATACACAAAATTGTCGCCTTCCTTTTTAGGGATCAGGGTGATCGGGTTCAGTCCTTCGCGGAAAGTTTCAAGGGCTATGCCTGTGGCAAGTCTCTGATTGGCAGCATAATCCGTTGATCCGGTAGCACGGGCCATAAACTTTTGCATGAAACGGAACATAAAATAAACCATGCGCTGCGATGATTTCACCGGCGTGCCGAACATGGGGCTGGTAAATTTTACCAATGCCACGCCCGATTGCATGTTAACCTCGGTTTCATCGGGGAAGCCGGAACTGACGCCGATTTTTACCTTGCCGCTCATGCTGGTAATTACTTCCCCCTCGCCGTTACGGGCCGAAATCACCAGGGTGGTAAAATCCTCACCGTCGCCGGCAAGTTGCGGTTTTCCGGGCTCCACCAGCAACCTGAACGATTCCTGCGGAAATCCTGTAAGGGCCACGAGTAATATTAATCCTGCGATTATTGTCCGTTTCATAGCTTATTCATTTTCAAAATAACCGGGAATGGAATTGTACTCTTTTTCAACCGGAGACTTTTTCGGAATACTCTTGTACCAGTAATAACCGAATAAGCCGGCAATGGCAACGACAATAACGAGTATTACAATCAGGCAACCGGAACAACATCCCCTTTTTTTCTTTTTTTGTTGCTGCGGATAGGTTGATTCAGCCGGAATTTCAGTCATAGAAATGCGTTTAGCGTACGGTAATATATTTTATAATCTGTGTAATTATCAGATATTAAAGGTTTTCCGGTCACAACGGAACAGGTAGCATCGAATCATCGGTTAGTCAGGTGCAAGGTAACGCAAAAACCCTTTCTTGTCAACACTTTTTAGCCTTTTACAAGCCGGAATATGTTCAAACGAACCGGCGAAACCGGTAAAATTTAAGCCAATTTTAATGCAATCCGGGGCTGGAATGCTATAATACTGATTATCTGTTCTTTATCTAATTTACAAGGCATTTAGCATTCATACGTATATATGTCTATATTGCTATTTTTCTGCTATTTACGGAATTCAGACCGCCTGCTGATAAACAAAACTTTTGTTTGGTATTTGAATAATTTGTTTCTTTGCAGGCTCAAACCAAAAAAGGAGAAAAAATGTCAGACATTGCAACAAAAGTAAAAGCTATCATCGTTGATAAGCTTGGCGTTGATGAGAACGAAGTGACTCCCGAAGCAAGTTTCACCAACGATTTAGGTGCAGATTCTCTTGATACCGTTGAACTGATCATGGAATTCGAAAAGGAATTCAACATTGCCATCCCCGATGATCAGGCTGAAAAAATCGGTACTGTAGGCGACGCCATTGCTTACATCGAAAACAACACCAAATAAGGATTTTCCTGAATGAAGTTAAGACGAGTTGTAGTAACCGGACTAGGTGCACTTACTCCATTAGGCAATACTGTTCCAGCATACTGGGATGGCTTGGTTAATGGAGTAAGCGGCGCTGACCGTATCACGCGGTTCGATGCAGGCAGGTTTAAGACGCAGTTTGCATGCGAAGTCAAGAATTTCGATCCCCTGAATTATTTCGACAGGAAAGAAGTTCGCAAGTACGATCCCTATGCCCAGTACGGTATGGTCAGCTCTGACGAGGCAGTTGCCGATGCAGGACTGATACCCGAAAAACTCGACCTCAACCGTATTGGTGTAATCTGGGCCTCCGGAATCGGCGGGCTGGTTACCTTCCTTGAGGAAGTCAGCGCTTACGCCACCGGCGATGGAACCCCCAGGTTCAACCCGTTCTTTATCCCGAAAATGATTGCCGATATTACGGCAGGACATATTTCCATCAAACATGGCTTCAAAGGGCCCAACTTTGCCACGGTTTCGGCCTGTGCATCGTCGGCCAACGCCATTGTGGACGCATTCAGTTACATCAAGTGGGGAAAGGCCGATATGTTTGTCTGCGGCGGATCGGAAGCCGCGGTAAATGCGCCCGGTGTCGGCGGTTTCAATGCCATGCACGCCATCTCCACAAGAAATGATGATCCCAAAACCGGTTCCCGTCCGTTTGACAAGGACCGCGACGGCTTTGTGATCGGAGAAGGCGCCGGAGCCCTGATCCTCGAAGAACTGGATCATGCCCTGGCCAGGGGAGCCAAAATTTACGCCGAAGTGGCCGGTAGCGGTCTTACCGCCGATGCCTATCACATGACAGGCCCCCATCCCGAAGGCGACGGCGCCATGCGCGCCATGAAAGCCGCGCTTGAAGAAGCCGGACTCAGCCCCGCCGATGTTGACCATATCAATACGCACGGCACCTCCACCCCACTGGGTGATATTGCCGAAGCTAAAGCCATTGTTACGCTTTTCGGCGAACATGCGCCCAAAATCAACATCAACAGTACCAAATCAATGACAGGCCACCTGCTGGGAGCCGCCGGAGCCATTGAAGCCATCGCCACCGTACTGGCCGTTCAGAACAACATCATTCCCCCGACCATCAACCATTTTACCGATGATCCGGAAATCGATCCCACACTGAACTTTACCTTTGGAAAGGCTGTAAACAGAACCGTAAATGTCGCCATCAGCAACACTTTCGGTTTTGGCGGACACAATGCCTCCATCCTGATCAAGAAATTTGTAAAATAAGCTGTGTTCCTCCTGAAATTAAAACCACCGCGGTTTTACTTTTCCGCTGAAAAACACTTTTTTGAAGCAATAAAAAATATTTTCGGGTATTATCCCGGAAATATTTTTTTATACAAACTTGCTTTCCGCCATAAATCCCAGGCCGAAGAGCTGCACAACGGGATCAGGGTCAGCAACGAAAGACTCGAATTCCTGGGCGATACCGTGCTCAGCACAGTGGTGGCCGATTACCTCTTCAGGATGTTCCCTTACAAAGATGAAGGTTTTCTTACTGAGATGCGATCCAAGATCGTGAGCCGCGCCCAGCTCAACAAACTTTCGCTCCGCCTCGGGCTCGATCAGCTGATCATCCATACCCAGGAAAAAAACAATGTGTACCGCTCCATCAGGGGCGATGCCTTCGAAGCCATTGTGGGCGCCATGTACCTGGACAAAGGCTACGGGTTTACCCGGAAAGTTCTGATAAACAGGGTAATTAAAACCCATTTTGACCTGAACGAGCTGATCAATACCGACCTGAACTTTAAAAGCCGGCTGATAGAGTGGGCGCAAAAAGACAAGAAACAGGTCGAATTCAATGTGATACAGGAGGTAGGGTCAGGCTACAACAAGCAATACATTGTCGAGGTTACGGTTGATCAGGAGGTTGCCGGCTCGGGCCGCGACTTTTCCATTAAAGGCGCCGAACAGAATGCCGCCATGAAGGCCATCGAATACTTCGGAATCAACGGCAACGGGAAGCATTAACCGGATAAGCTTTAAGCTATAAGGCATTCCGGAAATTTTCCGGAATGCCTTATAAAATCTGAATAAACTATGCTATCTGGCAATAACCAGGGTTTCTGCGGCAATGGTTTTTCCGCCTTGTGAAAGGATTACAGCATATGTTCCATTTACGAAACCAGTAATATCAACGATGGCTTCATTGTGCTGGCCTTGCAATGGACGGGTAAGAACCTGTCTGCCGTTTGCATCATGAATCATAAGTGTATTGGTTACTTGCCCGGGAACATTCCATGAAACTGTAATAAAGGTATTTGCCGGGTTAGGAAATACCCGGAATTTTTGAGATTGTACAGCCTTTAATTCGGGTTTATAAATCGGCATTGATTTTAAACCATCATCAATTTTTATCGGCTCCTCATAACTTATCAGGTTCTCAGAGAGCAAAATATTACGCGATAATGCAGCTGGCTTGTCCTCACCTGAAGTGCTTAATTGCAACAAGACTTCGTAAATGGCTGCACCGGGCTCAAGTACTATTGCCTGGTTATTTTCAAATTCTATCAATTCATTCAATAGCGTAGAATACCGGGTATGAAGTGATTGTTCACTTGCATCAAGCGTGAATTCTGAGGGAATGTTGTTTATCACTTGCTGCGCCGCAGAAGGGTTGCCTTTAAACAACTGCCAGAATGCCAATTGGTAGCGTGTGCCCGGTGTATTTGCCCCCACCAGCAGTAAACCTATGGTATCTGATTGCCAGGTATGAAGTGTGTCATTGGCATACAAGTTGCACAAGGTTGAAAATTTTACCCAAACATCGTGCTTATAAGAAGAAAGGGTTGCTTCAAGGTTTTCCTTTGCGCTTGTGATTAACTGCCCGGCAAGTACCTCGTTCTTCATTTCATCTGTCATTGGCACCATCCTGTTATCAAGCATTTCAACCATTTGAGCCGATTTTGCCGCTTGCGGATTGGACACAAGCACATCACGTAACATGGCATTGTTAAGTACTTCCTCCTTAATGATGGAGGTTTTTAAAATAGTATCGGACAAATAGGGTGAATCAGTCACTAATTGATTACGGAGGGCCAGACCTTCATCAGGGGTACTGCTTATTACTACCTGGTGAAGTTCAGTAGTTGATCCTCCGTCAACAATAGCATCAAGGCCAGCCTGGGCTTCTTCAGCCAATGCCTCCGACCCTTCCATTGCCAGTTTAATTTCCTCTTTACCTGTTCCTGTTCCAATACGGCTTGGGCATGAGCCTGTTTTGGTGTAAGTGGTGCCAAATACCTGATAATTGGTCGTAAGGTCGGCAGGATTGGGCAATAGTGAAGCCGGGCCATAATGGTGGCGATAATATATAATCCAGTTACATACATTGCTGATATCCTTCAGGTTGCTTGTGTTGGTAAACGTATTTCCTGCCGGTGCAAGATTATTACCCGGGATATTTGCGCCCTGATGGTAGGCTATGCCATCCATAGCAGTAACCTGAAAACTATTGCGTGGGGATATCCTTATATCGGTACCATTGTTTATAAAATCATTGCATTTGTAACACAAGCCATCAATGGAGCCTCCGCTTTGCCTGTTGTAGCCCTGGGCAATTGAACCATATTCAAGGTTCTGGAACAAGTTATTGTAAACTTCATTGTTGTCGGGACCTGCTTCGTTGATAACCAGACCAATACCTTTACGAGCGGTTAAAGGGCAATAGAAATTGTTTTCTTCGATAGCAAAAGCGGTTGATGCATCCATATATAAACCATACCCGCCAGGATTCAGACCAGATACTTCGCCTAAGATTTCAAAATCATTTCGCTTTATATTAGCAAAATCAACATTACTAAAATACATCCCTCTCACAGTATTCTTGAACACACTGTTATCAACTACTGTATTCCGCTGCTGTATGGCACCCAGTGAGTAAACTCCTCTGTAAAGCCCTTCAAAAGTGCTTCTTCTGTATTTGCTACATGGTATAACAATGTCATCGCAAATTTGGTCAATTAGCACATCGGCATCGTATGCATATATACCATTCCCCCATTGGGTGAAATTATTGCTCAGGTATGTATTTGTAAATTTACAACCCTTAAAAGTTATGTTGGAGACACCGTTAAGTTTTACAAAATAATCAGGATATTTTCCTTCGTATAAAACCGAATTTGTCAGAAAATCGCACCTATTGAAGTTACTATAGTTTTTAAAGCTATAAGGAAGAAACTCTACCGCAACAATATTGTTCTTAAAATTGGCATCATTTGCTATAACCAGCCCGCCATAGTAGTTGGGATCAGGTGTTGCAGTGCCGCTTACTGGCTTCCAGGTACGTCTGTACCACACTCAGCGTTTTCTATTGTTCCACCGTTTATAACCAACTTGCTCCCTGATTGCTTAGGGTATTTGTGCAGCATTACTATTACCCCTGACTTCAATACCACGCCATAGGGTATTATCAATTGATTTGAACAAATTGTTGTTGCTGGTCAATTTTCCCCCTCTTTCGATTATTAATTTATTTTCCGGTTTTGCGCTGAAAGTTGATCCTTCGATGGAAACGTTCGGACAAGCAATATTAATATTGGCATTTTCGAAGAAGGCATTTTCAATGGCTGTAACAATTGCAGTACTTTCTATTATAAATTCAATTGTTGCCCCATCTTCAGCTTTTATCAAAAGATTATTCCCAAAGGTTGCATTTCCCTTCAGAATAAGTTTATTATTTCCTCTTTTCGCTAAAAAAGTTACATTGTTACCAGCAAGAAGAGTACTACCATTTTCAATTGTTACTTCGCTGTTGTACATGTCAATGCGAACACCATTATTAATGGTCAATGTTGAGCTATTATCTACTTTCGGTGAAAACCTTGAAACCATATTGGCTTCAAACGTCAAATTATCCACTATTGGTGTTTCATGTGGGATTAAATCGTACTCGATGCCCGCAGCAGTCGGATTCCCAATATTAAATGGCATTGATTGATCATATGGTAATTCAAATACTTCGTTCCAACGATAATCGACCAAAGCTAAGTACTTGATCTGACCCACTTCTGTCCCTGTGTTCTCATTTATAAAGAAAACTTTCCCAACATCTGTATTCCAATAGAAATAACTATAGTCGAACATAACCTCGATCGGTCCATTTAGATAATTGCCATTTTTGTCTTTCCCTTGAATAGGGAAAGGCCCTCCATCGAAACTATACCCAGTATAATAATTCAAACTGCCTACAGGAGCGGTATAATTTGCTAAAGGAGTAGAACCACAACCAAATCTGAGATCATCACGTTTATTTGCTTCAATTTTTACTTTTAATAAAATTGCTGGATTAAAACTTGCCTTGGGCGTTAATGTATATAATTCATGGCCGCCCCACCATTGCAAACCAGCCGGCCTCCTGAATGGCAAAGTACTATACATCATCCACTTGTATCCATTATAATCATGTCCCGTTCCATAAGAATTATAAACTTTTACTGCCCCTGTTTCCCAGTCCTGCATATCAATAATACCATCATGATTATTATCACATGTGTTACAGATTATCCCATCAGGATCGGGAATTGTATCATATTTTTGCCATTTTTCGCACCACTCCAGGTGGTAATTGCCGCCCCAATCATACATTATACTATCATTATACCCAACAATAGTCAAGGCATGACCACCTGGGTGACAATAATTCAAATTTGTCATAACTAGTTCTCCAGCATGTGCACTTGGGTAAACCAAACTTTTAAGAGCTGTTTCAAAGTTAACCCCAAAGGTTATAACTCCTCCATTATCAGCATCTTCAATTCCATGATCATATAAATAGGGTCTGCTGAAAAACTCAAACGTTTTACATCAACATTAACGGCAGGCATCTGCTTACAATTTATCTGAG
>JAMLHF010000004.1 GCA_023957275.1 Lentimicrobium sp. | reverse complement strand
CATTGTTGTCCATCACCGCATTTAACACCTTGTTTGGTGATTTTTTCTGGTCTTTTATAAACTCCAGGTATTTACGTATGGTGGTTGGTTTGTCATAGTCCTTAATATCTCCATCACTGCTGATGAGAATTAGCACGGGTATATCCTCGCTTGAGAATGCAGTGAGCGCTTCGCGAATTTTAGCATTGGCTGTAATAACATCACCGGCATTAGCAACGGCATCAAGCGCCATATTTACAGCCCTGTACTGACCGCCTTCACGCAACTCCCTTTCTCGTTCTTCCTGTTCTTTCTTCAGACGTTCTTCTTCTTTCCTGCGTTCCAAAGCAGCACGTTCTGCCGATAAAATATCTTCAGCCTGTACAATCAGATCTTTTACTTCCTGGTCATCAAGATTCATTCGCTTGATGGTAGCCAGTTTAAACTCTTTTTCTTCCAGGGTCATTTTGCCATCATCATTAATAATGGCCAGAAGATCAGATTTTGCTTTGGCCGTCTTTTCAGCCAACTCCATGGCGGCTTTCTTTTTTGCTGCTTTTTTAGAACTTTTGCATGATGTGAACCCGGCCCCGAGGGACACGATCAGCATCATTACCAAAAACATTCTGAACTTACCCGCATACTCAAAACGGGGGCGTTTTTCTGTGCTCATCATAATTAAGGATTAAATTTGATTATTAAACATCGTTTTAACTCAATAATTGTACCACTGCTGATAATAAGTCAACCATCCAGGTATTCTGACCCAATCAAGTCACTTAATTCCTTTACAAAATTAATTTATTTTCATTCTTAATTGCAACAAATAAATGTGTCTAACCTTTATAAACGATAATTAAGCATAGAAGTTGAAGAAACCCGGGAAATAGAATAAAATAAATCCATGAATGGCCGCATTTTGCAAAAGGCATATGCTTTATCTGTAGCAAAAAAAAATCCCTGTTTAAGGGATTAATTTGAGGTGTACCCGAGGCCGGACTTGAACCGGCACGGCCGCAATGGCCAAAGGATTTTAAGTCCTTCGTGTCTACCAATTCCACCACTCGGGCATCCAACAGGTAGAAAAAAAAACCCCGATGATTCGGGGTTCGAGCGGAAGACGGGACTCGAACCCGCGACCCTGACCTTGGCAAGGTCATGCTCTACCAACTGAGCTACTTCCGCTTATCGCTTTAGCGGGTGCAAATATACGACCAGTTTTCTATCTGCCAAAAAAAATCACGATTTTTTTAAAAGTTTTTTGATTTCATTCAGTTTCATCAGCGCTTCCACCGGCGTAAGGGTATTGATATCAGTATCCAGGATATCTTCCCTGATTTGCTCGAGCAGCGGATCATTCAGCTGGATAAAGCTTAACTGGAAAGGGTCACCTGAAGCCTTTGCCCCCTTCTTCCTGGCCGGAGCACTCTGCAGCTGACCTCCCCCATGCGATTGCTCCAGCACTGCCAGCATTTCATTGGCCTTTTCAAGCACCGATTTGGGCATACCGGCCATGCGGGCTACGTGGATGCCAAAGCTGTGTTCACTCCCGCCAGGCTCCAGTTTACGCATAAAAATCACTTTATTTCCGGCCTCCTTAACTGAAATATGAAAATTCTTAATCCGCCGGTAATGACTGGCCATTTCATTCAATTCATGATAATGCGTGGCAAAGAGCACTTTTGCCTTGAACAACGGATGCTCGTGAAGAAACTCCGAAATGGCCCAGGCGATGCTGATGCCATCGTAGGTGCTGGTGCCGCGGCCAATCTCATCAAGCAGGATCAGGCTTCTGTTCGAAATATTGTTCAGGATGCTGGCAGTTTCATTCATCTCTACCATAAAGGTCGACTCTCCGGACGAAATGTTATCGGAAGCCCCTACACGGGTAAAAATCTTATCAACCAGACCTATCTGCGCTTCACCGGCAGGCACAAAACATCCGACCTGAGCCATCAGCACAATCAATGCGGTTTGCCGGAGCAAAGCTGACTTCCCCGACATATTCGGGCCGGTAATGATGATGATCTGTTGCGTTGAATCATCCAGAAACACATCATTGGCAATATACTTTTCGCCCGGGGGCAGATGTTTTTCAATCACTGGATGACGGCCACCGGTAATGCTGAGGCGGAATTCCTCATCAATTTCAGGCCTGACATATTGATTTTCAGCGGAAACGCGCGCGAATGACAAAAGGCAATCAAGTTTCGCCACAACGCCGGCATTGGTCTGAACCGCCTCAATGTAGTCCATCAGACCCGAAACCAGGTCGTTGTACAAAGTCGTTTCCAGATTGAGCATGCTTTCTTCTGCATTCAGAATTTTCTCCTCATACTCTTTCAGCTCAGGAGTAATGTAGCGCTCCGAATTCACCAGGGTCTGTCTTCTTTCCCATTCGGGTGGCACTTTGTCCTTATGTGTATTGGTTACCTCAAGATAATATCCGAAAACGTTGTTATAGGCCACTTTGAGTGACGGAATTCCGGTACGTTCCGATTCGCGCTGCTGCAGTCTTGCCAGATAATCCTTGCCTGAATGGGCCAGTTCGCGCAACTCATCCAGTTCGGGAGAAACACCCGGGGCAATGACATCCCCTTTATTCAGCATCACCGGCGGGTCAGGATTCAGCTCCCTGCCTATCCTGTCCGTCATACGGGTACACAGATTGATCAGTTCAGCCATCCGGTTCATCGGCTCAACCGGTGAAGCGGAACAGATATCCTTTACAGGGCCGAGGGCCAGCAGCGCCCGGCGCAACTGCACCACTTCGCGCGGATTGATGCGCCCCACCGCCACTTTGGAAATCAGGCGTTCCATATCGCCCATCACCCGCATCTGCTGATAAAGCGATTCGGCAATCCCCTGCTCCTTCATCAGATACTCAACGACATCCAGGCGATCGTTAACCGGTTTCTTCTCTTTCAGTGGCAATACCAGCCATCGGCGCATCAGCCTCGATCCCATAGGTGAAATCGTCTGATCAAGCACATCTATCAGCGTGGTAGCCTGGTCATTGGGAGAATAAAGAATTTCGAGATTGCGGACTGTAAATTTATCCAGCCACACGTAATGATCCTCTTCGACCCTTGATATACGGCAAATATGGCTGACTTTGTCGTGTTGTGTTTCGGCCAGGTAATGCAGGGCGGCTCCGGCTGCAATAATGCCATTTGCCTGATCTTCAACGCCGAAACCCTTGAGTGAAAGCGTATCAAAATGCCGGAGGAGGAGCTCCTGACCGAAATCAATGGTGAATACCCAATCTTCAAAAGTATTGATATAAAATTTTTCGCCGAAGAGGGAGATAAACTCCTGCCGTTTCGACTTCTGAACAATGACTTCGCTGGGATGGAATGTCTGGAGAAGTTTGTCTATGTAGTCATTATTGCCCTGCGCGATAAGAAATTCACCGGTGGAAATATCCAGAAAGGCAATCCCTGTGGATTTCGGGAGCAGGTGAATGCTGGCCAGAAAATTATTCTGCTTGTTTTCGAGTACTTTATCATTGTAGGAGACGCCCGGAGTAACCAATTCCGTAACCCCTCTTTTAACAATTTTTTTGGTAAGTTTCGGATCTTCAAGCTGATCGCAGATGGCCACCCTGTGGCCTGCCCTTACCAGCTTGGGGAGATAAGTATCCAGCGCGTGGTGAGGAAATCCGGCAAGTTCAACATACGAGGCAGCACCATTGGCCCTCCGGGTAAGCACAATACCCAGGATCGCAGAGGCCTTTACAGCATCTTCTCCGAATGTTTCATAAAAGTCTCCCACCCGGAACAACAGTAAAGCGTCCGGGTATTTTGCCTTGATGGAGTTGTATTGCTTCATCAGGGGTGTTTCTGCAACACTTGCGCTATCCTTTGCCAAAATTATCTCACTTTTGAAAGGAAACAAAAATAATGACTTTGACCTAAACTGAGACCGGTTGTTCATAAATCGCAGGACTTATTATTTTTGCACTTTTCCAAAACAACCTGATATGAGCTTCACAAAACTGACTACCGAACAGCTGAACAGATTAGATATCAAAGACTTCAGAAATTCAACCAAACTTCCGCTTGTGGTAGTCCTTGACAATCTGCGCAGTCAGCATAATACCGGCTCCATATTCAGAACTGCTGACGCTTTCAGGCTTGAGGGAATCCATTTGTGCGGAATCACAGCTATACCACCTGCCCGTGAAATCCATAAAACCGCACTTGGCGCCACAGAATCGGTTCAATGGAAATATTTTGAAAAAACCCTGGAGTCTGTGATGCAACTGAAGGATGAAGGCTACATCATCATCGGCATTGAACAGACAGATCGGCGCATGATGGTTGGCGACTTTAAAGCAGAAACTGATAAAAAATACGCGATTATTCTGGGCAATGAGGTTCATGGGATCAGTGACGAGGCACTGGCGCTCTGCGATTTATGTATTGAAATTCCGCAATACGGGACGAAGCACTCATTAAATGTTTCTGTTTCTGCAGCCATTATGATCTGGGAGTTTTACAAACATACCGGCCATTTGCTGAATACCTGAATCTGAAAAATTGCGCAAATTAACCTTTCATTGAGTTGCTGTTTTGTGAAAAGCGGATAATCCATTTGATCCGGGATTAAAATTTATGATACAAGATGATTATTACTTTATGTAAAAAAACCGATAAATGATGAATCTCTTTGGACATTTAACCAGGTTAGGGCAATCAATCCTGAACTTTTAATTGATATTTTTGTTCTGATGCTGAATAAAACCTTCATTGTTGCAGAAAAACTGTAAATATTGAACATTTTTATCCGTACAGGCCAATTTTAGGCTATTTTTTTTGAAAACCTGTAAAACTGCCCTATATTTGTCCAAACTTTTGAGAATCGTACTTTTTCGCAGACAAAAAACAACCTTAAACCGATAATTTAATCGAAACCATTATGAAAAAAGCAAGCTACAAATCAATCATGATGCTTCTTATCCTGATGTTGGGTATCGCGCCTGCCCTTGTCTTCGGGCAGGATGAAGCAGGCTCGGGAAAAAGCGAGGCCAAATCAACTTTCGACAAACACTTCTTCCTGCAAGCCAGCGGCGGGGTTTCGCAATTCTTCGGTGACCTGAACGAAAAAGATCTCCTCAATGAAAGGATGAACTTTTTCTATGGAGTGGGCGCAGGGTACCAGTTTTCGCCGGTATTTGGCATCAGGGGAGTATTCAATAACGGGTGGGTTGTAAGCACGCGCGACGCCCAGGACCTCAGGATGTCATCCAGTTTATGGGATGGGCAACTGCATGCCACCGTCAGCCTTACAAACCTGATCTTCGGTTACAAACCGGAGCGTTTTCTCAACGTTTACGGTTTTGCCGGAGGAGCACTTGCCAATTTCTCTTCAATTCTGTACCAGAACAGCAATGAGTTTGTAATTGACCAGAACGGTCCTGACGCAGACCCTCCTTTCAGTGAAGATCCTATTAAAGAATTTGTAGTTCCTGCAGGTCTCGGACTGAATTTCCGTCTGGCGGAAAAATGGGACCTCAACCTGGAATACAATCTCCGCACCATGTTTACAGATCAGCTTGACCTGGTCGAAAGCGGCAAAGGCAATGATGCTTATTCAACAGCCATGCTTGGGGTTACCTATAAATTTAAACCCAGCGCCAACCTCAAATCAATGGAAAAAAATTACGGGCTGGTTAAATATGAAACCACACCTGATCCGCTTGTCAGAGTCGGAGATACCGTTTGCGTGAATGTAAAAGTTACTTTCCCCGAGAAATATTTTGCAAAGAAAGCAGCCATGAACTTCCAGCCAGAAATCAAATATGCCGGCAATACCAAAAAACTGAAACCGGTTAATTTCCAGGGTGAAGATGTTAACGGCGATGGCATTGTAATCAATTACAAAACCGGTGGAAGCTACACTTATGTTGACTGTGTTCCTTACGAACCCGGCATGAATGTTTCTGATCTGGTTGTATCCCCGACCCTTTACGAACCCAAGGAGCCGGTATCACTCAATGCCACTCCTGAAGAGATTTCGGGCAAATACAAAGTCATCGACCTTCCGGAACGCAAGCTTGCCGATGGTGTAATTATTACCGGATCCCGCATTTTGCATGACGAAGACCTGATTCTTGCCGATCACGGGTACGAAAAAGAAACCATTGTCAGCAAAGATGCGACCATTTACTTCCAGGTAAATATGCACAACCTCAACTGGAATCTTCCCCTGAACAGAAATAATCAGGTTCAGCAGAAACTTGATGAGCTTGCTTCATTCATCAGAATGGGTTATGCTATCCGTGACATCGATATCAACGCATGGGCTTCACCCGAAGGTGAGGAAAGTTTCAACCAGGGATTGTCAGAGCGTCGTGCTCAGGCTGGTAAAAAGCACCTGCTTGATATGCTCAAGAAAATGGCAAAGGACAGGAAAGATCCGTTTGTAATCGAAAATCCAGAGGAAACCCTGAAATTCAACACCTATGCAAACGGTGAAGACTGGAACGGATTCATGCAGGCCGTAGAGGCATCCAACATCGGCGACAAGCGAATCATCATGAATGTGGTGAATTCACAGCCCGACGTTACCAAACGTGAGCAGGAAATCCGCAATATGAGTGTTGTTTACAAGGAAATTGAAGACGATATCCTGCCTCCGCTCCGTCGTGTTGTGATACAGGTGAACTGCTTCGAGCCCAAGAAAACCGATGAAGAAATTGCCAACTTCGCAACCAGCGATCCTTCAAAGCTTGATGATAAGGAACTGCTTTATGCCGCTACCCTTACCAATGACAATGATACCAAGCTGAGGATTTACAAAACCGCTACCACCCAGTTCCCGAATGACTGGAGAGGCTTCAACAATGCTGCTTATTATGAGTTGATGAACAATCAGCTTGGCGAAGCTGCATCACATCTGAGTAAAGCCGATCAGCTTGAGCCCAATACAAAGGCTGTAGTGAATAACCTCGGAGCACTCGCATCCAAGAAAGAAGACTACAAAGGCGCCGCAACTCAGTATGCCAAAGCCAAGACCCTTGGGGCTGAAGTAAATTACAACCTCGGAATAACCCAGCTTGCAGCCGGTAATTACGACCAGGCACTCAGCCTGATGGGCAGCAAGAAATGCAACACCAATGTTGGTCTTGCACAGGTTATGACCGGCAAACTGAGCGAAGCCGCCAATACGCTGAAATGTGCTCCCGAAAGCGCGCACAATTACTACCTCATGGCAGTAGCCGGTGCACGCAATGCGGATGTGAAGATGATGATTGACAACCTCACAAAAGCAATCCAGGGTGATCCTTCACTGAAAGCCCAGGCTGCTGAAGACCGCGAATTTATCAAGTACTTCAGCAACGCTGAATTTATGAACCTCGTTAAGTAATCCTTAACAGCCCTGTTATTATAAGCCGGCAGACTGATCTGCCGGCTTTTTTTATTCCCCAGCCAGGACTCTTTGATCTTTAATGAACGTCACCGTAAAATCCAGACACGCAGATTGCCCTTTGTTTGAATCCTTGCCTGTTAATCCATCAAGTCAAACATTTGGAAACCCCTGTTTACAGATGCATTTCCGGCAGGAAAAACGGGAAAGTCCGTTGTAAAATCTGATGAACCTGCCCGCCTGATAATATCAGGAAACCCAGACCTGTATCTGGATAGAATGATGCAGTCTCAAAAAGTCGAAACAAAAAGTATTTGAAGGCCTGGGTCCGGTGATGCCAGTCCTCTGTTGCACCGGAGTTGTCAAAATGTATTAAACAGTAAAGATATCATCCGGGCCGGATTAGCTACTTTACATAAGTGATCAGGATTATCCCGTCTGAAGAAAAATCCTGCCGGCAACAACTAAAATTAAAAGGGAATATCCTGCTGAAGTTACAGTGAATGGAGAAACTATTACCGGTCAGCATATTTAACTATTACAACAGCAAACGGCCCAATCATCAATAGTATGCCATCTTATTGATATAAAAAACATTTTTATTGCTGCGGCTGCTTACATAGCTGTTGCGGATATTCTGATAACCATAGACAACGAAATAGTTGTTGTACCATTGTTCGATACTGCTGTTTGCATCATCAAAGATCCTGTCGCGCGGGCTGAGTGATTCAATATCAGAACTTACAGGGCTTTCGATCGTCTTATCCTGGTCAATTAACTTCGAAGTAATCTTTCCATCATTTACATAGGCCAACACCAAACCTTCAGTATCCTCCCATGCCAGCACCCTGCGTTTCAGCTTTTGAGAAAGAATGTTTCGCAATTCCAGGTCATTATTCCACAACAGGTTACCTGTCTGATCGAAGCCTGCGATAAATGTAGTCAGGTATCTGAATCCTTCAAATACAGAATAGGTAGAAGGGTAAGGACGCCCGTAGTAATCGTAAACCATGGTAGTAACACTTCTGTATTCGGGATAATAAGCCTCTGCAATAAAAACGTACTGATCCTTCCAGCGGAAAACTTCATGGGCAAGAATATCATGATCCATTGAATAATCCCTTCCCCGTTCATTACGGTTGTTACCCCTCCTGATATTCAGGTCAGATGGGCGGCGCAGATACCTGAAGAAATTTCCGAAATCGGTAAATTCATAAAAATTGGCATTTTCTTCAGTGTTATTACGGATTACTACGGAAAAGAAGCCGGTAGAAGCCACCCCTACCGACTCTATACCTTCAATGGTCCGGGCCCTGCTGCTGCGCCCGTAAGAACCTATGATCAAATCTGTGTTCCCGTCAACCCTGTAGGCAAATGCTGTATTAATCATCCTGTTGTCATCAAATTTGCTTAATTGCAGGTTGGAAATAATCTGTCCATTGGAGTGGGATTTAACCAGATAATACGCTCTTTTTCTGGCAGAACCGAGTGTCCTTATCACAGCTGAAATTACGCCCGTAGGTTTATCTATGCTGATGGATTCAATGACAACATTTTCAGAAACACCCGGGGAGATCACCGAAATCTGGCTATTATTGAAATTGTATGCCAGTATCACAGATTCTTCATTCCGGATATTGATCCCTGCCACCGCGAATTGTTCACCGGCGCTGAAATAAGCCACCCCAGACTTTTCAGGCACTGTCCGGGTAGTTTCTGTCAGTTCGCCGTTTTCGAGCCGGATATCGATAATTCTGAAATTGTCCTCATTCACTCCCCTGGGTGAATGAAGAAAGCATATCAGGCGATTGTTGGTATACAAAGCCTCTTCCAACACAAATCCTTTAGGCAAAGGGAAGGATTTCCGCCAGGTTTCCTTCAGGTCTGTATCAAGCAATGCTGCAACCCAAAGCATGTTCTGTTGCTCATCGGTATCAGAACTGAGGTAAATGATTGAAAGACCGTTCTGCCCGCATGGAACAACCTTGTAGATATCCGAATCATCCTTTACAGGGATTTCCATCCGCACCGGCTTGTTATCCTGCGCCATAAGCAGTTGATTAAACGGCAGCAGACATGCGATGAGAAAAGTAAAAACAAGAGGTTTTATCATAAGGCGGCAACTTCTGATGGTAAAAGTAACAATAATCATCCAGTTCAGAAAAGCTGAAACGGACATCAACCGAGCTCATAATTATGCCCGGAAAATGTCAGCAGGTTATACATCCCCCGACTAATTCAGGTTTTCGTTTCAGCATTCCAACAACACGCGAAAAGGCGGGCCCGGGGACCCACCTTTTCATACAAATTTCGTGCAGAAATCAAACTCTGCAACAGCTATCTACTTTACTTCTTCAAAATCAACATCGGTAACTTCCTGATCGGGTCCTTTGGATGATCCACCATCACCGGCTGCTGAAGCGGGGTCACCGGCGGGTTGTCCGGAAGCCTGACTTGCTTTATACATTTCTTCGCTGGCAGCCGACCAGGCTGTGTTCAACGAAGCCAATGCAGCATCTATTCCGGTAATATTCCGGTTCTTGTGCGCTTCCTTAAGTTCTTCAAGCGCCTTTTCAATCGGAGCCTTTTTCTCAGCCGGCAGTTTATCTCCAAATTCCTTCAGCTGTTTTTCGGTCTGGAATATCATGGCATCGGCGCTATTCAGCTTATCCACCTCTTCCTTGGCTTTACGGTCGGTTTCTGCATTGGCGGCAGCCTCATCCTTCATGCGCCTGATTTCGTCTTCCGAGAGACCCGATGAAGCTTCGATACGGATCTGCTGAGATTTTCCTGTCCCTTTATCTTTGGCAGACACATGCAGAATTCCATTGGCATCGATATCAAAAGTAACCTCAATCTGAGGGATACCGCGGGGTGCCGGAGGAATTCCATCCAGATGGAACCGGCCTATGCTCTTGTTATCGCGAGCCATCGGGCGTTCACCCTGGAGGATATGAATTTCTACAGAAGGCTGATGATCGCTGGCAGTGGAGAACACCTCCGATTTCTTGGTCGGAATGGTTGTGTTGGATTCAATCAGGCGGGTCATCACACCACCCAGGGTTTCAATACCGAGTGACAAGGGGGTTACGTCGAGCAACAACACATCCTTAACCTCTCCGGTCAAAACACCGCCCTGAATGGCAGCGCCAATGGCAACAACTTCATCGGGGTTCACCCCTTTCGAAGGAGACTTGCCGAAGAAATCCTCTACAATTTTCTGAATAGCCGGTATACGGGTTGAGCCACCGACCAGGATAACCTCGTCAATATCAGCGGTAGTTAAGCCGGCATCCTTCAATGCCTGACGGCACGGATCAATGGTGGAGCGGATCAGCTTGTCATTAAGCTGTTCAAACTTCGAGCGTGAGAGGGTACGCACCAGGTGCTTGGGAATTCCATCCACCGGCATGATATAAGGCAGGTTGATTTCGGTAGATGTAGAACTTGAGAGTTCAATCTTGGCTTTCTCAGCGGCCTCTTTCAGGCGCTGCAATGCCATGGGATCTTTACGCAGATCAATGCCCTCGTCGTTTTTAAACTCTTCTGCCAGCCAGTCAATGATATTATGATCGAAGTCATCACCGCCCAGGTGGGTATCCCCGTTGGTGGATTTTACCTCAAAAACGCCGTCACCGAGTTCAAGGATAGAGATATCAAATGTACCTCCGCCAAGATCGAACACGGCAACTTTTATATCCTTGTTTTTCTTATCGAGACCATAAGCAAGCGCAGCCGCTGTAGGCTCATTGATAATACGTTTTACAGTAAGTCCTGCAATTTCACCCGCCTCTTTGGTTGCCTGACGCTGAGAATCACTGAAATATGCCGGTACGGTAATCACCGCTTCGGTGACTGACTGCCCGAGGTAATCTTCGGCGGTTTTCTTCATCTTCTGCAACACCATTGCTGATATTTCCTGAGGGGTGTAGTTGCGGTCGTCAATCTGTACCCTTGGGGTATTGTTGTCTCCTTTGATAACCTTATAAGGAACCCGGCCAACTTCTTTGGTAACCCGGTCGAATGTTTCACCCATAAACCGTTTAATGGAAAATACAGTACGGTGTGGATTGGTAATTGCCTGACGCTTGGCAGGGTCGCCTACTTTGCGTTCCCCGTTTTCGGTGAATGCCACAATTGAAGGCGTGGTTCTGCGACCCTCACTGTTGGGAATTACTACCGGTTCATTTCCTTCCATTACCGATACACACGAATTGGTGGTACCGAGGTCAATTCCTATGATCTTACCCATTGTATCTGAAATTTTAAAATGTCAATTTTGTTTTGGTGGCAATTGGCAAGGATTATGCCAAGCTTAAAAAATATCATCCCTTAAAAGAAACGATCAACCCCGGATGGTTCTATGTATCTTATTATCAATTATTTATACAAATAAAAACCGGCTTATCAAAGCCGGTCAGTTATTTTTACCATGACATCCGGATTATGACATTTCGTCAGCAATCGCCACCCGGAGGATATTCTTGCCGGATCTGCTAATTTCCGACTTTCTTAACGAACTTCAGATTTTCATTAATCAGGCGTTCTTCGGTCGAGGGCCCGATTCTCATTTTAACGAACGGGGTTTCAGTGGATTTCAAATACCGGCATGAAAAGAGCCCGATCCCGTTTTCAACATTTGTGTAATCGGGCTTTTCCTGAACAATCCCGGAAGAAGGTTCATTTACTTCCATATAGGTGTTTAATTCATCTCCTGAAACTGCAAAAAGAAACTCGACCCTGTTGACCAGCCTGGAAACAACATCATTTTCGCTGATCTCATCCCCTGATTTATACGGGATCAGGCTTTTACATACAGTGAAGAAACTGGCCGGGCTGTAGAGCAACTCCATCGATTCACCGCCCTGCACCGAAACAGATTTTGCAGAACTGAAATTCCAGTCAATGCTTCGTGTCAGGGTATCGCGTGCGGGACCAATCACCTCATCGAACCAGAACCTCACGGAAACATTGTACCTCCGGCCGTTTTTTGCCGAAAACCATTTAACCCGCTGATTGCTTTCGGCTGTGAAATTAATGCTCTGCTGTCCGGGCCGGGGTGTTTCAACAGCAAAGTCATGAACCAGCGGCGTTTGCGCCGTTATGACTTTCCCTGTAATCTTGTTCTTTATTTCAAGGTGATAGGTATAATCTTTATTTACGTAGTCAGCCGGAACTTTAAAGGCTGCTTTGTAAACCACCTGTTCCGGCGCATAAAATATGCCTTCCTCCTTATTAAATACGGTTGTGGTATCCAGGTTGAAACTCCTGGTTTCCGTTGACCCTGCTTTCTCAATGATCCGGACTTCAAGGTTATTAAAATATGAAGAGGAATCTGCCTCCCGGGCATAAGTCAGCGCATTCCCTTCTCCAAGAAAAGCCTTGTTAATCTTCACATAGTGCACGCTATCGTTCTGGCTGATCAAACCATAAACCACGGTGATATCTTTCCACTCGGCGGTAACATCAAAATCGGTCTCGCAGGCATTAAATAACACCATTGAAACCATGGCAAACAGAATCAACACTTTTTTCATCGGCAGCGTCTTAGGCAGTAAATTTTAACAGCAATAACAAAAAAATTTAGGGATGACAAATTTACATAAAAACTGAAACACCCCGATGGCAAAATAACAAAACCGAATATTTCACACTACGGAAACAGGCTTTCATGATTGGTTAAACTTAATGCAGAATCAGGTTTTATAAGAACCAACAGATGTTTTTACGTTGGGTCAACGCGGCTTCCGTTCAGGCTGAAAGGCTTGTCTACCCTGTGCAGTCATAATGCGTCCGGTAAATTGTTCCAAACCGGTAAAACAGGCGCATGCATAATTAAAACACATTGTTCTCCGGTTAAGTTTTGAGATTACCCGGGGAGGGCTCTTCGTCTTTGGCGGATAAAAATATTTGCTAACGCTCAAAATAACTTTATTTTACATGGGTTTAAAGATAAGGGAGCCTGGTGGATCATCGTTGTTCTGAATCCCGCTCTTACGGGATAATGTAGTGAAGAACCGGCCAAAGGGAGCTCACCGCAGGCAATCCATAATTCCTTGAAAAGGTTTACCGGACTATAATGATAAAAGAAAGAAAAGCATTCCTGCTATAAGACTTCCATGCCGGGTATATTTATCAGACAGCCATCTCCGAAAAGGCATAAAGTATGTTTTTGTTTTGTAGTTTTGCAAACAGCAATGCCGTTTTTACATCGGGCAAAGCTTTAAAAACCGGTAATTGTTTAATAATTTTATTAATGATCCCCTTCCTATGATAACACCTGACATCTCAAAGTTTGCGAATGTGACAAAGGTCACTACGCATGTGCTTCAGGAAATGAAACTGAAGAATGAGAAGATCGCAATGCTCACAGCCTATGATTATTCTATGGCCCGGCTGCTTGATAAAGCAGGTATCGACGTTATACTGGTAGGCGATTCTGCATCTAATGTAATGGCAGGCCATACCTCTACCCTGCCGATCACCCTGAATGAGATGATTTATCATGCAACTTCAGTGGTAAGGGCGGTAAAGCGGGCACTGGTAATTACCGATATGCCCTTTGGGACTTACCAGGGTAATTCGAAGGAGGCCCTGATTTCTGCCATACGTATTATGAAGGAATCGGGAGCGGATGCAGTAAAAATGGAAGGCGGGCGGGAAATCCTCGAATCGGTTGACAGAATTTTGTCTGCTGGAATACCCGTAATGGGGCATCTCGGGCTTACCCCGCAGTCGATTCACAAGTTCGGCACTTATGTTGTGCGGGCTACCGAAGAAAATGAGGCCCGTAAGCTGGTTGAAGATGCCCACCTGCTTGAAAATGCCGGGTGTTTCGGTATTGTTCTCGAAAAAATCCCTGCAAAACTGGCAGCACAAGTGGCAGAAGAAATAAAAATCCCGATCATAGGGATCGGCGCCGGCCCTGATGTTGACGGACAGGTCCTGGTTTTGCATGACATGCTTGGCATCACCCAGGAGTTCTCCCCACGTTTCCTCCGTCGCTACCATAACCTGAGCGAAGAAATTCAGGGATCGGTGAAGTCATACATCCGGGATGTTAAAACTGTTGATTTCCCGAATGAAAGGGAAAAATATTAAAGAACGTCGAAAAAAATCAGCAGTCGGGTGCTGCCTGACCATATAAGTGAAATCCATCAGCCCAACAGGCTATGACCGGTTTACCCCAGATACTGTTTGAAGACAACCACCTGCTGATTATCAATAAAAGGCCGGGTGAGATCGTGCAGGGTGATAAGACCGGAGATGCTCCGCTGACCGATCAGTTAAAATTATATCTGAAAGAGAAGTACAATAAACCCGGCGCAGTCTTTCTGGGCCTTGTACATCGTCTCGACCGTCCGGTAAGCGGGGCAGTGATTTTTGCCAAAACGTCCAAGGCACTTACCAGGCTCACCCGCATGGTGAAAGACAGGGAAATCACCAAAATATACCTGGCTGTAGTTGATCACTTGCCTGATCCGGCGGAAGGCACCCTGGTAAACTATCTGATTAAAAACGAACGTCAGAATAAGTCATATCCGGCAGCGGAGCAAACCCCGGGGGCCAAAAGGGCGGAACTCACCTACAAACTTATTGCCTCAGGCAAAACCTTTCATTTACTCGAAATTCACCTGCTTACGGGCAGGCACCATCAGATCAGGGCGCAACTGGCCATCGCCGGATGTCATATCAAAGGAGACCTGAAATACGGCGCAGCCCGGTCAAATCCTGATGGCTCGATCAGCCTGCATGCGCGGATGCTGAATTTCACCCATCCGGTAAGCAGGGAAAATGTCAGCATTGTTGCTCCATTTCCTGCAAATCCGGAATGGCAATATTTCAATGATAAGTAAATCTCACCAGGCAAGGGCTCATTCTTTCCGAAAAGCAACATCGGGCCGGCAACCGGATAATTCTGTTCTTCGCAGCAACCACCTGGCCGGCCGATTGTTTTGTGATTAAATTAGCAACTGGTAAGTCTTAAACATGTAAATTCCGGACATTTTAACCTGAGTTCATGACAAAATTCAGATTTGATTGTTGTTGTTTCATCTAAAAATCTCACTTCTTGAAAAAAAGACTTTCAGCTTTTTTGCTAACCGCCCTGATCCTGGCATCAACTGCATTGCATGCGCAGTACTACGATATCGGTCAGGCCCCGGCGCGCACCCGCTGGATGAAAATCGACACCGGTAATTTCAGCATTATTTATCCGGACTACTTTTACGAAAAAGCGAGGCAAACAGCGGCACTCTTCAGTTCACAAACAGAAGCCGTGGCTTCAGGCCTGCATACTTTTCCGCGCAAAACCCCCATTATACTCCACCCGGGCAGTGCTATTTCAAATGCCTTTGCAATCTGGGCGCCGAGGAGGATTGAGATCTACACCACTCCGCCACAAGACACTTACGCACAGCCCTGGCTTCATCAGCTTACACTTCATGAATACCGGCATATCGTTCAGCTTTCGAAACTTGACCAGGGGATTACCCGCTTTTTCGGCTATCTTTTCGGACAACAGGCCGCTGCGATCTCTACGGGGCTTTTTGTCCCCTCATGGTTTATCGAAGGCGATGCGGTGGCAACCGAAACGGGCCTGGGCAAATCCGGCAGAGGAAGGATGCCATCGTTCAATGCTCCGTTAAGGGCCCTGCTGGCAGAAAAAGAGAGATACAGCTACCCGAAAGCAAGTTTTGGGTCATACCGTGATTTTGTTCCGGATATTTATACAACGGGATATCATATTGTTGCAGCTTCCCGAACCCTTTACGGGCAGACCTCCTGGAACGAAGCTATGAATTCCGTGGCAAGAAAGCCATGGTTGATTACACCCTTCAATCACGGGCTAAAAAGCGCTTCCGGACTCAATAAGAAAGGATTATACCTGCAGTCAATGGCTTATCTTGATAGTCTCTGGCAGGGCAGACAACTTACGGATGAAGCAATCCGCATAATTCCTGAAAAAACCAGAAGCCATACCAACTACCACAGTCCGCACCAGATGAATGATTCCACGTTCATCTCCCTTAAAACCACCCTGCATGATATACCCCGGATTGTTAAAACATACAGCAGCGGCAGGGAAGAAATTATTCATACGCCTGGATTTATTTTTGACAACCGCATCTCCTATAGCAATGGAACGCTTGTATGGTCGGAATACCGGCCGCATGTACGCTGGTCCACCGTCAGTTATACTGATCTGGTATATCTCAACACCCAAACCGGCGAGCTGAAACGAAAATCCTTCAGGAAAAGATTTTTTGCTCCGGCAATAAGCCCTGATGGAAAAAAGACAGCCGTTTCAGAAACCGACGGAACAGGGAAACACTATATAACCATTATTCAAAGTGACACGATAAACCGATACATTGTTCCGGAAGGTGTTTTTCCGTCTTTTCCTTCCTGGTCGGGGGATATGAGAAAAATTGCCTTCATAGGAACAAGTGAGTCCGGTAAAGCCTTGTATATGCTTGATCCGGATGAAAAAACCTTCTCAGTATTATTACCCTATGCCTTTTCAGAGATCAGCGAGCCCTATTTCCTGGATAAAGGCATTCTTTTTTCAGCCTCTGTAAATGCCAAAAGCCAGATTTGCCTTCTGGATCTCACTTCCGGTGAGGCAAGTGTGCTCACCTCGTCAGCTTATGGCGGCTTTGCACCATCATTCTCCGACAACAGACTGACATACCTTGAATATTCAGCCGACGGAACCCGTATCGCCAACCGTTCAATCAATAAACCGGCCAGTCAACCCTATACTCCTGATACAGATCAGTCATGGCCTCTGGCCGCAGCGCTTGCAGGGCAGGAAAATTCCGATGGCGTGACGTTTGCAATGCCAGATACAGATTATCCCCAAAAAAGATACAAAAAAGCGGCTCATCTCTTCGGAGTTCACAGCTGGGCTCCGCTTTACATTGATATCGGCGGCGAAACGGCACGACCCGGATTTTCAGTAATGAGTCAAAACCTGCTGAGTACCATGTTTATCACTGCCGGTTATGATTATAATCCATCAGAAGAAACGGGCATGTTTCGTGCAAGTCTTGCATGGAAGGCCTGGTTTCCTGAATTCAGGGTTACTACATCTCATGGCTTGAGAGCATCGTCCTTTACAGGGGATGACAATATGACAAGACGGTTCACCTGGAATGAAACCAACCTTGACCTTAGCATCAGCCAGGCACTGAACCTTTCACGCGGCAACGTTAACTCAGGGATTTACGGAGAAATCACGCACAATTTCAGCCAGGTCAGGCACCTTTCCGGCACGCCTGAGCGCTTTATGAAGGGAATATTCTCAGGAATGAGCTATCGGGTCTTCGGATATTCCTATCAGCGGCAGGCCTATCGCGATCTGGCCCCTGACTTCGGGATTAATATAGATGTAAGCTTTCGCCATACTCCTGCCGGTGAAATCAATGCCGGAAGTGTTTTCGGTATACAATCACAGCTTTTTCTGCCAGGCATTGCCGCAAATCACTCATTATCTGTTTATGGCGCTTATCAACAAACCGATCCGGGGGATTACCGGTATGCCAACCTGATCAGTATCTCACGCGGTTATACCACAATACCATTTGGCGAAGAATTGATCAGCTGGAAAGCCGCCTACCGTCTGCCCTTATTTTATCCTGATTTCCACCTTGGCGGTCTGCTGTATATCAAACGCTTAAGGGCCAATGCCTTTTATGATTTTACGGATGTGAAAGCGAGGGAAACGCAAAATTCCGGGTATTTCAATTCGGCTGGTCTTGATCTGATCAGCGATGTGCACCTATTCGGCTTGAGCACTCCGGTAAGTGCCGGTATCAGAGGCGTTTACACTTTCAGAGATGGAACTCCCGCCTTCGGGTTCCTGTTCTCGGTAAATTTTTACGAGTATTGACCTGAATGACAGTTTATTTACTATATTCGTTTCATCAATCATCCGGGTAAAAGGCATGAAATTTCCGGTCAGGCTGCTTCTCACAACAATCACCGTACTTGTAACAGCGTATATTTTACCAGGCATCAGTTCAGAAACTTTTCTGGCCGGGCTTTCGGCTGCCGCAGCGCTTGCACTGCTGATAACCAGCACTAAAAGAATATTTCTTAAACTGAAAATCCCGATGAATATGATTTTCTTCGGTTTTATCCTTTTTACCCTGATCACAATGCTCACCCTGCTGATTTCAGAATTTATTCCCGGTTTCAGCGTGAGGAGTATCTGGCATGCATTGATGTTCAGTATAATTCTCACCGGGATAACCTCAGTCATCAATTCTTTGGTAGCTTCAGAAGACGGTTTTCATCATTAATACCCTTAATCACGGCCTGCTTAAGCAAACTGCTGATTGCAGCCCGAAGCCTTTTAATTCATATCGCCGCTAAAACCGGATACTCAGGATTTTCCGGGTATAAAAGGATTATCATTATACTAACCGGCTGCCGGATACCTGCAAATCCGTCTTCCGCTTCACAATTTAGTGCGAAAATGTAGATTTCAATTTGCGCTCTTCGTATTTTCGTGACATAATTTACCAAAGGAAAAAGTATGAAAAGCAGAATGATCAGCCTTCCCGATGTAATTGAAGAAATTATTTCGGATTGCGAGGTGTGCTATGTCGGGATGATAGACCGGGAGCAAATGCCATATACCCTCCCTTTCAATTTTGGCTATGCTGAAGAAACAGTTTACCTTCACTCGGCACCCACCGGCAGAAAGATAGAAGTGCTCAGAAATAATCCGAACGTCTGCATAGCATTCAGTACCGCCCACCAGCTTTACAAACAATCCGAAAAGGTTGCCTGCAGTTATGGCATGAAGTACAAAAGCGTGCTGATCAGCGGAAAGGTTGAATTTGTTGAGGATTTCGATGAGAAAGTTAGGATACTCAACATCATTATGCGGCAATACACGCATAGCGGCGACTTCAGTTACAACGACCCCGCGGTAAACAACGTTACCGTGATGAAAGTCAGGGCTCTGAAGACAGAAGCGAAAGCATTTGGCTATTAAGAATCAGGAAGCCGCCTGCTGTCTCCGGAGGCGCGATCTGAGTTTCCGGAACAATAAAAAAACAAGATATCCTGTCAGTGCACCGGTGAGTGCGCCGCCGATCACATCGCCCGGATAATGCACCCCCAGATAAATTCTGCTGTAGGAGACCAGGCCTGCCCAGGTAAGCATGGCCGGCATCAGCCATTTGTAACGAACAGCCAGCGTCAGACCTGTAAAAACGGCTACCCCGAAGGTATTGGTGGCATGGGAGGAAACAAAGCCGAACTGCCCCCCACACTGTCCGTACAGCGTCCTGACCAGTCCTTCAAGTGCAGGTTCATGGCAGGGTCTCAGGCGCATAAAGACATCCTTGAATAACTTAACCGATATCTGATCCGTCAGGGTCACCAGCAGGGCAACCATCAGGAGCACCAGCCAGAAATGGTTTCGGTTTTCCCTGAACATCAGAAATAAAAGAAAGGCATAAAGAGGCACCCAGATGTACTTATCGCTGAACCAGTACATCAGAAAATCAAACACCGGGGAATGTAACCCGTTAAGAATCAAAAATACTTTCTGGTCAAGCTGAATCAGGGCATCCATTTTCTAAAAATATGGCTGGTGTAAAGCTTTCCAGATCTCGTCCTTCAGTTCGGTGATACCTTGTCCTGTATGCGAAGAGATAAAAACCAGGGGCACTTCCGGAAATTTCCGTTTTTTCATTTTGCGCAGCTGTTCCGTGTCGAGCAGATCGCATTTGGTTATGGCCAGCACGCGTTGCTTGTCAATCAGCTCGGGATTATATTGCTCCAGCTCATTCAGCAGTATCTCAAATTCTTTACGGATATTCTCCGAGGTAGCCGGAATCATAAAAAGCAGGGCAGAGTTTCTTTCAATATGCCTGAGGAAGCGCAAACCCAGCCCGCGCCCCTCTGCAGCGCCTTCGATAATGCCCGGAATATCGGCCATAACAAATGAACGGTCGTCACGATAAGCGACTATGCCTAAATTTGGCCGGAGGGTGGTAAAAGGGTAATCGGCAATCTCAGGCTTGGCGGCAGAAACCACCGATAGAAGGGTCGATTTTCCTGCATTGGGAAATCCAACAAGTCCAACATCGGCCAGTATCTTCAATTCCAGTATTTTCCAGGCCTCAATACCGGCTTCTCCGGGCTGTGCATAACGGGGGGTCTGGTGCGTAGGTGATTTGAAATGATCATTACCCAGCCCTCCCCGGCCTCCGGGCAGAATGATTACCATTTCACCATCGGTAGTAACCTCAGCCTCCTGTTCCATGGTTTCAGGGTCTTTCACCACCGTGCCCAGCGGCACCTCAATGATGACATCCCTGCCGCTTGCACCGGTTTTTCTGTTATTCCCTCCGTTACCACCATCTCCGGCCTTCAGGTGTTTTGTGTACTTCAGGTGCAGCAGTGTCCATAACTGAGCATTGCCTTTCAGAATAATATGTCCTCCCCGGCCACCATCACCACCGTCGGGTCCTCCGCGCGGATTTCCGCGGGTCCTCAACAGATGGGCTGAACCGGCGCCACCCTTACCCGATCGAAGGTTAAGTTTTACATAATCAACAAAGTTAGAAGAGGACATAAAGAGGTAAATAAAGAATTAAGGGATGCAAAGCTACAAAAAAAAGCCGGCTTCGCCGGCAGTTTACATAATATTCAATATTACAGCCACTTACCTGAGCATTTTCATGGCAGCCTCCACCTTCTCACTTAAGCGCTCAAATACCAGCTTTTCATCCCCTATGGCATTCAAAGAGGCAAACTTATGTTGTTTGTTGTAGAAATCGGCTACAGGAAGTGTCTTTTCGTTATACTCTTCAAGGCGGTTGATGATAAGCTCGGTGTTCATGTCATACGAACGGGCCTGGGGAGTTTTTGACCGGGCATTCAACCGCTTAATGGATTCTATGGTTGGTGCATTCAGTTCAATGCAATACGAAACGGAAGAATCAAGCCGCCTTAAAAGCCCATCAAGGATGTAAGCCTGCACAATGGTTCTCGGGAAACCCTTAAAAACGAATCCTCTGACATTATTGTGTTGCCTTATTTCGCTCTCAATCAAACGGATAACAATCTCATCAGGCACCAGTTCGCCCCTGTCCATTATATCCTTCACTTTGGCTCCGATCTCGGAACCCGCTTTAATTTCCCTTCTTAAAAGAGATCCCGTGGAGATATAATAGAGATTGTATTTCTTTGCAAGCAACCTCCCCTGTGTTCCCTTACCTGAACCGGGGGCGCCGGTCAGCACGAGGTTAAACCACACTTTTTGCAGGGTGTTGTCAATGGATTGAACCAGCCTCTCAAAAACTTCGCTGATCTCTCCGACTCCCATAATCGGGATGTATTTATTCCTGTCTTTATAAAAATCGGCAACCGGCCTGGTCTTGCTGTTATACTCTTCAAGCCTGTATTCGATTACCTCAGCATTGTCATCTGTACGTCCCGAAATCTTACCACGTTCAAGCAACCTGGCGATCAGTTCTTCGCGGGGCACTTCCAGGCTGAGCATGCATGCCAGCGAAGTGTTCAGCTTCAGCAGCAGGCCTTCGAGGATATAAGCCTGAACCATTGTCCTGGGGAATCCGTCGAACAGTATCCCGTTTTTATCTGCGCTGGCAATAATCCGCTTTTCAATAAGCTGAACGATCATTTCATCAGACACCAACTGACCCCGGTCGATGAGTTCTTTGGCTTTCTTTCCGAGCTCACTGCCTTCGGTTATTTCCTGGCGCAACAGGTCACCCGTTGAAATATAGGCCAATTTGTATTTCTCAACAAGCAGGACTGACTGAGTCCCTTTACCTGCGCCCGGAGGGCCGAACAAAGCGATATTTAACATGATTTTTCAGTTGGGTATATAACAGGGGCTGAAACAATGCAATGAATTGCAGGTGCCG
Organism: Lentimicrobium sp.; assembly: GCA_023957275.1. GTDB lineage: Bacteria > Bacteroidota > Bacteroidia > Bacteroidales > Lentimicrobiaceae > Lentimicrobium. The sequence goes on along the minus strand of JAMLHF010000004.1, from coordinate 99,022 downwards.
GCCGTTTATTCAACAATTTTATAAATATCAGGCAGATTGCGCGCAAATCCATCATAATCCAGACCATATCCGACGATAAAATCATTTGGTATTTCCATCCCGATGTAGTCTATTTTATAATCTGCCCTGAAAGCGCCGGGTTTATAGATAAGGGTGGCAATCTTCACATCGGCAGCTTCCTGATTGTGCAGTATTTCAAGCATCCGCTGAATGGTAAGTCCGGTATCAATAATATCTTCAACAATAATCACCGAGCGGCCTTTAACCACCTCGTTGAGCCCGATCAGCTCGCTGACCACCTGCGAACTGCGGGTGCCTGTGTAAGAAGAAAGTTTGACAAAGGAAATGTTACTTTCAATATTCACTTTTTTCAGCAGGTCGGATGCAAACATAAATGCGCCGTTCAACACAACAAGGAAGATGGGTACCTTTCCTTTCATATCGGTATTGATCTGATCGGCAATCCTGCTCACCGATTGATCGATGGCATCCGCCTTAATGAAAATTCCAAATTCTTTGTCCCGGACTTTAATTTTATTTTTCATTGACGATGAGTTAAGCGGTCAAAAATACGATAATTTAAATAATCAGGAAAGACGTGCGAACCTTTTGATTAAATTATCGTTAAGGCTTGGGTAAACCTCAGGCCGAACCGGGCTTTTGATTATTTTTGCATCAAACAAACCTTTCAACATGGAACCAAGAGTCAGTATAATTATGGGCAGCACATCCGATTTACCGGTGATGAAGGAAGCTGCAGAAATCCTGAATGAATTTCAGATTCCGTTTGAGATCAATGCTTTATCAGCTCACCGCACACCAGATGAGGTAGAAGCCTTTGCGAAATCGGCATACAGCCGCGGTATCAGGGTAATAATAGCCGGTGCGGGCATGGCAGCCCACCTTTGCGGGGTGATCGCAGCGATGACGACCGTTCCTGTAATCGGGGTCCCCATTAAAGCATCCCTAGATGGCCTGGACTCCCTGCTGGCCATCGTGCAGATGCCTCCGGGAATTCCCGTTGCCACTGTTGCCATTAACGGCGCCCGTAATGCCGGCATTCTTGCCGTTCAGATGCTTGCCACAGGAGATGAGGCGCTACAGATGAAACTTATCGCATTTAAGGAAGACCTGAAAAAGAAAATTGTGAAAGCCAACGAGGAACTCAGTTCGGTGAAATATGATTACAGGGTCTGATTTCGTCTCCTGAAAAAACCATTGCCTGCCCCGGTTGATTTCAGTGCTTTATGCTGCATCCGGGGCATTCCGGAAGTTATAATTTCTTTACCATCATCAACCCGTCCCTTATAGGGAGCATGAGGTGCTCAACACGCGGATCATTTTTCACGTGCAGGTTGAAGGCAGCAATGCCGCGCGTTTCCTTGTCATTTAAAGCGTCAGCATCCATCACCTTACCATACCACAGCACATTATCGGCTATGATGACCCCCTCCTGACTGAGTTTTGGAAAAACCGTCTCATAATAATTTACATAGTTTTCCTTATCGGCATCGATAAATACCAGATCGAATGGCCCTTCAATTTCAGGGATAATATCCATGGCATTTCCCTGATGGGTTATAATTTTATCCCGCAATCCGGAAGCAATAAAATATTTTTCAGCGATATGGGCAACTTCAGGATTGTTGTCGATGGTATGCAAGCGCCCCCGGTCGTCGAGTCCGGATGCCAGGTAGATGGCTGAATAGCCGGTAAAAGTGCCGATTTCGAGAATACAGCGGGGCCTCAGCAACTGAGTAATCATCTTAAGCAACCTTCCCTGGAGTAATCCTGAAAGCATGCCCGGGGTTGTCACTGCCAGGTGGGTTTCCCTGATCAGCTGCTGCATCAGCGGAGGTTCAGGAGTAGTATATTCGAGGGCATACCGTTCAAAAGCAGGCACAGTGGCAGGATACTGCGGCCGTTCAAATAACTCACTCATGCTTTTCGGTTTTTGTAGACCAGCATGCTCATTCCCGAGGGGTCAAATATTTCATGCGCCACTTCAAGAACAAGATCAGCGGTAATGGCATTAATTTTCGAGATCAGCACTTCATGGGTATCAACCGTATCGTAAACAAGCATGCTTTTCGCCATCGAAAGTGCATCGTTGAGGTTTGATTCAAAAGAAATGGCAATCTGACCGATAAACTGTTGCTTGGCCGTATGCAGCTGAATCGTTCCTAATGATTTGGCAATAAATTTATCCAATTCAGCCCGCACCAGGGTCAGTGCTTTATCAAGCGAACCATTATCCGTGCCCAGATAGATCATGAATGAACCGGTTTCGGCATAAGGCGTGTAGACGGATTCGATGTTGTACGACAATCCATGGCGCTCGCGCAGGGCCATACTCAGTCTTGAATTCATCGCGGGGCCGCCAAGCAGGTTTGTCAGCAGGGCCAGGGCTGTCCGCCGGGCATCCGCATAACCATAAGCATGATTTCCCAGGATGCAATGGGTTTGAAAATTCCGGCGTGGTTTGATCAGTTGCTTTGGTTCTGAAGCCGTGAAAACCTGCCTTGAGTCAGTGCGCAAATTCTCAGGAAGACATCCGAAAGCTTCATTAACAAGCTTTACCAGCCGGTCGAAACGGATGTTACCCACCGAGCTGATTACGATCTGATTGGTATGGTAATGATTGGCAATAAACCCGAGAATCCTTTTCCGGTTAATCCGCTTTACACTGGCGGGGGACCCCAGAATTGACTTTCCCAGGGGGTGTCCGCGGAAGAGCATCTCCTCAAATTCATCAAAAATAAGTTCCGAAGGGCTGTCCTTGTATGCATTGATTTCATCAATCACCACATCCTTTTCCTTGTTGATTTCTTTCTCCGGAAAAGTGGAATTAAACAGGATATCCGCGAACAGTTCAATCGCCCTTGCATAATAGGTACTGAGGAATGAGGCATGAATACAGGTTTCTTCCTTGGTAGTGTATGCGTTCAGATCGGCCCCTATGTTTTCAAGCCTTCCAAGCACCTGATAAACTTTTCGTTTACCTGTTCCCTTGAAAATAACATGTTCGATAAAGTGGGCCAGGCCTTCCTCCCCCGGCAATTCGTCGCGCGAACCCGTATTTACCATAACAGCCAGATGAGCGACCAGCCTGCCTGAATGACGGTGAACGATCCTTATACCATTCGGAAGTGTATGAAACTGATATTGCATCCTCAGAATTAATGGGATGCAAAATTAGAAAAATATTGGCAGAGCGGTAGCAACTAACGCCTGACACATATCCGGGTATATTACCGATTACTGCTCCAGGGGGAACTTCCTGACATAGGAAAGCCAGAAAAGCGGCTGATAACCGCGCAATTCGCCGGTTTCAGTATAACTCTCAACCAGGGGGCAAACAGCAATTACCTTCTTGGTAATTTTTCCGTTATCCTGGTTCAGGTACCATTCTTCCAGAAACCTCAGCCTTGATATATCCGACAATTGCAATTCGCGTTTGATAACGGTATCATAATTCTCATAGGGCTCGAAAGACCGCTGAAGGGTGAGCAGCTCGGTGCGCGTGCCGCGTTCAAGAACCTCGGCGGCCGACAACTGCTTGTTGGTCATCACATCATAAACCTTCACCTTTCCTTCCCGGGCGGATGTAATCACCGCCTGAACGAGTTTCTCGCGTTTCGGGCCTTCAAGGTTCTGCACCCACCAGGCAAGGTCCGTTTCGGGTGACTTCAGTGTTACATCATACTGAATCCTTTCGGTCAGCAACTCCCCTTTGCCGCTTCCGCAGGAGATCAGCAAGGCGACCGAGGAAATCAATAGAAAGATAAAAATCAGTTTTTTCATGGCGTTTCAGTTTACAAATAACGGGCTGAACATCCCTTGCTGCAAAATTACCAAACTTATCTTTTACCGTGCTGCAAATTCAAAATGCAGGGTGTAAAACTTCGTGGTGGAATCATTTTTCCTTACATTTAAACTTATACCTTTGCACAAATTTCAGCATCAGATCAGTTGGCAGACAATCATGAAAAAGGCGGAAAAAACCACGCGCGTTTCTCAAGGGAAACGAAACCCGGAACATCTGGTTCTGCCGGGAAAACTGTCGCTTAGTTATCAGAACGCCGCCATTCTGCTGATTCTTACCTTTACCTTTTTGCTTTATGCAGGGGCCCTCCGCAACGACTTTATGACCGGCTGGGACGATGGGGAATATCTTACGGCCATTTCCGGAGACGGAAGCATCAAGGTGCCGGAAATCTTCAGCAATTTCCATCTCGGCATGTATCAGCCCCTTTCCGTGCTTAGCATGGCCATCAATTACAAATTATCGGGGCCTGAACCGCGGGTCTTTATCCTCACCAATATTTTGCTGCACCTGCTCAACACCTTTCTGATTTTCAGACTTACAGAACGATGGATGAAAGGCTGGGTTCCGGCAGCGGTGGTTGCCTTGCTTTTTGCCATTCATCCCATGCATGTGGAACCGGTGGTGTGGATTTCGGCCCGAAGCTCGGGCCTTTACTCGCTCTTCTTCCTGCTGGGACTGATTGCCTGGGACAAATACGCAGATCAGGGCTACAACCTAAGGCAATATCTGTATGTACTGCTCTTTTTCATTCTTGCCCTGTTCTCCAAATCCATGGCTGCCACCTTCCCGGTGGTACTCCTGATGGCAGACTATCTGAAAAAGAGACAATTCCGATGGAGCCTGCTGACGGAAAAAATCCCGTTTTTCGTGATTTCAATCATCTTCGGCCTTGTTGCTATCAGGGCCTCCGCATCTTTCGGACATATCACCGTGCTTGAACAGGATTACAATCTTTTTCAGCGGTTCTTCCTGATCCTTTACAGTATCTCTTTTTACATCCTGAAGCTTTTTGTACCGCTTAACCTGTCGGCAATATACGCTTTCCCTGAAATCAGCGGGGGAAAACTCCCGCCCTATGTATTTTCCACGGTCATCGTCCTGATTGCAGCTATTGCTTTAATCCTTTACCAGCGGAAATATCGCAGGGAATTTCTTTTCGGGGGCATATTTTTCCTGATAACCATCGGCATGGTGCTCCCGCTTTTCTGGTCGAGGATATTTATCACTGCCGACCGTTATACGTATATCCCTTATATCGGGCTTTTTATAATCATTGGCAGGTATGCCGCGAATCTTTGGGAAACCCGGAACACCATGGACAAAGCCACCCGCAGGCTGATGCTTTCGGCCTCCCTGTTACTGGTTATAATACTGGGCGCTTCGACCGTAAGCCGGATATCTGTCTGGAAAAACACCCCCACCCTGCTTTCAGACGTAATTGACAAAAAGCGTTCTGATGCGGATATGGCCCACGCTTACTTTTATCTGGGCAACTATTATGATGCAGGAAACAATGCGGCAGAAGCCCTGAAATATTATGATTTGTCGTTAAGCCGTAATCCCGCTTACCTGCTGGCCCTCAACAACCGGGGCATACTGAAAGGTAAAGCAGGCCAAATCAATTCGGCGATTACCGATTTTGAACAGGCTATCCGCATCAAACCCGATTATGCTGAGGCATGGTACAACCGGGGAATCGCTTTATTCCGGAACGGGGACCTTGAGCGAGCCTGTAACGATTGGAAAGAATCGTCCAGACTTGGTTTTGCACCCGCGCACCAGGTCATTGCCAGATATTGCGATGGCACTTCTCCGCCTGGCCTATTGCCGATGCCGGAGAAAGAAACCGGGGAAAGTCCGACGCAGAAAACGGATGTCACACCGGCATTCTGACAATAGTAATAACACGCTTGTAATGAACAACTTAAAACAATTATATCATGAGTACCAACGAAATTAACCGGTTTATCACCGAGATTGAACTTTTCAAAGGACTGGTTGCTACAGAAATTGAACAGGTCGTATCAGCAATTGAAACACGCAAATATCTGGCAGGCGAATACCTCTTTCAGGAAAGCGGCCCCAGGGAGGCCATATACATGATCTTCGAGGGCGAAGTAGAGTTGATTAAAAAATCTCCTTTCGGGGCGGAAACCAAATTAAGCTATTTCAGCCGCTTTGACTTTCTGGGAGAAGGCTCGCTTACTGAAGAAGCCCCCCATAGCACCAGTGCCAGGGCAAAGCACAAAACCACTGCTTTGCTGTTGAGCAAGACATTTTTTGCCGAAAACGGCCCTATTGCGCTCAAGATTTTTTCAAATATTGCCCGGGTGATTTCACGCAGGATGCGGCAGGCCAATGCCCGGATGATCAGTTCCGCCGCGCAGTATGAATCGGGCCGCACCCGTACCGAGCACGACCTGCTTGGTTTCCGTGAAGTTCCTTATGAATACTATTATGGAATACAGACCTTGCGTGCACTCGAGAATTTCAATATTTCAGGGGTACAGCTCAACTTTTATCCGGTTTTTGCCGAATCGCTGGCCATGGTCAAACTTGCTGCCGCCAAAGCCAACCACGACCTCGGGCTGCTGAGTAAATCCCTGGCAGATGCCATTGTACGTGCCTGCAACGAGATCATCAATGGCAAATATACTTTTCATTTTGTTGTTGACATGATTCAGGGCGGAGCGGGCACATCCACCAATATGAATGCCAATGAAGTGATTGCGAACCGCGCACTCGAGATTCTCGGTCATCAGCGGGGGCAATATGAATTCTGTCATCCCAACAACCATGTAAACCTTTCGCAGTCAACCAACGACGCTTATCCAACCGCGATAAAAATCGCCCTGATCCGCAGCAACGAAAAGCTGTTGGAGGTCCTTACCGAGCTGATTGCTTCGTTTAAAATAAAAGCAAAAGAATTTGCGCATGTAATCAAAATGGGGCGCACCCAGTTGCAGGACGCGGTACCCATGACGCTTGGCCAGGAGTTTGAGGCTTATGCAGTGATGCTTGAGGAAGAAATTGCCCGGCTGAACCAGAACGTGCAGCTTTTTCTGGAAGTCAATATGGGCGGAACGGCCATTGGCACCGGCATCAATGCCGATCCGCGCTACAGCGGTATTGTAATTAATTACCTCCGCGAAATCACCGGGAAACCTATTGTGCTGGCTACCAACCTTGTAGAAGCAACTCAGGATACCGGCGCATTCATCATGTATTCATCTGCGGTGAAACGTCTGGCCGTTAAGCTTTCAAAAATATCTAACGACCTGAGGCTGCTTTCTTCTGGCCCCAGGGCAGGTTTCAACGAAATTAACCTCCCCCCTATGCAACCCGGCAGCACCATTATGCCTGGCAAAGTCAACCCCGTAATTCCGGAAGTGATGAACCAGATCGCTTTCAAGGTGATTGGCAATGACCTCACCGTTACTATGGCAGCCGAAGCCGGTCAGCTGGAACTGAACGTGATGGAGCCAATCATCGTATACAGCCTGTTTGAATCCATCGAAATGCTTAAAAACGGCATGAACACACTGAATCACCGATGTATCAAAGGCATCACCGCCAATGAAGACCATTGCCGCGAGATGGTATACAACAGCATCGGTCTGGTGACTGCCCTCAATCCGGTAATCGGGTATGAAGCTGCTACCAGACTCGCCAAAGAAGCGCTGGAGAAAAACCGCAGCGTTTACGACCTGGTGCTCGAACATAAACTCCTGAGTCAGGAACAACTCGATGAAATCCTCGATCCCAAAAATATGATTGCCCCGAGGATCATGCCCAAACAGGGATGAAAGTGACCAGGTTAACGGACAAGGGAAAGGCAGGACATTGCAGGTTGCAGGGCTTTTTGTTACTTTTGTAGAAACGGTTTGTGATGACTTTAAAAATTGCACTGATTCTTTCCTTTGTCCTTCAGTTTGTCGCGGCTACCATCGCCCTCTCGCTCACCAAACGCACAAGGACCAACATAGCGTGGTGGCTTATCTCTTTTGGTTTTCTGCTGATGGCCATCAGGAGGATCTTTGAGTTTTTCCAGATTTCCGATTCCGAAAGCCGACTGATCACCGGCATGCTGAGCACCTGGACCGGAGTACTGATCTCGGTGCTGATGCTGGGCAGCCTGATCTTTATCAAACGGATATTCAATATCCAGAAAAGGATGGATGATCTCCGGAAAGCAAATGAATCCAGGGTGCTTTCAGCCATCGTCAGAACCGAAGAAAACGAACGGCTTAATTTTGCCAAGGAATTACACGACGGGCTCGGGCCTTTACTTTCATCAGTCAAGATGGCTGTATCGTCCGCGCATACCGGAAATAACGGACCGCAAAATAAGGAAGTGATGATTCATGCCGAAAAGCTGATCGATGAATCCATCACTTCGCTCAAGGAGATTTCCAATAAGCTGAGTCCGCATGTGCTGAACAACTTCGGGATTAAAAAGGCCGTGAAATCATTTATCACTCATGTGCCGCCGGTCGAGGACCTGAACATTAATTTCGAAACAAACCTGGCTGAGAAACGGTATCCATACAATACTGAAGTGGTTTTGTACCGGGTAATCTGTGAACTGATCACCAACTCGCTGAAACATGCCGAAGCCCGGAACATCTACATAACGCTGATGGACGAAGCGGACGGCATCCGGCTTGATTATCTTGACGATGGCATAGGCTTCGACAGCAAAATACTGGAAATAGGTGACAAAGGTATGGGGTTCGCCAATATCCGGTCAAGAATTAAATCGCTGAACGGTACAATCGATATTTACACGGTACCAAATGAAGGAGTCAGGGTGAATGTTAAAATAGGAAAATCCTGAAAATGAACAACCTGAAACCTTTTTCAGTTTATCTGGTGGACGACCACAAGCTCTTCAGGGAAGGGCTTAACCTGTTGCTGGGAAATCTTCCGTATATCAGCAAAGTTTTCCAGGCTCCGGATGGCGGCGCATTTCTCTCCGATTTAAATAAGCAGGTGCCTGAGCTGGTTTTCATGGACATCAGTATGCCGGGCCTCGATGGCATTGAAACAACCCGAAAAGCGCTTGAAATTAACCCGGATATGAAAATCATCGCTTTAACTATGTATGCCGACGAAGACTACACCTCCCGTATGATCAGCGCCGGTGCCCGGGGGTTTATTCTTAAAAGTTCGGGATTGCATGAGGTTGAGGAATGCATGAAAGCGGTTATGTCAGGGCACAACTATTTTTCCCCTGAAATCCTGGACGGGATTCTTAAAAATATCAGTAAAAAAGAGAAACAGCCCCGTAATTCTGAACTCTCAGAAAGAGAAACTGAAGTGCTCTACCGCATTTGTCAGGGACTTTCGAACCAGGAAATAGCCGGCCTGCTCAGAATCAGCAAGCGCACAGTGGACAAACACCGGGAAAACCTGTTGCAGAAAACCGATAGTAAAAATACAGCGGGACTGGTACTGTACGCCATCAGAAACGGAATTGTGGAAGTTTGATTTTCATACGCTTTTATACTTACCGCTGCGCTTTTAAGCGTATTTCCGGATTACGCCTAAAAACTGTTTCATACTAATTGAGCAGACTATAATTTTGAATCATCAAAATTATCACTGCTTATGAAACAGGCCATCCGTAAATCAAATTTTATCCTGATTTTCCTGATTTTCATCTCTCAGGCCGCCATTGCACAGTTTTCAGTTGATGCCCAGCTCCGGGCACGTGGCGAAGTGCGTGACGGATATCAGAAAATAAATCCTGAAGACGCTTCACCGGCTGTGCTGGTTTCTCAGCGGACCAGACTGGCTTTCACCTATGAAATGCCCCGGCTAAAGCTGAAAATTGTCCCCCAGGATGTCAGGTTATGGGGAGATCAGGCCAAATTGAGCGCCACCGGAGTTGGTGACAATCCTTCACTGGATCTTTATGAAGCTTACGCTGAACTCAGAATTTCCGAACTCCTGAGTATTTCTGCAGGCCGTCAGGAGCTTATTTACGATAACGGCAGAATGCTTGGAAACCGCAACTGGAATCAGAATGGTATCAGCTATGATGCCCTCGTGCTGAAATACCGCAGGGATGGCTGGAAAATTGACGCCGGTGCTTCATGGAACACCCTTTCGGAAGCATCATACGGCAACCTTTATCCAAAAGCGCGGATAAAATCACTGAACTATCTGTGGATCAACAAAAAGGTAAGTGAAAAACTGAACCTTTCGTTTCTCCACATTTCATCAGGCTATACCAAAACGGACACGACAGATCCGATAAATTTCAGGCATACGAGCGGATTTTACGGAAATTACAGCGGGGAAGCACTGAATTTCATGGGTAATGCCTACTATCAATACGGTAAAAACCGGGACGGGAATAAATTGAACGCCATGCTGATTGAAGCCGAAATCAGCCTGAAAACCGGAAAACTGACTCCCGGTGCAGGAATCAGCTATCTATCGGGAAATGACAAAACACCCGGCCCGGATGAAACCGATAAGCTCTTCGACCCGCTTTACGGAAACAGACACGGTTTTAACGGCGCCATGGACTATTTTACCAATTATCCTGTCCAAACCAGACAGGGGGGCCTGGCTGATTATTATTTATGGCTCGATTACAAATTCTCGAAGAAAGTTTCCGTAAGAAATACCGTTCATTTCTTCAACCTCGCCATGACCAACCCGGGCACGCCCGATGACAAAACGCTCGGTTTTGAAAATGATCTTATCCTGAAATACAGGTTCAGTGAATGGGGTAATCTTGAAAGCGGATACATTTTTTTCAATCCGACTGAAACATTGAAAGAAATTCAGCAAACCAATTCTGACAATTTCAATCAGTTTTTTTACATCCAGCTGACACTTACACCCAATCTTTTCAAACAGACAAATTCCCCTTTAAAATAAACAATCATGAAACGCAGCATAATTTTATCGGCAATTGCTATATCCATTGTGTTCTCAGGATGCGCATCACGCGAAAAGAAAGATAACACCATTACCCTTTCGGGGGCATTTGCACTTTATCCTCTTGCAGTAAAATGGACGGAGGAATACGGCAAAATCAACCCGAAAGTGAGGTTCAATGTTTCCGGAGGTGGCGCTGGCAAAGGCATGGCCGATGCCCTGTCGGGAGCCGTTGACCTGGGTATGTTTTCGCGTGAAATAGCTGACGAAGAGAAACAACAGGGCGTATGGTGGGTTGGCCTTACCATTGATGCGGTAGTTCCCACCATCAGCAGCCAGAACCCCTATCTGTCTGTTCTCAGGCAGCAGGGGCTCAGCCGTGAAGATTTCAAGGCTATATTTATGGACCAGACTGTGAAAGACTGGGGGAAAATCCTGAATCAGCCCGAAAAAGCCCAAATGACCATTTACACCCGTTCCGACGCATGCGGAGCCGCGGAAACCTGGGCGAAGTACCTGGGGGGGCACCAGGAAAACCTTGCCGGGATAGGTATATTTGGTGATCCGGGCATGGCAGACGCCGTGGCTAAAGATAAGCTGGGCATGGGATTCAACAACACCATATTTGCCTATGACATCAATACCGGAAAAAAAAGGCCGGGCATCGAAATCGCACCCATCGATATCAATGACAACGGGATGTTGGATCCGGAAGAAGATTTTTATGAAACGTTCGACGGGGTGCTTCAGGCCATTGGCAGTGGTGTTTATCCATCGCCGCCAGCACGTGAACTCTATTTTGTAGCCAAAGGCAAACCACAGAAACAGGCTACCCTCGATTTCATCCGCTGGTGTCTGACTGAAGGCCAGCAGTATGTAAAGGAAGCAGGTTATGTTCCCATCGACAGTGAAAAAATTGAATCGTATCTGAAAAAACTCAAATAGACATCCGCCCGCCCCCAGGCCCGCTGAATGTATTAACAAGCCATGCAGTTGCGACGAAAGATCATCGACAAGCTAAACGGATTCTGGATGATCACCACCCTGATCACCATCCTGGTATTGCCTCTGGTTATCTGCCTGGGTCTGTATATCAAGGCTGCACCCATTTTTGAACAACATTCTTTTCTGGAACTGGTTTTCTCATCCAAATGGGAACCTTCAAGGGGGTCATTTGGATTCTGGCCTTTTATAGCCGGTTCACTTTATGTAACCCTGCTGTCATTTCTTTTTACGGCACCTGTTTGTCTTCTGGCGGCACTCTACCTTACACAGTTTGCTCCCCGTGCACTGATCCGGATTATGCATCCGGTAATTGATGTACTTGCAGGATTGCCCTCCGTGATTTACGGGGTTTGGGGCATCCTGGTCATCGTCCCCTTCGTATCAGCCATTTCCGTCCCGCTTTCAGATTCACCGTCATCGGGCTATTCGGTGCTTGCGGGGGGCATCGTACTTGCGGTGATGGTCATCCCTTACACCCTCAATATGCTCATCGAAGTTTTCAATACCGTCCCAAACGGACTGAAGGAAGCATCCCTTTCGCTGGGCGCAACCATGTGGGAATCGGTCAAACATGTTGTTATCAGGGGCAACTACCCCGGCATTATCTCAGCCTATGGCCTGGGAATTGCCAAGGCATTCGGTGAAACCATTGCCGTGATGATGGTAGTGGGCAACGTAGTTAAAGCTTCGGGTAACCCGTTTAATGCGGCTTACCCGCTGCCGGCCCTGATCGCGAACAATTACGGCGAAATGCTTTCCATACCCATGTATGATTCCGCATTGATGTTTGCCGCATTTCTGCTTTTAATCATCATCCTGGTTATCAATTTATTCTTCAGGTTACTGATCCATAAAACCAAAAGGCTGTGAGAAGATTTAAAATGCTTGAGGAAAAGTTCTTCATCCGGCTTTCAGCCCTGTTCACCTATTCGCTGATTGCCGTGCTTGCCTTTATCATTATTGTTATTTTCTACAAAGGATTCGCGGCACTCAACTGGGACATGGTATTTAAAACCCCCAGGGGCGGCTATTACTACGGAGGGGAAGGCGGTGTGCTCAATGCGATCACAGGCTCGCTTTACATTTCCATCGGCGCTACATTGATTGCAGTGCTGATCGGCATGCCTGCAGCGCTCTACCTCAACGTTCAGCTGATCAGGTACCGGCGTACGCAGAATACCATCCGCTATTTTCTGGATGCCTTATGGGGCATCCCTTCCATTGTCTACGGAGCCTTTGGTTTCACGCTTATGTTATTTTTCGGCATGAATGCCTCCCTGCTTGCAGGAATTATTACCGTTGCCCTGCTGATTTCGCCCATCATGGTGCGCACCTTCGATGAAGTGCTGTGCACCATCCCGAAAGGAATGCATGAAGCTTCACTGGCCCTGGGATCCACCCGCACTGAAACAGCTTTCCGGATAATGTTCAAACAAGGCTTCCCCGGGTTCATCACGGCAGTTTTGCTTTCATTCGGCAGAGGCATAGGCGACGCCGCCTCGGTGCTGTTCACCGCCGGTTACACCGATAACATTCCGGTGACTCTTGATGAACCTGCAGCCACACTCCCTCTTGCTATTTTCTTTCAGCTCGGATCACCGATCCCGGAAGTGCGCGACAGGGCATTTGCCGCTTCCATCATTCTGACGATCATCATCCTTTTTATCAGCATTGGTGCACGCCTGCTGTCGAAACGATATTCAAAAACCAACCTCAAGTAAAAAAATGGGCAAACCATATATCTCAACAAATAGCATTGAACAACTCAGGATTCTGAGAGCGACAGAACCGGAGGCAGTGCTGCGGGTTAAGAACCTGAACGTAAAGGCCGGAGATCACCACATTTTAAAGAATATCAACCTGGAGATCCCCAAAAACCGTATCACCGTGCTGCTCGGCCCTTCAGGATGCGGCAAAACCACCCTGCTGAAATGCCTGAACAAGCTCACCGATCTTTACCGCGAATTGAAGGTAAGTGGAAACATATACATTGACAATGATGATATTCTGAACACTACGGCCAGCATTCCGGATATCCGGCAGAAAATGGGGCTCCTTTCGCAAAGGCCCTATCCGCTTCCAATATCAATTTATAAAAATGTAGCCTATGGTTTAAAGCTGAAGGGCGTCCGCGATAAAAAACTGATTGCGTTCAGTGTTGAGAAGCACCTCAGAGAGGTTGGCCTGTGGGAGGAAGTAAAAAACCGCCTGAACTCACCGGCGTCCAGTCTGTCAATCGGGCAGCAGCAAAGGCTTTGTCTGGCGCGCGGACTGGCTGTTAAGCCATCCATTATCCTTGCTGATGAACCAACCTCCGCCCTTGACCCCACTTCCAGTAAAATCATTGAGAACCTTTTCAGAGATATAAAAAAACATTACACCATTATCCTTGTGACCCATGTGCTGCGACAGGCGATCAGGCTGGCCGATCATGTGATTTTTATGGATGATGGTGAAATCATTGAGGAAGGCAGCCCCGTGGAGCTGTTCGAAAATGCCCGCACGGATAAACTCCGGGCTTACCTGGTTGACGGAAACTAGGATACAGCCTAAAAGCAGGTCAACTGCCCATCAGCAGTTCCGGAGTATCGCCATAACCTGAGGTCAGCGGCGGCAACTTCCATAGCCAGGGCTTTTTCACCCTCCAGGATTAACACCCGCGGATTGCGGTTTCATAACCACGCCAAGATTCTTTTTACCGTCAATCATGATTACAAGTGGCTGCTCAAACCTGATATGACGAATCACATCATCTTCATAAAACGGAGTTTGAGAAGCCAGAAAATCAAGATCGTAGTATCCGTCTTTTAAAAACGGATTAATGGTAAAATAACCAACCCTGAAAGAGGTCAGGTTCTGGAAGAAATGGGTTCCCTGGCTAGGATCTATCCGGTAATGCTCGAGGCCTGATTCCACGATAACCCGGGCGGCGGAGATCTGAGGCCATTTTACCGGAATTCCCAGCCACGGGTCGTTACTTCCCCAGCGCCCGGGGCCTACCAGCACATAATTGCTTTTTTCCGCAAGGAAATGCTCATTCAGTTTCCCAACTTTAATTGCTGTTTCCTTGTTGGCAGCAGGATTAAACGACTCGGGCTTGATGTAAACGATATCATACACATCCCGGATAATGCCATTGCCCAGTGCATGATGAGCATAGATAACCGTATCCTGTTCAATCACATCCTCAAGATGAGCCTCAATGGCATCCCTGTTATCAACAATCGGCCTGATTTGCAGCAGGTTAAACAATGCAGGAGAGCCTTTGGGACGGTTCAGATCCACCGCAAATTCAATTTCAACGGGTTTACTCATTTCGCGTTGCCCTGTTTCGAGCACGGTGGAAAGAATATCGGCCAGCGGAAATACATTGTGGGATAAGATGTTTGAAAAAGTAACGATACGCTTTCCGGATCCGAACATACCATCGCGCAGCATATTGCTCTCGTAGTCGAAGGTAGAAATTATATTTCTCAGCGACCCGTCTGTTTCGCCATCCTGTATATTCAACTTCAACAAGTTGGAACCATCATCAGTGGAGGGTATAAAAGTACCCGGCCGCAGATCCAGTGCATAAAAATGCTTCTGCGTTTCGCGAAGGGCAAATTCGGGCGTAGACAACTGAAGCACTTTTTTGGGGTAACGTGGCGAAAACCTGAGCGTCAACCCGCCGTCGACAATATACTTCCCAAGTCCCAATGCAATGTTTGCTATGCCGTCTTCCGGTTTTTCAGGATCAATCGGATAGAAATTTATAGATCGGGCAACCCCTGATAAAGTCGGATAAAAACGCTCCCCGTATTGTGTGCCGGTAACCTCCTGCAGCACGATGGCCATCTTTTCTTCATCAATAACATTGGAAGTCGCCGTCATATATGATTTTGAATCCCTGAAAAAGGCTGAAGCGTAAACGCTTTTAATGGCGTTGCTCAGGTTTTCAATGGTCATACGTTCATCATTCACAAAATTGGGAACCATATATGTGGAATAGATCCCGGCAAAGGGCTGATAATAGCTATCCTCCAGCATGCTCGAAGACCGCACGGCTATCGGTTTATTTACCACCGTTATAAAAGTATAAAGGTCCTCATGTAAGCGGAAAGGAAGCCTGGCCGCGATGAAATGATCGAGAATCTCCTCATCTGAAAGGTCGGATAGCGCAATCTTATACAGATTATTATCCTCCATAAACTCATCGAAGATATCTGCTCCTAGCACCACCGTCCGGGGAATGGTAACGATCACACCCGGCCATTGATCAAGCAGGCGGTTGCGTTTGATCATGGAATCGAGAAAAGCAAGTCCCCGGGCTTTACCTCCGATAGACCCCTGTCCTACCCTTGTAAAACTCAGGTACTCGTCAAAGCTTTCGCGGTTAAACTCGGCAATTATACCCCGTGCTTTATTCAGTCTGAATGTAGCAATGGCATCGAAAATAAAACGCCTGATTTCATCCAGATCACTGAAGTCGCCCGGGCGAAGATCGCGGAAAAGTTCGGCAAGCGGAAACAAAGCCCTGGCATACAACCACTTGGACACATGATTTCGATAGATGTGATAAGCAAGCGAATTATCCGGAATTTCAAAAATCTTTTGCTGAAGGGCTTTGAGGTCAGCAGCACGGGCAACTTCAAGCCTGGTGTCGGGATCCACAAAAACAAAATCACCGAAAGCGAAATACTGCTTTATAAAATTCCTCAGTTCGATGGAGAGTGTCTTTGACTGCTTATGCAGAAAGCCAACCCTGAGTCCGCGCGCCACTTCGGCATTCAACAGATCAGACGACTGCATCAGTATGGGCATAAATTCGTCGTCCCGCTTCACCTTTTCCACCAGTCTGATTCCGGCCTGAGGATCTTCAAGGCCATTTCTTGGATAGGATGTGTCGGTGATGATTCCAAGCAGGTTATTCTTATACTTTTCATAATAACTTACAGCCTCTTCGTAATTTGTAGCCAGCAATATCTTAGGCCTGCCCCGCATACGCAGCATCATCTGGTGCTCATTCAGACCTTCGGTCATAAAAGCCTTCGACTGCTTGAAAATGATCTTGTAAATATTCGGCAAATAACTGGAATAAAAACGGATAGAGTCTTCTACCAGCAGGATAACCTGAACACCGACATCCTTGACATCATTCTCGGCATTCATCCTGTCCTCAATCAGTTTAATAATCGCAAGCAGGATATCGGCATTGCCAAGCCAGCTAAATACATAATCAATGGCCGAGAGGTCTTCGTTGGCCAGGGTAAGGGTGACTTCGCGCGAAAATGAAGTCAGCACAACAATGGGTTTTTGCGGATACAGAGCCTTAATCCTTTTCGCAGAATCAAAATTTTCACTCTTCCCCATGCTTAACATGGTGATAATAAGGTCTATATTCTGACTTTCAAGCACTTCCTTTGCCTCGGCCTCTGAAGACACCTGAATAAACTGGGGAGGATACCTGAGGCTGAGCGAAACATACTCGATAAATATCTGCTCATCAATGCGGCCATCTCCCTCCAGTACAAACGAATCATAATTGCTGGCGATCAGCAGTACATTGTATATCCGTTTTCTCATCAGGTTGATGAAAGCAGTATCGTCAAAATAAAATTTCTTCGCAAGTAAAGCGTAGGGGGTGGATTGCATAGCTTTGATATTCATATCACAAATATAGATTATTCCGGTTAAATTTGCACTGACATTCCGTGAGGCATCTTTGGCTGTCCGCAGCACAGGGCGACGCAGTTCAGGCTCACAGGGACACTTTATTTAACAAGCCACAGCCAATAAGTTCACAAAAATTAACTTTTATCGTTCAATGATATCTTACACCGGGATTATTGAAAACATTGCAGAGGAAATAAAACCTCTGCTGAGCAAAGGAAAGGTTGCAACCTACATTCCGGCATTGTCGAGAATAGATCCGGAAAAATTCGGCATGGCTGTAGCAACCGTCAGGGGAGAACTCTATACGACAGGAGATGCAGGTGAAAACTTCAGCATTCAAAGCATCTCCAAGGTTTTCACCCTTGCCATGGTGATGGACCGCATGGGTGATGCGCTTTGGGACAGGGTAGGCCGCGAGGCTTCAGGGAACCCCTTCAACTCACTGGTTCAGCTTGAATATGAAAACGGTAAGCCCCGCAACCCCTTTATCAATGCCGGTGCGCTGGTGGTGACCGACTGCGTGATTTTCGAAAACCGTGACCCCCTCATCGCGCTGGTTGATTTTGTGCGCAAATGCTCAGGAAATCAGGCTATTGACTATGACAGGGAGGTTGCAGGATCTGAAAAGGAAACGGGCCACCGCAACGCAGCCCTCGCAAATTTTCTGAAAAGTTACGGCAATCTGTTTAATGAAGTGGACCGGGTGCTGGACCTCTATTTTCATCAGTGTGCCCTATCGATGAACTGCATGGATCTGGCCCGGGCTTTTCTTTTTTTAGCCCATGGCGGCACCGATCCGGTAAGCGGCTCGGTAATCTGCGGGCCGAGGCAGGCCAAGCGAATCAACGCGCTGATGCAGACCTGTGGTCTTTACGACGAAGGAGGTGAATTTGCTTACCGGGTCGGGCTTCCCGGTAAAAGCGGCGTGGGCGGTGGCATCGTGGCGGTAATGCCGGGTGAACTGGCAGTGGCAGTCTGGTCGCCGGGACTCAATTCAGCCGGCAACTCACTGGCCGGCATGAAGGCTTTGGAGTTGTTTACTACCTATACTGCCAGATCTATCTTCTGAAAACCCGGCAATGTACCCGGTATTATGCCTTAAATTACCTGATTCTCAAACCTTATGCAGCCCCGGATTCATTGCCTGTTATTCCCTGTTTAACCGACGAAGGCTCACTGTATCGTTCAATCAGATCAATCATTTTTGCAGTATTGGCATTCTGCTTGTCCGAAATCTCACTCAATTCAGTCAGCGTAAGCGCTTCTCCCCTGGCGGTGATAAAAGTATTCAGATTGACAATATCCGAAAACCAGTTGGTTACAACAATCATCAGTTGCGTAAGGTTCGCCCTGCTGCTTTGCAACTCAAGCGGAGGTTTGAAAATGAAGTGGGATACGATGTCAATCAACCCGATGGTTCCAAAAGCGATGGACAAGATGGTCTTGCCCTGGGCTGCAAAAACCACCGCCACGGCGATCAGGGCAATCCCCAGCATAAACGCCAGCACATACATCCAGAGCACGTACTTGTAAGCGCTCTTCGCATCGCGGATCACCTCCTGCAATGAGGACTTGATGCTCATAATGGTTTGCGTGGTATTGGCCATGTTTTCCATCGAAAGTTCCATGGCCTTGCCAAGCACCTGATTGTTGACCTTGTTAAAGTTCCGCGCATTTTGCGACATCTGCCCAAGCACACTCAGTATATCGCTGAGCTCCTGCCGGTCTTCAGAATTCAGATTCTGTTCGGAAGCAAGATTGGCAGCCACCTGTTCATTCCTGAAGAGGTATTCGTGAATGTAATCAAACGCCAGGTTTTTGTTTTCCATAGTCAGAAGTTTTTGAACAATAAATAAATCAATACTTTCAATAAAACCAGAAAGAAACAGAGGCGGGTAATCCTGAACATTCAAAGAAGATCACATTATATTGTGAAATAATAAACAAGCGGCGAAATCACTTGTTTGTATTTTCGCCAAATTAATTGCGTTGCCGGGATTATACCGGCCTGGTTTATCACTTTAAAGGTTCCGGCATAGCAATAATTTCATAGTTTTGCGGTTATAATTGCAAACATGCCGATGCGCCTGCCTTTTCTGTGGATTCAGATTTTTTTGTTTTCCGGTCTGATGGTTTCTGCCCAGCAACCCCGAAAAATCCGGTTGGTGCAGGCGGATGTAATGGCTTACAATAAAGCGCTGGGTGAAAATGTACAGCGCATTATCGGAAATGCGGTTTTTGAGCACGAAGGAGCATTCCTCTATTGCGATTCCGCGCATCTGAACAATGCCACCAACAGTATGAAAGCATACAGCAGGGTGCACATTAAATCCAGCGATACCCTTAATCTTTACGGAGATTCCATCTATTACAGCGGGCAAACCCGGATTGCAGAAGTATTTGATAATGTAAAACTGATCGACAACCGAACCATTCTGACCACCGACAAGCTGATTTACGACAGGAATACAGGTATCGCGTATTACCTTACCGGCGGCCATATTGTGAACGATCAGAATACCCTTGACAGCAAACGGGGTTACTATCACACCAACAGTAAGGATTTCTTTTTCCGCGACCATGTTGTACTGACTAACCCCGATTATGTAATGAATTGCGACACCCTGCAATACAATACCCAAAGCAAAATCTCATGGTTCAGAGGGCCAACTACCATAAAGGGTGAAGATACAGATATATATGCAGAGAATGGGTGGTACAACACCGTAACGGATATTGCTGAATTCGATGAAAATGCACGGGTTAAAAACGGCGATCAGGTGCTTACCGGCGACAGCCTGTATTATGAACGTACAAATGGTTTCGGAGAGGCCTTCAGGAACATTATGGTTATTGATACCGTGCAAAATATGATTTCGTTCGGACAGTATGCCCGTTACCGCAAGGACCTGGGATACACCCTGATCACCGGAAAGCCCGAGGCCCTGTTTATCGAAGATCAGGACACGTTGTTTATGCATGCCGACACCCTGCGGGCAACCTTTGATTCAGCTCAGAAAACCAAAGAGATCTTTGCCTTTTACCATGTAAAGTTTTTCCGCACCGACCTGCAGGGGATGTCCGATTCACTGATATACAAATTCAGCGACAGCACCATGCGCATGCTCAGGTCTCCTGTGCTATGGACCGAAGAAAACCAGATGACTTCCGACTCCATTCATATCCTTACCGGTAATGAAGAGGTAAAAGAACTCCGGCTGTTCAACAACGCATTCATCATTTCGAGCGATACCTTAGGAAGCGGGTACAACCAGATTAAAGGGCGGAACATGAAAGGCTATTTCATTGACAATGAACTGATCAAAATCGAGGTTGAGGGCAATGCCGAAACGATTTACTGGGTAAGGGAGGAAGACGGAACCCTGACCGGTATCAACAAGGCATTCGCCAGCAATATGAGTATCAGGTTGCGCGACAGGAAAATAAAGCAGATCATTTACATCGAAAAACCCACGGCTGTGCTGCACCCCGAGGGCGAACTCAGCCAGGAAGAGCTACTGCTGAAAAATTTTATCTGGCTGGATGACCGCAGACCCAAAAAGCGGGAAGACATCTTTATCTGGTAATTTGCCAAACTTTCTGCGGGAATCATGCCTGACATGATATAAGGTTCAATCCCGAACAATTTTACAACTCCGGGTGCTTGAGGAAACCAAACAATCCTATTCGGTGTCAAACAGCACCTGAACCATATCTGTTTCAAGGCGTCTCTGCAACCAGGTTATGATACGATCCCGGTTTTCCTGATCCGGATTTCCGTTTTCAAACGTCAGTACTACCTGGGCAACGCGCTTTTGCTCACGTGCAGGCATTGTGTATAAATAAGTTTCGGCATATGTGCATGAAACCACCTCGGGAAATATTGCGTTAAGTTCAGCCAGCAACGCTTCTCCCAAAAGCGGCTTTTTTTCAAGACTATCCGCTTTTCGTTCAGATTCAGCCAACTGCATGTTCAGGCGGCTGATCTCGAGTTTCAGGTTATCAACCTCCGAATTTGACGACTCGTTGAGCGAAAAACCCTGTCGAATGTTAAGCGTGGCATTTCCGAGTGAAAAATCCCTGGCTTTTTCTTCAAGCATAAGTTTGTGATCTTCAGTAAGTGTATTTCCTCCATAAACCATCATTATTTCGCGGGTGCCGGGGTTACTTTCGTATCTGAGCAGGTAGCTGCCTTCAAAAACGCTGACATTTTTAGTAAAACGTGCTACATTTTCATTGAAACGCTCTTTCTGAACCAAACCATATCCGAAATAGATGCTTGGCAGTATGGTAATCGCAATAACCAGGGATATCCAATGGTTCACACGCTTTTTGTGTGATTCGCTTGCAAGGGTAATAATAGGAAACTTCAGCAGTTGTGAAACCACCATCGCCGCAATGGCAATAAAAACGGTATTGATCGTAAAAAGATAAAAGGCACCGAAGAAAAACTGAAACTGTGCGGTGGCCAGGCCATAGCCTGCAGTGCAGAGTGGCGGCATCAGGGCTGTGGCAATGGCCACGCCGGGTATTACATTTCCCTTTTGCTTGCTGCTGATGGCAACGATTCCGGAAAGGCCGCCAAACAAAGCGATCAGCACATCATAGATGGTCGGACTTGTGCGTGCAAGCAGTTCGGAATGCGCAGTTGAAACAGGGCTCAGGGCAAAGTAGCCTGTGGATGCGGTAAGTCCTGCGGCGACGGCAAACCCCAGGTTTTTGATGGCCGTACGGAATAACGGAAAATTGTAGGTGGCTACAGAATAGCCTATTCCGTTAATCGGGCCCATCAATGGAGAGATCAGCATGGCACCGATGATTACCGCAGTGGAGTTCATATTCAACCCTACGGAAGCAACAATGATTGCAAAAATCAGGATCCACAGATTCGTTCCTTTGAAAATTATATCCTTCTCAATTGTCTGGTGAATCTTATCAAAATCCTCGACCTCGCTCTCAAGATTAAGATAATGAAGCAACTGCTTGATTACACTCATGTCAGTTCAATTGATATATTTAATTATTCACCATATGGAATGTTGCCCGGACGGGCAGGCACATCCTGCACTTCGAGGATTTCGATTACCACATAATTGCTCATCCCCCTCCAGGGCAACGGATGGAGATACTCCCTGTAGCGCAGTTCAACAAAGCGGCCGCCGCTGCGTTCCAGCACGGCAGCAATGCTGTCGTTGGTAATACTGAACTCAAATTCATTGCTTTGCATGGCTCCGGGCAGCGGCGTTTTAAAGCCTTCCTGAATCAACCGGCCTTCCCATGTTTTGAAAATATAGCCTTTTCTGACAACGAAATTGAGGGTGCCTGCCTTCACGCCTTCACCAAACACAAAGTAATACCTCCACCAGAAGAATATGGCCAGAAGGATAACGACAATAAACCCTGCAATTAAAATGATCTTTCTTTTCATGGAATGTGTTTTTTTATAATGTTCGGCATAATACCTGCTTACCGGCAGCCTTAAAGCAAATTTAATGAATTATCGGTTATTCCCCGGATATTTTACCGGCAGACTCTTTCGGGACCACAGACATAACCGGAATATCAGACCGCCTGATAAACTCCTGCGCACTTGAATCAACAAAGAACTCCACAATTGCCGACTCCTGCTGAGTCATAATAATGATAAGGTCAATATCCCCTTTTGACTGGGCATAATTCAGCAAAGAGGCCACAATATCCTTCTCGGCGGCCTGCACTTCGAGCACTTCAGCTTCACAGCCTATTCCGGCATTTTTAATCTGATCGTGCACGCTTACAACCTGTCGCCGGATCTTTTCCCTGACTCTTTCCTTTTGTTCCATACTCATTGCGCCGACCACCCTGACCTGTGCCCCGTAAATGCCGGCAAGTTTAATTGCCCACTTAACCTTCTGACCGGTTTCGGCGTGATGATCCAAAGGCAGCAAAATGGTCCGGCAGCCATCGTAGTGTGTTCGTCCCCCGATGGTAATCACCGGGCAATGAGCCGCCCGGATGACCCTGGAGGTGTTGGCCCCGGCCATTCGGTTGCTGTCGCGCGCAGATGATTCAAAGCTTCTGGTTCCCATTACAATAAATTCAGCCCCCGTCTCCCCGGCAACATCCACAATAACTGAATATACCCTTCCGACTTCGAGTCTGACGCTGATATCAACCCCACTCCTGAATGACATATTCGCAGCCACTGCATCCATTTGATCACTGATCTTCTCCAGCATTTCTTCATTCTGTTCCTGGCTGAACAAAGAGGATAAAAAGCCCTGTTGTTCATGAACATATAACAAGGTAATGCTGCTTTTTGTATGCCGGGCCAGGTGGATGGCCTGGTCAAAAGCCAGATCGGTCTGCGGATCGAAATCGTATGGAACGAGTATGTTATTCATAGCTTCAGGATTATTGCCTACATTTGTATTAACAATGCAAATGTAAGTCTGTCACAGCAATAAACAAACAAACCTCAGGTATGGCTCAGATAGGTGCTTCAGAATTGATCATAAACCCCGACGGCAGTATTTACCATCTCAATCTCAAACCCGGTGAACTGGCGTCCGACATTATCATAGTGGGCGATCCGGGCAGAGTACCATTGATTTCCAGGCATTTCGACCATATTGAACTCACGCGCCAGAACCGTGAGATCTGCACCCACACCGGAAGTATCGGCGGAAAAAGAATTTCCGTTTTGTCGACCGGAATGGGCACCGACAATATTGACATTGTGCTCAATGAAATTGATGCCCTCTTCAATATAGACCTTAAAAGGCGGGAAGTCAGAGATAAGCATGTTTCGCTGAACATTATCCGTCTGGGTACATCGGGGGCCTTGCAGCAGGATATCCCGGTTGATACGGCCATTGTTTCCACGCATGGTATCGGCCTTGACGGGATGCTATACTATTACCTTGATTCACAAATAATTATCGACCAACCACTTACCAGGGCATTTATCAGTCAAACCCGATGGGATCAGAACTTTCCGCGGCCTTATGTGGTGGGAGCCTCAAACAAGCTTCTGAATATTATGGGGCGTAAATTCACCAAAGGGATGACAGCCACAGCCCCCGGATTCTACGGACCACAAGGTCGCAGGCTCAGGCTTGCCACAACGCATCCCGATCTGAATCAAGCCATTGCCGGCTTTGAATATAACGGAATGAAAGTGGCCAACTTTGAGATGGAAACATCCGCTCTATACGGACTGGGAAAACTTTTAGGCCACAACACGCTTACCATATGCGCCATTGTTGCCAACCGGATGGCAAAACAATACAGCAAAGACTATCACAAAACCATGGAACAACTTATCAGTACGGTTCTTGAATCCATCACGGATTTACCTGATCCGGGCTGAAACAGGCATGAAGCATCAAATTGCTGATTGACAGTTATGAAATCAAAACTATGTTGATAAATTAACCGATCGGACAGCAGAATTATGCCGATCTTTGTACCTGAAAATATTTACCGGCCAATGGATCAGCCGCAAGGAAAAGACCCTCAGCTCCAGGCTTTGATCAGTCTGCTCGACGAACCTGACCAGCAAGCATTTACGCAGGTCCGCGACCGTATCTTTGCCTATGGGAGCCAGGCAGTACCTTTTCTGGAGTCTGCCTGGGAAAGCACCTTCGACAGTTTACTTCAGAAAAGAATAGAGGACATAATCCATAGCATACAATACAACCAGCTTTACCTCGATCTCACAAACTGGGCACATTTCAGAAATGACAACCTGCTGGAAGGATACCTGCTCTTTACCCGCTATCAGTATCAGAACATGGATGCTGAAGAAGTCAAAAGCCAATTGCATGACATACGGCGGGATATCTGGCTGGAACTGAACAGCAGCCTCACAGCCCTCGAAAAAGTAAAGGTGCTCAACCACATCATCTTCGACCTGCACAAATTTCAGTTGCCATCAAGGCAAACCACGGAGCCCCGTTATCTTTTCCTTAACAATCTCCTCGAGACCCGCAGCGGATATGCCATCTCCATCGGGATTCTATATACCCTGCTTGCCCAAAGCCTTGATTTACCGGTACGCAGCATTCTGCTACCCGGAGAACGGTTTGTAATGGCCTGGCTTGATGAGACAGAAAAATCACCTGATGAGCCTGCAAGGGTCATGTTTTACATCAACCCCGAGAATAAGGGCGGTATCTTTACCCGAAATGAAATTGTAACCCTGCTCCGCCGGCTCAAGCTATCGCCGGATGATATGTTTTTCAGACCTGTAGCCCCCAGGTTTGTTATCAGTAAATTGTTTGAACTGCTTTCCTATCTTCTGGCTGCTTCCGGAGAAGCAGAACGGGCCCGGGAAATTGACCACCTGAGGACTGCATTAATCTGAATACTGGTAAAAGATCCCTGATCAATCCTGTTATTAAAGAAAAACCCGGATCAGACCAGTGGCCTGTAATCCGGGAAAAAGCGGTGGACATTACAAAAACTATCTGTAATATGCAGTAATGAACTTCAGGATGTTCTGTTCGACCCTGGTCAGTACATCAGAAATATCAGCCCGCTCAAATTTTGAACCGGTAATACTTTCATAAAGTTCAATATATCTTTCAGAAACCTGATTTACAAACAGATCGGTCATTTCCGGCATTACCTGCCCTTCCTTACCCTGAAAATTATTGGCTATCAACCATTCACGTACAAATTCCTTTGACAATTGCTTCTGTGATTCACCGGCGGCCTGTCTTCTTTCATAACCCTCCAGGTAGAAATACCTTGAAGAATCAGGGGTGTGAATTTCATCAATCAGGTAAATTTCATCTCCATCCTTTCCGAACTCATACTTTGTATCAACAAGGATCAGGCCCATGTGTGCGGCCATTTCAGTGCCGCGCTGATACAGCTTCCGGGTATAGTCTTCCAGCTTCAGGTACTCAGCTTCTTCAACAAGTCCCTGCCTCAGGATTTCCTCTCTCGAAATATCCTCATCATGTCCTACAGATGCTTTGGTCGTAGGTGTAATGATGGGTTCGGGGAACCTGTCATTTTCTTTCATTCCGTCGGGCATAGGCACCCCGCAGATCAAACGCTTCCCTTCTTTGTACTCGCGCCAGGCATGCCCCGATAAATAACCTCGGATAACCATCTCAACCTTAAAGGGTTCGCAAAGGCGACCCACGGTGACCATTGGATCAGGTATGGCTATTTTCCAGTTCGGGAGGATATCTTCCGTTGCGTCCAGGAACTTCGCGGCAATCTGGTTAAGCACCTGTCCCTTGTATGGGATTCCCCGGGGGAGCACTACATCAAACGCAGAAATCCGGTCTGTAGTAACCATTATAAGTAATTCATCCTTAATGTGATACACGTCACGGACTTTACCAACATAAAGATTGGTCTGACCGGGAAGCTTAAAGCTGGTTTTTGTAATTGCGTTTGACATATTGATGATGATTAGGTTTTACAATGAATCAAATCTGATATTGCGCCATCCTGCCAGAGCCGGCAGGCTATGCTTTGACATTTATCCATCGGAATTCAAAAGGTTTCAGCACTATCGGGGTCTGTACCTCATCGCCGGTAAACATGTCATGTCCCTTTATGTTTTCTCCGTTGATCTGATCAATGGTCAGTTCCCCTGCAGTAAGGTTATTGAGTACAAGGATGCGTTCTTCTCCTGCAGCCCTGAAATAGGAAAGTACCTGATTCTCAGCCCCCGGAGTATGCGTAGTTGTAACATTTGCAAAGTTCATACTGCCTCTGCCGAACGCCTGCACGCCACGTCTTACCCTCAACTGCTCCCGGATAAGCCGGTTAACTTTAAAGGTAAGTGAATCTTTATCGGCAAGTTCATTTTCAATTTTTTCCCATTGCATGGGCCCGCGCACGAAATAGCGGGTATCGTCCTTGCCGGTTTCCTTTTTAAAACGGGCATAAAAGGCTTCATCATTTAACCGGGCATACTCATCACCGTAATAAATGATGGGTGTGCCGGGCAGGGTCAGCATGATGCTGTATGCGAGTCCTATCTTACGGTGATCCCTGTCGAGCAGTTCTGAAAGCCTGGCAGAAATTCCTTCCCCTACCCTGAAATCCCAGCGCGGGTCTTTGCAATAATGCCCGTGGATCAGCGCGCGGTCTTCCGGCGTTACCATCTCAAGCGTGAGTTCATCGTGCAAGCGCAGAAACATAAACCACTGATTATCCTGCCCGATTTCAGGTGTAACGGAGGGATGCAACACATGTTGCACTGGCCTGGCATCGCTGATTGCCAGTGACTTGAAAATCATTGGCATCAGCGGAAAATGATAGCCGGCATGGCATTCATCGCCATCGCCAAAATATCTGACCACTTCGGCCGGCGGCTGGCAGGCCTCTGCAAGCAACAGGGTATTGGGCCGCACAAAATCAAGCACAGCCCTGAAAATTTTGATTATGGTATGGGTCTTAGGCAAATTCTCACAATTAGTCCCATCCTCTTTCCAGATATAAGGAATTGCATCCGCTCTGAATCCATCCAGTCCCTGACTAAGCCAGAAAACAAGTATACGACAGACCTCGGCAAGCACTTCCGGATTCCGGTAATTCAGATCGGGCTGAAACTCGAAAAAGCGATGGAAATAATACCATTCCCCATCCTTTTCCCAGTTGCTGGGGCACATACCTTTGAATAACAGACGGGTTTCCTTGTATTTATCGGTATCCTTATTCCAGATGTAATAATCGCGGTAAGGATTGTCAGGCCCTTTGCGGGATTCGATAAACCAGGGATGCTCCTCCGAAGTGTGGTTCATCGCGATATCGAAGATCACTTTGATGCCTCTGTTATGCGCCTTTTCAAGAAAATCACGGAAAGCGCGCTGCTTAACCTCAACGGGCGTATCAGCCGGCAAACCCAGCAAACCGGCTCTGATGTTCCGGTAATCCCTGATATCAAAACCCGCGTCGCGCATGGGTGAATCAAGAATGGGCAACAACCATAGACAATTTACTCCCAACTCCTGAAGCTGACCGAGTTTCTCAACCAGCCCGTCAAAAGTGTTGTTAAAAAAGTCAACATACAGCGCATAAACCACGGCATCTTTGTACCACCCTTCCGGCTGCGGGTCGAATGCCAGGGTATTCCTTGCATGATTCAGCTCGGCCAGCAGGGCATCAAGGCCTGATGCATCAATGGGATCAGGGTAAAGCTCATTCCATAAACTACGGATAATATCTGAAGCAGCGCTTTTCATTTTAATTCAGGTTACATGCATATAAACCGCTATTCTGTTTTGCAAAATTAATTTTATTAAGCCTATCATCCTGCCCCTGACACTTTTTTTTTATTTTAGTTGTTATTATGTTTCTCAAAAACTTTGTCCCGGCTCCTGTGCAAACCAGAACCTTAAATAAACTTCTTTTACTACTCCTTTTCCTTATAGCCGGAAACGGAGCCAGCGGGCAATTCAACTATTTCAGCCTTCCGGAAAGGAAAAACAAGGTTACCATTCCATTCTCCAACTATGACAACCTTGTTGTTATTGAGCTGATCATCAATGATTCCATTCCTGTGAGGCTGCTGCTCGACAGCGGGGTTGAGGGAGTTATTATCACCAATACCGGAATCACTTCTTTGCTGGAAAGTCAATGCATCAGAACGTTTATGTTGTCGGCTCCCGGCTCACCCGATATGCTGGAAGCCTGTGTAACACGTCCTTTCAAACTGAAAACCGGGCGGTTGGAGCCCATGTTTACCAACCTGATCCTGCTAAGTGAAGATTACTTCTCACTTGATCAGTATATTGGCTCCAGAGTGCACGGCCTGATCGGAATGGAAAAGTTCAGGGATCTGGTAGTTACCACCAATTACGACAGAAATACCATTAAGTTTACCCGGCCCGCTGATTACTCTCCGCCGGCAAGGTCTGTAATTATACCGCTTCAGATCAGCCGGGGCAAGCCCTATATGACCGCCCGGGTAGAGTTCGACAACGGCAGGATTATGGACCTCTGGCTGATGATTGACTCAGGGGCAAATCACCCCTTATTGCTGGAATACGACAGCCTTGACGGCTATAAGCCGGAAAAATACCTTGATGCCATAATCGGGAAAGGGCTGGCCGGAAATATTCACGGAAGTTTTGCCAGAATTGGCTGGCTGATGCTCGGCAACTACCGACTCGACAATGTAATTAGTTCCTTTTCTGATAGTTATATGCCATGGAATCTGAATTCCCGGTTACACAGAAACGGAACGCTCGGGGCCGGTTCACTGGGAAGATTCAAGGTTACGTTTGATTACAGCAACCAGCGGATGATTCTGCAGAAAGGCCTGAAATTCAAACAGCCTTTCGAATACAATATGAGCGGAATTACCTTCAGGGCGTTGGGTACAGGCTTTAGTATCTTTGAAGTGAGCGAAATTATCAAAGGCTCTCCCGGCGATAAAGCCGGAATCAGGGTGGGAGATTTATTGCTGTATATCAACGGAAAGCCCGTTTTCGGCCTCACGCTGGGCGAACTGAATCATATCCTCAGTACGCGTGAAGGAAATACCGTAAACATGGTTTTCTCCAGGGATGGCAAGGAAATCAAGACGATTATCAAACTCAGAAGGCTTATTTAGATAAGTTTTACAACCTTTCCCGGAATCATGCTGACCGATAAACCAACCAGTTGTAAAAACCAGCCAACATCGCTATATATCTAATTACTAAACCTTTATAACAACGGCTCCTGAAATCCCGTTAAACCGGAACACCCCACCGGGCACGAGCCTTCATTTTTATTATTTTTGCAGAAACACGGTGCAGCGCGCTGCACTGCTTACAATTGACAATCCGACAGATATGAAAATAACCCGTTCCCCGCTTCGACACCTACAGCAGGCATTGCTTTTTGCCTTCCTTCTGTTTATTGCATTCCCCGGCCCCGTTTCTGCACAGGGTATCCCGGAACTGCGCGTTGAGCCTCCCTTCTGGTGGGCAGGCATGAAAAATCCTTCGCTGCAACTGCTGGCCTATGGAAAAGATATTGCCGCCACTACTGTAAGCCTCAACTATCCGGGCGTTACACTGAGGGACAAAGTGAGTGTTGAAAATCCCAACTACCTTTTCCTGAACATTGAGATCGCCGCGGATGCAAAACCCGGAAAGTTTGTCATCTCATTTATGCGCAACCGCAAACTGGCCTTTCAATATACCTATGAACTCAGGCAACGGAAAGAAGGATCGGCTGACCGCAAGGGTTTTTCTCCTGCCGACGTAATCTATCTGCTGATGCCTGACCGCTTTGCAAACGGAGATCCTTTAAATGACAATATGCCCGGTATGCTCGAAACGGCCGACCGCTCAAATCCATCTGGAAGACATGGCGGCGACATTGCCGGAATATCGAAAAACCTGAATTACCTCAGTGACCTTGGAATCACTGCACTCTGGATCAACCCCCTGCTCGAAAACAATAACCCGGCCTACTCCTACCACGGATATGCCATTACCGACTTCTACCGCATCGATCCGAGGCTGGGCACCAATGAAGATTATGTAAACCTCGTGAAGGATGCCCAGGCAAAAGGCATCAAAGTAATCAAGGACATGATTTTTAACCATTGCGGCATCAACCACTGGTTTATCAACGATTTACCGATGAGCAACTGGATTCACCGGTTTCCCGAATTTACCCGTTCCAATTTCAGGGCCGAAGCCTTATCAGATCCCTATGCCTCGGAATATGATAAAAACCGCTTGCTTAAGGGCTGGTTCGACACCAATATGCCCGACTTCGACCAACGCAATCCATACGTCACCAACTATCTGATTCAGAATTCAATATGGTGGATAGAATATGCAGGCCTTGACGGCATCCGGCTCGACACCCAGCCTTATCCGTACAAAGAAATGATTGCCGAATGGGGTCGCCGGGTTTTTGAAGAGTACCCTGATTTTTCCATTGTCGGAGAAGCCTGGCTGAACCAGGAAGGTATGCTTGCATTCTATCAGAAGGATGCCATTGTCAGTGATGGTTACAATTCAAACTTGCCCAGCGTGACCGACTTCCCGCTTTATGAGGCTACAAAAAAGGCCTTTACAGAGAACGAAGGATGGACCGAAGGGATGGCCAGGCTTTACTATGTTTTTGCCCAGGATTTTCTTTTTTCAGATCCATACATGAAGGTGACTTTTCTCGACAATCATGATGTAAACCGTTACTTCAATACCATCAACAGAGACCTGCCTGCCATGAAAATGGCGCTGACGTTTCTGCTCACCACACGCGGCATTCCTCAGATATATTACGGCACCGAGTTGCTTATGGACGGAGCCGAGCACAAAGGCCACGGCGACATCCGCTGGGATTTTCCCGGTGGCTGGGCGGGCGATTCAACCAATGCCTTTCTCCGCGAAGGAAGATCAAAGGATCAGAATGAAGTTTTTGACCACCTGAAGCAATTACTGCGCTGGCGCAAATCGAGCAATGCCATTGCCCGGGGCAGTCTCAGGCATTTTATCCCATTCAACGGCGTTTATGTCTATTTCAGGATGGCCGGCGACGAAACAGTAATGGTAGTCATCAACAACACCAATGACGAGAAAACCATTGACACCGGCAGGTTCACCGAAGTAACTTCCGGATACAACAACGCGCTTGACATTATGACCGGGCAGTCGTTCCCGCTTCACGGAAAACTGACCAGCAAAGGCAGGACTGCCATGGTCTTTGAACTGAAAAAGTAAGCAAAAGCGGACAATAGACAAGAAGGAACCGTTTCATTTAAGGAGAGGATTGTGGTAGTTGCCCGGGCAGGTGGTAAGAAGAAAAAATTAAACAAATCCAGGCTTTACCTGTATGCCGGTCTGTTTGCGGTGTTTCTGATTGTGATGGCCCCGTTGTTTTTCCGTTATGGCCTTCCCCTGATAAAAAGCGGTTTTTCGTGGACAGAAGCGGAACAATATCACAACCTGAAGAATTTTGGCGTACCCATTCCATCAGGATTCAAAACCCATGGCATTGACGTTTCGCATCACCAGGGGCGTATTAGTTGGGCCGAAGTTGCGGCAATGGAAGTGAACGGCATCAGAATCAGCTTTGCATTTTTAAAAGCCACCGAAGGCATAACCAGACAGGACAGGCAATTTAAACGCAACTGGGAAAAAGCCGGAGAGGCAGGTATGATGCGGGGAGCATACCATTTTTTTCATCCCACGCGCGATGCAACTAAACAGGCTGAGAACTTTATTAAACAGGTTAAACTTAAACCCGGCGATTTACCACCTGTACTTGACATTGAAGTCAGCAACCGGCGCTCAAAAGCAGAAATCGTAGAAGGGGCACAGGAGTGGTGCCGGCTGGTGGAAGAACATTATGGCGTTAAGCCGATTATCTATACCAGTCCTGGTTTTTATGATAAATACCTGGCCGATGATTTTGAGGATTACCCGTTGTGGATTGCCCACTATGTAAAGGATACGCCCCGCATGCACCACCGCCGCTGGCAGTTCTGGCAGCACACGGACAAGGCCACCATTAACGGGGTCAAGGGGACTGTTGACCTGAATGTGTTCAATGGAAGCCTCTCAAAGCTCAGGAAAATGTGTATTGAATAAGCACCACTGGTGCTGACCCTTCATCTTAAAGGCTTTTCTTCCTGAGAATGCGATCAAGCATCACAGGTACTTTTATCCGGTTGGCCAGGGAGCAGAATACTTTTTCAGAACATTTGACTCCTCAGGAATCAGCGCTATAGTCAGGTTAGTAAGTCAGAACCTCAGCAGGAACGTATGTTGTTCCGGATGGTCTTGGCTCCTCGGTCCCGGATGGTCCCGGCTGCATGGTTCCCGGATGGTCCCGTGCCGATCGCTATCGGTACCGCCCGACCACCGGGGCTTCGCCCGACCACCGGGACTTCTCCCGACCACCGGGAGTAATAGTGGTGGTCGAGCGGAGCCGAGACCACCATACTTTCGGGCAGAGCCAGGTCCTCCATACTATCGGTACAAGATCACCACACTTTCGGGCAGAGCCAGTTCCTCCATTCCTCCGGAAATTCCGGTTGCAAAATATTTCCGACCCCGGAGGGGTCGCATGTCTTTAGAGGTACAATCCCCATCAACTTTCCACCATTCTCTTGCCCAGGGCGTGTTTCAATTGTTTTAGCGCTTTCATCAGAACCGGCCTCGGGCAGGCCAGGTTCATGCGCATATAGCCATCGCCGCCCGGGCCGAATTGGGTGCCTTCGTTCAAACCGAGCCCTGCCTCTTCAATCGTAAACTTCTTAAGTTCTGCATCGCTCATCCCGGTTTGGCTGAAATCAAGCCAGGCCATATAAGTGGCTTCGGGGCGTATAACCTTTACCTGCGGAAGATGGGTTTCAGCAAATTCAATCAGGGTGTGAATATTTCCATCAATGTAATCCAGAAGTTGTTCCAGCCATGCATCTCCATGCATATAGGCGGCCTCTGCAGCTACGTTGCCGAAAAGATTGCCCATTTCAATGTGCAGGCCGTCGAGGACTTTGCGAAACCTTTTCATCAGCGAAGGATTGCTGATAATGACCGACGAAGTCGCCATTCCGGCAAGGTTAAAGGTTTTGCTGGGCGCAACCATGGTAACGGTGTTTGCCGCGATCTCCGGCGAGAGAGAAGCCAGCACCGTATGTTTGTATCCCCGGTTTACCAGGTCGCAGTGAATCTCATCGGAAATCATCAGCACATTGTATTTCAGGCAAATATCAGCCATCCGCTGCAACTCGTCCGCCCTCCAGGCGTTTCCGGCCGGGTTATGCGGATTACTCAGAATCAGCATACGGGCACCATCACGGCATAACTGTTCAAGATTTTCATAATTCATCCGGTAACGGCCGTTTTCCATAATCAGCTGATTATAAACCAGTTTTCGGTTATGATTTTTCACGGCATCAAAAAACGGAAAGTAGACGGGCGGCTGAATGATAACCTTGTCGCGACGAAGTGTAAATGCAAGCACCGCCATGTTCACTGCAGGGACAATCCCCGGTGAAAAGGCAATCCATTCGCGCTCTGTCCGCCAGTGATGGCGACGTTGAATCCAGGCGGTCAGGGCATCGAAATAGGAATCAGTCCGGATGGAGTACCCCAGCACTTCGTGCGCTGCCCGTTTCCGGATGGCATCCATTACAAAATCAGGCGTCCGGAAATCCATATCGGCCACCCACATGGGAATGACCTCGTTATTTCCGAAGAAAAACTTACGCAGATCGTATTTAACGCAAGCCGTATTGCCGCGGTCAATAATTTCGTCAAAGTTGTATTGCATAGGCCCAGGAAGCTTTGTGAGTTGAAACAGGTTTACTGCACAAAATTAAAAAGTGTAACAGTTTAACGTCCGGAGCAACAGCAGTAATTATGATAAAAAACATGACACTATGGAAGAACCGGACAAAGACCTGCTAAAAAGATTTTCATGCCGGATGAATCTGAATATAAGCAGTTTACAAGATTGGACTCTGAAGGATCACCTTTACAACTCCGGATGTGACAGTATCAAGGAGATGGATGGTGTATAAACCTGAAGATAAGTGACTGATATCAATGGAAACTTCTTTGTCCGGCTGACCGGAAACCACTTCCCGGTGGACCATTCTGCCTGAAAGGTCTCTTACCTGAAGCACCAGCCCCTCCCTGATTAATTCGTCAAAACGGATTTTAAATATTCCGTTCCCGGGGTTCGGATAAACAATCAGACGGTTTTTCATGTCTATTTCACCGGTTCCGGCTGGTTTGGCAATGTTGAACCAGTTGATGTTATACTCTCCCGCAAATGAATAGAGCCTGAGCCTAAGGTTTCCGGCAGGCAGGTTTACCGAAACGTTTTGATTTTCCCAGTTCTGCCAGCCGCCGGTCGCTGAAACGTTCATAGAACCATAAGTCTGGAAACTCCCTCCGGATGAGGCCCGGATGCTGATGATTCCATTGGAATACTGGGAAGCTATCCGGAACATAAGCTGATATTCACCGGCTTCAGGCACCTTGATCAGATAATCAAGATAGTCCCCGTTATTGGCGAATCCCACATTGTAACCACCGCCGGCATCGGTACAGTTCTCAAGCTGAAACCCATTATTAAAATAAAAGTCCTCCGCTTCTATACGCGCCGGCAGCTGATAACGACGGGGAAGGTTATTTTTAACGTTCATGTCAGAAAAGTGCTCCAACGGTTGTGCTCCATTTATGATTCCACTTCCGGTATAGCTTATCTGAACCTGCTGACCGAATTCCACAGGAGTTTCAGGCACCAGCACCAGCCTTGCCGGCTGTCCGGGAACAACCGTGACTGAAGATATTCCTGTTAGCTGATCTGATATTTTTAAGGTAAAATCATCCGGAACAGCATTCATTTCAGTGATTTCCTTGTTGAGCGTGATGATTATTTCCTGACCGGATTCAGTGGTTTCGGCATAAATGTATTTGAAGGGTACCGCGCTGACCGGCACCGGATTATCAAACAAAAACAGGTTGATGTTTGAGCCTCCCCTTTCGAAATAAAGCCTGATTTTATGGGTTCCTTCCGGGATGATCACGTCATTCGCCACGGAGGAGGTCCACGTACTGATGGAACCGGTATTCGGGAGGGTAAGCGGACTGATCAGATCGGTTCCGTTAATGGTAAATCTTATAATCCCAGTCTGGGCGCTGTTGGAAGCCGAACGGATCGTCAGTCTGTAAGCGGCCGCGCTATCAGTATCTAAAGTATATTGCAGCCACTCCCCGGTTTCTGTCCACCGGATATTGAAGCCGTTTCCTCCCGCAAATGCGTCACTGCAATCATCGATGTCTACTCCATCATTCCGGTACTCCCAGCCCTGGTTCCAGTTGGTAAAACTGCCAGTGTTAAGGTGGTAATTGGCTGAATCCGCATCCTTATAGGCAAAGGAGCTCCGGCCAAGATCATAATTGACGGCATGCACCGCTTCGCCGGGCTTATAAACCCTGAAAGGCAGCGTTTCGTTTGTGTGTGGTTGCCGGATCATGGCGTCTATCACGTCCCTCTTTACCATACAATTTTCAATCCGGTGATTGTCTGCCCATTCCATCACGGCCTCAAAGGCCTGCTCAGCCGTGAGCACAGGGGTACCGAACCTCCAGAAGCTGATCAGGTTGTTATAATTCTGACTCTCCGGCACCTGAAGCACATTGTTGATCCCGGCCTTTTTCACCGGCCACCACGACCATCCGATCCTGTTCTGCTCGCAAAGAGCAATCAGATCTGTAAACCAACTGTTGGAGTTTTCACCGGATTCACCCAGCCAGGTGGGCACATTCCAGGTATTCCTGAGGTTGATGATCCAACTGATTTCATTCTGGGTATTGTAGGTCCAGTATTTATGGAAACTATACACCATATTGTTATCCCAGGGAGGCGTCAGCCCGGTATAATCATTGGCGAACCAGTTGCCTTCAATGATGATCATATGGTTCTGATCTACCGCCCGGATCGCATTGGTAATTTCACCGTAAAGCTGTCGGAGCAGCGTTCCGCCGGGTAATTCCCAGTTGGGTTCATTGATCAGGTCATAGCCACCTATCCAGGGTTCCTGGGCGTAGCGTTCGGCCAGCCTGGCCCACAAAGCCACGGTTTTTCTCCGGTTTTCGGGGCTCTCCCATAGCGAAGGCTTAGCAGGATCGTAATCCGAGATATTCGCATCTTTGCCCTGCCCGCCGGGCGCCCCGTGCAGATCGAGGATCAGGTACATCTGATTATCGCCGCACCAGTCAAGCAGGCTGTCGATGCGAACAAAACCATCTTCTAACCAGGTGTCCTGTCCGGCTACCGGCTCATCCTCTATAGGCAGGGTAAACCATTTGTAATGCATGGCTACCCTTACACTGTTGAAGCCCCATGATTTCATGCTGTCCACATCGGCACGGGTAAAATGATTGTCGAGCCAGGTTTCATAGAATTCTTCAGTCAGTTCAGCACCAATGGTCTGCGTCAGCTTGTTCCTGAAGCCGGTGTGTGTGCCGGCTACCTCGGCTGATTTCATCATATAACCCTCCATCAACAGCCAGTTACCGGTGCCTATGCCGCGGAGTATCACCTCCTCTCCTGCCCCGTTAAAAATATACTTTCCTGAAGTATGCAGAAATCCCTGGGCAGTAATTCCGGAAGTTATCAATGAAAAAACAAATAAAAACAAGAACCTGATCATATTTCAAACTTTTTACAGTAACAATTTTATTTACAGCGCCTTAAGCTCTTAATACTTCAACCCTGATCTGGATTTCACCTTAGGTCGCCTTGCAAAGATAATCATTAACACGCAGGATAGTGTAATTAATACACCTACCCGGACAAATATGAAAAAACCCGGCAAAACCGGGCTTTTGACATAAAATATTTTTCTTCTTACTTATACGAGGCCGGCAAAACCCATAAATGCCAGGGAGAGCAATCCGGCGACCACCAGCGCAATGGGCACCCCGCGCATTCCTTTGGGCACGCCCATTAATTCCATGTGTTCACGGATACCGGCAAAGATCACCAGTGCAAGGGTGAAGCCGACCGAGGTGGCAACGGCAAACACCACACTTTCGAGCAGGTTCAGGTTTTTCTGAATCACCAGGATGGCAACACCCAATACGGCACAATTGGTGGTAATCAGCGGAAGGAAGATACCAAGCGCCTGATAGAGCGAAGGACTCACCTTTTTGAGGATGATTTCTACCATCTGTACCAATGCCGCAATTACCAGAATGTAACTGATGGTCTGAAGGAACCCGAGCCCCAGCGGAACCAGAACAAACTGATAAATCAGGTAGGTTACAATGGTAGCGAGTGTCATGACAAACACCACGGCACCGCCCATCCCCACGGAGGTTGACAGTTTATTGGAAACGCCAAGAAACGGGCAAATTCCGAGGAATTGCGCAAAAACGATGTTGTTGACAAAGATTGCCGAAATGACGATGATAATATATTCCATAATCTTTCTTCTTTTGTATTAAACCCGTTGATTACGCTTTCCTTAGTTTGTTAATCAGTGCAATGAGATAACCAAGAGCGATAAAAGCTCCCGGAGCCAGCACAAATACGAGAATGGCATCCCCCTGTATAAATTTTATTCCAAAGAGGGCGCCGCTACCCAGAATTTCACGAATGCCGCCCAGTAAGGTCAGGGCAAATGCAAAGCCAAGCCCCATTCCAAGCCCGTCGATCATGGAGGAGAACACATCATTCTTTGAAGCAAAAGCCTCAGCGCGTCCCAGCACAATGCAGTTTACAACGATAAGCGGGATAAAAAGGCCCAGTTGCTCATGCAGCGCCGGGGCATATCCTGCCATCACCAGGTCAACAATGGTAACGAATGATGCGATCACCACAATAAATGAAGGGATACGCACCTTATCGGGGATGATATTTTTCATAAGGGAAATGACCACATTAGCCATTACCAGCACAAAAGTGGTGGCCAGACCCATACCCAGGCCGTTGATGGCTGAAGTGGTTACTCCAAGTGTCGGACACATCCCGAGCAACAGTACCAGCACCGGGTTATTCCTGATAAATCCCTTGGTAAAATTCTGCATCTGGTTCATTTCTCACCTCCTTCCGATTTAACTGCATCATAGGCCCGCTGAACCCCGTCGCAAAAAGCCCTGGAGCTGATGGTTGCCGCAGTGATGGCATCTACCTGTCCGCCGTCTTTTTTAACTTTCAGCGTATATGATTCAGGATTCTGATTTTTAAACTGTTCAGGAAATGACGATTTCGCAGCATCCATTTTATCGCCCAGTCCCGGGGTTTCGGTATGCTTCAGCACGGCAGTATTGAAGATGGTTCCATCGGGAAGAAACCCTATCATTAATTGAACTTTTCCTCCAAAACCTTTATCGCTGTATGTTTCCACCGCATATCCCACAACCTCGCCACCCGAAATGGCCTTATTGATCACCACAGGGTCGCCGCCATCAGCGGGGGTAACAGTTACCGGCTCAAGCTGCTCAAATTCAGGTACTACCTGTTTGATGGCAGCTTCTTTTTTCAGTTGCTGCGCTTTGGCGATGGGCTCTTTGGTCAGGTTATAAACCGCACCCAGTGCAAACGAAGCAACCAGGGAGATGCCCAGCAGCACAAGCACCATATTCTTAAAACTGGATTCCAATTTAGCCATTTTTCACTACCTCCCCGAACCTTTTAGGTTTAAAAGCATTGTTGATCAGCGGCGTAAACGCATTCATAATAAGAATGGCAAAAGAAACGCCTTCGGGGTAAGCTCCCCATACCCTGATCATAATAGTTAGCAATCCGGCACCGATGCCAAAAACAATCTGCCCGCGCGCTGTCATGGGTGAAGAGACCATATCGGTAGCCATATAGAAAACCCCGAGGATCATACCTCCGGCCAAAAGGTGCATGGCCGGGTCAATATAATGCGAGGGGTCAACCAGCCAGAGAATGCCTGAAAAAATGACTGCTGAACCGATATAGGCTGTCGGGATGTGCCAGGTAATGATTTTGCGTGAGAGCATATACACAGCCCCCAGCAAAAGGGCAATGGCAGAAATCTCCCCAAGTGAGCCTCCCTGCGCCCCCATAAGGTCGTTGATATATCCGGGAAAATCAGGAGATGCCATGATTTCCTGAACGGTTTTACCTGCACTGAGGCCTTCTTTGAGCACTCCCAGCGTAGTAGGACCGGTTATGGCATCCGTCAGACCTGTCCCAAACAATCCTTTTGGCAAAGGCCATGAAGTCATCTGAACCGGGAAAGAGATCAGCAAAAACACACGGCCTACCAGCGCGGGATTAAACGGATTCTTACCCAGTCCACCAAATGACATTTTGCCAATGCCGATGGAAACCAGCGCACCAATGACCAATATCCACCAGGGAAGATTGGATGGCACGTTAAATGCCAGCAGCACACCGGTTACCAGGGCGCTGCCGTCGTTGATGGTAACAGGCCCCTTAATCAGATATTTCTGAATTACCCATTCAAAGAAAAGGCAGGCGGCCACCGAGATAAAAATAACCCTGGCTGCATCTATCCCGAAAAAATAGAGCGATACGAAAATGGCAGGGATCAGGGCGATCACCACGCCATACATAATAGACTTAACACTCTGATGTGTGTGAACATGGGGTGATCCCGAAACTGTGAGTAAGTTCATATTATTTCTTCCCCCGATTTCTGATGAGTATTCCGGTTTTATTTTTACCAAGCCTGAGGTAGTCGAGCAATGGACGACCAGCCGGGCAGGTGAAGTGACATGAACCGCATTCAATGCAATCCATAATCCTTTCTTTCTCAGCGCGTTCGAACAACTGGTTTTCCGACAGCTGGGCCAGCAGTACAGGCTCAAGCCCCATCGGGCAAGCCGTGATACAGCGGCCGCAGCGGATGCAGTTGAGGGCTGCTGCCCGTTTCGATTCGGCACCCTGCATGATCAGAATGCCGGATGTTCCTTTTACCACCGGTACATCCATTGAAGTCAGGGCTTTCCCCATCATAGGGCCACCGCTGATTACTTTTCCGGCATCTTCGGGCAAACCACCGGCAAATTCAACCAACGCGCTTACCGGCGTACCAATACGCACAAGCAGATTCGATGGCTTCGCCACTGATTTGCCTGTAACAGTCACCACCCTGTCGATCAGCGGCTTGTTTTTCTGCACCGCTTCATACACGGCCAGTGCCGTGCCCACGTTATTCACCACGCAACCCACTTCTATCGGAAGTTTACCCGAAGGAACTTCACGGTTAAGAACCGCTTTGATCAACTGTTTTTCGCCGCCCTGCGGATATTTGACCTTCAGGGGTACAACCTCGACTCCCGGATGCTTCGAGCAGATTACGTTCAGGTGCACAATGGCATCCTGCTTGTTCTTTTCTATTCCGATAAAAGCTTTGCCTACGCCAAGGGCTTTCATCAGGATTTTAACGCCAATGACCATTTCTTCGCCCCGCTCAAGCATCAGGCGGTGATCCGAAGTAAGGTAAGGCTCACATTCCACCCCGTTGATCAGGAGATATTCGGCTTTTTTCCCATCCGGAACCATCAGTTTCACATGCGACGGAAAAGTGGCGCCACCAAGACCAACCACACCCATCTCGTTAATCTTACGGATGATTGTATCCCGGTCAGAGACAATATCATAGATAATTTCAGGCGATCGGTCAATTCCTTCCTCCCATTCATCCCCTTCCACGTCAATGAAAACAGCCTGACGTTTATAACCCGAAGTATCAATTACATCGTCGATTTTAGTGACTTTGCCGGCAACGGATGAATGAACGTTGGATGAAATAAAGGACTCTCCTTTGGCAATGATCTGTCCTGTTTTCACCATTGCGCCTTTTTCCACCACCACTTTTGAGGGGGCTCCGAGGCTTTGGGAAACAGGGATGCAGACTTTTGCCGGCAAGGGGAGAACTTCAATGGCTTTGCCGGCAGAAATCTTATTCTCTTCCGGATGAACTCCGCCAAGTTTAAAAGTTTTCAAATTATTTCCTCCGCGTATTGGTTTATAATTTGTTAACGACTGATGAATGGCTAACCGGCAACAACAGGTTCGGCAGCCTTTTCTGTGCCGGGTTCACCGGGCTTTTCCTTCCGCAACGGGAAATTGGTCTCAAGAATGGCCCCGGTAGGACAAACGGGAGCACATTTGCGGCACAGCTTACATTTTTCATAATCGATGTAGGCCAGGTTATTCTGAAGGGTGATGGCTTCGTAAGGACATTCTTTCACGCATTTGCCGCAACCGATGCAGGCGACACTGCAGTTCTTTTTTGCCGGCCCGCCCTTTTCAGTATTCACACAGGACACAAAAATCCTCCGGTCCTTTTTCCCTTTCTTCCTGAGTTCAATGATTTTGCGCGGACAAGCCGTTACACAGGCACCACAGGCCACACATTTCTCATCGCTTACCACCGGAAGCCCCGTCTCAGGGCTGATATAAATCGCATCGAATTTACAGGATACCACACAATCGCCAAGTCCAAGACATCCGTTGGGACATCCGCTTTCCCCCGCCGATAAGGCATGCGCAAAAGCACAGGATGAAGCTCCATCGAAAATCACCTTCTGAGGAGCGTTAATCCGGCTTCCGTTACAGCGCACAACAGCGATCATCGGCTCTTTCTCTTCGGCCTCAAGCCCGAGCACCGACGCTATTTGTTTCATAGTGTCGCTGCCGCCAACCGGACAGTTCAGCTTCGATAAATCCCCCGTTTTGACCAGTTCCTCAGCAAATGCCCGGCAACCTGCCAGACCACAGCCTCCGCAATTGGCGCCTGGAAGAATTTCATTGACAACATCTATCCGGGGATCCTCAATAACTTTGAATTTCTGAGCGACAAAATAAAGAATTACCGCAGAGGCAACTCCGATGGCGCTCAGTGAAAGTACGGCAAATAATACGGTTTCGTTCACTGTCAGCTCTTTTAGGTGCAAATCATTCCGCGTTCATTTACCTGCTAAGGCAGAACGTGACAAATGTAGCAACAAAAAAAAAACAGTCCGCAGCAGATCTATAAAATTAAATGCATTCTATTCGTTTGATTTGCAATGCATTACATATTTATTAAATGTGCTTTGGTCAACCACACATATTCTTATAAACTGATTTACAAGTATATCCGATTTTGTTTAGAATTTCTATAAATTACATCAGACTGTGAACAAAACCCTGTTCTTACATGTACTTGTACAGGAATACCACAAATAATAACTGATATTCAATACATTACAGATGCAATTCAAAACCAGCAGCATTCACTAAAAATGTCATGAATTACTGAAAACCGGATAACTGATCATCAGGAGGAAATCCGGCTTCTGCAGCAATGAAATACCCGGAAGGATTTGCTATCATTCAGGGACACATCATATTGCATCCTTACTTCGACACCCAATTCCCGGAGCAGGGCATAAAGATCAACTCCCGAAACCATTCCTGCATAAGATGAAAGCAAATCAAGGGAACGATATTTTGTTTTGCTTACAAAAGCGGCATTCCGGGTTTGCTGTATGACAATCACAAAAGTACCATCCGCTGACAGTGCTTGTAGTAATTTTGGTATCAGCACCTCCGGTTTCACGTATTCAAGCACCAGTCCGCAGAAAATCAGGTCAGCATTGCTGAATGTGAGGGGATCAATTTCCAGATCCAGACAATGGATGCTCAGTCCCGGCAAAATCTGCACAAAACGTTGATTCAGTTGCTCAAGGTAAGCGGGATTAATATCCACGGCATGAATAACACCTGTAACTGCAGGATCAACCTCTTCAAGGCCATTGCCTGTTGCACAGCCGATCAGGGCGAAGCTGCCGGGCGAGTATAGCCTCAGGCAGTCGCCAAGCAAGCGGCGTAACACCTGCGCCTGACCGACATCGCGCATATGATTTTCATAATCCTGAAATGGAATCTGCAACCAGGGATTCTTCATATAGCATTTAAAGACAACAAAAAACAGGAAACCTGACAGTTTCAATCATCACGCCTGGATGCTGAATTTGAACCGCTTTCCCATCCGGTCTCTGAGCAGATACAGGACGGCATAATAGGGTAACAACACCCCCAGGGAGACCAATCCGGCCACTACTTCCGAAGTCAGCAATGCCGCGATGACAAGCACCGCAAAAACCAGCAGAAAGGGCAGAATATAGCCATAGAAAAGCGCTGCATTACCGGCTTTCACATCGGCTTGAACCGACACAATCTGTCCGGGCTTGAGGCTGGTGCCGGGCTCAAGCTCGGCTTCGATGATGCGTTCGCTGGTATCGGAGGCTGTGCAGGCGCCCTTTGCATGGCAGGAGGCACAGGCGCTCACGCTGATCACCTTCACGAAAACTTTCTGTCCTTCAATGCTTTGAACAACGCCTGTTTTTGCAATACAATCGGTTGAGGATGACATTTTTTTCTTTTCAGGGAGTGGACAAAGATACCGGCAAAATCTTTCCGTTGAAATAGCGATTGCCGTTTAAAGCGAAATCGGCAACAAACTCCGCCATTTTTCCGGCTGAAACCGGGGCTTCGTAGCCGGGAAATGCCTTTGCGAGCATTTCGGTCTGAACTGCGCCGAAAGCAAGGCAATTGACGGCAATCTGCCTGTCCTTCAGCTCTTCGGCCAGACATTCTGTGAGCACAGCCAAAGCGCCTTTGCTGGCGCTGTAGGCTGACAATCCGGGAAATTTCACGCTTCCCTGCACGCCTCCCATGCTCCCGATATTCACGATGTGCGAACCCGGTTTCATTAAGGGGAGCAATGCCTGTATCAGCAACATCGGCGCTTTCACGTTCACGCTGAATACCTCTTCTATCTCAGGCGCAGTAATCATCCCCAGGGGCTTATTCAGCATGGCGCCTGCATTGTTGATCAGGATATCGACTTTGCCAAGCTGGCGGTTGATCTGGTGCGCAAGCGATTCCATATCACCGGTGGCCAGATCAAACTGCAGCGGCTGAACCACCGTTTCCTGCCGTTTGATGTTGCACTCGCCCGACAATGCCTGTATCTTCATACCGTTGCGCGCAATCACAATCA
Source organism: Lentimicrobium sp. (assembly GCA_023957275.1). Lineage (GTDB taxonomy): Bacteria > Bacteroidota > Bacteroidia > Bacteroidales > Lentimicrobiaceae > Lentimicrobium. The sequence goes on along the minus strand of JAMLHF010000004.1, from coordinate 54,173 downwards.
GTCTGTTTCCCGGAATACCGGCAAGGATTTTTACCGTTTCACGCCCGACACCGGATGAAGCGCCTGTGATAACAATATTCATTTTCAGTCTTTTAAGTTACAAACCGATCTGCTGGCGTAAAAAAGCCTGAAACAAACCAGTCCGTTAATTTTTCCGGTTAAAGATAATCATTCTCACCGTGATCTCCTTCAGAAAATGGAGCAACGGCCCTTTTATAAATTCCGTGTATCCAGGCAATGGCCATACCGTAGTTTGTCACCGGGATACCGGCATCCACGGCGGGTTTCAGCCTGTTGATAATTTGTTTGCGGGTGATCACACAGCCACCGCACTGAATCACCATGGCATAATCGCGGATATCGCGCGGTAGCTTCGACAGTCCTGCCACTACCTCGTATTCAAGTTTCTTTCCGGTGAAGTTGCCCAGCCAGCGAGGGATTTTCACGCGGCCGATGTCATCGCAGGATACATGGTGGGTGCACGACTCGAGGATCAGGATGCGGTCCCCATCCTTCAGTTCCGAAAGTTTGGGCGTTCCCTTCAGGTAATTCCTGAAATCGCCCCGCTGTCTGGCCAGTAGAATGCTGAAACTGGTCAGCGGTATTTCAGGTGGTACTGCAGCATCCGCTTTCAGAAAAACCTGACTGTCGGTGACCACCAGCGCCGGTTTGGGATTCATCCGTCTGATAAAGCCGTCAACTTCCCTTTCCTTGCACACCACGGCAATGCCGTCGTGATCCAGAATATCACGGATGGCCTGTACCTGTGGCAGGATCATCCTGCCTTCCGGAGCTTCAATATCAATAGGAGTTATCAGTAACACCACATCACCGTATGAAATCAGATCGCCCAGCATGGAGGGCGCGGTATAAGCCGATTCGGGGATCAGCCGCTGCATGGCCGCAACCAGGCCATCGACCCCATGCCTGCTGATCGCGCTGAATTCCAGCACCGGAACGGTGTATCTGGTTTCCAGATCCTGCTTCAGGCCTGCACCAAGGGGTTGAAGATCACTCTTATTGTGCAGCACCAGAAAAGGAACAGCTTTTTCCTCAAATTCAGCAATCAGTTTCTCCTCCTCCTGCGAAAACTCATTTCCGGTGATCACCAGAATGGCAAAGTCAATGACTTTCAGCATTTCGCGGGATTTTTCCACCCGCTTCAGTCCCAGTTCTCCGGTATCGTCAATCCCGGCTGTATCAATCAGAATTACCGGACCTATCCCGGGAATTTCCATAGATTTCTTAACAGGATCGGTAGTTGTTCCGGCCACGTCCGAGACAATGGCCAACTCCTGCCCCGCCAGGGCATTGATCAGCGAACTTTTTCCGTTGTTGCGACGGCCAAAAATGCCGATATGGGGTTTGGTATCTTTTCCTTTGGACATAAGGATTCAAAATTCAAGGATTCAAGGATTCAAGGATTCAAAGATTCAAAAATTCAAAGATTCAAGGATTCAAAGATTCAAAGATTAGCTTCGCTGAACTCTCCCGATAGTCCCTATAGCTTTCGGGTTCGGGATCGGTTCAAAGATACATTTTCGCTTGCGCGGGTAAATGATTCCAAAAATATTAATTGGATTCTGGTGTTTTTATGCTTTTGTGATGAAAAGATTCATGGATTTATTATCAAGGAATGTACTGTTTGTAAGCCAGATGCAGCCATAATCACCGGTTAAGTTAGATCATTGATGGTGTATCCGGCTTTTAACAGATTGGAAGGTTTTAAAATCTCTTCCAGTTTTTCAGCAGGTAAGAGTTTCATTTCGCTGTTGATTTCCAAAATGCCTTTATGTCCGGGTTTCATCAGCAGCGCGACTTCGGTCGCCTTGTGGTAACCGATGTAAGGTGTGAGGGCCGTGGCGATGGCCGGACTGCGCAGCAACTGGTCCAGGCTGGCGGTGGTATCCACTTCCAGCCCGCTGATCATATTTGTCAGCATGGTATTACAGGAAGCCACCAGTAATTTCAGGCTGCCCAGCAGGGCATGTCCGATCAGGGGAAGATATGCGTTAAGGTCGAGGCAGCCCTGCGCACACAACCCGGTGATCAGCGCATCATTGGCATACACCTGATGTGCTGCGCTGATGACAAATTCAGGAATCACCGGATTCACCTTACCCGGCATGATGGAGCTGCCTGCCTGCAGTTGCGGCAACTTCAGCCGGGCGCCGGCAATATCGGAGGCCAGCAGTCGGATGTCGTTCACGATCTTTTCAAGATTTACCGCCAGGGCCTTCATAATGGCGTGCACTTCAACAAAAGCGTCCAGGTTGCTTGTGGTATCGCTGAGGTTTTCGCCCCGGGTTACGGGAAGTCCTGTGAGATGCTGCAACTGCTTCGTCACCTCCATAACGAAAAAGCGCGGCACCGCCACAGAAGTACCGATGGCACTTCCGCCCAGGTTCACCACCTTGATGCGCTCGAAGCACTTTGAAACGCGCCACCAGTCGCGCGAAAGCGCATCGCTGTAATTCGAAAACAGTTTTCCGTACGACGAAGGTACCGCCTCCTGCATCTGGGTGTAGCCAATGCGCAGATTATCGCGGTAGCGGCCTTCGAGCGCCTCAAAACCGCCTCTCAGCCGGTTAACGGACTTTTCCAGATCGTTCAGCAGCAGCATAACGGCCACTTTCAGCGCTGTTGGCACCACATCGTTTGTACTCTGAAAGATATTGGCATGCTCGGTCGGATCCACCTCGCTGTAGTTTCCCGGGTTGAAACCAAGTTTCAACAGGGCCACATTGGCAATGATCTCATTTACATTCATGTTGATGCTGGTACCCGCTCCACCGCTGATGGCCGGCACGATGAAATGAGCGACATGCTGCCCGGCAGAAACCTCCCGGGCGGCTTCAGTTATCGCTTCAAGCACCGAAGCAGGCACCCTGCGGATCGCAGGCATGGCTGAACCCAGTTTCTGCTCCAGCGCTTTATAAAAGGAAGATGCCGTCAGGTAACAGGCTTGCTTTACCAAACCCATGGCCCGGTACCACTCTTCATGAAAAACCGTGGTATCGGGAAAGTTTTCACGCGCGCGGAGGGCGTTGATGCCATAGAGCGCTTCGGCCGGGATCCGGCGGCTGCCCAGAAAATCGGTTTCGGTGCGGTGTTGCATGGATCAAAAGTAGTAAATACTATGATGGTTAACCATAATATCGAAGTCAGATTTGTAAATCTTTCTAAAAAATTCCCAGCCCGGAAATTTGGCGAAGCAACCTAAGTCAGATGTGTTGATATTGGCTCCGCGCAGAGGTGTGGTGGTCTCCACTCCGCTTGGAGGCATGGTGGTCTCGGCTACGCTCGACCACCAGTGACAAAATTCAAAACATAATTGTGGTTGGGCAGAACCTGGTGGCATGGTGGTCTCGGTGCCGATCGTAAGTATGGTGGTCTCGGCTCCGCTCGACCACCACAACAAAATTCAAAACATAATTGTGGTTGGACAGAGCCTGGTGGCATGGTGGTCTCGGCTCCGCTCGACCACCACAATTACTCTCGGTGGTCGGGGTCGGGCGCAATCCCGGTGGTCGAGCGGAGCCGAGACCATCCGGAACATGAAGCCCGGTGGTCGAGCGGAGCCGAGACCATCCGGGTACCACGAAGCCGAGACCATCCGGGTACCACGGAGCCGGGACCACCCCCACTAAAAAAATAATTTCCTTCCCCTGTAAAAATCCTTCATTTTTGACGTAAATTTAGACACCATAATCATATCTATTTCTTTATGTTATTGATTATCTATTTATTACACAATATTCGGTCATGTCCGAACACCATTCTTTACCTGACTAAAAGATATACTTATGGGACAGTATGAAAGAAGCAGAAGATCGTTAAGGTGGTCGGCCCATAGGCTTTTTAACAATGGCCGGGGGCTGCATCACGGGCATATTTCGCAGCAGAAAGTGGAAGGAAGACGCTGGAAGCATATGAAGAAACATTACCCCAGCCAGGCACTGATCTCCAAAATTCACTTAATCCATGTCTGCAAACGATTTGATAGGGCGCTGGCCTGCATGCAGCTACCCGTAGAAACGGCTTTTGAAAAGCGGTTTAAACAGCGGATGACGCTTTCTTTCAACGTGTTCAGACTGGCCGCCTCCTTCTTCTTTACCCTGATGCTGGGCAATCTGTATGCAGCGGTTGACCATACCAAAGAATTGTCCGCTATTCTCTACCTTGATAGTGCAGCGCAATACATCAGCACAACAGTTAATGACCATGGCCCGGATGCCCGGAAACCATTTTCCTGCTCCCTCCCGGAGAAGGGCAGCATTTTTAAAGCCAGCCTTGAAAATACCATACACATTGATGGTAATGTTAGAGGTATTCCTAATAATAATGTGTTGGGGAATGTTAAGGTTGTTGCTGTGAATCCTGAGGATAATTCTAGGGTTGATAGTGCTTATACTGATGCTTCTGGTAATTATGGTTTGACTTTTCTTTGGACGAATAATCGAACTCAGGGTTTGGAATCGAGGGTTGAAGCATACCCGAATCCTTATTCTGGTAGTACGAGTATTGATGTTGTTAGTGAGAGAAATCAAAATTATATTTTGAGAGTTTTTAATGCTATGGGTCGATTGTTGTTTGAGAATAATGTTGAACTTGGGTGTGGGGAGAATACTTTGACTTTGAATGGTGGTCCTAAGGGTGTAAATATTATAAGTTTGGATGATGGTGTCAATAAGAATAGTTATAAGACTGTAAAATTAAATGATGATAATAAAAATTTTGATGTGATTGTGGCTTCGTCTGATTTTAGTGGTTATTTTAAATCTGGTAATAATGGTATTAGTGATGGTTCTGATTTGAGGTTGGAGTTTTCTTATCCAAATACGAATCCTAGGGATAGTTATCAGGCGGCGGATACGACTTTTGTTCTTAGGTTGAATCAGACTATTGATAAGAAGTTGCAGCAGGAGTTGATTACGGATGAGTTTTTTGTGAATGCTTATACTATTCTTGATGGTACTCCTGTTCTTAATGGGACAGGGTTAAAAGTTACTTGGGGAGACGGAACAACAAATAATTATTCTTCTCAGAATGGATTGATACACATACTTAGAACATCGTACGATTCTACAACGAATATATTTTTCGAAAATGCGGATACTGCTTTTTATCAGGAGTGGATTTTTGGTACGAAAACAGATCCGACGATTACGTATAAAGAAAAGAATTTGTTCCAAAGCCCGAATAATGAATTGAACTTAAATGATCCTTACGTCCCGCCAGGACCTGCGCCTGTGAATTTGAATAATCTTCCTGGTTCGTTTGATGTTTATTTTGTGCCTAAGATAGTTTTTGATGGTGTGAATATTTCTTATGATACTAGAGGAATAGACTTTAGAACTGTTGTAAGATGCAGAGGGCCTCCTTTTTTTACGAAGAAGTGGGAGTATGTTCCTGAAGTAGCAGACACAATATACATGTTTCAAATGCAAATTTACAACAGAGATATAACTCAGCCTATTACTTCTGAGGAGAGTCAGAAGATGAAACAAGCAATGGATTCAACTGTTACCCTCTTTACATTAAACAATGGCAGGCAATTAATGCCTCCATATAAAAGAGTAAATATTTACACAATGACAGAACCAGAATGGATAGAAGGACAAGCAAGAGGGGGGGATCAAACCCACATAACAGAGTATGCGCCATACAACCAAAACGGGTGCTATTTTACTTACAATTATGCCATGACAGACAAATCAAGATTCAAATCAGGCGTAGCAGGATTCACAAGACAAAGCAATATAGGTTATAAGAAATCTGAGCTTGTGGGTAGTTTGACTAATGCTCATGATCCGCCTGTGGGAAATCTCGGAGGACTAATATCTTACGGTAATGGGAGTTCGACTAGTTTTGGGAAAGTTGCAACTCATCTTATATGGTTATCTGATCCTGAAACAAAATTCTAAAAAGAAATAGAATGTGGTGTAAGGTGCTAATTTTTTTTAAAGATTGTTTTTTTTAGTCGATTATGATTGTGTTTTCTGTGCAAGAGCAAGTATTTGTGTTAATTTGGCAGTTTGTGCAGGTGGGTGTTCCAGTAGCAATAAGACCAGGCGCGCAAGTCTGATAATCAGAGCACGATAGTGTGTTGCCGTCGCATTCTTCGTTAGGATCTATGATTCCGTCTCCGCAGTAGCGGGTGTAGCCGAAAATCTTAACATTAGGTTCGGCTGTGAAGTAATCGACTGTTCCGTCCATGTTGGTTAGGCAGCAGCCTGTGCTTCTACGAGGCGCATAAGGAATAGTATCTGGAGTATAAAAATAAGGGAATTTGCTTTGGCACCATTTGTTGTCTCCGGGGCCTGAGTAATCGCTGTTTAGCCATTCGAGGTTTTCTAGGTCAAAATCAAAATCACACTCATCAATATCTGGGCGGGTTACGCCGCATAAGTCTGAATCCTGACAACTCCAACCATAATATGAATCATATATTGGGTATGTTCCTGTTGGGCAGCATAAGCCTGGATTGTTGTTAGCGGGTGCTACCTTTTGATATCCACAATAAAAATGCCAATTATTAGTATTTGGTGGTTGTCCGTAGCAACTTGTGTTGTATGTTACGATAGGAGCGCCTGTGAGGGGGTTTGTGGTGTAATTTACAACGCAACTGCTTGAGTTGTATGGTGAGCCTGTGCAAAATGGGGGGTTTGTGGGGTTGCTGATTGTCCAGTTGTTGCAATCGTTGTCTGCGCAGTCGATGTATCCGTCTTGGTCGTTGTCTATTCCGTCGCTGCAGATTTCGCGTAGTGGTTCGAATTTGCAACAAACTTGTTGGGTGAATGTGTTTGCGAATGGGACATTAGGCGTGTTGCAATCTGCAATGTGAGTATTGTCTATTCTTGTGTTATCGGATGTGTTTATTCTGCAAAGTGCGGAATCGCACACTTTGAATAAGCATATTTCGTTGTTTGATATGTTACAATCGTTTTTTAAGAAACATTGATCATTAAAACCCATTTTGACTCCATTTTGAAAAAGGGTTTTTGTGCTATTTATTGAAACATGACCTTGTAATAGGGAACCATCATTTACGTATCTAAAACTCGTAGCGCCCGATCCTTTATTAGCAAGATTTTTACAACAGAGCGTGTTTGGATCTGACTCGGCCATGTCCGAACATAACCTATTCATTTGATATTCATTACTTTACAGAAATTATTCAATCCAAATTGCAAATAAACAATGTCCGTTTCTCAAATTGATTATCAATTATTACAAAAGCACACTAATCAGTAATTAGTATAAATTACCCTTTATGCTAATCAGCATTTAATATTTCTTATATTTGTAAAAAATTGCCGGCATGAAAGCAAAAATACTTCAGGTGGCCTGGCAGCAGAAGGAGCGCCTTTTGGTGCAGGGCGGATTAATTGCCCGCGACCTGTTGCCGGAAGCAAAAGCGGCATTAACAAACGATAACCGCGTACTGGCTTTAAGCGGAATGCGCCGCACAGGCAAATCAACGCTGCTGCAGCAATTGATGTCAGAAGTGGACAATGTGGCCTATTTCAATTTTGAAGATGAAAAACTGCTCGGGTTTTCGGTTGAACATTTCGGCGAACTGGAAGAAGCCCTGATCGAAGTTTATGGCCCGGCGCACTATTGGTTTTTCGACGAAATTCAGAATGTAGGCAATTTTGAAGTTGCCGTCCGCCGCATGCAGGACAGCGGAAAGAAGATGGTGATAACCGGCTCAAATTCGTCCTTGCTGAGTATGGAGTTTGGTTCAAAACTAACCGGACGGTACAAACAACTGGAGCTCTTTCCCTTCTCTTTCAGCGAATATCTTCGTTTTCAGAATGTTAGTTTCGAAGAAAAGGATTTTTATCTGCCTGAGGCTAAGGTCATGCTCAAAACCTGGTTTACCCGGTGGCTTGAGCAGGGCGGTTTGCCCGAATATCTGAAATACAACGATGAACAGTATGTAAAAACGCTGTTCGACAACATACTTTACCGCGACATTATCGTGCGCTTTGGAATTCGTCGTCACCGCGAATTCCGTGAACTGGTTCAACTACTCGTGGGCAATCTTTCGTTGCCGGTTACATTTACCTCACTTCAGAAAAGTATTGGCCTGTCGAATGCCGATACCGTTAAAGAATACATGGGCTATCTCTCAAACGCGTATATGTTTTATGAAATGTATCAATACCATGATTCACTGAAGATGCAACTTCGGTCTCCCCGCAAAGTGTATTTGAACGATGTGGCATTTCACAACCTGGTGGGATTCAGTGCAACCCCCAACCAGGGCCGTAAGCTTGAAAACGCGGTGTTTCTTGCATTGCGGCGCGGAACATCGGAAGTGTATTCCTTCAGTGGAAAAGGCGAATGTGATTTCATTGTGTTTGATAAAAGCCGGCGGGTAAGCGCGCTGCAGGTTTGCTACCAGTTGACGCCTGAAAACCAGACCCGCGAACTGAACGGGATTTCGGAAGCCATGCTGGCATTCAATCTGAAAGATGGACTGATACTGACGATGGATCAGGAATTTGAAATACAGCATAATGGAAAAAACATACCGGTTTTACCCGTATGGAAATGGATGTTAACCAACACTAAAAATTAAGCAATTATGAGTGACACTGAACCCAAAAGCAAAGACCTGATTGTATTTATCCGGCTTACCGACCTTAAGGAATCGCCCTGGCAATCGCGTTTTGAGGCAATTACCGCCCAAAAAGGCCAGCTTCAGAAAACCACTGATATTGATGAACTGGCTGCCAGCATCGACAAAAACGGGTTATTACAGCCCATTATCGTTCGTCCGGTTGAAGGTGGTTATGAACTGATTGACGGTCACCGGCGAATGCAGGCCATGCGCAAACTGGGCCGCGGCCAGATTCTGGCCATCGTGCGCGATGTTTCGGATCGGGAGGCGCAAATCATGCATGTGATAGGCAACCTGCAACGCAAAAACCTGAAACCTGTTGAACTGGCGCTCACCTATCAGAAAATGCTGGATTCAAGGATTTTTAAGGATAAAAGGGAGCTATCAAAAGCCATCGGCAAGGATGAAACCTATGTGGGCGATCTGCTTTCAACCTTGCAGCTTGACAGCCGCATCATTGAAGACCTGGCAAAAAACAACCTGATCAAAGACCTGCGCCTGCTGCGGTTGATCAGGCTTTACGAACCTGTTGACAGTAAAGGTGTATCCAATGCCCAGTGGGAATTGTACAGGAAAGTGCTATTCAGTAAGATGAGCCGCAAGGAGTTGGCTTTAATGCTGAAAAAGCCGGCGAACAATCCGCCCGTCAAATCATGGAAGATGAGGCAAAGCCAGAAAAAAGTGACCATCAGCCTCGAAACCGGCATCCTTGACCAGGCGAAAAAAGACAAGCTCATGAAGCTGATTGCTGAGAAGATGCAGGAGATCAGCGATTCGCTTTAAAATAAAGTTTCCTTAAACATGCGGCTCCGCCGGGGTCGGGAATATTTTACAATTGCAACTTCCTGGTCGTGGTGGTTTCGACTTCGCTCGTAGGTATGGTGGTCTCGGCTATGCGTGGAGGTGTGGTGGTCTCGGCTCCGCTCGACCACCATAACAAAATTCAAAACATAATTGTGGTTGGGCAGAGCCCCGGTGGTCGAGCGGAGCCGAGACCACCCGGAACATGGAATCCCCGGTGATCAGGCGGAGCCCCGGTGGTCGAGCGCAGTCCCGGTGGTCGAGCGAAGCCGGGAGCGTCCGGGAACCTCATCTCCGAGACCATCCGAAAACCATATAGAATGGTGTTCGGGCAAAGCTCCGGTGGTCGAGCGGAGCCGAGACCATCCGGGAACCGCGAAGCCGGGAGCATCCGGGTGGCGGAGCCAAAACCATACAATCGTTTCTCCACCCCTAAATTGACAAGTGTTACCTTTACACAGAAATAATCGGGTATTATTCCCTCAATTACTGACATGCATCTGTCTTTATTATTTTATCTACTTTTGACAATTCATTTTTTTACTAAAAAAATATCCATACTTCAACTATCCTATGAGCGAAAAAGTCTTCAGCATAGAATCTCACAGCCCGCTTGAATTTTACGGTGTGGGCGACCGCAACCTCAATATCATCAGGGAATTGTTCCCGAAACTGAAGTTGATTGCCCGGGGTGAATTTCTGAAAGTCATCGGGGATCCGGGAGAGCTGGTGGCTTTTGAAGATTTTTTCACCGCGCTGAACCTGCATTTCGAACGGTTCGGAACGATTTCGGAAAATGAACTGAAGCAACTGTCAGAAACAGGCAACACCGAAAGCATGACCCACCCCGGCTCTCCGGATGTGCTGGTGCATGGCCGCAACGGTATGATCATCAAGGCACGGACGCCCAACCAGATGAAGATTGTGGAGAGCGTGGGGCAAAACGACATGGTGTTTGCCATCGGCCCCGCCGGAACCGGCAAAACATATACCGCCGTGGCGCTGGCCGTGCGCGCACTGAAGAACAAAGAGGTAAAGCGGATTATCCTTACCCGTCCGGCCGTTGAAGCGGGCGAAAATCTGGGGTTTCTGCCGGGCGACATGAAAGAAAAGCTCGACCCTTATATGCAGCCGCTTTACGACGCCCTGCGCGATATGCTTCCGCCTCAGAAACTGCTTACCTACATTGAAGACGGAACCATAGAGATCGCCCCGCTGGCGTTTATGCGCGGCCGCACACTCGACAATGTGTTTGCCATCCTGGATGAAGCCCAGAATGCCACCAACAGCCAGCTCAAAATGTTCCTTACCCGTATGGGCAGGGCTGCCAAATTCTTTATTACCGGCGACATTACCCAGATAGACCTGCCAAGACAGCAGCAATCAGGCCTGCTGCAGGCATCCCGCATACTGAAAGACATTCCGGGGATTGATTTTATCATGCTCGACGAAAGCGACGTGGTAAGGCATAAACTGGTTACGCGCATTATCCGCGCATATGAGCGTGAAATGCCGCAACCGCAAAAAAATCAGGCGAAGCCCACAGCCCCGCCTGAAGAAGAAACTCCGCAACAGCCCGTTAACGGCTGATCAGCACCTTGTGGGTGCCAACACTGTTTTCCGCAGCGTATTTCAGATAGTAAATCCCTTCCGCCAAATCACTGACCGGGATCAGCACGGTTTCCTGTCCGGTAAAGCCAGCCCGGATATTATTGACAACCACCCTTCCCGAAAGGTCAACCAGGGAAACAAGCACATCGGCAGGCAATCTGCTGCTCAATTCAACCCGCAGCCAGTCGCTGGCCGGCACCGGATAAACCTGCACACCCAGTCCGCCGGAACTAACTGCAGTTGCCATACCTACAGTGGTTGCATCACTGATATAGGATAGCTCCCACCCGCCGGCTGTTACATCGCTGTTGGTATTGAAAAGTATCATGGCTTTCCCTGAAGGAATGGTCACCGATTCCGGGATCTCACTACCCGAGAAACTGGCAACCAGCGATTGTGATGCCAGATTGTATATCTTCACCTGATCATGATCCGGTTCAGTGTCAAGAGCATTAAAAGTAAAAGTGATCGAATTTGCATTTTCGGGCTCCACCCTGAATTTACAGACACTGTTGTTGTTGTAATCGCGGGTTCCGCTGCCATCGGTAATCACCCCCGAAAGATCGTTGAAGATGGTCGTTCCGGAGCAGAAAACAGCCTGATCGCTGTTGTAGGAAAGCCTGAAACCGCTTCCTTCATCACCTTCCGTCAGAAACTCAAGAAAAAGTTTATCCCCTGTTGCCGTGATTGCCTGGGGCAATGCTGTACCGGTGAGGCTGGCCAGCAGCGGGTATGAGGCATCGGGTCCGTCGAAAATATTCAGTACATCCAGCCCATCGGTAAGGTTGAATTTTTCGAAGGTTAGTGTCAGGTTGGTCACGGAATCCGCCGGAGCGATCAGCCAGCCGCAGTTCAACCCGCCGGTGTAATTATCCACCGGGCCGCTGCCGTCCTCAATGGTCCCGTTGTGCCGGGTCAGGGTTTTGACACCATTGCAGTAGTAAGGGTAATTGCTACCCGGGTAAAAGTTTACAATCGCTCCCTGTCCGTAAGTAAAATTATTGCCGCCCGGGTTCAGGTTGTTTAAGTAAAAATATCCATTGTACGAACCGCTCCATCCCCAGTTGAAATGGAAATAGTCGGTACCCTGATAGCCATCAACATTAAAAGCGTGTCCTCCTGATCCGAAACCACTATAGTACATGGGCCAGCCGTTGTCAAGGTTCTGCATCAGCAGATCGGCCCAACCGGCCTGGGTATAGTTTTCTTTTTGCTTCAGCGATAACTGGTTTGAGAAACCAAAATACTCCCTGAGAGCGCTGGCGGCATCAAAACTGTAAGCGCCCGAGCCATCCGGCGCATACATCATATCTACCGCAACGCCGCAGTGATACTGAATCTCAGCCATTTCATGGTTCGATTCGGGACCTATTTCGTTGCGCATCTGATCGTAGTCATAATCAGCCTGACTGAAATCAACAAACAAATAACCGTAATCGGAATAATAACCATGTGAGCCGGTCCCCTGAAGCGGATAACGCCAGTAATAAATAACCTGTGACATGGCAGTAGCCACGCAGCCGGCGTATACATGACCGCCGGGCCCTGCATCATCCTCGGGACACAAGGCGTTGTATCGCGAGCCCTGGTCCCAGGTTGAGGGCAGCAGCGGTTCCACCGATCTCAGGTCGCGTTGTACAGCTTCCACGGGATTATAGTTTAACAGGGATTCCCATGATGCATTGATATCAGGCGTAGCTGTTAAATTGCTGTCCATGATGTCGCTGAGCTGCAGTTCATAACCCGCCAGCCAGGCAGCCAATGCAGGAGGTTGATTATCAGGCGTAAAGTTGCCATCAAAGGAATAACCCAATACAGGAATCGCTGCATCTGTGGCAGCAATCAACACATATCCCCCGTTTTCGAAATTAAAGGCATACATCAAGGTGCGCTCTGTCCCAATATGTATAGCCGGTAAAGCCTCCGGCAATTCTTGCGCAACCATTTGAGCATCAGACATTCTGCTGTGTAAAAAAGCAGTTGCCACCCGGCGTGCCGTGTTTTCATCCACATTTCCTGCAAATGCTGCAGCAAAAGCCAATAACAAACTCAATAATAAAGCAGATCTTCTTTTCATGTAAGTTTAGTTGAGTTTCCAAAATTAATTAAAAAGCAGCGCGATGCATAAAAAAAAGGAAGTTTACAATCGTAAAACTTCCCTTTTCCGTTTCGGTATATCCCGAAATGCTTATTCAATAATCAGTTTCCGGGTAATCCGGCCCGATTCACTCTGAAGGGTCAGCATATATACTCCGGGATTCAGGTGGTTAAGCTGCATTACTTTATGGACAAAACCAGCCATCAGTTTCTGATCATCACGATAAACCTCCCTGCCGGTAAGGTCAGTGACAATAAACCCGGTTTGCTGTGATTCGGCTATGCTGAAGCGGATTTCGGCATAGCCCTTGGCCGGATTGGGGTATATGGACAAATCTGAAACAAAATCATCATTGGAAGTTCCTACATTGGAGATGTAGTACTCCGCCTCAAAGCCCTGATTATTATTGAATCCGTTTGAAGTAAAAAGCAGCAGCATCTTGCCTGTAGGTGAAACAAGGGGTTCCGGCACTACTGATCCGGTATAGTTTGCAATCAACTGATTGGTAGGAATTGCATAGACTTTCAGGAAATCTTCATCCTGTTCGAGGTCAAATTCAGTGAACGCCAGGGTAAGTTCATCTACAAAGGGGCCCGGATCAATCTTCCACTTGCACATGGAATTATGATTGTAACGCTGATCACCACTGCCATCGCTGAAAGCGCCGAAAGGTTCCGAGAGGGTAACGGTTCCGGTACAATAAGATGGCAGGGTTGAGGAAAATTCAGCGGTAAAACCTGCTGACGTACCGCTACCATCGGTAAGAAATTCAATGAACATCCTGCTGCCGGTAGCGGTGAGGGGTTCAGTGGCTGCATTCATATCATAGGTTGCAAGCAATGGGGCCCCGCTGTTTTCACCGTCATACACATTGATTACATCACCATCGGCCAGCTCAAACCTGCTGAAGGTCAATGAAATTGAAGTAACTGAATCTTCCGGGGCAATCAGCCAGGAGCAAGCCTGATCTGAGAGGTAATCTTCCAGGGGGCCGCTGCGGTCTTCAAAAATACCCATAGGGGAAGTAATCACATGATTATCGCAATGATAAGGATAGTTGGCAGGATTGGGGAAAAAGTTCCTTACCATAGCCTGATTTCCGCTATATCCGCCTACATCGGTGATGGTGTAGAAGCCGTTTCCGCTACCGCTCCATCCAAAATTAAAATGATACAATTTCCCTGAACCGGAGGTCTGATAACCATCAAGCACAAAGGCATGTCCTCCTTCAGAGCTCTGTCCTGAATAGTACAGCGGTTTAAGTTCATCAATGCTTGAAACAATCATATTGTCCCAGGCGGATGAACTATAATTGCTTTTTCTGACATACTGAGCCGTTGTTGAATACCCGAAATATGCCCGGATAGCATACGGCACATCATCGCTGTAGGCACCTGAGCCATCGGGGCCATACATCATTCTTACGCTGACACCGCAGTGGAACTGAAGTTCAGCAATGGCATTTACAGCCCTGCCGCTGCCGGAGGTAATCGAATTGAGCATGGCATCCCAGTCATAATAAGTCTGGCCGAAATTTGCACTGATGGTACCATAAGAACCATAGTTATAGGAATAACTTCCGGTTCCATGTTCAGGATAACGGTAGTAAGCCATGATCATCGACATCGCGGTAGCGACACAGCCGGCGTAAACATGTCCTCCGGAACCGGCCGGGTCCTCCGGACAATAAGCGTTATATGGAAAATCCTGATTCCAGATTACAGGTAAAAGTGGCTCCTGATCACGGTTGCCGCCGGGCATAAAAACGGGGTTTATCATCGACTGATAATATTCCCATGCAGATCTGATTTCTTCAGTTTGCAATGCCCTGGCACTCCGGAGGTAATTGATCTGATCGTCGTATCCTGCCAGAAAACTGCTGTAATGCGGCGCCAACTCTCCTTCGGGAAATGCCCCCCGGTCAGTATATCCTATCACCGGACCGTAGGTATCTTCACCGGAAATAATGATGAATCCTCCGGTGCTGACATTAAAAACATAATAAACAGGCAAGCCGTTATTTTCATGCGTTCTGACCGGAACAAGTTCAAGTTCGTTCATCTGAATATTAATCCCGTCCTGCACCATTTGTTCATAACAAAAATTCCGGGCTACCATCGCAGCAGTCTGGGGTGTGACGACCTCCGCCATTACCTGGTTCGAAGCAATGCCAAGCAATAAAAAGAATAACAGTAGTTTAGACTTCATTAGCTGTTGTTTTTGATTTGATTGCCGCCAAAAGTATAAAAAATGCCCCTGCATAAAATTTATACAGGGGCATTTAGAATCAATCTAAATAACTTTACCGGATGACGATGCGCTGGTTTTGCTGCTGAAGTCCGTCCGAAAGGCTGACCAGATAAATTCCGGAAGGCAGGTGGGAGAGATCGATGGTTTTCAGTAAACCGGCGTTGCTGCCACTGATCTTTTCGGCATAAACAACATTGCCAAGCAGCGATGTTACCCTGATGCTGACTTCGGCACCTGTGAGTTTCGAAGAACTCAGTGTAAACAATCCGTCAGAGGGATTGGGGTATACCCTGAGTGAAGACGATGGCCGGCTGTCAGGTTTTACCGGGGTAGTATTGGTGATACTGATGTTATCGATAAATACATTATCGCCTTCTCCCTGGGTTTTATCCGAGAAACGGGTAGCGCTCTGCAATACAATGTCGAATACCTGACCTGCGTAGGCTGACAAATCAAATATCAGGGTTCTCCACTCATCGGCGGCTGCCGTTGTGGGGTTAAAATCTGTATTGCCATCCAGATCCGCAACCTGTTCGCCGTTGACCATCACCCTGAACCATGAGAACTTCGGTCCGAGGCTGTAAGTTTGCCTGAGGTCGAGTTGCAGTGCTACGTTCTCCATGCCGGTTGCATCCACACCGCAGATATACGCTTTACCGTGGAAGGCCAGATTGCTTTCCCAGGCCTGTGTGGCTGTACCCGATGTAGGACTGCCCGACCATCCTGTCGGAACCGGATCGCCGTGGAAATGGATGCCGAAATCACTCTGGTTTGCCGCACGTAAATCAATCTTTGACTGAGATTTAACAGTGTCCCAAACCATAAATACCCCTGCGGAGCCATCTTCCATATCAACGCTGAATGAGGGAATCGCTCCGTTGACATAAATCAGGTTTTCATAACTCATCGAAGCAGAGCCATGCTGATTGGCGGCAGTCAAGCTAACCGAGTAGGCACCCGGCATCGAGAAAACCAGTTGCGGATTCTGTGAAGCACTGCTTGTCCCGCTTACAAATTCATATGTTTCAGGGGTTATGATCCACTCCCATGAATCCGGGTTGTACAATGAATTATCGCTCAGGGTTACTTCCTCAAAAAAGCAGGGCATTGAATCTGAAACAGCAATAAATACATATGGTGCAGGAGTATTGGTGGCAGTGATATAATCTTCCAGCATCAGGGTGCTTGTACCAAATTCATTGGTGATTGTAAGGGTTACATCATAAACACCCGGGGAATTAAATTTGATATTTGAAGGATGTTGCTCCGTTGAGGAAGAAGGAGTGCCACCCTGAAATGTCCATTGCCAGGTGGAGGGCACTCCGGTGGAAAGATCGGTAAAATCTACACCTCCGCCGGGAAGAATGGTTGTTACCGGGGTGCTGAAGTTTGCTGTGGGCTCAAAAGGCGTATTGGCTGCAGCACGGAAGGCGTTGATCCTGCCTGCTCCAAGCTGACCGGTATAATCGGGATTGACGGTATAAACGTCGTCGGAGGTATTTTTCATGATGGTTTCAACCTGAGCCGGGGTCAGTGCAGGATTGATTGAAAGAATCAACCCGGCAAGCCCTGCCGCAACGGGGGTTGCCATAGAGGTTCCGGCCATCAGGTCATAATTGCCATAAGTACCGGAGTTATAGGTGGTACTGAGCAATCCGCTGGGACCCGGACTGGCATATCCTCCCGGAGCGCACAAATCCACGGTAGTTCCGAAATTCGAAAAATCCGTCTTCTCATCATCGCTGTTTGTGGATGCGATGGAGATCACATTATTGTATCCTGAAGGGTAATGCGCAGTTGAAACATTGTCGTTTCCGGCAGAAGACAGCAGCACAATGCCCATATTGTGAATGGTATTGATCAGGTTTTGGTTGGTGGCTGAATAACCGGGCCCTCCCCATGACATACTGATTACATCGGCTCCGTTGTTGGCGGCCCATTGAATGCCCGGATAACCGTAAATACCATTGGCATTGGAGTTATTAGCCGCTTTTACGGCGATAATGCTTATATTGTAACCAATGGAAGCCACGCCTATTCCATTATCAGAAATTGCCGCAGTGAGACCGGCACAGTGCGTTCCGTGCGACCAGTCAAAAGGATCACCCGAGGCAGGAGGATTGGCATTGTTGGTGTTGTAATACGTATCACGCTGCAGGATAATTTTATCAGCAAGGTCCGGATGCTCAACCCAAACCGCATTATCAACGATGGCAACTTTTATATCGGATGACCCTTTGGAAATATTCCAGGCCTGTTCAGCCTGAATCACATCCAGATGCCAGTTCCAGTTGTTCGGCCCGTTGTAGAGATTATACAGTGAATCATTGGGCACATAATGAATATAATCCATCGGCACTTTCTCGACATATTCCAGGTCCTGCTCAATTCCAAGCTTTTGAATTACTTCGTTGATCTTATCGAAATCTTCAATTTCCAGCATGAAGGTTCTGAGCAGTTTATGATCATTATTCAGGTAATAGGGACGGGTCATTTCCTTCAGCCTGTATTGCGACTGCAATGCCGAAATAAACGGAATTTCGCTGAAATCAACACTATAATCACTTCTGACGGCTATATCCAGGCTGACATTGTCTTTAAATTTAAAATAAAGACGGCCATCCTGATAGTTCTTGTCAAAAGTCTGAGAAAAAATGTTCATTCCGGAAAAAAGCACCAGAACAAAAAGCATCAGCATGCTTTTGGCGGTAAAAGAAGCAGAGTAGGGTTTTGTTTTCATAAACAGAAAATGTGTTATTTATTGCATTTTTGGAATATCCTGAATTAAAACGGCCGGCTGACCGCACAGAATCCCTCCTGTATTAAACCGCTAAACCACAGGTTTTGTTGCGGCGCGAAAGCCGGCATTGCGGGTTATTGTCCCGGGCCATACCCTCAACAGATCAGCAGGCCAAAAATAGAAAAAAACTCCGTTCAGATCACAGAATTCAACTAAAATAATGCAATAACTCAGCTTTATACGGCTATAAACGAAGAGCAGAACTCCGAAATCCGAAGGCAGAATGTTCGGGCAGCTGCAATCAACCTAAATTTATACCTTTGCACAGGTTCCAGATCAAAATCAAGAAAGGGAGATCGTCATGCCGGAATTTAATAAGTTGCTGGTTA
This sequence comes from Lentimicrobium sp., assembly GCA_023957275.1. Classification (GTDB taxonomy): domain Bacteria; phylum Bacteroidota; class Bacteroidia; order Bacteroidales; family Lentimicrobiaceae; genus Lentimicrobium. The sequence continues at coordinate 35,652 of JAMLHF010000004.1, read as the reverse complement.
TCAATATCAAATCCCTGGCAGGGATAGACAATGGTGAAGTAGCCTTCAGGGCGGGTAAAGAAATGTCTGTTTTCGGGAGTCTTGAGGATGCCTGGCTTCTCACCGAAGGAAGCATCATCAGTGATTTCGGGCACATGAGCCAGCTTGATGGTGCCTTGTACGACGAGCCCGGTGTCAGAATTATTGATGCAAGGGGCCGGATGGTATTCCCTTCATTCTGCGATTCGCATACACACCTGGTTTATGCGGGCAGCCGTGAAATTGAGTATGTGGATAAGATTAAAGGTCTTTCATACGAGGAAATCGCCAAAAGGGGCGGTGGCATCCTCAATTCTGCCAAACGGCTGCACGAAGCATCGGAAGAAGAATTGACGGAACAGGCACTTGAACGCCTGAACGAAATCATAGCATACGGCACAGGCGCCGTCGAAATCAAAAGCGGGTATGGTCTGAATACCGGGGATGAACTAAAAATGCTGCGGGTAATCCAACGCCTGAGGATGCTCAGCCCCCTCACCATTAAAGCAACCTTTCTCGGGGCTCATGCAGTACCGGCGGAATATAAAGGCAAACAGGGCGAATATGTTGACCTGATTATCAATGAGATGATACCTCAGGTATCTGCGGCCAACCTTGCTGATTACATCGATGTTTTCTGCGACAGGGGATTCTTCACCCCAGACGAAACCGAACGCATACTGATGGCCGGCATTAAATACGGGCTTCGTCCGAAAATCCATGCCAATGAACTTGATTATTCAGGAGGCATACAGGTAGGCGTTAAGTATGACGCACTTTCGGTTGATCACCTTGAATATACCGGTGAAGAAGAGATTTCAGCACTGAAGGATTCAGAAACCATGCCCACCCTGCTGCCGGGTGCCGCATTCTTTTTAAACATGGTACACGCACCGGCCCGTAAGATGATTGAAGCAGGGCTGCCCATTGCTCTGGCCAGCGATTTTAATCCCGGCTCCTCCCCTTCCGGGAATATGCAACTGATCCTTTCGATGGGGTGCATCATGTTCCGGATGACTCCGGAAGAATCATTCAATGCCTGTACCATCAATGGCGCTTATGCCATGGGTATCAGTGACCAGTACGGAAGCATTGCCAGGGGTAAAAAGGCCAACTTTTATATTACCAAACCCATACCGACCATTGAATTTATGCCATACGCCTACGGTAGCAACAAAGCTGAAACCGCAGTGCTGAACGGGGAAATCATCAATATGTGAGCCTCCCGCCTGCATAAGGCTGCGTTCAAGCGCTGAATCGGGTTATCCGGCAGCAGAAATGAACTTCTTTACCTGAAAGTAAAAAATAACAAATAGCTAAAACTCAACTCAATGAAACAGATTATTGAATGCGTGCCAAATTTCAGCGAGGGGCGCGACATCGCTGTGATACAGCAAATTACCGATCAGATCAAAACCGTGGAAGGGGTAAGGCTACTGGATGTTGATCCCGGAGCGGCTACCAACCGCACGGTAGTAACCATTGCCGGAGAACCGGAGCAGGTGATTGAGGCTGCATTCAGGGCGGTAAAAAAAGCGATGGAAGTGATCGATATGAGCAGACACTCGGGCGCTCATCCGCGGTTCGGAGCTACCGACGTGTGTCCGCTGGTGCCCATTGCCAATATCACAATGGAAGAAACGGTAAAATATGCCCACAAACTGGGCGAGCGCATCGGTATAGAACTTGGGATTCCTGTATATTGCTATGAGGAAGCGGCCAGGATTCCCGAACGCCGCAACCTTGCATTTTGCCGTTCAGGCGAATATGAAGGGCTTTCGCAAAAGCTCAGCGACCCAGCCTCAAAGCCGGACTTCGGCCCGGCACAGTTCCTTCCCAAAACCGGCGCCATCGCCGTTGGAGCCCGCGACTTCCTTGTAGCTTATAATGTAAATCTCAACACTACATCCACCAGGCGGGCCAACGCCGTGGCATTCGATATCCGTGAAAAAGGACGCCCCATGCGCGAAGGAAATCCTGTAACAGGAAAAATCGTGAAGGATGAGAAAGGCAACCCGGTAAATATCCCGGGCTCACTCAAAGCATGTAAAGCCATCGGCTGGTTTATAGAGGAATATGGGATCGCCCAGGTTTCAATCAATCTCACCAACATCAGCATCACCCCGGTGCATGTTGCTTTTGAGGAGGCCTGTAAGAAAGCGCAGGAACGGGGAATGCGCGTTACCGGATCCGAAATTGTAGGACTGGCGCCACTCAAGGTGTTCACCGACGCCGGAAAGTACTTCCTTAAAAAACAGAACCGTTCGGTTGGGGTTTCAGAGGCCGAACTGATCAGGATTGCCGTAAAGTCCATGGGCCTCGACGACCTGAAACCCTTCAATCCTGAAGAAAAAATCATTGAGTATGTACTTCAGGAAAAATCGGGCAGATTGCTGATGGATATGACCTGTTCGGCCTTTGCCGATGAAACCGCATCTGAATCCCCTGCGCCCGGCGGAGGATCAATTTCTGCATATATGGGCGCACTGGGCGTTTCACTCGGAACCATGGTCGCCAACCTCTCCTCACACAAGCCGGGCTGGGATGACCGCTGGGAAGAATTTTCAGACTGGGCCGAAAAAGGGCAGGTGCTTAAAGATGAGCTGATCAGGCTTGTGGATGAGGACACCAATGCTTTTAACCGGATTATGGATGCCTTTGGACTGCCCAAAGGGAGCGAACAGGAAAAAGCAGCCCGGACTGAAGCCATTCAGCAGGCGACCCGTTATGCCATAGAGATCCCTTTCAGGGTGATGAAGAAATCGTTTGAAACCATGGAAATTCTTAAAGCCATGGCTGAAACCGGGAATCCGAATTCAGTATCCGACGCCGGAGTTGGTGCACTGGCAGCGCGCTCGGCCGTTATGGGCGCATTTCTTAATGTCAAGATCAATGCCGCCGGACTGAACGATAAAGCATATGTTGCTTCCGTATTAGCAGAAGGCTCTGATATTGAGCGCAATGCAAAGCAGATGGAAGAACAGATACTGGAGATTGTCAATCAAAAAATCAATGCCTGAGCATTATTGTAACCCGCTGTGCTTTGATCGGTACAGCGGGTTATTCAACCTACCCGAAACATGAATCACGAACTTCTGACCATCGGAATCCTTTACTTCACCTCCTTCTTTGCCATCATCAACCCACTGGGCGTGATGCCGGTGTTCATGACAATGACCGCTGACCTTACGGATAAACAGCGTAAGAGAACTGCGCTGAAGGCGGTATTCACGGCTTTCATTACATTGCTGCTTTTTGCTTTCAGCGGACAGCTGATGTTCAGGTTTTTTGGCATCTCGGTCGACGGTTTCAGGGTTGTCGGCGGGATCATTTTTTTCATCATGGGCTTCGACCTGCTGCAGGCCAGAATCAGCAAGATCAAAATGGACGAGGAAATGGTTAAGAAATATGTGGATGACATCTCTGTTACACCGCTGGGAATCCCGATTATTGCCGGACCCGGGGCAATTACGAACGCCATTGTCCTGATGGAAGACAGCGCCCACCTGTCACTCAAAGTCATTCTTATCCTGACCATTGTCATCACCCTTGCACTGACCTACGTTGTACTGCTGGGAGCCGGTAAAATCGGCAGACTGCTTGGAGAGACCGGAAATAAAATCACCATGAAACTCATGGGGCTGATAATGATGGTAATTGCCGTGGAATTTTTCTTCGCTGGTCTTAAACCAATACTCCAATCAATTTTCCGGATTAACCCGGCAATGTAACGAATTAAGCGAGCCGGTTTATATTTAACGCATCATGATAAACCTTCTTCGGAAAAGCAGCTAGGCACGATTGATCACATATCGCCCGTTAAACTGAACACCCGAACACCCGAACACCCGAACACCTGAACACCTGAACACCCGAACACCCGAACACCCGAACACCTGAACACCCGAACACCTGAACACCCGAACACCTGAACACCCGAACACCTGAACACCCGAACACTTGAACACTCCCTACCACATATCCTTTAATCAGTTTAACCTTCGGGAGGAGCAATTTGACCATGTCAGCAATCTGCATGGAACCATGCACACTTACAGGGTAATGAGCCATGTGCTGCTTCTGGGAATGCGCACCGGAGCCCTGTCCGAGGCCAGTAGTGCATTTTTCGCTGCATACGTGCATGATATGGCCCGCAAACATGACGGTTATTGCACGCAACATGGTCCTGATGCCGCCAATTACAAACTGCCGGAGTACATCAGCCTGTTTACAGAAAATGGTGTATCAGCTGCCGACATTCCGGTTATAGGGAAAGCCGTGGCCTATCATTCACTTGGCAAGGAACTCAGCAGAAACGACCCCGACTGGCTGACTGTCGCATTGCTGAAGGATGCCGACGCCCTTGACCGCATAAGGCTGGGAGAAAACGGCCTCAACCCCGCATACCTGCGCATTCCCGAATCTCACCTGATGATTGAACATGCGAGATCGCTCTATTTTTTGACGTTCAATAGCCCTGTTGATGACTTTGAAACCGTTCTCAAATTGGCATTGAGCATAAATCAGTAAAGAAACAGAGACTGAATGGCAGCAATCAGCTAACCCATCCTGCTTTGTTGAATTTTTCCGTTTTCGGCCCCGATATGTTCCATCAGCCAGAAACCCGTACTGCTTCAGGCAGCCATAAACACACCTCCGGCTAAACGGAATTCAATCTTTTCAGAAACTAAACGAACCTGTTAATATTGCATGTATCTTTGCAATATGAATTTTCACAATTAAACTTCGGCCCATGTCAGGGATCAGTGCTGGTTTACCTGCAACCACCAGCAGCAGGTAAACCATATTTTTTAACAAGAACAAAAAAAAATGTCACACAATATCTGCGCAGTAATCACCGGTTCAGGCAGCTACCTGCCTACACGGCAAATACCCAATTCTGAATTCCTGAAAAGCGAATTTCTCGAATCAAACGGTCAGCCGATCAACCGCCCGAATGAAGAAATCATTTCCAAATTTCAACTGATCACCGGAATTGATGAAAGGCGCTATGTTGAAGACGATCTGGTTTGTTCCGATATCGCATTTTTTGCTGCCGAAAAAGCAATTGCCTCATCAGGCATCGATAAAGAGACGCTTGATTATATCATTGTCGCCCACAATTTCGGTGATGTGAAGTCCGGGGGAACCCACTCTGACTTTGTCCCGGCCCTTGCTTCAAGGGTAAAGCACAAACTGGCCATCGAAAACCCGTTTACGGTTGCCTATGACCTGCCTTTTGGCTGCCCGGGATGGCTTCAGGCCCTGATTCAGGCAAATTACTTTATTTAACTTTCGCAAGCTCAGTTTACCCTGCTTGCAGTAGGGCTTTGTAATTTGTTAGTTTTGTAATTCTTTGATTATCTGATATTAGCTTCTCCATTAACAAATCAGTGTCAATTTCGATCAGTTCGGCTAAATCAGCTAGCACGTCTACGATTAATTGCCACAGTCTTTCTGCCAGAGTAAGTTGTATTGTTTCGGCGTTTGTGCTACGGAACATTTCGCCCAGCGATTCGTAATCAGTAAACCGTTTAGCAACCGAAAGCAAGTTATATTGTAGCATACAAATAGTTGTGCTTGCTATTTGGGCATCAAAATCCTGCGACTGGCATTTTCCAAGCCCCAGGTATTGTTTGCTTTCCTTGAAGAAAACTTCTATAGACCATCGGATGGCGTAAATTTTGTAAGCTTGCTCAAAGCCCAATTCCTGGTTTGTGGTTAACAATACATTCCATTTGCCTTTGCGGGAGGTCTTACAGAAGAATAGCTTTACCTGTATGCCATTAAAGTCAACCAAGGCATCGCTATAGTAACACTTTAATTGTTTTGAGCGTTTCAATTTTTTTTGCTTGCGCAAGCAATCGATGATTTCTTTAGATGTAAGCTTTTTCCCGTTAAACAAATACCTCGTTTTTCCCATTTTAGCCATGCCAAGCAGATGACAACCGAATCGGCGTGAGGAAACGAACTTAACAAGTGCATAGCAGGTAAACCAACTATCAACCAACATATAATCAAACCGAAGCCCTTGTCCAATGGCAGTGCGTACCATCTCTATCATGTTGTCGATCTTGGTCGTAAAATACTCCTGCTTCCGTATGCTGCCTGGTGAACTTTTGTCACGGCGTTTTGAATAGCGGGCTTTCATTTGTTTTGTTGAAAGTCCATAAGGCTTTTTCTTGTTTTTCCCCTCTTCTCCATGTAATGAAAAGTCCATTGCAAAAAAGCTTTTCCCATCGTGATAGCCCAAAAACAAACCCTTGAATGCCAATACGCTTTTCTGGGTTACATGAGAAAATACCTTGCCTATCAGCTCCATGCGTCTTCCCGTTTTTGGTAGGTCAGTATCATCAACTATCAGGCAACTTGGTAACTCACCACTACTTTCTTTATTCTTGTCAGTTGTCTTGCCTATAAGTTGCATGGTTAGCTTATAGGATATCTTACGCCAAGGTATATTATAATCGTTCAGCAAACGGTAAAAAACATCCTTGCCACACCTAAAAGCTGGATAAAGGCTTGATTGCCCATAATTCCAGGCGTCTTTTACTTCAAAAAAAGGAAACATCACAACCAACAATAACTTGTTGATGTTTTTATGCTTGTTGTTGCATTTGCTTGCTAAGCCCAAATGCTTTTCTGATAATGTCAAAGAACTTAAAATCGTAAGAACTGTATAAATTGCCTTTTCACTTGAAGTAAAAAAGTCTTTTACCTCTGAAACGATTGTTGTACTTTTGTTTGGCAGCATATTTTATTTTGTTTGTTTGGCAAAACAAAGTTATTGATTATCAATAACATGACAAAATAATTATGCTGCTTTTTATTTCATTCCCAAGGATTTATTGAACTTGCGAAAGTTGAATTACTTTATAAAATCGGGAGATGCCAAACATATTCTTGTTATTGGCTCGGAAACGCTTTCCCGCATCAGCGACCCCCACGACCGTGACAGCATGATTTATTCCGATGGAGCCGGTGCTGTTGTGCTGAGTGCAGTTGAAAGTGAAACACCGGTTGGCATCCTGTCGCATGTTACAAGGACCGACGCCCTTGAGCACGCATATTTGCTGCGAATGGCAGGCTCTTACAATCCGGAAGACAAGCGTAATGTTTACCTGAAAATGAATGGTCGTAAACTTTACGAATATGCATTAAAAACAGTTCCCGCTGCCATAAAAATGGCCATCGACAAAAGCGGCCTGCCAATTACCCACATTGAGCGGATACTGATTCATCAGGCCAATGAAAAAATGGACGATGCCATTGTAAACAGGCTCTATGAACTTTATGGAATTACAGAACGTCCTGAATTTTCAATGCCAATGACCATCTCCTGGCTGGGCAACAACTCTGTAGCCACACTTCCGATACTTTACGACCTGATTGTTCATAAAGAAGTGGATAATCACAGGCTGAATCCCGGAGATCACTTTGCTTTTGCCTCAGTGGGCGCCGGCATGCATGTGAATGCCATGGTTTACCGGGTTCCTGAATAATCAGTAGGCCTGTTATCCTGCTATTTCTATTTTCAGTTGTCTCTTTTTTAAGGATTTGCCTTTCAGATCAGCAAGAAGTTTCCTGCACAGATGCCTTTTTACCGCTGCATAGGAAGCATGGTCGGCAACGCTGATCTGACCAACTTCATCTGCCTTTAAACCGCCTTGTCGCATCAGGAAACCGGCAATATCGCCCCGGCTGATCTTATCTTTTTTCCCAAGGCTGAAATACAGCGTCTCATATTCCGGGAAATCCGGCAATCCGGCTTCTTCCGGTAACAATACCGGCCCGGAGGCTCCTGCCACAAAAGCCGGGACTTCCTCCTCCGCTGCAAGTACTATCCAGGCCGTTCCTGCAGCCTGCATGCGGGCAGTCCGGCCATTGCGGTGCAGCCAGACAGTTTCAGAAGCAGGCATTTGGTAGTGAACCACATGCCTGATTTCGGGGATGTCGAGGCCACGGGATGCCAGATCTGTGGTAATCAGGGTATGGTGTGTTCCGTTTCTGAAGCGGACCAACGCCAGTTCACGCGCTTCCTGCTCCATGCCACCGTGATAGATACCGTGAATCACACCCCGCAGGCCGAGTAACGCGCTGATTCTTTCAACTGCTTCGCGATGATTGCAAAAAATCAGCGCAGGATCATTCCCCAGACTGCATATAAGCCGGAACAAAACGTCCAGTTTATCATTCCCTTCAGCTTTAAGCAGGTTGACATCAAGTTTTATCTGCCCGTCATCAAGGGTATAATCCAGAAAAACCGGATTTTCCGTTCCGGTAAATGCCGGAATATCCTCCATCCGTGTTGCCGAAGTCAGTATCCTGGTTTTCAGACCAGCCAACTTTCCGATAATAAATGCCATTTCCTTTTCGAACCCGAGTTCAAGGGATTTATCAAACTCATCGAGCACAAGTGTGCTTATGCCTGAAGGATCAAAATGCTCCCGGCGGAGATGATCGGCAATACGGCCGGGCGTGCCCACCAACAAAGGCGGCGGCTCATTCAGGTTATTACGTTCAATTTTAACCGCGTGTCCACCGTAAAGAGCTGTAATCCTGAAACCGGTCTGCATTTTTCTGAACACACTTTCAATCTGAAGCGCCAGCTCACGCGAAGGGGTAATAATCATGGCCTGAGGTCCTGAAAGTTCCGGATTAAGCATTCCAAGTAATGGAAGCAGAAATGCCAGGGTCTTACCTGACCCGGTTTTCGAGATAAGTACCAGGTCGGTACCCGGTCTGGCAAGACCGAGCATCTTAAGCTGCATTTCGTTGAGCTCCCGGATGCCAAGTTGCCTGATGAAAGATGTATACATGCCACAAAGATAGGCAATAGCAGGCGATCCTCCGGTACGCTGTAATCCTGTTAAACCCGGAAACCGCAAAAGTTATCTGACTTTATCGATTCCCCGGGGCAGTATATCACAAAAATTATTCAATGATACGCAAGCGGTACACAAATAAAACGGGCAGATCGCGTTTGCACTTACCCTGCGGGCAACCAGACAGTTAATGGTACAAAACACCCGGGAAGTTCAACCAAAAACATCCTAACAAACTGACTAACAAATTAATAGAAAAACTAACTGTTTCAGGGAATATCGACTTTAAATGCTGTTAAATTAAATTCACTACCTTCGAAAACCAAAGGTCAATTAATCTGATTAAATTTGCATTTAATCTAATTTTAAACCGCCGGGAGGAGATTCACATGAACAATGCAAACCTGTTACTGGATATGCTGACCATTCTTGGAGCCCTTACACTTTTCCTTTTCGGAATGAAAATGATGAGTGAAAGCCTTCAACGGCTCTCAGGCAGAAAACTTAGAAATATTTTCACCAATATTGCCTCCAACAGGGTAAAAGCGATTGTTGCCGGTTTGCTGGTTACGGGCCTGATACAATCCTCTTCTGCAGTAACCGTTATGCTCGTAAGTTTTGTGAATGCCGGGCTCTTCTCACTTACCCAGGCGCTGGGGATTATGATGGGAGCAAATATCGGTACCACTGTTACTGCATGGCTTATTACCATTTTCGGCTTCAAATTTGAATTTACTTCCATTCTTCTGCCGGTACTTGGATTGAGCCTTCCGCTCCTTTTCTTCCCGGGAGCCCGCACCCGATCGGTTGGTGAGTTTATTCTTGGTTTTGCCATATTGTTTCTGGGGCTTCAGTTTATGAAAGATGCCATGCCCGGCATCGATGAACACTCGCCGCTGATCGAAGCGATTACTTCCATTTCCGGGTATGGTTTCTTCAGGATGCTGATGTTTGCCGGGGCCGGCTTGCTGATCACCCTGCTGATACAATCGTCAAGTGCAACCATCGCGCTCACTTTTGTACTATGCAACGCGGGATATATTGACTACAGTGCGGCGGCAGCCATGGTTCTCGGCGAAAACCTGGGCACCACCATCACAGCGAATATTGCGGCAGTAATGGCCAACCGCGCTGCCAAACGCCTGGCTGCAGGTCACACACTTTTTAACTTAACCGGCCTGATCTGGGTTTCCGCTTTTTTTAACTTTTTTGTTCAATTGAGCTATAACGCCGCAGATTATATCACCGGGCACTCCCCTATTCCTGTTGAAGCAATAAACCCGCTCGGGCTATCGGTATTTCATACCGGATTCAATCTTTTCAATACAATCCTGCTTGCAGGCTTTATTCCCCTGATCAGGAAATCCCTTGAAATCATTATCCCATACAAACCAGGTGAGAAGAAAAGTTACAGGCTTCGCTATTTTAAATCCAGGTTTATGGCCATGATCGAAGTGGATATCCTTCAGGCTCAGGAGGAGATATACAGCTTCGGCAGGCATGTTGCCTACATGTTCAGTCTTATCCCTGAATATCTGACAGAAAAAAGGGAAGGTAAATATGAAAAAATCCAGAAAAAGATTTATAAGTGCGAAGAACAATCGGATGTGCTGGAACGTGAAATCACAGACTATATCACACGAATAGCTGAAAACGACCTTACTGAAGCCAATTCAAGAAAAATAAGGGCCATGCTTAAAATTACGGACGATATGGAAAGCATTGCCGACCAATGCATGCAAATGGAAAGGACGATCAGGAAGAAGAATGAAGCAAAGGCATGGTTCACCCAGGAAATGCGTGAAGATCTGTTCGCCCTGTTTGAGTTGGTAAAACAGGCGCTCGACACCATGAACGAGAACCTTTCCCGGGATTACAGGCCGGGCATTCTGGCCAAAGCCACCGAAAAGGAATTGCTGATCAATGAACTGCGCGACAAGCTTATCGACCTGAACAAACAAAGGATCGATGAGGGGGAGCACACTTACAAAAATGCAGCCTATTATGCAGAGCTTCTGAATCAGTGCGAAAAGCTTGCCGACCACATCATCAACATCAACCAGGCCATTGCCAGCAATATAAAATAGGACGTCCGAATTAACATTAACTTAACATTGGAATCAGGGTAATTAATATCTGCCTCCTTAATTTTGCACACCAAATCTGGACCTTAAATGGAAGGTATTTATCTGATCTTTGTCGCAGTACTTTTTCTTCTGGCATTTTCCGACCTGATGGTAGGCGTTGCCAATGATGCTGTTAACTTCCTGAACTCTGCCGTCGGCGCCAAGGCCGCCTCTTTCAAAACCGTACTAATTGTAGCCAGTGTCGGCGTCCTTGTCGGGGCAACATTTTCGAGCGGGCTTATGGAAATTGCCAGAAAAGGGCTCTTTTTCCCGGGACAGTTCAGTTTTAATGAAGTGATCATCATTTTTCTTGCCGTGATGATTACGGATGTCATATTGCTTGACATGTTCAATACTTTTGGTTTGCCGACATCCACCACAGTATCCATTGTTTTCGAATTACTCGGCGCCTCTGTTGCCATTGCCGTTATCAAGATCACCGGTTCGGAACAGACGATGCAGGACATCGGACAATATATCAATTCTGCCAAAGCGCTGGCCATAATCACCGGTATTCTGGTATCCGTGGCCATCGCATTCAGTGTCGGGGCTTTGGTTCAATACATTACAAGAATACTTTTCACCTTTAATCTGAGGTTTAACCTGAAGTATTTCGGCGCTTTATGGGGCGGCCTGGCCATCACTGGAATCACCTACTTTATGCTGATCAAAGGGGCAAAAGGAGCTTCATTTATTACGCCGGAAACCCTGAAATACATCAATGCAAATACAGGCTTGATCCTGCTGGCCAGTTTTGCGGGATGGACTTTGATTTTACAGATATTAATGTTGCTTTTCCGGTTGAATGTGCTGAAAGTCATCGTACTTGCCGGCACTTTCGCCCTTGCAATGGCGTTTGCCGGAAACGACCTGGTGAACTTTATCGGGGTTCCCCTGGCAGGACTCAAGGCCTTGCAATTATTCAATGCAGCCCCCGGAGCTGACCCCAATACTTTTCTGATGACAGGTCTGGCTGAAGATGTAAAAACAGAGACCTGGATGTTGCTGATTGCCGGCGTGGTGATGGCTATTACTTTATGGACCTCAAAAAAAGCCCGTTCCGTTATCGAAACATCGGTTGACCTGAGCCGCCAGGGAGAAGGTGCAGAAAGATTCAATTCCAGTATTCTTTCAAGAAACCTGGTCAGGGGGGCCATGAATGTTTCATCTGCCATCAGCCGCTTTTTGCCCGATAAGGTTAACCTGTGGATTGAAAAACGGTTCAATCCGCCTGATGAAACCACCATCACACAAATGCCGGAAGGCGCGGCCTTCGACATGCTCAGGGCCAGCGTAAACCTGGTTGTGGCCAGTATGCTGATCGCGCTCGGAACCTCTCTGAAACTCCCTCTTTCAACAACCTATGTCACCTTTATGGTGGCAATGGGTACCTCTTTGTCAGACCGGGCCTGGGGCCGCGAAAGCGCGGTATACCGGATTACGGGTGTGCTTTCGGTAATCGGTGGATGGTTTTTCACCGCACTTGCCGCATTCACTGTTTCACTGATTGCTGCAACAATATTATACTTCGGGGGACTGGTGGCTATTTTTACCTTACTGTTTCTCGCAGGGTTCCTGATCTACCGCACCCACCGCATCCACCTCAGAAGAACAAACGAGCGCAAAGCCGACCAGGCCATTGATGCGCTGCCCGATGAGCTAAGCACCGAGACCATTATTGTCAGATGCTCCCTCACCATTCAGCAGGTTCTTGAACAAAGCCTTGCCATCTTCAAAGAAACCCTTATGGGTTTAATGGATGAAGACAGAAAAGTACTTAAAAACGCCAAAAGCGGTTCTGAAGCCCTGAATGTATCCACAAAGCGGCTTAAAAATCAGATCAGCAAAACATTGTCGCACCTGCGCGAGGACTCCGTTGAATCAGGACATTATTATGTGCAGGCCATCGACTACCTGCGGGAGATAAATCATTGCATTTCATTTATCACCATGCCGAGTTTTGAACATGTCGAAAACAATCACCGCCCGATGATCCCGGTTCAGATTGAAGAACTGTCAAGGCTCAATGGAGAGATATCCCTGCTCTTCGGCGAAGTGATGAATATGCTGAAGAAACAGAATTATGCAGATTTTGACATGATCGTAGCCAGGCAGCAAAACATACAGCGGATTATTGAAGAGACAAGGAAAAAGCAGGTGAAGCGGATCAAAAACTCGGAAACCGGCACGCGCAACAGCATCCTCTACCTGAATATTCTCGCGGAAATGAAGAATCTCACCCTTTATACCCTCAATCTGCTCAAATCCAGCCGGGATTTTGAGCAGGCAGCACACACCGTAAATAAAAATCCTGAATAAACCCTGGTTAAAAGGCTGCAAACTGAAAATGCAGAAATGCTTCCGGTCTCTGTTTCCGGAAGCATTTTGCTTTTGTATTAAGTCGTTGATTTGCCGGGGTAGTTCTGTAGATCAACTACATCCCGCATTACCAACGCTGAAAAACAACTTTTTTTGACTCTCCTGAACTGATGGCCTCCCAGCGGCATTGCCGGCAGCCGGTTTGCGTCAGATTATCATAAAATCATAACCTTCTTTGATACCACTTGCGTCCCTGAGTGAATCGTCAGCAGGTAACAGCCCGGCCCTGGCTTTATCTGAAGCAGGATATCCAGCGAAACGGTATTGACACCGGCTTTCAGCGATAAAGTCTTAACAGGCGCAATCAACCGCCCTTTCAGATCATATAAACGCATCTCAGCATTTTGCCCGGCAGGCGAACTGATCTTTGCCCAGGTTCCACTTGTCAGATCAGCATTAAAAGGCTGCGGGTAAACTGAAATCAGTGCCAGCGAAGACGATGGCCCAGGCAACGGGGAAGCATCCACACTTAGGTCAGACAGGTTAAGCCGGTAGGCGGAAAGGCCGTAGGTACCGATCACCAGCATCTCTTCGGCATCATGAATTTTCATGGTAGTTACGGGAACATTCCCTAGTCCCTGATTCATACTTTCCCAGTTCAGCCCGTGATCCCTGCTCATAAACACCCCTGCATCGGTCCCGACAAAATATCTGCCCGGCCTGGTCGGATCAGCCACAAAAGCATTCACCGGAAGTTCGGGCAGGTTATTGCTGATGGGTTCCCAGGTGTTGCCCAGATCAGTTGAACGGAAAACATGTGCCAATGGCTCATCCCAACGGAATCCCGAGCAGGTTGCATAAATAGTATTTACATCGAAAGGATCTGCAGCCACCCGGGTAATCCAGCGGTCAGGAAGACCCGCGCTGATGTCCGTCCACAATGATCCGCCATCCACGCTGACATGAACCTTTCCGTCATCGGTACCGGCAAGCACGATGTCAGGATCAATGCCCGACACGGCAAGGGTGGTGATGGTATGATAGGTACTGCCGTCATCTCCTTTGGTCAGATCCTGACTTACCGCACTCCAGCTATTGCCCCCGTTTGAAGTTCTCCATACCCGGTAAGTACCGAAATAAAGAATGTTCGGATTCTGAGGATGCATCACCACAGGAGCCGACCAGTTTACCCTGTCGTTTGACCAGGCGTCCCCGATGTATGACATTGAATTGCCGAAATTGGTAGACTTGTGCAACATCCCCCACTGATACTCAGCATAAACCACGTTTGAACGGGTATAATCAACCAGCGAATAAAAACCATCTCCGCCAAGAATGGCATCCCATCCGTCCACATTTCCCGCGGAAGTTCTGATGGTGTTATTATCCTGTGTCCCACCGATCAGCCGGGCCGGATTCAGGTAATCTATCTCGATGTCATAGAATTGGGTGATGGGCAGATTGTTAATCCAGGTCCAGTTTACCCCCATATCATCGCTGAAATAGAATCCTCCGTCATTGCCTTCATAAACCCTTCCGGTTGATGGGTGGATAAATAAGGCATGGTGATCAACATGAATTTCATCAGAATTATAATACCCCGCCAACTGGATATAACTGTTGCCGCCGTTGGTAGAATAATAAAGGTCAACACCAAGCAGGTAAATTACGTCAGGATTTACCGGGTTCACCCGGATTTGTCCGAAATACCAACCGAAGGAGCTGTTCATACCCTGAATGGCGTTGTCATTGGTGCGTATCCAACCCTGGCCCCCGTCATCCGTGCGATAAACCGCCTCACCCGAACTGGTGTCGAAAAATGCGTACAGCCTTTGCGGATCAGAAGGCGAAATGGCCAGACCGATACGCCCTACCTGATTTCCCTGGGGCAGGCCGCCCTGCAGCTTCGTCCAGGTATCACCTCCGTCAGTGGTCATCCATATGCCTGAAGATGGCCCGAATGAGCGGCGGTAGTTAAGGCCGCGCATGCGTTCCCACATGGCGGCATAAAGAATGTCGGGATTGGCCGGATGCTGCACCAGGTCAATCCCGGAAGTGGAGTCACTGATATATAGCACCTGTTCCCAGCTGGCTCCCCCATTGGTGGTCCGGTATATTCCGCGGTGGCTGTCAGGGGTAAAAAGATTGCCACAAGCGGCCACAAAAACCCTTTCCTCGTTCTGATGGTCAATGATGATGCGCCCGATATAGGCCGATTCGTCCAGCCCTGAATGTTCCCAGCTAAGCCCTCCATCGATCGACTTATAAATTCCGTCGCCTCTGAAACTCTGGCTTGAGGCGTTGGCTTCACCGGTTCCGGCATATAACAGATCCGTATTCTGACGGCCCACTGCAAGGTCACCGATGGAAATGGTAGCCGCCTGATCAAAAATATTTGTCCAGTCTGCTCCGGAATTATCTGTCTTAAATATTCCACCGGAAGCCGTACCGACATAAATTGTTGAAAATGAGCCGGACGGCATTTCTATGTCGGTAATCCGCCCGCCGATATTTGTCGGCCCTGCAGGCTCCCAGCTGTAAGAGCCACGTGATACAGCACGGTGCATCAGATGTGCATCCCTCACGGCCTTCAGGTAATTTTCAGTTTTTATCCGGCCCTGCGGATAGGCCCGCTGCCTCGACAGCCAGTCATTTGGCAGATATCCCGGTTCTTTATTCAGACCCGTGCGTGCAAGCATATGATGATTATCCGTTACCTGACGGGGCGCCTGCAGATATAACCAGAGACCTCCTCCCAGCAGGATCAGAAGAGAAAAAACAACAGCGTAGTGGCGGAAATTTGCTTTCATTTTCAATGTTTTAGGCATTTATTAAAATTTAAATCTGATTATGAACCGTGAATTGTTCAAATAAAATTAAAACAACTGTTTCAGAATCTATCCGTTTTTCTTCCTGAAACTTAACGGCCTGAGGTAGGTGAGTCTTCGCCATAACCATTCAACCGGGCCGTAGCGAAACTCCCGCATCCAGTAACGGCTGAAAAGAAGTTGCAGGGAGAATATCAGCATTACAAGGATAATTCCCTGTATGGCATTCAACTGACCTGACAAACCCAAGCCATATGATAGGAATATTGTTGTGCAGATAAGTGATTGCATCAGGTAATTGGTGAGTGCCATACGGCCGGCAGGAACCAGGATATTCCAGAAGCCTGAAAGGCTTCCTTTATCAATCAGTATGACAATCAAACCGATGTAAGAGAAGGTGAGCGCCGGGGATCCGACGGCATGCGAAAATGATGCCAGCGTGCTTATCCCATTGGGTACCGCCATGTCAGCATGCAAGGATGCGTAAGTATAAACAGCCTCTGCCACTATCCCGATGGGCAGGGTATATGGCAAACTCTTTCTGAAAAAGGAGGTGTTCGCAGTATTTGAAACTGCGAGTTGCTTCCGTGCGGCAAGCATGCCAAATAAGAACGTGCCAAGAACCGCCGGATAGAAAAATAATAAGGCAGGCAGAAGGAAAGTCCATTCTTCAATCCTGGTGCGGACTATATCGCCAAAACTTCCCTGGCTGTATGCTTCACGCGCGCGGTCGATCAAATCATTGATTGAACGGGAACTTTCCGCGAGGGATGCATCAATGGCCGCTTTGCCTTCGGGAAATGAAGCGCCCAGGGCCATCATACCCCATGAAATAGCCGTAATAAAAGCAGGGATCAGCATTAAAACCACCGCCCAGATAACAACCTTACGGTCGGAGGAATTCCTGAACAGGATCAGCAGGAATCCGAATATGGCATAGAAAAACAAAATATCTCCGGCCCATAGCAGGACAATATGCAAAATCCCGAAAATAAGCAATATCAAAAGCCTGCGCCGGAACACGGGGAGGATTGAACCGGATTCTGCAGTTTTTTGCATAAATATCCGGAAACCGTAACCGAAAAGCAGTGAAAACAGGATATAAAACTTTCCCTCGAACAGGAATTTCACAAGCAGTTCCGGAATAAGGACCATCAACGGCTGATCAGCCGGAGGCTTCAGCATCATGGCACTCATCGGATGAATAAACAACTTCATGTTTACCATCAGAATACCCAGCAGCGCGAATCCCCGTAAAATATCCAGAAGAATAATCCTCTCGGAAGCAGGCAAAGGTGAGGCAATGTTTTTCATATGTGTTTCAGCAATATATTAAACTATCCTGAAAAGATATCCGGTAGTCCAACCTGCAACATCAACGGATTATAAGCAGCCCTGTTGCAGGAATGAACACTTTGCTCCGGATCAACGCATCGGCGACACAACCAGGGTATCGGTAAAGCCCTGTTTCGATTTCGACTGGGCAACAAAAATATAAATGCCGGCAGAATCGGGAATAAACCTGAAAGTACTGTCCATTGTTACATAGATTTCCGGGCAAACACCGTCATGAGATTCATACAAACCCGAGGCATTCACAAGGTAAAGCGTGTCGTTATAGGGATAACAATATAATTCAAGTTCAGACCAGCAGCCATTCGGGGCGCCTGCACGGGCATAAACCGGTACAGTATCCCCGACCATTGCGCTGTCGGGGATGTACATTTCATCAATATCTACATAATCGTAATACCGCGCATAATTTTCGCCGCCAAGATCGCATGAAATAAAAGCCAGCGGAAACAAAAACAGGAGGAGGGGTAGTTTTTTCATGGTGGTAATGAGATTAGGCAGAATTGCTGATACAAAAATAGAATAACTACCGGATAATAGGGCACAATAGTGGCAAATTCAGGAGGTTATCAACATTCATAATCGGCAACGGCCATTTTGGGGCATTTGTTCCGGTTCCATTCCACAAATGCGAGATGAGCCGGGTGTACCTGATATGCCTTCAGGGCGTCCATATCAGAAAATTCACTTACCAGGACAAGATCAGCGGCTTTCGGATCCGCTGCAATATTCAGGTGGATCTCGTAATTTAAAATGCCGGGAATAATCGCCGGAAGCAACCCAAGCTGGTAGCTGACCTCCTCCAGCAAATCTGCGGACCCGGCCTCCCGTAATCCGGGCAATAACCTGAAGAATACAATGTGTTTGATCATACCGGTTTTGATACAAAGTTCTAAGTACATGACAAAAATAGGCAACATTCTCTAAATTTGTCTAAGTTGTTTATTGACAGTATATTTGACAAGTGTGTCAGTCCTAATTTGAAAAAACTCTTGGCTTTTCTTCCGTGATTTTTCACTTTAATTGGCTTGATTGAGTCCAGGAAGATTCCCACCTTGTAGGCCCAGACAAAAGCAATCAGGAGCAAGCTAAAGAGTTTTCCCACCCGGTCTATGTCGGTCAAGTGTGTATCTTCAATGTTAAATCCGCTCGATTTTAGTGCCTTGAATGCCGTTTCAATTTGCCATCGTTCTTTGTATAATGATTGTGCTTCATCAGGCTTGTTGAATGATACGATGATTTGCAGTTCCGGAATTCCTTCCTTGTTTTTGATTCTGGATGCGGATAAATAACAAAACTGCCCGTTAACATAGACGATTCCATGGAAATACTCAAACTGGTTGATCTTTAGTCGGTTGAATAACCAGGAAGCTTTTACACAATGGCCGTTTCTTGGAATAGTTACCCAGAAATTTTCGCGGATGCGGATGTGGTATCGAATACGATTATCGTTAAGAAATCCCAGCCACTTACCCCCTATAAACTCTCTGTCAGCAAGCAGACAATCAATACTATCAATACCGAACAAGCTGATAAAACGTTGCATAAGCTTAATACGTTCCGGGGTTGATGAATTGCCACACTTATCCATCATTGAAAACATGATAGGAAAAGCAACTCCTTGATAAACAATGGCAATAACAAGGATGTTAATATCGATTTTTCCAAACTTCCAATTAGTTCTATCCATTGCCAGGCGGTAGGGCGGTTGATGCGGCAACATAGCGAATATGATACGTGCAATCAGGTTTGAGTCTAACATGAATTCAGACATAAAGCGTTGTATTCTACGCAATGAGGAGTCAACCCTTACTTCTGAATCAAAACTTGCTGCCAATTTTTCAAAACAAACTGTCTGAACTTTGCAAAGGGCGCAAATAAATAAGCCAAAGAACTTAATTCGGGCCAAATTCATTTTATTTCCGAATGTACTGCATAAGATTGCAGTTAAAATGCTATTTTTACTCTCATTACTGGTGTTCATGTATCCTGATGAGTTTGGTGGAACATATTCATCTAAGATACTGAATACCAGTATATTATATCATTTTTTAGGCAATAGTTATCACCAAGTTATTAACATATTGCATTGATTGTCAGATTGTTGTGATTTTTGTCATGTACTAAGTACAAAGTTATTAAAAGAATCATTTAATCAACTGTAAATACAGCAAAATCAGGGAACCCGGGCCTGTGAAAACCCGCAAGCAGAATTCATGGCCAATCCCCTTGGTTTAATAAAGAGATAATGTAATTTTGCAAGGATTCATCCTTAAAAGAAATCCGGCCGGTGAGAGGATAGCCTGTTCTCCGGTATGCTGAAAATTAAATGTGATTGAAGCCCGTGCCCGTATACGCCTGTGCAACAATCATCTGAATTTGATAAAACTGGCTTTCGGTCAATGACCGGAAAGGTTAATATCTGCGGGAAGGCAACGAAATAAATATGGCACAGGTAAAAATCATTACACTTACTACCGACTGGGGCCCCAGGGACCATTATGCCGGTGTGGTAAAAGGCGCCATACTCAGCAAGCTCCCTGATGCCCGGATAGTGGATATAACCCACCAGATTCCGCCTTTCAGCGTTAAACAGGCATCATTTATCCTGCGAAACACCTATCCTCATTTCCCGGCCGGCACAGTTCATATTGTAGGTGTAAATACAGAAGAATCTGAAATCACGCCACATATTGCCCTGGAATACAATAATCATTTTTTTATCGGTGCGGACAACGGCATCTTCACACTGATGTTTGACGGGCTACCGGAAAAAATTGTTGAACTTACCATTCCCCAGGACTCAGGTCATTTTATCTTTTCAACCCGCGACAGATTTGTAAAAGCAGCGGTACATCTGGCTAACGGTAAACCGGTTGAAGAACTGGGAGATGTCAGGAACGAGCTTAAGGCATTGATTTCAATGCAGCCTCAGATCAATGGAAATATCATCAGCGGCCGGGTCATCTACATTGATAATTACGAAAACGTTTTCCTGAATATCACAGAGAAGGAATTTCTGGAGACAGGGATGAGGCGAAAATTCTCTCTCAACATCAAGGGCAAAACCCATCCGGTGAATATCGTGAGAAACGCGTACAGCGATGTTCCCGAAGGTGAAATAGCCTTGCTCTTCAGCACTACGGGATACCTTGAAATAGCGATTAATAAAGGAAACGCCTCCAGCCTGCTCGGATTAAGAAATGATGATGTGGTATTGATTGAATTTGCCCGCTGACCTTAAAACCTCCTTCCCTGCACTCTGCCTGATTGTATCATAATCTGTCCGCTTGAATGAAGGTCCGGATCCGGCAATCGTGCGTATGCGGCCAATGGAACAGGGTGCAGGATGATGATTTGCCAAAAATTCCAAAAACAATCCCCCAAAACGGCAATTTTGAGTAATTTAGCCCCCTCTTAACGGGATACCTCAGACAAAATATGTTTACACTTTACAAGAAAGAGTTTTTCGCTTTTCTCAACTCACTGATCGGTTATATAGCCATTGTGGTATTTCTGCTGATTAACGGTTTGTTTCTATGGGTTTTTCCGATGGGATTCAACATTGTTGATTACGGTTATGCAAGCCTGGATAATCTCTTCATGATTTCCCCCTTTGTATTCCTCTTCCTGATACCGGCCATCACCATGCGTTCGTTTGCCGATGAAAAGAGAGGGGGCACCATTGAGATGCTGCTAACCAAACCGCTGACAGATATGCAGATAATTATGTCGAAATACCTGGCAGGAGTATCGCTGGTGATTTTCTCCCTGTTGCCTACACTGATCTATGCCGTTTCAGTTTATCTTCTTGGGCTGCCCAAAGGAAATATGGATCTGGGCGGAATGTGGGGCTCCTATATCGGCCTGTTGTTCCTGGCTTCGGCATTTGTTGCCATCGGTATTTTTGTCTCGTCCATTACCGACAACCAGATTGTTGCATTTATGCTTGCCCTGATTATCAGTGGCTTTGCCTACATTGGATTCGGGTTTGTAGCCTCTCTCTCCCTTTTCGGGAAAGCCGACCTGTTCATTATGTCGCTGGGAATTGAAGCGCACTACGCTTCCATGAGCCGGGGTGTGATCGATACCCGTGATGTAATCTATTTCCTGAGTCTTATCGGCATATTTATACTGCTGACGAAAACCTCCCTCGAAAGCAGAAAATGGGAGAAGCAGGAAAAATCAAAGACCACAGCCGAATAGCCGGAGTCAATAGAATTCTAATACCGGAGTTAAGAAAATGAGTTCAGCCAGACAAACAAACAAAGATATCCGCCGTAACAACATTCTTCAGCTTATGCTGGGGCTTTTGATTATTGTGTTGCTCAACATCATCGGTTCCTATGTTTTCACCCGTTTTGATCTGACTACTGAAAAAAGATATTCCCTCTCCCCTTCCACCAAAAAGCTGCTCAGGGAAACCGACGACATCTTTTACTTTAAAGTTTTTCTTGAGGGTGAGTTCCCGGCCGGCTTTAAAATGCTTAGCCGCTCCACCCGCGAGATGCTGGATGAATTCAGGGCGTTTAATGACAATATTCAATACGAATTTATCAACCCTTCCGAAGCCCCGGATACCAAAACCAGGAATGAAGTTTTCGAAAGGCTGATCCAGCAAGGACTTCAGCCAACCGACATCAACGTCAGAAAAAAGGAGGGGCAGCAGCAACAAAGAATATTCCCTGGGGCCATTGTTTCGCACAAAGGCCGCGAAATTCCCCTGAACCTTATATCAGAACAAATAGGCGCCCCTCCGGATGTAATTATTAATAATTCGATACAGGCGCTGGAATACAATATCTCAAATGCCATCAGGAAACTGAGCAATACGGGAAAACCAAAAATCGCCTTTACACAAGGCCATGGCGAACTCAAAGGACCCGAGATCGCCGATATCTCCCGGGCGCTGTCTGATTACTATGTTGTTGAAAGTGTAAACATCAACGGCAGGGTGAACGCACTTACCGAAAGAAAAGAAAATGAAGACGGAACCTTTACGGTTTTAAATAAATACAAGGCAATTGTCATCGCCAAACCCGATTCCGTTTTCAGCGAGAAAGACAAATTTATCATCGACCAGTATATCATGAAAGGCGGTAAAGTCCTGTGGCTGATAGATCCGGTTTTTGCCAGCATGGACAGCATTCAATCTGCTGACCGAACCATGGGAATCACGCAGGATATTAACCTGAATGATATGCTCTTTCGTTATGGGGTCAGGCTCAACAGTAACCTGCTGATGGACCTGAATGCGCTGCCGATTCCGCTGTATACCGGGCAGATCGGGAATCAGCCGCAATTCAGTTTCTTTCCCTGGTATTATTTTCCGGTGCTTACCTCCACCTCTTCACACCCGGTGGTCAGCAACCTGAATGCGGTACGGACGGAGTTTATCAGCAGTATCGATACCGTTGGAAATCCGGCAATCAGCAAAACAGTGCTTTTAAAAACGTCACAGTACACCCGTGTGGCAAATACGCCCGTCATGATCAGCCTTGACATCCTGCGCCTTGAGCCCGATCCGGCCGATTACAACCAACCTCCTCAGGCTGTGGCGGTGCTGCTCGAAGGAGAATTTGAATCTCTTTACAACAACCGGATTCCCGCTGAAATTGCGCAGGCTCCGGAAATCGGTTTTACCGGCAGGAGTCCTGAGAACAGAATGATTGTGATGGCCGACGGAGACCTGATTAAAAACCAGGTTCAGTTCAGCGCGGGCACCTTCAACCCTTACCCACTGGGCTACGACCGGTTTACAGGTCAGACCTTCGGGAACAGGGAGCTGATGCTGAATGCAGTGAATTATCTTTGCGACGATACCGGACTGATGGCGGTACGCTCCCGCGAGCTCAGGCTCAGGTCGCTCGATGTAACCCGCGCAAGAAAAGACCTGCTGATGTGGCAGCTTATCAATACTGCCGGTCCGGTGCTGCTGGTAATCCTGTTCGGACTCATCCAGTTCATGATCAGGAAGCACCGCTACGCCAGATAATTTGACAAAGGCCAATATTCAATTTCCGGCAGACCGGAACTGAATCACAAAAAACAAAAACTTATTGATCTACTCTGAAATGCGAAAAAACAGGCTCACACTGATCATCACGCTGATACTGGCCCTGCTGGCCGGATACCTGATCATGAACCGGTCAAAATCAACCCTGCATGAAGGGATACGCGATTTTGCAGTAGCTGACACGGCTGCAATTACCAAAGTATTTTTGTCAGATAAATCTGACCGCTCCATTCTGCTCACCCGGCAAGCCGACGGCACCTGGCAATTAAATGAGCGGTACGCTGCTCATCCCGAAAATATCAATACATTTCTGCTTACCCTGTCGAACATCGCCGTTAGGGAGCCGGTAGCCCGTGCAGCCCATAACAACATCCTGACCCTGCTTTCAGCCAGGTCGGTAAAAGTTGAAATTTACCAGAATACCCACCGCATCAAACTGGGGAAATACAAGTGGTTTCCCGTTGAGAAACTGACAAAGACATACTATGTCGGAGATGCAACCATGGACAACAACGGGACCTACGCCCTGCTCGAAGGCGCCGACGCGCCGGTGGTTATTTACATGCCCGGTTTGCGCGGGTATGTAGCCACCCGATACTCCACGCTTGAAAACGACTGGAGGGAACATACCGTATTCAATAAAAAACTCCCTGAGATAGACCATATCCTGGTTGAATTCCCCAGCCATCCTGAAGAATCCTATAAAGTCATAAACCGTGAGAATACAAGACTTGAACTGGTCCGCTTAAGCGACAATAAAACACTTGCAGCTTACGATACGCTTCAGCTGATGTCTTTTGTAAATGCTTTCCGGAATATCCGGTACGAGGCTTTGTTCAATGACATGGAAACGGCACGCAGGGATTCCATCACCAGTCCGGTTCCCATGCACGTGATCACGCTGGTTGCGAAGGACGGATCCAAACAGAATGTCAAAACATACCCGAGGATGCTCCCCGAGCCTGAAATTGATGTATTTGACGGATCAACGGTCACCTTCGACCGCGACCGCATGTATGCCCTGATCAATGATGATGAAGACTTTGTGCTGATACAATACTTTGTTTTTGACAAAATTCTCCGACCTTTGTCATTCTTCACAAGGGGACGAGAAGAGTAGTCTCCCTTTAAAATGTAAGCCGGCCATGCAGCAATTGGGATCATCAAAAATACTGGTAACCGGTGGGGCCGGCTTTATCGGCTCCAACCTGGTTGAGGCGTTGCTCGGAGAAGGGAGCCGGGTTGTTTGCTTCGACAATTTCAGCACCGGGAAGCAGGAGAATATCCGGGACTTTCTCAGCCATCCGAATTTTTCGCTGATTACCGGGGATATCCGCAATTCGGATGATTGCCGTAAGGCCTGCGAAGGGGTTGATTATGTGCTTCACCAGGCCGCTCTGGGATCCGTTCCAAGATCCATCAAGGACCCTGCGACTTCAAATGAAGTGAATATCGGCGGTTTTGTCAATATGCTGGTCGCCGCGCGTGATGCAGGTGTCAAACGATTTGTATACGCGGCAAGTTCCTCTACTTATGGCGATCATCCCGCACTTCCGAAAAGGGAAGATGTTATCGGCAAACCACTCTCCCCTTATGCAATCACCAAATACGTGAATGAACTTTATGCCGGAGTCTTTGCTGATCTTTACAATATGCAGGTCATCGGGCTAAGGTATTTCAATGTTTTCGGAAAACGCCAGGACCCTGACGGGGCTTACGCTGCAGTGATCCCTAAATTTATCAAACAACTGATAAAGGGCGAATCGCCGGTAATCAACGGAGACGGAAGTCAGTCGCGCGATTTTACTTATATCGGCAATGTAGTGCAGGTCAATCTGCTGGCACTTTTCACCGACAATCCCGCCGCCCTTAATACAGTATATAACGTAGCTTACGGCGAAAGTACCACCCTGAATGAACTTTACAGCCAGTTAACCATGTTGCTGCAAGGGTTGGGAGTTCCGGCCGGGGAGATCAGGCCGGTTTACGGACCACCGAGGGCTGGTGACGTGCAACACTCAATGGCATGCATTGACAAGGCAAGGAAATTGCTGGGGTATAACCCGAAGTACAGCCTCTCAGAAGGCCTGCAACTGGCAATTAAATGGTATTACGAAAATCTTAAATAATCAGCTGATCAGTGTAGCCGTCAGTCTGCGCTGCCCGCCATGGTTCCTGAATTCGCACAGATAAATTCCCTGCCATGTTCCCAGACTTAACTTTCCGCTGGTCACGGGAATGGTCACTTCCGCCCCGGCCAGCACAGACTTGATATGTGCAGGCATATCATCACTTCCTTCGATAGTATGGCGATAGTAAGGTTGACCTTCCGGAACCATTCTGTTGAAAACTGTTTCGAAATCGATCAATACTGTTGGATCCGCATTTTCGTTGATGCAGATTCCCGCCGATGTATGCCTGATAAACAAATGCAGCAAACCGGCCTCAGGCAGCGGTGGCATCTGGGCCATCACCAGTCCGGTAATCAGGTGAAAACCGCGGGGGAAAGCAGGCAGTATAATTTCCTTCTGAATGATCATTAATTTTTCAAAGCTGATTGATAAAAAATAAAACCTGTACATGACGCTGCCTGAATAAAGTCAGGTTATGTGCAGGCTGATGAAATATTCCCCGCCGCTCCGGGGAATCCGGGTTTTTCTAATCTTCTATCTCCACATTCCTGCCTGCTGCAATATCTTCAAGAATAGCGGTAGTCAGCGATTTGGGCCTCTCGAGCGGATAACCCAGGGCACGGTCCCAGATGATATTGGCGCATATACCGATCGCCCGCCCTATTCCGAACAACACGGTGTAAAAGTCATACTCCTTGATGCCGTAATGCCATTGGATAACCCCTGACTGCGCATCCACATTGGGCCATGGGTTCTTGGCCTTACCCTGTTCGAGCAGGATGGGCGGCACTACATTGTAAAGCATATCCACCACTTTAAAAAGCGGATCTTCAGGCATGTTTTTCAGACTGAACTCACGCTGGAGCATGTAGCGGGGGTCGGTTTTTCGCAGCACGGCATGGCCGAAACCCGGTATTACCTGACCTGAGTTCAGGGTATTCCATACAAACTGTTTCAGTTCGTCTTCGGTAGGAACCGCGCCGTTCATTTTATCCATCAGGTCCTGCAGCCAGCGGAGCACTTCCTGGTTGGCAAGACCATGCAGTGGACCCGCCAGTCCGTTAACCATTGCAGAAATCGAAAGATAAACATCTGATAATGAACTGGCAACCAGATGACCGGTATGCGCGCTCACGTTGCCGGCTTCATGATCGGCATGCACGATAAAGTGCATCCTGGAAACATCGTCATAAGGCTTTCCGATACCCATCATGTGGGCAAAATTCCCACCGAAGTCGAGGTTGGGATTGGATTGAATTCTTTTCCCATCGCGATAGAGCTTCGCATAAGTATATGTGGCAATCTCCGGCAACTTGGCAAGCAGGTTGAGCGAATCCTCATAGGTAGGATCCCAGTAGTCAAGTTTATTGATGCCGGCATGGTATTTTTTGGTGAAAAATGATTCGCGGTGCAGGGTAAGGATGGCTGTGGAGAAAATGGTCATCGGGTGGCTGCAGCATGGCATAGCGTCAATCAACTCGTAGATGAAACGAGGGAGTATCCTCCGCTTGTTGAATTCATCCGCCACTTCGGCTGCCTGCTCTTCAGTGGGCATGTCACCGGTAAGCAGCAGGTAAAAGAGGCCTTCTACCATCGGCATTTCCCCACCTCTGGCTTTCGGAAGTTTCTCAAAAACCTCCGGAAGGGTATATCCTCTGTAACGGATTCCTTCCTGCGGGTCGAGGTAAGAAATATCTGAAACCAGTGACTTGATTCCCCGCATTCCACCGAGGATCTGACCAATGGTAACCTTATCGACCACTACATTGCCGTATTCTTTCATCAATCGTTCTGTACGTGGACGCCAATCCATGATCTTTTCGTACAGTGTATCTTTCAGTCTCTTTGCCATAATGATTTGAATAATTTGTTGATTGTTTTTCCTGCTTACGAATTGTGGATTGCCTCTGCTATGGCTGTGCCGAACTCAGAAGTCTTTAGTTTGGTGGCATTCTGCATCAGGCGGTGAAAATCATAGGTCACCCTGCCCTGGAGTATTGTTTTTTCAATGCCGTCATATATCATTCCGGCTGCTTCAACCCAGCCCAAATATTCCAGCATCATGGCACCCGAGAGAATCACTGATCCGGGATTCACCATATCCTGCCCGGCATATTTCGGAGCGGTGCCATGGGTTGCCTCAAAGATCGCGTGTCCGGTCACATAATTGATGTTCGCTCCGGGCGCAATGCCGATACCGCCAACAATGGCAGCCAGGGCATCGGAAATATAGTCGCCGTTCAGGTTCAGGGTGGCAATAACCGAGTATTCAGCCGGGCGCAACAGAATCTGCTGCAGGAAAGCATCCGCAATCACATCCTTTACAATGATCCTTCCTGCCGATACGGCATCCTGCTGGGCTTTATCTGCGGCTTCCTTACCGGATGCTGCTGCAATTTCATCGTACTCCGCCCAGGTAAAGGTATATTGTCCGAACTCCCTTCGGGCAAGATCATATCCCCATTGCTTGAAGGCGCCTTCGGTAAACTTCATGATATTCCCTTTGTGAACAAGGGTTAATGAAGGCAGTCCGCGGCTGATGGTATATTCAAGGGCTGCTCTCACCAGGCGCTCTGTCCCTTCCTTCGACACCGGCTTAATCCCGAAAGAGCTGGTCTCAGGAAACCGGATTTTATTTACGCCCATTTCCTGCTGGAGGAAATCACGCATCTTACGCGCCTCCGGCGTACCACTCATAAATTCTATTCCGGCATAGATATCCTCGGTGTTTTCCCTGAAAATATGCATATCAACTTTTGAAGGATCCTTCACCGGGCTGGGAACACCGGAGAACCACCTGACCGGCCTCAGACAAACATACAGATCGAGTTGCTGACGCAATGCCACGTTCAGCGAGCGGATTCCTCCGCCAACAGGGGTGGTGAGCGGCCCTTTTATCCCTACTTTATAATTTCTGAATGCATCAAGTGTTTCTTCGGGCAACCAGTTACCGGTAAGATTATACGCCTTTTCTCCCGCCAGGACTTCAAGCCATTCAATTTTTCTCTTTCCTGCGTATGCTTTTGCTACCGCTGCATCCATAACCCGCACCGCTGCAGACCAGATATCCGGCCCGGTGCCATCCCCTTCAATAAAAGGAATTACTGGTCTGTCGGGCACCCTCAGCTTGCCGCCGGCTATGGTTACTTTATTTTCGTCCATTATTCGTATTTAATTAGGTATTTATGTTTATTGGTGAAATGTTTTCAATGATGGCAAAGATAACGAAGTAGTGAAAACTTTCAAAATCCCGCAGAATCAACAAACCGATCCCTGAATTGTTTGAGAATACGGGGCAAAAAGCGTTTCCGTGCCACACTATATGAACATACGTTCGTATAATTCATATACTTTTGAAGTTATATCAATGAACAAAAGCGTTTCCAACAATAAAATACCTCCCGGGAAGAGCCTGGTCATTTTCGATGGATTCTGCATCCTGTGCAGCAGAACAGCGAACTTTTTACTTCGGGCCGACAGCATGCGGAGGTTATTTTTCATTGCCGATCCGGGCCCGCCGGCCGTCCTGCCGCCTGCAGCTTCACCTGCAGAAGCCCTGAGAGGGGAAAGTATTGTTTTTATCAGGAATGGAGCAGTATTTTCAGCCTCACAGGCAGTTATTGAAATCCTCATCACCCTGGGCGGGGGCTGGAAAGTTTTCGCTGTTTTCAGGATAATTCCCCGCAGGTGGAGCGATGTCATATACCGCTACATTGCCCGAAACCGTTACCGCTGGTTCGGAAAGCAAAATGTTTGTTATTTACCTGCTCCGGATCAAACGGAAAGGGTACTTATCCTGAAATGAGATTGAAAAATAAAATAAAATTTGATTAATTTTGTCCGGTTTCTCAAAATTGAGGGCCTTAACCCGGAATAACCTGAAATAACATACAGCCGGCTTCCTGCCTGAAACGACTCACTCATCTCACTAACGTCAATATGCAAAAATTTATCAGATTTAATCTCCTCACCGCCATCTTACTGCTAGCCTGCACATCAGGAATTTTCGCCCAGAACGGAACCGTGCGCGGATTTGTATATGAGCAGGAGACCGGGGAGCCGGTTATTTTCACGAATGTCTATTTTTACAAAACCTCTTACGGTTCATCCACCGATGTGAACGGATACTTTACCATTTCAAAAATACCCGACGGGCAATACACCCTGATGGTAACTTATCTTGGCTATGACACCCTGCGTGAACAGGTAACGATAAAAGGCAATACGGTACTGACGAAAAAACTGTTTCTGACCAAATCAGCTTTTAACCTGGATGCGGTGCAGATAACCGCAGACAGGGAAGAAGCCAGGAGCGACACCCGCACCTCGGTGATTAAGCTGACACCCAAACAAATCAGCCGTATTCCGACCATTGGCGGTCAACCTGACCTGGCCCAGTACCTCCAGGTGCTGCCCGGCGTTATTTTTACCGGGGACCAGGGCGGGCAGTTGTATATCCGCGGCGGTTCTCCGATCCAAAACAAAGTATTGCTCGACGGAATGATTATCTACAACCCCTTCCATTCCATAGGGCTTTTTTCGGTATTCGACACCGATATTCTGCGAAACGCTGACATCTACACCGGGGGCTTCAATGCCCAGCATGGCGGCCGCATCTCATCGGTGATGGACCTTACCACGCGCGACGGTAACAAAAAACACCTCGCAGGGAAAGCCGGCGCCAGCACTTTCGGTGCCAAGCTGATGCTCGAAGGGCCATTAAAAAAGCAGACCGACGATAGCCCAAGCAGCATTTCCTTCCTGCTCTCGGCCAAGAATTCTTACCTGAAACAGACCTCAGATCTGTTTTATAACTACATTGATACCGCCGGACTTCCTTTTAACTACACTGATGTTTACGGAAAAGTATCTATAAATGCCGCAAACGGATCCAAGGTGAATTTTTACGGCTTTAATTTCAACGATAAGGTCGACTATACTGATCTGGCTACCTATAAATGGAATGCAACCGGCGGAGGAACCAACTGGGTGGTGATACCCGGAAATAATCCGGTACTGATGGAAGGTAATTTCGCTTATTCATCATACAACATTACCATGGAAGAAGGATCGCTTCCGGCGCGGTCAAGCGAGATTAACGGTTTTAACCTGGGACTGGGATTTACTTATTTTCTCGGTAAAGATGAGATTAAATACGGTTTGGAAATGCTCGGGTTCAAGACCGCTTTCGACTTTTTCAATTCTGTCGGAAGGCAGATTTCCCAGACTGAAAACACAACTGAAATTGCCGCATTTGTCAAATACAAGATGACCCGGGGTAAACTGCTTTTCGAACCAGGCTTCCGGATCCAGTATTATGCATCCCTCGGGAATTTCTCGCCTGAACCCAGGCTGGCCATGAAATATAACTTTTCAGATAATTTCAGGATGAAAATGGCCGCCGGCCTTTACTCTCAGAACCTGATCAGCGCCAACTCCGACAGGGATGTGGTCAACCTGTTCTATGGTTTCCTTTCCGGGCCCGACAACCTGCAGGAGACCTTCGATGGCAAAAAGGTTACCCATAAACTTCAGAAAGCAGGCCACATTATCCTGGGCGCTGAAATAGACCCCCTGCCGAATGTCAGTGTAAACGTTGAGGTCTATTACAAGGATTTCTCGCAACTTACAAACATCAACCGCAACAAGGTATTTGATGACGACAACGGGGAATACAATAAAGTTACAGACAGTATTAACTATAAACCGGAATATCTGCGCAAGGATTTTATCATTGAAAACGGCGATGCAAATGGTTTTGACGTATCCGTTAAATATGATTCGCGGAAAATCTATTTCTGGGCCGTGTATTCGCTGGCATATGTCAACCGCTTCGACGGGCTGATTAACTACGTTCCCCACTACGACAGAAGACATAACGTTAATCTTGTGAGTTCGTACCGCTTCGGCAAAGAGCTCAACTGGGAATTCAACGCCCGTTGGAACCTGGGTTCGGGCTTCCCCTTCACACAGACCCAGGGATTCTACGAGCAACTTACGTTCCAGCAGGGAGCGGGAACAAATTACCTGACATCAAACGGTCAGCTTGGCATCATTTACGCTGATTATAACAAAGCCCGCCTGCCCTATTACCACAGGCTTGACTTCAGCCTGATGCGCAGGTTCAGGATCGGAGAAAAAGGCATCCTGGAATTTAACCTGAGTGTAACCAACATCTACAACCGCGAGAATATCTTCTACGTTAACCGTATTACGGGAGATAAGGTTTACCAGTTGCCTGTTATGCCTAGTTTCGGCATGACTATGAGTTTCTGACCAAAACTTCAACAGCTCTTTTTCAGGATGAACTGTTGCTATTCTTTGTCTTTTGAATCGATGATAATGGTAACCGGGCCATCATTGATCAATTCGATCTGCATCATCGCGCCAAACCAGCCTGTCTGAACTTCGAGCCCTGTGGCTTGCTTTACCTGCTCCACAAAAATCTCATACAGCGGGATGGCCGTTTCGGGCCGTGCTGCCCGAATATAGGAAGGCCGGTTCCCTTTCCTGGTGCTTGCATGCAACGTAAACTGGCTGATAATCATAATACCGCCATTGACATCCATAACTGAAAGATTCATCACGCCATCAGCGTCGGAGAAAATCCTTAATCTTGAAATTTTCCCGACCAGCCATGCTATATCAGCTTCATTGTCAGAATCCTCAATACCCAACAAAATAAGCAACCCCTTGCCTATCCGGTTGGATCCATATCCGTTGCTGCGCACTTCGGCCCTGAGGACACGCTGAATAACCACTCTCATAAATCAGAATGCAATTTACACTTTCTTAAGCAGGAGTTAATCCCACTCACTCTCTTCAAAATATTCATCATTGATGATGCTGACATAATTTTTGTACCTGTCCGGATGAATGCGTCCTTCGGCAAGCGCTTTCTTTACCGCACAACCCGGTTCATGAAGATGTGTACAATCGTTGAACTGACACTGGTGCATCAGGTTGCGCATTTCAGGGAACCGTTCGGCGACTTCCTGCCTGTCGAAATGCACAAGACCAAATTCCTTGATCCCGGGCGTATCAATAACAAAGCCGCCAAAGCTCAGGGGCAGCATTTCGGCAAAAGTGGTGGTATGTTTCCCTTTATTATGATAATCGGATATTTCACCCACCTTACGCATCAGGCCCGGTTCTATCGAATTGATCAGGGCTGTTTTACCCACCCCGGAATGTCCGCTGATCAGGCTGACTTTATCTTTGAGGAGAGCAATTGTTTCATCCTTCCCCTCTCCGGTCAGGGCGGAAGTGCGGATACATTTGTATCCCAAAGATGCGTAGAGGGAGATCAGTTCATCAAGACGGCCCGTTTCCCGGCCCGTTATCAGGTCACATTTATTGAAAAGGATTGCGGCCGGGATATGATACGCTTCGGCAGTAACCAGAAAACGGTCGATAAAACCGGTAGATGTTCTTGGCTTTGACAAGGTTACCATCACTACAGCCTGATCAACATTCGCTGCGATAATGTGCGATTGCTTCGACAAGCGGGTGGCTTTGCGGATAATGAAGTTCTGCCGGTCACTGATACTCTTTATTAATCCAACCGGCTGATCCGGCTGAACGATAAACTGAACCTTATCACCGACTGCCAGAGGATTGGTAGACCGAATCCCCCTGATCCTGAAATTCCCCTTCAGCTTGCATTCAGTCACACTGCCATCAGGCGACATAACCGTACACCAGCTCCCGGTTGAACGAACCACAATACCTTCATGCAGATCCATGGCAATGGATATAAAAATTACATTTAGAAACCTGCACCCCGGGGCCACGCGTACCTGATTGCCCAAACCCTTTCCCGGAATGAAAAAATCACCCGGATCAGGTTGGCAGGCCGCGTTTCCTGCTGATAAATTCAAAAGGCCTTCCTTAATAAATCATCAACACTCCGCTTTTTAAGTCAGGTGAAATCCGGACCAAGCGCTTTTCATATAAGGCCAGCCTGTGACCCGGGGTTTCATAGATCCGTCAGAGGAAAGCCCTGAAGGTTCAACTGTTAATGCAGATTTTACTGCAAAATAAAGCATAAACATTGCAGAAAGCTAAATTTCTTTATATATTTGTCTCTATTCGGGATTGTTCTGAACCTGCTACCTGCCTCTAACCTTCATTTTTCCTGATTCCATCGGTCTGGCTTTCCCAAAGCATCTTAATCAGAAAGCACCTTTGAACTCGCGTTGTGTTTGACCAAATTCTGAAATTATGGAAAGATATTCTACTTTACTGATTTCGCCATTATTGTTTATCTGCCTGTATTTTTACCTGAAATACAAGTATCCCAAAGGGGAATTCAGATTGCTGTTTATGGCAGTATTATATGGCTTTATCATTGCTTTACCGCTGATTGCGCTGGATCAGGCCGCACATTACTTCAGGATAGACGGCGCCAGAAGTTTGCGCAGAATGATTATGTATTCCTTTATTTTCATTGGCTTTGCCCATGAATTTTTCAAATTTCTGCCCCTGCATTATGACATCACGCGCAGGAAGATCTTCGGCGGCGCTGCGGATGGGATTGTTTACGCCATGGCTATAGCCCTGGGGTTGACCACTCTTTTTGCAATTTATTATTCTTTTTTTGGCAATCACACCGAGGGCGACTGGCTTTACCTGATCACGACAGGGCCAATGAACGCTCTTTTTGCCGTTATTCTGGGATTTTTCACCGGGATGGGGAAAATGCGTAAAAACCGGTTTATCGATTCCATGACCGGACTGGGGGCCGCCACTTTTTTTCACGGAGTATACCGGTTTACCCTGCTCAGCAACGATGTGCTGTTCTTTGCCGCTTTTGCGGCAGGCACTCTGCTGATTGCAGCCATCCTGATTCACCGCAGCAAATACATCAAACCGGATTCAAAGTAAACGGTATATCTTACCCGGGAGACTTTTCACGATTCCTTCAAATTCGAGGTTAAGCAGCGCAGCTGCCACCTTGCTGGTCTGCATTCCGGAGCTTATACATATCCTGTCAAGGCTGCACTCCCTGTTTTCCTGCAGTATTGCAACCACTGCTTCTTCATCAGGCTTTAACTGAACAAACAGTTTGCGTTGGGCAGCCAAAGGTTTTCCCGCCGGTTTGTCCCAGCCCATAATATACATGACATCGGCGGCCGATTGCAAAAGGGCTGCGCGGTTTGTCTTGATCAGGTTATTGCAACCTTCCGACATAGGGTCACCATTTCTGCCGGGAACCGCAAACACATCCCGGTTATAGGAGTTTGCAATATCAGCGGTAATCAGGGCGCCGCCCTTACCTCCGGCTTCAATCACAATGGTGGCATCGGCCAATCCGGCAATCACCCGGTTGCGTCTTGGAAAATTTTCGCGGTCCGGGTTGGTGCCGCTTAAAAACTCCGTAATCAGCCCGCCGTTTTCCTGCATACGTTGAGCCAGAATACTGTTTTGTGCCGGATAAATCCTGTCGAATCCGTGTGCAAGTACCCCAACTGTTTTCAATCCTTCATCCAGGGCTGATTTATGAGCGCAGGTGTCAATTCCGTAGGCCAGTCCGCTGACCACCAGTATTTCCAGTTCTTTCAGTCCGGCAATCAGTTTACGGCACATCTCGCGACCGTACTCCGTAGCGCGGCGGGTCCCGACCACACTCACAATCCGGGGCGCATTCAGGTCGGCATTTCCAAGCGAATATACCAGCACCGGACTGTCGGCGCAATGCTTCAGGCGCTCCGGATAACCCCGTTCAGTAAAAAAGCTTGTGCTGATGCTGTATTTCATCACAAATTCAACCTCTTCTGCGGCCCTTTTCAATACACCGCGATTACTGAAAATTACATCAACGGTAGTTTCTCCAATCCCCGGAATCTTCCGCAATGCCTGGCGGCTTTCCCTGAAAACCGCTTCGGGACTGCCGGAGTATGAAACCAGTTTACGCGCATTGATATCGCCAATGCCCGGAATCAGGGTGAGTGCAATCTGATAAAGGAGTACTTCAGCTTCCATAAACAGAATCATTGTTGTCCGGGGACATTATTATAATTTGACCGGAATGCT